>JBDHUC010000020.1:0-37370 GCA_039808985.1 Alphaproteobacteria bacterium | reverse complement strand
GTTTCTAGACTCCCGATATCAAAGAGGAGAACCACATATATGCAATACAGCACGCATTCATTCCGTCATCTGCGCTTCGTAATAGGCCAGAATATCCACGGGGTCCGCATGAGTAAAAAAATGACTTTGCGCAAACTTTCCGAGCTTTCCGGAATATCAATGAACCTGCTGGATTTTTACGAGATGGGTAAATTTGAGATTCGCCTTAACGAACTTTACCGAATATCCTGTGCGCTGGATGTGGAATTGGAAAAGCTGTTCCCTAAACCTTTGTAAGGCAGCATTTATCACTTCCTACCAACCACTATCCACTAGAGCGTTTTCGCTTTAATCCAAAGGTGCATTATTTTTTCGCTTCTTATCCCATTCATCGTATGCCTTGATTATCTTGGCTGCCAGCGGGTGGCGCACCACATCGCGGTCGGTAAAGCGCACGCAAGCTATACCTTCGATACCCTCCACCTTGCGCACCACATCCCCCAGGCCGGATTTAACGTCTTTAGGCAAATCAGTCTGGGTCAGGTCGCCGGTTATCACCATGCGCGAATTTTCGCCAAGCCTTGTTAAAAACATTTTCATCTGGGTTGGGGTTGTGTTCTGCGCTTCATCCAGGATCACGAACGCGTTGGCAAGCGTCCGCCCACGCATGAAAGCAAGCGGCGCAACCTCAATATCCCCGGCTTCCATATGGCGGGCAAGCTTTTCCGCCGGTATCATATCATGCAGCGCGTCATATAACGGGCGCAGGTACGGGTCGATTTTTTCCTTAAGATCGCCAGGCAGGAAACCAAGTTTTTCCCCAGCTTCCACTGCCGGACGCGAGAGAATGATTTTTTCTACGCGGTGTGAATTGAACATGGCAACCGCCATCGCAACCGCAAGGTAAGTCTTACCTGTCCCCGCAGGTCCAAGCGTGAACACAACATCATTCTTCATCAGAGCTTCTATATATGTTGCCTGCGCCGGAGAATATGGCTTAACACTTTTTTTCATCGTTTTCACAACAAGCTCAGGCATGCCAAACAGGTTTTTATTTTCCTCACGTTCCTGCGAATTATTGCTGTTCATACGAATCGCCGCCTCCACTTCTTTCGAACTTATATCCATGCCTTTTTTCAAATCCGCATATAGCGATTCCACCACCGCACGGCAGGCTTCCACATTTTCTTTTTCGCCGGATATAGCAAGAAGATTCCCCCGCGTGGTCGCCTGCACGTTAAATTTTTTCTCAAGCTTGGTTAAATGACTGTCCTCATCGCCAAAAAGCATGGGAAGCAAGGAGTTATCCTGAAAAGCAATACTAATTGATTCACCAGCCTTAGCGTGTTTTTCTTTCATTTATTTCCCTTTTTAAAACAGATCTGAGTGAGTGCCAGCCCTTACCAGAGCATTTTCCATTTTACTAAGATTCTTACCACGCTTTTTAAGGCGTGATAAATCTTTCTTAAATTTATTGGAAGTATCGATAATGCGCATTAACGGAACTGATCGAATAATTCTTTAGCATTTTTATATCTTTCAAGGCTCTTCCGGCTTTTCACCTGTTTCATCGCCCGCACTGTTTCTGCGTTTGGAATTTTAACACCAAAGGGCAATCCCTGATTAAGGACAACCTGCTGGTAAAAAAGCCTGATGGCTTCCGTATGCCCCAATCCTAATTTGGTAAAAACCGCTTCCGCAGCCTCCTTCACTTCCGGTGACATACGGGCGCGTACATAATCCGTCTTCGCATTTTCATGATTTTGCAACATAACAGACTCCATATATCTATACGAAGTTATTGTAGCACAAGCGTGCCACAAAGTAAAGCCAGGCTACTGCACAATCTCACCAGTAACACTATTGAGTAAGCGTATAAAAAAAGGCCGCGCTAAAAAGCGCGGCCACCTGTTTTGCAGGATTTCAAGCCCGATGCCGAAACAGAGCGGGTACGTAGCTATTATATCCTATTAGGATATATTTTTCAAGCTCCCCATTTTTTACAAAGAAACGAATGTATACAACATCTTACATCTGATAATTGCTCATCATCAATGCGCCTGTCGTAGTATTTGCGATGGCCTTCAACACGCATATGGAAACGATCCATTCGTTCAAAACGCATAGTATAAAGCATATCACATTTAGCCCATATCTCAGCCCGATTCCATTTTGCTGACAACGGAGCATCAAGAATAATTTTACAATGCCACGGCATTATATTTGTCGGGATTGTAGTACTTAACGGAACTACGGTGCATAAACCGCTTCTGTGCCGCAAACGAGGAGATACCACAACGACAGGACGAGCCTTGACCATTTCCGGCTCAACCATCCCAGAGAAATCGCATACTAGCAAGGAGCCTGGGTTAGGATGAAAAACAATTGGCACTAACCTACCACCTCACCCGTAACGCTATTCAAAAACCCGCCGGTGACTTTAACATCTGCGATGGTTCCGCGCAGGCCTTGACTGGCATTTACATAGACCGACTGCATATGCTCACCCTTGCCAAGAAGCTGGCCGCCCAGCTTTCCATCGCGGTCAAAAAGCACCTTGATGGTTTTGCCCACGAATGAATGGTTGAAAGCCACCTGCTGCTCATGCACCAGCGCCTGAAGGCGCGCCAGCCTTTCCTGTTTTACCATTTCATCCACCTGGTTTTCATCAACAGCGGCAGGCGTTCCCGGCCTCTGGCTGTATTTGAAACTATAGGCCGAACCGTAGCCGATTTTGCGGATTAGCTCCATGGTATCTTCAAAATCCTTGTCGCTTTCACCGGGAAACCCGACAATAAAATCTGACGACAACGCAATATCAGGACGAATCTTGCGCAGACGTTCTATTATATCAAAATACAGCTCGGCCTTGTGCTTGCGGTTCATTTTCTTGAGTATCTCATCCGACCCCGACTGCACCGGAAGATGCAGGTAAGGCATAAGCTTAGGCTCTGAACCATGGATCGCTATCAGGTCGTCGCTCATATCACGCGGGTGCGAAGTAGTGTAGCGAATGCGCTCAAGACCGTTTATCTGCGCCAGCGCGTCAATAAGATAAGCCAGCGATGCTGTCTTACCCCCCTGCCCCGTATCGCCATGGTACGCATTTACGTTTTGCCCGAGTAAGGTTATTTCCTTGGCGCCGCCATCAACCAGCTTCCTTGCTTCCTGCAATATCGCAGCCATCGGGCGCGAATATTCCACCCCCCTCGTATAAGGAACAACACAGAAGCTGCAGAATTTATCACAGCCTTCCTGCACCGAAAGAAACGCTGAAACCCCTTGCGAATCACTGACTTCCGGCAGCATGTCGAATTTCTGCACCTGCGGGAAATCAAGTTCCACCACCTCACCCCTCCCGCGCATTGCCTTAGTTACCATTTCCGGAAGCTGGTGATAGCTCTGCGGCCCAAAAACCATATCTACATATGGCGCGCGCTTGATTATCTCAGCCCCTTCCGCCTGCCCCACGCAACCGCCAACCGCAACCAGCATTTTACCGCCGCCAGCGCTTTTCACATCCTTTTCCTTGCGGATGCGCCCCAGGTCTGAATACACTTTTTCTTCAGCTTTTTCACGGATATGGCAGGTATTAAGTATTACCATATCCGCATCTTCATAATTATCGCTGGGCACATAGCCAAGCGGCGCCATCACATCCTGCATACGCACCGTGTCATATACATTCATCTGGCAACCATATGTTTTTATATAAAGTTTCTTGGACACTGAAAACCCCTGATTTTTATTCAAATTTTGCGTTATTATACCATAAGCTTAAAGTTTGCCTGCCGTTGCCGCAAGCCTAAAAATAGGATTACCACCACATATGAAGCAACTAATCCAATTAATATTACCTCATGAAAGATATAAAATTTCGCCTCCATAAAAAAATCCTCGCCAGGAAACCTGCTCTCACCCTAACTTTCCAGACTTATATAAAAAAAAATAAAAAAAATGCACTATGCCTGTTGACAGGTTCGAAATGGGTGGCTATACATCTCCTCCCTTCACCGATGAAGTGGATTTAAAAGTTCCCCGGTCCGCCGGATGCTTTTTGCAGATTGATATTGTGAATAGGTTTTTCTGACATCATATACACTGGTCAGGGTCGCGGGAAAAGGCACGCACATTAGTAATGTGGGCGAGCACTGGCGAGGACTAGCACCATTGAGGTGCGCAGCCCTGGCGGCGCTTGAGCGTATTATTAACATGGGCCAATTCTACCTGATTAGTGTCAATTTGATGAGTTGATGTAATATTGGATTGTTGAAAATGCAGACTATTTGTTTATAGCGTTTTCGCTTTTTAATTTATACGAGGAAGCCAAGCTGAAGTGTATTTCATATACATGAAGCGAAGGCTGACGAAGTAGAAATAAAAATGGGAAAACGCTAGAAAGCTGTTTAGCTCTGTACGTTCATAATTCAGACATCGTTCAAACTAAACTCAAGAATTACAAAATCCACATGTGGGATTTTGTTCTTAATAATTTTAGATGATTAATAAATATGATAAGTGCATCTGGTGGATGCCTTGGTAGTAAGAGGCGATGAAAGACGTGCTACGCTGCGATAAGCGTCGGGGAGTTGCGAAGAAACTTTGATCCGACGATTTCTGAATGGGGGAACCCACCGCGTATGCGGTATGTGTTACTGAATTCATAGGTAACTCAAGCGAACCTCGGGAACTGAAATATCTAAGTACCGAGAGGAAAGGAAATCACAGAGACTCCCTTAGTAGTGACGAGCGAACGGGGACCAGGCCAGTGATGATAAAATAAAAACTAGAATGCTTTGGAAAAGGCAGCCATAGTGGGTGATAGCCCCGTATAGGTAAAAAGTTTTGTCATCCTCGAGTAGGGCGGGACACGTGCAATCCTGTCTGAATATGGGGCGACCACGCTCCAAGCCTAAGTACTCCTTACTAACCGATAGTGAACTAGTACCGTGAGGGAAAGGTTAAAAGAACCCCGGCAAGGGGAGTGAAATAGACCTGAAACCGGATGCATACAAGCAATAGGAGCGCGCAAGCGTGACTGTGTACCTCTTGTATAATGGGTCAGCGACTTAATGTGTGAAGCAAGCTTAAGCCGATAGGTGTAGGCGCAGCGAAAGCAAGTCTTAATAGGGCGATTTAGTTTCACGTATTAGACCCGAAACCTAGTGATCTAGCCATGGTCAGGTTGAAGGTGGGGTAACACCTACTGGAGGACCGAACACACGCCCGTTGAAAAGGTCGGTGATGAACTGTGGTTAGGGGTGAAAGGCCAATCAAACTGGGAAATAGCTGGTTCTCCGCGAAATATATTTAGGTATAGCGTCAGACGAATACTCCGGGGGGTAGAGCACTGGATGGGCTAGGGGGTCCCAAAGACCTACCAAACCTAACCAAACTCCGAATACCCGGAAGTACTATCTGGCAGTCAGACAGTGGATGCTAACGTTCATTGTCGAGAGGGAAACAACCCAGACCATCATCTAAGGCCCCAAAATCGTAGTTAAGTTGGAAAGGATGTGGAACGGCCATAACAGCCAGGAGGTTGGCTTAGAAGCAGCCATCCTTTAAAGAAAGCGTAACAGCTCACTGGTCTAATAGCTATTCTGCGCCTAAAATGTAACGGGGATCAAACTACGTGCCGAAGATATGGACTTAAATTTATTTTTAAGTGGTAGCGGAGCGTTCTGTAAGCCTGTGAAGCCGGTTCGACAAGAAACGGTGGAGGTATCAGAAGTGAGAATGCTGACATGAGTAACGACCAACAGTGTGAGAAACACTGTCGCCGAATGACCAAGGGTTCCTGCGTCAAGTTAATCTGAGCAGGGTTAGCCGGCCCCTAAGGTGAGGCTGAAAAGCGTAACCGATGGGAACCACGTTAATATTCGTGGGCCTGCTGGAAGTGACGGATTCTGCGTTTTGTTCGAGATTATTGGATTTCTCGGGCGGGGCAAAGGGTTCCAGGAAATAGCTCCAGCACTATAGACCGTACCCGAAACCGACACAGGTGGTCAGGTAGAGTATACCAAGGCGCTTGAGAGAACGATGCTGAAGGAACTAGGCAACTTGCTCTCGTAACTTCGGGATAAGAGAGCCCCACTTGAAGGCAACTTTGGGTGGGGGACACAAACTAGGGAGTAGCGACTGTTTATTAAAAACACAGGGCTGTGCAAACGCGATAAGCGGATGTATACGGTCTGACGCCTGCCCGGTGCTGGAAGGTTAAAAGGAGATGTGCAAGCATTGAATTGAAGCCCCAGTAAACGGCGGCCGTAACTATAACGGTCCTAAGGTAGCGAAATTCCTTGTCGGGTAAGTTCCGACCCGCACGAATGGCGTAACGACTTCTCCGGTGTCTCCAGCATCGACTCAGTGAAATTGAATTCTCCGTGAAGATGCGGAGTTCCCGCGGTTAGACGGAAAGACCCCGTGCACCTTTACTGTAGCTTTGCACTGGCATTATGAAATATTTGTGTAGGATAGGTGGGAGACGTTGAATCCTGGGCGCCAGCTCGGGGGGAGTCATCCTTGAAATACCACCCTGATGTTTTGTGATGTCTAACCATGACCCGTTATCCGGGTTTGGGACCATGCATGGTAGGCAGTTTGACTGGGGCGGTCGCCTCCTAAAGAGTAACGGAGGCGCGCGATGGTAAGCTCAGGTTGGTCGGAAATCAACCTTTAGAGTGCAATGGCATAAGCTTGCCTGACTGCGAGACCCACAAGTCGAGCAGAGACGAAAGTCGGTCATAGTGATCCGGTGGTTCCATGTGGAAGGGCCATCGCTCAACGGATAAAAGGTACGCCGGGGATAACAGGCTGATCTCCCCCAAGAGTCCATATCGACGGGGAGGTTTGGCACCTCGATGTCGGCTCATCACATCCTGGGGCTGTAGAAGGTCCCAAGGGTACGGCTGTTCGCCGTTTAAAGTGGTACGTGAGCTGGGTTTAGAACGTCGTGAGACAGTTCGGTCCCTATCTGCCGTGGGTGTAGGAAAATTGAGAGGACCTGTCCTTAGTACGAGAGGACCGGGATGGACATACCGCTGGTGTACCTGTTGTTCCGCCAGGAGCATACGCAGGGTAGCTACGTATTGAAGGGATAATCGCTGAATGCATCTAAGCGAGAAACCCGCCTCAAAACAAGTTTTCCCCATTAGGGTCGTAGTAGACTACTACGTTGATAGGCTGGGTGTGTAAGAGCAGCAATGCTTTAAGCTAACCAGTACTAATAACCCGATTGATTTATTTATCACTGATGTCTGATTTATGGCGTACAGTGCTAAACAGCACCAATACAGTTCGATTAATAGATTAATAGATGAATATGCTTGATTCATCCATTTATCGATTCATCCATTCATCTAAAAAGGTGTCAGAAAAACCTAAACACATATAAAGTCGCATTGATGGCTTTATATGGGATGGATACTAGGCAGTTTCGCACGCAGCGATTGAAGGTAGCAGCGCTACCTGACATGAGCGAGTACGAAACTAGAGCGTTTTCGCTTTAGTTGTGCGTTAGGCATCCGAGGCGAAGTGTACAATAGTACATGAGACGAAGGATAACAACACGCACGATTAAATGGAAAATGCTCTAACGATTTAGGCCCCCATAGAAACCATCAAGAAGCGGGCTTATATGACCTGGTGATTATTGCAAGGAAGGCCCCACCCGTTCCCATCTCGAACACGACCGTGAAACTCCTTAGCGCAGATGGTACTATGTCTTAAGGCATGGGAGAGTATGTCGTTGCCAGGTCTTATAAGCCCGCTTTTTTTGTTTTAAACCAAATTTCTACGGGCAACTTATTTGGTATATAACCCTCCCAGGAAGAAGTGGAACTCGAGCTTGGCTTTGCTTTTCATTCCAAACACTGGCATAATTAAAAAATGGGGATGAATAAGTATCTTATTAATCTATTAATCTATTCATCTATTTATCTGCAAGCTGGCTGGATTTCTTCACCTTCGGTTCGCAATGACAATAGCTGTCACACAGACACCGGCAGCGGCCTAATCCCCTCTTCCTGACCACTGCACCATATCCTATGGTAGGATTCTACCATTATCTACTACCGCGCAACTCTTTCTATTGTTGCGCCACCTTTTTTAATATCCTCGCCCATTCCCTCTATGGTATTGCAGGCAGCGATGAACAAAAGCGCGATAATAGCAGAAAATATAGCAAAATTTTTCATAAGAACCTCCTTTTAATGTTATTAATTACAAATAATTCTTATACTAAGCTACTATATTTATCAATTGCGAATGACTCTTAATTGCATTACAATCTATGAGAGCAACCAAATAACAAGGAATTTTATGAGCAGGCTTATATTCGATCACCAGACCATGATGAAAACCCTCACCTATTGCCTGATGCATTTTACAGTAGCGATAACCATTGCCTACCTGCTTAGCGGCGACTGGGCAATTGCCCTATCCATCGGCATCGTAGAGCCGCTGGTGCAGACCTTCTGCTATAACCTGCATGAACGCGGCTGGAACCGCGCCAAAAATGCTTATGCCAGAAAATATATAGGCCTGATGCCAACCAACTGAGCCAACTCATCTTTTATTATTAGATAGTTTTTTGTTTTCTTTTTCCCTAAATAAATATATAAATTATATATATTTATAATACAGAATTTTATTACGTAGAATGCGCCCTAATCCCCAGGCTTCTCGCCATAGTAATCACGCCTTTACGTTAATAGAGCTTTCCATAGCGCTTATCATAATCGGGCTTATTGTCGGCGGCATACTGGTTGGTAATGACCTGGTAAGGGCTGCACAATTCAAGAGCGTAGCAAAAAATATCGATGAATACAGGACGGCCGTAAATGTTTTCAGACTGAAATATAATTGCCTTCCCGGCGACTGCCCAAATGCCACAGATTTTTTTGGGGCAGAAAATTCCAACCCTGCAACATGCATTATAACTCCAAGTAGCGGCTCCCGGACCTGCAACGGCAATGGCGATGGACAGGTAAGGGATTGCCAGTTTGACAGCCAGGGAATCGCCGGCCCGCAGGCGCAAGGCTACGAAATGTTCCGTTTCTGGCAGCATCTTGCAATAGCTGGTATTATAAAAGGAAAATATACCGGAACGAATGGCGGCAGCAGCGATTGCGAAACAATACGCGATCTAAATTCTCCATCAACTGTAATTGATAATATTGGTTTTAGCGTCAGTTACCTGGATTTCACTAACAATTTTTATGACAATGTATTTTACGCCATGAATTACAAAAATGCATTCTGGCTTGGGGCTCTCCATACCGGATGGAGATATGGCACAGGCTTCCTGACCCCGGCACAGGCCATGGCGCTCGACCAGAAAATAGATGACGGAACACCAACAGGCGGCTTTATGATTGCAGGAACAGTTGCACCAGCAGACATTGGTTTTGATGCCTACCAATTCGGCACAGCAAAATCCTGCACAACATCAATTGATCAATATGATTTTACCGGGACTTATAAAGTCAGCCATAGCACCCCATCCTGCGGTTTTCTAATTAAAACAGGGTTTTAATATCTGTTACAAGCCTTCATATACCGGCTTCCACTAAAAAATTATGAAAAATCAATAATCAGCGCCGGGTTTTTTCTAAATTGTCATAAAAACTTCACATGTTTATTAGCAGCCTCTGGGTTATTCTTAGCTATTGCTAAAGCACTCTTTATTTGCGCCGGATATATGAATAAAAACGATATTGGGAAAACGGATAAAATTAACAGCTTCGAGGAAGCCGCCGCTATCTTCGCCGCAAATGACACCGAAATTTCAAAATCATTGATACGCCTTATGTCCCCACTACTAAACGGCAAGCAAACGCTTGAAGAACACCGCATCTCCCTTAAATCCCAGTTAAGCGGGATAAAAGAATGAGCTCCGATACCCTTGCCCCTTCGCAATCAAAATCGCAAAAAGCCGAAGAAGACCTGCGCACAGCGATAGCGCTGAACCGAGGGATTGAATGGCTTGAGCAGATAGAAAAACGCGCAAAAGCCACCAAGACTGATTACGCATCGCTGCGTATCGTCCATCTGGAAGAACTGTTCCACGATACCCACCACCAGCTTTTCCAGGACTGGAACGGCAATAACGACAAGGTAAGCGGTGAAAACCGTATAAAGCTGCGCGAAATAATCGAAAAAGTTTTTTTCTCCAAAGAAAAAGATAAGGATGGCAACCCTGCCGGGCTGTTCGATGAAAATGGCTTTGCCCTGCGCTTCAAACCCGAAGAAAAAGCCCGTGAGAAATTCGCTACAAAACTTGCCGAGTTCTATGAAGACGTGCAACGGCTAGACCCAAAGCTATACAGCTACGGCAATAAACTTACCCTTGATTTTTTCATGGTCGCACTTAGCAAGCTTCCCGCAGTTGCCGCAGTATACCCTGAAGGAGTGGATTTCCGCAGGCTCGACAGCCATGATTTATCAGCCATGGCCGCCTCCCCCCCAAACCACGCCGATATAGTAAAAGCTTTCAAACACGCAACCGACCTGACAATTATCCACCCGCTGATGAACCACCATCAGGATGATAAGCAATATACGGTCTGGAGCGACCATTCGGAAATTATAGGCGGTGTCCCTTTCCTCTCCCACACCCAGGATAATGTTAAATATCTGGTGACCATGAATGGCGGGTTAGTGGAATTTAACAAAGTAAAAAAAGGTATAGAAGATCATTTAAAAAAAGATGGCTTTATCGCCGACCTGACCTTCAAAACCGAAAAATATATAACCTCTGCGGCAAAGACCTCCGACCCCAATAAATCATTGCAGGATGAGCTTAACGGGCTGCGAAGCAAAAAAGATATATGCGGCTTTGCAATAAAAGATGAGCAAGCCCCCCTCGTCTGCCTCGACCTGAATATAATGAGTGGCCTGCGCGCCCCCGCCCATAATAGCATTATGGATTTTATCCAGCGCAACCGCGATGTCGCTGGTGATGAATATAAAGGCGGCAAAGAAATAAAAATAACCGTGCTGCATAATACCGGCAATAAAACCAGGCAGGAATTCCTGAAGCCTTGGAAAGACCGAACCAGCAACGAATATCTGCATAAAATGCTGGATATAAGCTATGACCATGTAAATGCCAATATGAAAAATATCAGCTCAATTATCGAGCAGAAATTTGACAGGAAAATTGTTACCCCGGTAAAGCAACCCCAGATGTATACCAGCATGGGCGGCTCCGGCTCAGGCAAATCAGTAGTTGAGAAAATTATAAAGGCACAGTGCGGCAATAATTACGTTGTTTCTTCGCTCGATAATTTCCGCGAGCATAACGATATGAACACGCTGCTGCTTGCAGCAGGGCACCATGCCGATGATTATGCGATCGTAAACTCCTACGCTACCGAACTGCGCAACCAGGTCATCGACCGGGCTTTGCGGGATAAGGTCAATATATTATGCGATGGCTCGGGAATTAATTATAAAGGCCGCAACGACAAATATGTTAAACGCTTCAAGGAAGCAGGCTTCAACACCCAGGTCGCAGCAGTTGAATCAAGCTATGAAGCTGCGGTAAACCGGGTAAAATCACGCTATGAAAAAGATAACCGGGCAATGCCATGGATAATGGTTGCCGATAAGCATGTGAATTTCGCGCCTTCTTTCCTCGACGCTGTGGCCGACCGCAATGTTGATAAAGTTTCACTTATCGCAACGGATGGAAAAAAGGGCGAGCAATATCTTATAGCAGAAACTGTCGATATGAAGCGCGAGGAGATAAAAGGCCTGAGTAATACTGGCCGTAAAAATGGCCTTGCCGATTATTTCAAAAAAATACTGAAAAGCATTTCCTCAATCGCCGATACATTTAAGAATGTAAGCAAAGACGAAATTAGGGATATAACAGCAAGTGACAAAATTATTGATACCAATACTGCCTTTATATCCTACCCAAGTGTAAGGCGTGGCGATGAACAACGGGTGCTGGCAGTATATAACGCATCGCGCCTTACCGGACTTATGGAAAAAGGCCTGATGAACCCTTATGCAAACGCCCCGGAAAAAGAGCTGCTCAACCATACGCGGGATGAATTATCGTTCTTCGTATCCACGCCATCGAAAAAGGAAGGCGGCTGGCAGCTACATATCAGGAACCAGGAAGCTCGCGAAATGGGAGAATTAGGCAGGCATTAAACCTGCCGCTATTCCTTCCGCTATTTCTTTTTACCTTTAGGAGCCGGTTTAGCAGGAGTTTTCGCAGGCTTCTTTACCGGGACTTCTTCTTCCTCAGCCTCTTCAATATCTCCATCTTCCTCTACATCATCAATCAGCGTATCATCATCAATGGTAATATCATCATCCATTGGCTCTTCCGGTTCAACATCTTCCAGCTCTTCCAGATCTTCAATGTCGTCAATATCGTCAATCTCTTCCATTTCTTCGATCTCGTCTTCACCTTCGACCACGATCTCCTCGAAATCCTCAAGGTCAACGCCTTCAACATGCTTTCCGGCTTTCTTCGGTTTCTGCTTGGCTTCCTGTTTAGCCTTCTGCTTTACCAGCGGATCATCATTATCCACCTCAATAGTGGCCTTGCTTTTGCGACGGACCCTGAACTGGGCGTTAATATCATTCATGGTCCTGCATTTAGGGCACGGGGCTGGATTTTTACCCAGATCGTAAAATTTGGCACTGCACCCAACACATATCCTTTTATTACCTAGGCTATTCTTGTCCACTTGGCATTACTCCCTGAATATACTCTATTATTAATACAATGCAGCTAATTGATTAAAGGTTAAGTTTTTTTTTGCAACACAAATCTGCTTATTTAAGTAATACTTGAAAAATCCGTTTATATTCCCCATATAGGCCTTAACCTATATAACTGATTAACTTACACATTAAAAGGACAAGACATGGCTATTTCACGCGACCCAGTAGACAACGACCAGAACCCGGCTGATATGGCGCAAAATGCTGAGGGAAACGCCGAAGCCGAGGTTATTGACCTTAAAGACGCCCGTATAGCGCAGCTCGAAGAAGAATGCGGCAAACTGCGCGATAGCTGGATGCGCTCGGTGGCGGAAACCGATAATGTGCGCAAACGCTCGCAACGCGACCTGGAGGAAAACAGCAAATTCGCCATAACCGCCTTCGCAGGTGATATGGTAAGCGTGCTTGAAAACCTGCAGCGCGCGGCAGAAACCATCCCGCCGCAGGAAATGGAAAATAATGCCCTGCTCAAAACCATGGGTGAAGGCATCAACCTGACCCTTCAGGAGCTTCTGGGGATTTTTAATAAATATAAAATAGTGCGTATTAACCCTATAGGCCAGAAATTCGACCATAACTTTCACCAGGCAGTTGTGCAGGTGGAAAAAAATGATGTGGAAGCAGGAACCGTTGTGCAGGTTATACAGGCGGGATATATGATCGCCGACAGGCTGTTGCGCCCGGCCATGGTTGCCGTTTCCAAAACCTCCGGCCCCGAAGTGAAGAAGGTGGATACCAGCGCTTAATTGTTATCCTGTGAGCCGCAGTATGACAAATTAAAAACCTTCACTTGAAGCCTCTGCCGGTTCGGGTTATATTTTTTTCTCTGTCCAATCTGATTAAAGCAGGATGAATGCGTACCGATATAGCCTTCTCTTCCGATGATTCACACCGCTTCCTGCCCTGGCTTATCGGCATGATGGTTACGCTTGCCGCCCTGCTTTTATGTTTCGTAGTAACCATCAATGGATGGGTTATTGACCGCCATGGCGACTACACGCACAATATAACGGTAAATATCCCGGTTCTTGATAGTGAGCACGTACCTTCCGATGAAACAATCGACAAAATCACCAATGCCCTTGAGCAATCATCCGGGGTGCTTACCGTTGCGCGGGTGGACACGGAAAAATTGCGTAAAATTCTTGTGCCGTGGCTTGGCGAGGAAATGTCAAGGGCAGACCTACCACTCCCTATAGTGTTGGATGTTACCTTAAAACAAGGCGTTACCGTTGATATACCAAAATTACAGGCCGCCCTCTCCCTGCTTGCGCCCGGAACCGAAGTGGATACACATGAAGCATGGGTTTCAGCATTCATCAGCTTCTCAACCGCAATCCGCACGGTTATCACCATGTTCGCATTGCTTATAGTCGTTTCCATAGGGCTTATGATAGCCTTTACCTCACGCGCCTCGCTGCATCTGCATAAAAAGGCAGTGCACCTGCTCCATTCCGTTGGCGCGGAAGATAAATATATCGCCCGGCAGTTCCAGCAGGAAGCCTGCATGGTCACAATGCGCGGGGCCAGTGCCGGATGCATTATCGCAGCTCTTGGATTCTGGGGCATGGGCCTTTACATGCAGTCGCTTGGCAACCCTTCAATCCCCTCGCTCGCCATGAGCAAAACCCATTTTCTGCTACTGGTGGGCATGGCCTTTTCCTGCGGCATAGTAGCCTGGGCAACAGCGCGTATTTCTGTATTGAAACAACTAAAACAGATGTTATGACCCCGCTAGGCCTGCGCAAAAAAATATTCCTGAGTTTCATTTTTATATTATTTTTATGGCTTAGTGGACTTATCTGGTTCATAACCCAGATACCTAAAATCCAGGCCGAAATCCCAAAAACTCCCGATGCCGCAATTATTGTGCTGACAGGCGGCGCTGGCAGGCTGGAATATGGCCTTCAGCTTCTCGCGCAACATAAAGGCAGCACCATGTTTGTAAGCGGTGTGGGCGAGAAAGTTACAGTTTCCGACATAGTAAAACAGGCGCCCGATGCCATCGAGAAAACAATTAACGAAGCTGAAATTGCGATAGGCCACCAGGCGGAAAACACTATTGGCAATGCGCAGGAAATAAGAAAATGGCTCAAATCATCCCATTATAAAAATATCATCCTCGTTACCACCAACTACCATATGCCAAGGAGCATACTGGAAATATCTACCGCCCTGCCCTCGGTGCACATTATCCCGGCCCCGGTAATCGCCAGTGACAATGAACTTTTATTTTCAGAATACCATAAATATATAGCAAGCAAATTGCGCCACCTGTTCGTTTCTGCTACACAACATATATGAAAATTACTCCCCTTCTCATCTTACAATCAATCGCGTTTAATATTGCTTTTTTCGCATGGGCCTTCATATCCGCCATATTGTTCATACCTTTTTTCGTGGTTTCATCTAAGGCCGCGCTGAAAGTTGGCAAACCATGGGCGGTAGTATCGCTGTTTTTCGCACGTATCTTCTGCAATATAAGCTATGAAGTGCGCGGACAGGAAAATATCAGCAGCCAGCCAGTAGTTTATGCCTCAAAGCACCAGTCGGCGTGGGATACGCTTATCTTCCTGGCTTTGTTTCCTAATGTCGCCTATGTGCTTAAAAAAGAGCTGCTGCGCCTGCCATTCTGGGGCTGGTATCTATGGCGCATGAAAATGATAGCTATTGACAGGAAAGCCGGGGCAAGCAGTATTAAAAAACTTATCCGCGATGGAAAAGAAGCTTTAAATGAAGGCCGCCCTATAGTAATTTTCCCCGAAGGAACCCGTACCAGGCCAGGCTCCCCTCCCGATTACCAGCCGGGAATAACCGCTATATATAGCAGCCTTGGCGTCCCGGTAGTGCCTGTAGCCCTCAATTCCGGGGTTTTTTGGGGAAAGAATGCTTTTTTTAAAAAATCTGGTATAATAACCATCGAATTCCTGCCACAAATCGAACAAGGGCTTGGAAAAAAAGAATTTATAACCAGGCTGGAAAATGCTATAGAAACAGCCAGCGATAAATTGCTGAAGGGAACAGAAAAATGAAAAAATTAAAAAAGAGCGACTATATAAAAATCTCCATAGCGGCAGTATTGGTGATACTTCTTTATATCTCCTTTGAATTCAGGACCCCAGACAGCACAAAAAACAGGGCAGAAAACGGCGACAAAAACGCCCAGTACGAAATGGCCCTGGAATATGCAAATGGCAGCGATGTTGTAGAACAGGATTATGATGAGGCCATAAAATGGTACACTGAGGCAGCCGAGCAAGGGCATACAATGGCTCAGTTCAATCTTGGGGTAATATATAACTCCGATGAGCATGTTGAGCGTGATCCGTACAAAGCAGTTAAATGGTGGTCGAAGGCCGCAGAAAGTGGTTATGCCCCGGCGCAATACAATCTTGGGCTTATGTATGATTCCGGACAGGGCGTTGATCGCAGGAGCACAGAAACTGCTCTTAAATGGTGGAAAAAAGCTGCCGACCAGGGCCTGCCGGATGCAATGAAAGATGTAGGAATGTATTACGAGATAGGTGATGACTTTGCCAGCAAGGATTATGTGAATGCCTATATGTGGATAAGTCTTGCCGCCGATAAAAAACAAATCGACGCCATGAAGGAAATATACCGCCTTGAAGCAAGGATGACACCGGAGCGCGTTACCGAGGGAAAACGCCTCGCCCAGAAATGGAAAGAGGAACACCCAAAAGCTTATAAACAATAATAAAGACATAGAAAGAAAACAAATGCGCCCATCAAAGCGGCAACCAGACTCGCTACGACAACTCACATTAACTGCCGGGTTCAGCCGCAATGCGGAAGGCTCCTGCCTTATACAGTGCGGAAATACCCATGTGCTGTGCACCGCTACTATTGAAAGCGGGGTGCCCGGCTTCTTAAAGAATACCGGAAAAGGCTGGGTTACTGCCGAATATGGGATGCTTCCGCGCTCAACCAACAGCCGCATACCACGCGAGGCGGCAAAGGGAAAACAATCAGGCCGGACACAGGAAATACAGCGCCTTATAGGCCGTTCCCTGCGCTCGGTAGTTGATTTGAAAATGCTCGGCGAACGTCAGATAACAATTGATTGTGACGTTATAGAAGCTGACGGTGGAACGCGCACAGCCTCAATAACCGGGGCTTATGTAGCGCTGCATCACGCCGTTGACTCGCTGCTTAAATCCGGGCTTATAAAACAATCGCCAATTACCGGGCAGGTAGCCGCGGTTTCCTGCGGAATTTATAAAGGCGTTCCGGTATTGGACCTGGATTATGATGAGGACAGCGCCGCAACCATGGATGCTAACTTCGTGCTTACTGCTGATGGCCGCATAATAGAAATCCAGTGTACTGCCGAAGAAAAACCGGTTGAGGAAGAACAGTTCTCAGCATTATTTTCACTGGCCAGACTAGGCATAAAAGAACTTGCCCAGGCCCAGAAAAAGGCAATGGGGCTTTAATGCAGCCCATACCCAAAATAGTTATCGCCAGCCATAACAAAGGCAAGGTCAAGGAGATTGGGGAACTGCTGGCACCTCTTGGATTCTCAGTGGTTTCCGCAGGAGAGATGAATGTTGATGAGCCCGAGGAAACCGGGCTTACCTTTGCCGAGAACGCGCTTCTTAAGGCGCACAACACAACCGCAAAAACAGGGCTTGTCGCCCTTGCCGATGATTCAGGCCTGGCAATACCGGCACTTGGCGGTGCTCCCGGCATTTTTTCGGCAAGATGGGCTGGTGAAAACAAAGATTTCACAGTCGCTTTTGCCCGTATAGAAAAAGAACTCAAAGCAAAAAATATAGAGGATATAAATACCACTAAAGCAAGCTTCATATGCTCGCTTTGCCTCTATTTTCCAGGCGGCGAGAACCATATTTTTGAAGGCCGGATAGACGGTACATTGCAATTCCCGCCGCAGGGTGAAAAAGGTTTTGGCTATGACCCTGTTTTTATCCCTGATGGCTATGATATAACTTTCGCGCAGATGGATCACTACAAAAAACAAGCAATAAGCCACCGCGCCCGCGCTTTCAAAAAGCTGGTAGAATTTTTAGAAGGCCGCAGATAACAATTTAAAACAAGGACCAGAGAATGAAATTTCTTGCTTTTGCCGCTTCGCACCGCCCTGAATCCTTGAATTTGAAGCTTGTGCAGCTAGCCGTAAAAAATATGCAATCCCTTGGCGCACAGGTTGCTGTTGCAGATTACGGCGAATTCGACATGGAAATTTATAACGATATTTATTCGAAAGACCAGCCTGACTCCACGCTGTTATTTGCAAAAAAAGTTGAAGGGATTGACGGAATAATAATTTCGATGCCGGAATATAACTGGTCATTCCCCGGCTCCCTTAAAAATATAATCGACTGGACATCGCTTATAAAACCAAACCCTCTTGCCGGAAAAACCGCGCTTCTAATGTCGGCAACGACTGGTGCACGCGGCGGAATCAGCGGCCTGCAGCAATTCAAATCACCGCTAGAAGCGCAGCATATGTTTGTATTTCATAAGGTTTTCCCGCTGGCGCACGCGCAAAATGCATTCAATTCATCCGGCGATTTAATAGACAAGCCACAGCAGGAACTTTTATTTAACATAATAAATGACTATATTAATTTTACAAAAAAGATCTCTAATAATTAACTCTACCTAATTAACTCTATATAATAAAATGGAGCTGTTATGAATTTCATAAAAAATATAATCACGCTGTCAGCAGCAATAATTATTTCAATCCTGCCGGTAGCCGCGCTGGCCACCGATAAATATGAATTTGATAAAGCGCATACAAATATTTTATTTTATGTAAACCATCTTGGTTTTTCTGATATGGTTGGACGCTTTACTGATTATGACGGATATTTCACCTTCGATGAAAAAAATCCCAATGACAGCAAAGTGGAAATAACCCTGAATCCATCTGGTATAAAAACCAGCAGCGCCGAACTCGACAAAAAATTGCAAGGCGATGATTTTTTTAAATCATCCCAGTTCCCGACCATAAAATTTTCAAGCAGCGATATAAAAGTAACCGGAAAAAATAGCGGCGAAGTGGAAGGCAAAATAACAATGCTTGGGGTCAGCAGCCCGGTAGTGCTTTCTGTGCATTTTAACAAGGCCGGATACCACCCGATAACCAACCAGTATGTCGCTGGTTTCACAGCCAGCGCAACTATTAAACGCTCGGATTTCGGCATGAATTCATACCTGCCCATGGTTGGCGACGAGGTTCGCATCGAAATCCAGGCTGAGGGTATAAATATCGACCGCAAAAAACTGGAAGAAGTTAAGCACAAATAATTTATGGGCAAATTTTCATATAAGCTTAAAATGACAGCAGGGTTGTTCTTCGCAATCCTTGCCCAGCTTATTTTATTTGCACAAACTGCAAGTGCTGAAAATGTTGTCCGCGCCACCTTGCTTAGCGACACTTACTCGGTAAATGCTGGTGAAGATATAAAAACCCAGATATTGCTTGATACCCCACAAGGCTGGCACACTTACTATAAAGAACCTGGCGATGCCGGTCTTCCAACCAAACTTGAATGGAAACTGCCCGATGGTTTTTCTGCCGGGGAAATCCAGTGGCCTTCACCGGAAAAATTCAGCGAGGGGAAATTAACAACCTATGGCTATAGCGGGCAGACATTGCTTCCGATAACGCTCAAGGCGCCCGACAAGCTTGATGATAAGTCGTATAATTTTAGCGTGCGCGTGCAGTGGCTGGTTTGCTCCCAGATATGCATCCCTGAAGAACAGACCGTAAATTTAGAACTTCCGGCAGGTGAAAAAACTATCGCCACAGAAAAAAATGAAGAAAAAAAGGAAGAAAACACCCCCTCTTTGCAAGAAGAAGCAACCCAACCTTCCGCGAGCCTTTCATTGGCCGCGCTGCTAACCACCCTCTCCCTAGCCCTGCTCGGCGGCATCATACTGAATGTCATGCCCTGCGTCCTGCCTATACTTTCGCTGAAGGCGCTGTCACTGGTGAAAAAATCAGGTCATGTGCGAACTCATACCGCAAAATATGGAATCGCCTATACGCTTGGCGTGCTCCTGTCATTTTTTGCAATTGCCCTGCTTATTATCACCCTCCGGCAAGGCGGGGAAGCCGTTGGATGGGGCTTCCAGATGCAGTCGCCAGCCTTTATCGGCTTCCTTATTTATTTGCTTTTTTTAGTCGGGCTTAATCTCTCCGGGGCATTTTATCTGCCGGTTATATTTGGCAATGCAGGAAAAGAAATAACCCATGGAAACTCCCTGCGCGGCAGTTTTTTCACCGGCATACTGGCAACGCTTGTAGCCACGCCATGCACTGCCCCGTTCATGGCCTCCGCAGTTGGGGCGGCGCTCCTCCTGCCATCATGGGCAGCAATACTTGTATTCCTGACGCTTGGCCTTGGCCTTGCCCTGCCTTTTTTGCTTATCAGCATTTTCCCGGGCCTGCTTAAACTCCTGCCCCGCCCCGGCGCATGGATGGAACAGTTCAAGGAATTCCTGGCCTTCCCCATTTATGCCTCGGTAGTATGGTTGCTATGGGTTCTTGGCAAACAGATAGGAATAGACGGGGTGGCACTTTCCCTGTGCGGCCTGCTGCTTATTATTTTTATAATCTGGCTGCAAAAAGTAAATTCGCGCTGCAATATTTTCTTCCGCATATTCTTTCTTGTTTCATCCCTGATCATGCTGATGGCTATCATTTTTTCCCTCGGCAAAATCAATATTACCAATAGCGATTCCATCCCCTATTCAGCCAGCGAACTTAGCCGCCTGCGTGGCGAAAATAAGGCAGTTTATGTAGATGTGACCGCTGCATGGTGCATTACCTGCCAGTTAAACAAAAACGTGGCGCTTGATACTAAAAATACGCAAAGAGCATTTAAGGATAATAACGTAGTATTTATGATTGCCGACTGGACCAGCAAAAACCCGGAAATAACCAAATTCCTGAACAGCTTTGGCTATAACGGCGTACCGCTTAACGTGTTCTACCCGAAAGATGGCGGCACGCCAGTTGTCCTGCCGCAGATACTGAGCGAACAAATAGTGATTGAAACAATATCAAAGTAGCTGGCATTCAGGGTATGGGTTCCAGGTGATGGTGTTAGCCTGCGAATGCGTAAGCATTGCGAAGGATCTCAGGATTATTGAGGAGATACTGTGCAGTCGCTACGCGCCTCACAGGACAAGAACACCGCACTCCACCTGTCGCCCCGCATTTATTGCGGGGTCTGGGGCTTAATACCGGATGCCGCCCTTCGGCAGCATGACAAGCTGGGAAAATATCAAATGCAAGCCATGTCCTGTGCAGTAGCTCCACTCCTCACAGGATAAAAACCCCGCACCCGCCCCCTGTCACCCCGCACTTGTTGCGGGGTCTGGAGCTTAGGCTTAATACCGGATGCCGCCATCCGGCGGCATGACAAGCTGGGAAAATATCAAATGCAAGCCATGTCCTGTGCAGTAGCTCCACTCCTCACAGGACAATAAAAAACCCCGCCGGGTTAACAGCGGGGATTTTCTATTATTACTGCTTTAAATTAGAGCGTTTTCGCTTTAGTTGTGCGTTAGGCATCCGAGGCGAAGTGTACAATAGTACATGAGACGAAGGATAACAACACGCACGATTAAATGGAAAATGCTCTAGGGTTTACACGGTGCGGCGGGAATTGTTTGGATGAACCTGCTGACGCAAACGAGCGTTTTCTTCTTTGAGCATCTGCAATTTTGTCCGGTAATTTTTCTTTGTACCCTCAGCTTCCATTTGCTCACCCTTGCGAACAAGGTCAGGGTTTTTTTCTACTTCCTGAGTAATAATCTCAGAAAGAAATTCTTGTGCAGTCGTTCCTTTTGCGCGCATGACTGCATGGAATTTATCACGCGTGTCCGGCTCAACCCGCACCGCTACAAGAACAGTATCTTCATACTTGGGTGTGACATACCCCCGCTTCAGCTTATCAACATGGCTAGCATGCGCTGAAGGATTACTTGGTTTAGGCAAAGCGCTTCCCCTTCTCATTAAATATAGCTGATAAGGTAAATGCCGTGCGACCGATTTCTTCGGGTCTTTTTCGGGGAGGCATCCATCATCTAACGGGAGTCGCCTTCCATTATGGCAGGAGAACTCTATAGAAAAAGAGGCAGACACCGAATTAGCCTTTGAAGCACATGACTCTCCTCATCTCTCTTGAAGAGGTATCACATGCTATCATATACGTCAAGCAGTACTAAGCGTCAGCCAAGGCCTTGCTCATCTGCTCGGTAGCTTCGGCAAAGCGTTCATTTATCGGCTCGAAAGCTTCGGAGCTATATTCAAATATCATTCCCGAAAGCTTGCTTGACTGGTTGAAGAAACTATCCAGCGAGCTTTTCACTATTTTATTTTGCAGGTCAACCATATCGTTGATTGTGCGGCAGGCAAAAACACTTTTTGATAATTCAACATTATCAGAAAATGCCTGGTTCGCATATTCGATCATTTCGTTGCTTAAATCTTTAGCAAGGGATGCGGTTAAATTTCCGCATTCAACCATTGTTTCAATATTGTCACGCGACATTGAAATAGCTTCATACAAAGATTTGCTCAAAGCATCAGCAGATTTGGAAAGATGCTCAGCACTTTCGCGGCCCATTTCAAACGCCTTTTCCTGAACTTTCTGTGCTTCCGAAGCGCCATTGGCCAGCAGGTCTTTCACTGCGGAGCTGCTGATATTAACAACGCTTTCTGCTGAGCTGCGGGTAGATTCCACAGCAGACATGGTATTTTTAGCTGCTTTATTTGCAACACTGGAAGCTAGCTTAACTGCTGGCTGGCCGGATATTTTTTTCGCTTGTTGGGTCATGACAAATTCCTCCGTTTGGGTTTTATTCGTATACACCGGCTAAAAATATTTTTTCGCAGTGCAGCATTTAACTGAAGTCAATATACTTAGGGCGGCATTAATTGTCAAGGCATGACAATTTTTAAAATGGTTTTAATATGGAGCAAAAATATATTCATACGTTAAACTATTGCAATGCAGCATCACCGGCAATCAATTGCCGCCAGTAAAATTCCCCCAGCATAATTTTTTTTAAAATATTTTATTTGGGAATAATGACAATTTATACTTTCCCTAATGAGATATTTTTTGTATAAATAATCCATACGTTTTCTCGTTAAAGACAAAAGGAACAGATAGCCGCATGCAATGGAATCTGCGTATTATTATATTAGGTACATTACTTTTCTTACCAATCTCAGGTGTGACCTCTTTCGATGCGCAGGCGAAACAATCCCATAAAAAACACAGCTCCGCAGGCAAGCAGGTCAAGCTGTCAAAGAGCAAATATAAAAAATCCGCCGCAAATTCCAACTCGCGCTTTTCTGCCCTGGTGGTGAATGCTGATAACGGCAATATTTTATATGAAAAGAACGCAGGCGGAACCCGCTATCCCGCCTCCCTCACTAAAATGATGACCCTGTACCTGACCTTTGATGCCATCAAAAAGGGCAAACTACAGATGGATGGCAGCCTGCCCGTTTCCGAAAAAGCAGCCGGGCAGCCGCAAACCAATATTTCCCTCTCCGCAGGCGACCAGCTCCCGGTTAAAACCGCGATCGAAAGCGTAATAGTGCGCTCGGCTAATGATTCGGCGGTGGTTCTGGCTGAAGCCCTTGGCGGAACTGCCTGGAATTTCTCCCTTCTGATGACCCAGAAAGCCCGCGCCCTGGGCATGAAAGACACGGTTTTCCGCAATCCCAACGGCCTGCCCGATAACCAGCAGCTCACCACCGCCTATGATATGGCCAAGCTGGGCATCGCCCTGCGCCGCGATTTCCCCGAATATTACCCGATGTTCAAAACAAAATCCTTTGCTTATAATGGCATAACCTATCCCGGCCATAACCGCGTTATGTACCGTTATGCAGGGGTGGACGGCATAAAAACCGGCTATATCCGCGCTTCGGGCTTCAACCTCGTAACCTCAGTGCGCAAGGATGGCTATAACCTGGTGGCGGTTATAATGGGCGGAAGCTCGGCCAGTGCCCGTGATGACGAAATGATAGAGATGCTCGACCGCACCTTCGCCCAGCTTGAAAGCAAGCAAAAAACTATCTCGCAGGACAAAGATTCGCGTGATGACGGGCAGGAACAACCGGAAGTGGCTAAAGCCGCAGAACCATCCAGGGAACTGGTGGTAGAGCCGGTAAAATCCACCCAGACAGCAAGGCTCTCCGGCGCCGCTTTCTAAACCGCCCTTTTTAAGCCATTGCCTTATATAAGAAGTTTCATTCATTATTGGTTTTTAACGGTTAGACGCAGATTTCCTTTGATTTCCCTGCCGTATTAGGCTATTATTAAAATAGGATTAATGTAGCATATGGGCTAAATTATGGCATTAGATAACCAACAAATGCAATTTGCTAATACAGTACCTGCAACCCCGCTTATTGACAAGGCTATGGAGGGATTGGGTAAAGGCATAGACTATTTTATGAATGATGTCGTTATTGGCGGGGCTGGGCGTATGTTGGATGCCGCAACCAGCGAATTGAGGAATATGGAAAAATCCTCAGTTGCCAGCCTTGCCCCTAACAAGCTGAGCGAGGCAAAGGGGCATACCCCTGACTTATCTCCCTCTAACTCTCCTGATATATCGCAAAAAGGGCCTTCTCAAGAAGTTGCTAAAAGCATGGTTCCTGAAAGAGTTAAAGAGCAGGCACAGGCAGTAGGCAGCAATGGTGGCATGAAGGTTGAACATGTTGCCGCTGATGATATTGGAACCTTAGCCCCTGCTTATACGCCGTCCATGGGCGCAAGCATGAATCAAAGCCGCGGAATAGGCTGATATTTCCCAAAACGGCGCATATGCCCAATGGCAATTGCATTTGATATTTTCCCAGCTTGTCATGCCGCCGCAGGGCGGCATCCGGTATTAAGACTAAGCCCCATACCCCGCGATAAATGCGGGGCGACAGTTCTCGTCATCCTGTGAGGCGCGAGCGGCTGCACAGGATCTACTCAACAATCCTGAGATCCTGCGCAATGCTCACGCATTCGCAGGACGACACATCCGGCAAATGGGTTGCCACGGGCTTATGCCCTCAACGCCCTGCCCCCTGAACACTGACCTCTGAATCCTGATTTAAAACGGCGCCAGAGTTTCTATAACCTGATTACCCCAGCGCGGCTGCTGCATATCGCTAAGCTGCCCACGGCCACCGTAAATAATGCGGGATTCAGCTATCTGGCTGGAATCAATGGTATTGTCGGATTTTATATCCTCAGGGCGCACCACACCCTTAACCGACACTTCGCGTATCTCGAAATTGATACGCACTTCCTGCCTGCCATCAATCACAAAATTACCATTAGGCAACACCTGCGTGATAAGCGCGGCAACCTGCGTTTCAATAGTTTCCTTACGTTTAACGCTGCCATTGCCCTTGCTGTTCGTATTGCCGGTAACGCTTAACAGATTCTTGGAATCTGCCCTGTCCGGTAATAGCCCGAGCATTTTATGCTCAAGCCCATAAACAACCGGAGCAGCTACAGAATCAGTAGTATCGCGCTTGCGCTCGGTAGCATTATCAACCTCCGCCTTATCCTCGATCTTAACATTCACCCGGAGTATATCCCCTACCCTTGCCGCGCGCTGGTCGCGGAAAAATGCGCGTGCACCCGGCTGCCACAACGAATTGGCATATTGCTTCTGCGGCGGCGCTGTTTCCGGGGTCGGCCAGGTCATAGGCTTGTATGCTGGCTGCTCGGTAGGGTTTATAACCTCCGCCATCTTAGGCGGCTTTCCTATATCATCCAGCTTATCCAAAGTGCTGGTACAACCTCCAAGCATTGACAAGGAAAGAAAAACAATTGTCATGCCGCACTTGTTGCGGCATCCGGCCCCCGCAATAAATGCTGGGTGACAAACTTGCGATTTATTTTTCATAACATCATCCTACTAGTAATTTACCGGTGCAGCTTGCTGCGCATCGCTTGTCTGCATTGACTGGGCAATAACATCCACCGTGTTACTGTTGGTTACTACCGCACGGGTAATCTTCTTGCTTGCGGTATTGCGTATCTCAATCACATCGCCCTTCGCGCCGTCAGCCAGCGCCTGCCCAACAGTTGTTATTTCCATACTGTCAGTTTTATAGCGCATCTGCACCAGCGCGTTCTTTTTTATAAGCGCAGGAACCGATATTTCACTGCTGCGCACCGGACGGTTAGGAGAAATAACCCGCAACGGGCTTTTGCCAATAATATCGGAAATATCAGAAACCGTATCGCTATGGGTGCTTTCCTGTGGAAAAGATTTTATCTCGACATCATCCTTGCCTATCACATCGCCACTTCTCACCTGATGCTTAAGAACCGGAAGCTCGCTCATAATCATATAACGCCCTGCAAGCGGCAACGCGCTTATAACTTTCTCGCCCGAAGATATAACAATATTAGCACTCCAGCGATTTACCGAGCTGTCAACCCTGAGCCCGCGCAGCTCAACATCAACCGGCTTGTCAGAAGAATACAGGGGCGTCGTTTTACGGGAATTTATTATAGCCGAAACGCTTTGCCCGGTTTTATTTTCTGCAGCCAGCTTTTCAGTAAGTGCCTTGCTTACCGCATCCTGCGCTTCATCATAAGTAATGTTAAAAATATATGACGGCACCGCTGCCTGCACCGCATTGTCATCTGCCAAAGCTGCAACAGGAATTAAAAATATTATAAACAGAATAAGTATTTTTTTCATTTTACTATACGCTCTGGTTCAGGTTTTGCAGCATTTCATCGGATTTAGAAATTACCTTGCTGTTCATTTCATAAACGCGCTGCGCTTTTATGAGGTTGGTAAGCTCGGTTACAGCATCTACGTTAGAACTCTCTAAATAACCCTGGAGCATTGTCCCATAACCATCTGTTCCTGGCGTGCCAGTGGTCGGGGCGCCGGATGCAACAGTTTCCATATACATATTTCCGCCAATAGCCTGCAGCCCGGCTTCGTTTATGAAGCTTGCCGTCTGGAACTGGCCAAGATTCTGCGGCGCAACCTGGTTAGGAATAGTTGCAAATACTTCACCCGATGAATTTATGCTTATTGCAGTCGCAGTGGGCGGCACGGTTATCGCAGGCTCAACCTGGTTGCCATCGGCGGTTACGATAACGCCATTAGGGCTTAACTGCAGCGCGCCAGCACGTGTATAGGCAATCTCCCCACTTGGTAATGTCACCTGTAAAAACCCCTTGCCCTGTATCGCAACATCAAGCGTATTGGTTGTATTCTGCAAAGTCCCCTGATTGGTATTGCGGTAGATAGCCCCGGTTTTCACACCCAGACCGATCTGTATTCCAGTTGGGACAATGGTTCCCGAATCTGCAGAGTTAGTGCCTACCCTTTTGTCATTCTGGTAGAGCAGATCCTGGAATTCCGGGCGCTGTAATTTATATGCTGTGGTGTTTATGTTCGCAAGGTTCTGCGAAGTAACATCCACATAAAGCTGCTGCGCCTGCATCCCGGTTGCTGCTATGTCTAATGCTCTCATTATTCTTTTCCTTCTCGTAATTCGTAGTTATGTAAGCTTTAAGCTTTAAGCTTTAATTGACTGCAATAAACGTACCAACATCCTGCTTATATCATTAGATAAGTTAGCCAGGTCTTCGTTATTCTTGCTTATTATATATTTCCTGCCGCACGCTAATATAATCTGGTTTTCCAGTTCAGCCAGCGAACCTCGGGCAATATTTATAAATCGTGAAAACTCGGGCTTGTTTTCGTGGGCGCTTCCCTCGGCTATATTTGAAGGAATAGATATAGCAGCACAGCGCATTTGATTGGCGAGGCCATATATTTCCGATTTTGGAAAATCAGATGTTACATCATAAATCAGGTTGGTTAAAGCCATTGCTTTATTCCATACATCCAGTTCTTTATAATTTTTTATAGCCATATAAACTTCCTTACGAATTACGAACTACTAATTACGAACTACGAACATTTAACTTGCCTGCTGCGCCCATGTGTTAGCCGACTTGCGCTGCAGGTCATACAGCGTTTCAATCATCTTCGCGCTGTTCGCTACCTGGCGTGAAACATCAATCATGTGCGTAAGCTCGACAACCGGCTTGACATTCGCACCCGACAACGCACCCTGCACAAGCTTTGCATCCACCAAAGTTTCCGGTGTTATTTCGCTTTTGAACATTGCCCCATCCAGCCTTTCAAGCAGTTGCGGATTATCGAATTTATAAATTCCGATAGTTGCAAATTCCTGCCCGTTCACCGAAATATTCCCCGCCTGCCCGATTACAATATCCCTGGCATCGGGATTAAAGGTAATATGCTGCCCACCATCGCTTAACACCGGGTTTCCTGATGCTGTGACCAGCGTTCCGGAACCATCAAGCTGGAAATTTCCAGCGCGGGTATAGCGTGTGCCAAGCGGGGTTTCGATCGCAAAAAAACCATCGCTGGCTATTGCTAAATCAAGCGGGTTTCCAGTGGCCTTTATCGGCGCATTCTCAAAATCATGATAGCTCGAAATATCATAGGCAAAGGCCATGTCGTTACGGTTTTTCTGGTTCACATCTTTCGTTAAATATGAGTTAAACAGCAAATGCTCGCCGCTATAGCCGGTGGTATTGGTGTTTGCTATATTATTCGCCGTCACTTCCATATCGCGAAACAAAGCAAGTTCACGCGAAAGTGTGATATAAACGCTATTATCCATATTAAAACCCCAGTTAAAACAATCACCCGGAAGTATAAGCATAAACTGTGCCAAATTTATTTATGGCCGCAAATAAGCGCAAAATGCCTTGTCATTACCCGCGTACAACATATAATGGCGCATAATAGCAACTAAGGAAAAACCACATGAATGACCAGCTTACTCTTGCCATCGCCGGATGTACCGGTCGCATGGGACAAGCATTAATTGCCAGCGCCAACGCTAACCATGCGGTAAAAATAACAGCAGGCAGTGTGCGCCCAGGCACCCCGCAGCATGCGGCAGGATTATATATAACTTCCGATCCGGCAATACTTGCGCAGAAAGCTGACGCCGCAATCGACTTTACAACGCCAGAAGCAACCCTGGCGCTCGCCCGCGAAATTGCAAAAACCGGAGGAATAATTGTCATAGGGACCACCGGTTTTTCCGATGGCCAGCAGAAAAAATTAGATGAATGTGCACAGACCGCACGTATCGTGCAATCAGGAAATTTCAGCCTTGGGGTTAATATACTGGAATCGCTGGTTGAGCGAACAGCGGAATTGCTCGGCGAAGGCTATGACATCGAAATAAGCGAAATGCACCACAAACATAAAAAAGACGCTCCATCAGGCACCGCCCTAATGCTTGGCCGCGCCGCTGCAAAAGGACGAAAAGTGTCGCTGGATGATAAAAAAGTCATGGAACGCGGGGGCGAACGGGAAAAAGGCGATATAGGGTTTTCTGTGCTACGCGGCGGCGATGTTGTGGGACTCCATAATGTAATATTTGCTGGAAATGGCGAATTAATAACCCTTTCCCATCAAGGTTTTTCACGCTCTATTTTTGCAACCGGGGCAATTGCCGCTGCCCTCTGGGCACGCGAGAAAAAACCTGGAATGTACTCAATGCGGGATGTTATTGGGTTATAATTGCCCTGCGCGCCAGTTCATCGGCCCGTTCGTTCATGTCGTGGCCATTATGGCCTTTTACCCAGTGCCATTTAATGCTGTGACTGCCTGCCGCATTTTCCAGCCTCTGCCAGTATTCAACATTTTTCACCGGCTTTTTGTCGGCAGTTTTCCAGCCCCGCGCTTTCCAGCCCGGAAGCCACTCGCTTATGCCTTTTAAAACATAGGTGCTGTCGCTGTATAAATCCACCGTACAAGGCAATTTTAATTGCTCAAGCGCTGCTATCACCGCCATCAGCTCCATGCGGTTATTGGTGGTTTCCGGCTCAAAGCCGGAAAGCTCTTTTTCCTTGTCACCATAAACCAGTATCGCGCCCCAGCCCCCCGGCCCTGGATTTCCAGAACATGCCCCATCGGTATATATTTTTACATGCTTTTTGGTCATTAAAGATTTCTCACTACGTTCAAAATGACAAGTTGCCCTGCTGATGGAATTTTAATTTCTGCACATATTCAAGCGGGTCTTTTATATTCACCAAGGCACCAGCCTCACGGTTCAACCATGCGTGGCAGCGGGTAAGCAGGAAACGCAGCGCCGCGCCGCGCAGCAAGATCGCAAAAGCATTATCTTCTTCCGGGCTTATTGTGCGAATATTATTATACCCGGCAAACAATGCCTGCACACGCTCTTTCACCATCCTGTGGCGCTCATCAAAACACCAGGCATTTATTATAATCGCAAGATCATATGCCCAGAAATCATTGCAGGAGAAATAAAAATCAATCACTCCTGAAAGCACAAGCTTCCCGCCAAATGGCTTGTTAAAAAATACATTGTCTGGAAATAAATCTGCATGTACCGGCCCACGAGGAAGGTCATTTGGCCAGTTCTCGCTTAAATAATTATATTCTTCAGCTATTAGTTTTTTAAGACCCGGCTCAATTTCATCAACGCTGCCAATTATCTCGTCAATTAATTGCTCCCAGCCTTTCACGGATAAATGATTCTCCCTGCTATAGGGAAAATCAATCGCTGCAATATGCATCCGCGCTGCCATATCGCCAAGTTGCAGCATATGCTCAGGCAGGATATTCTTAACCCCGCCCCCTTCTAAGAAACTAACAATCAATGCCGGTTTTTCCTTTAGCGCGCAAAGGGTGCGCCCGTTTTTTCCAGCTATGGGGCGCGGACAGGAAATCCCCTTTTCATACCACCACTGCATAAGCGCGGTAAAATATGGAAGCTCGGCAAGCTCGAAATGTTTTTCAAACAAGGTAAGGATGTAATTAGTGGTTAATGATTGGTGAGTAGTGGTCAGAATATAATTAGTGTTCGTTACGCCTTCGGCTATCGGCTCGAAAGATTTAAGCACCCCGATGTCATACTGCTCAAGCAGGCCTTCAATATCGGATCTGGTAAGTTGGGTATAAACGGCCATAGAATCAGGGTTTGTGATTCTGGATTCTAGGATCAGGGAAAAAGTTATAAACTCTGAATCCTGAATCCCGCATCCTGAATCCTAAACCACCCTCTCAACCATTAATTTCTTGATTTCAGCAATCGCTTTGGCCGGGTTCAAACCTTTCGGACAGGTTTTTGCACAGTTCATGATAGTATGGCAGCGATAAAGCTTGAACGGGTCTTCCAACTCATCCAGGCGTTCGCCGGTGAATTCATCCCTGCTGTCAATTATCCAGCGATAAGCATGCAGCAAAATAGCAGGCCCGAGGAACCTGTCGGAATTCCACCAGTAACTAGGACAGGAAGTTGAACAGCAGGCGCAGAGTATGCATTCATAAAGCCCATCAAGCTTGGCACGGTCATCTGGCGATTGCAGGCGCTCGCGGTTGGCAGGCTGAGGAGTTGAAGTTTGCAGCCATGGTTTTATAGATTCATACTGCGCATAAAAATGCGTCATATCCGGCACCAGGTCTTTAATAACCGACATATGCGGCAGCGGGTATATATTCACATCACCGCGAACTTCATCAATTGGTTTGATGCAGGCCAGGGTATTGGTGCCGTCAATATTCATCGCGCAGCTACCACAAATCCCCTCACGGCAGGAACGGCGGAAAGTAAGCGTGGAGTCAACTTCATCCTTGATTTTTATCAGCGCATCCAGAACCATTGGCGCGCAATCATCCATATCAATTTCGTATGAATCAAGGCGCGGATTTTTTGGCTCACCCTTCTCGTTGGTATCATCCGGGTTATAGCGGTAAATATTGAATTTTTTAATATTCTTTGCCGCAGAAGGCGCTTTGTGAAGATTACCTTTACCAACCCTGGAATTAGCGGGAAGCCTTAATTCAGCCATAAAATATCCTTTAATATTGCAGCATAAATAATGGCGCGATAGTAGCAATTTTTCCAAACCAATCAAGTACTAAAAGAAGAAACTACTTCCATTTCCCATACTTCATATCCGGCAGCAATTCTATATGGTTTGCGCGCTTGAATTCAATTTCGTCGATAGTTTTCTGCAGAGCCACAAAGCGCTCTGGATTTGAAGGATGGGTAGTGGAAATATAAATCCCGCCTTCGTCTTCAATTGACATGCGCCGCCAGAGAAAAGGTGCTTTTTTTATATCATACCCGGCCCTTGCCATTACATAAAGGCCAATATAATCAGCCTCCCTTTCAAAATCCGAGCCATATGTGAGCGCTCCTATCTCAGCCCCTGCCGATGCCATTTCCCAACCAGTATTTATGCCGTGGATATTTGCCAGCTCATCACCTACCGCACCGATTAACATTCCCCATGTAGCATTATACTCCTGCGATTTAATGTGACGCATAAGGTTATGGGTGAACTCATGCCCCATTACGACCGCAAGCTCGTCATCGCTTTGCATAAAACGCATCATGCCTGTATAAATTATGATATTTTTTCCATCGGCTTTTGAATTCAACTCTTCATCACGCGACAACCTGAAATAATAATAGCAGCCATTTTTCTCAAGATGCATACCACGGCATATTTCCGCCCCGGCCTTCTCTACCTTCTCGCCGACACGCTCAAACTGCAAGCGCATATTCTTATTGTTTTTCCATCTTTTTGGCTGTCCACCCTGGGCTTTTACTTCATCCACCATCTGCTGCTGGGCAACAGCTTCATCGAATATCTCGCCAGACGTTGGCTTCGGGCCACTGCTTAAAGGCTGGTGGCAGGAGGCAATCAGCAAATCAGCCGCGATAATAGCAATAAATTTTAATAGCTTCACAATAAGCACCGGATATTTATTTTGTGTACGAAAAGATATATCGCTTTGCTCGAGATGACAATAGCTGCCACCTATGGCAACAATTAAACCGCAGCCTCTATCATTATTTCAACGCCATACCCGGCAGCAGCCAGCTTCGCTTCCACAGTCGCACGCGCCGGTGTCTGGCCTGCAACCGCCCAGGCGTCCCACGCCTTGTTCATATCCGCAAATGTGCCTATATCGGAAAGCCAGATATTGGCCTTGATGATGCGCGTTTTATCGCTGCCCGCCTGAGCAAGAATATCGTCTATCTGCTCCAGTATTTCCCTGGTCTGCTCAAAAACAGGCTTCCCCACCATCTTATCGGCAACTATCCCGGCAGTATATATTTTACCACCGTAAATAACCGCTTCGCTCATACGGTTTCCAGCACCGATACGTTTTAATTCACTCATGTTTTTACTCCTTTTTTGATTTAATTTGCATAATTGAATTTTATGGGAATGTCGATGCCCGGATTCAGGCTTTGATGCACCGGGCAAGTATGGGCGGCATGTTCCAGCGCTTTCTTATGCTCAGCACTAACCAGCATTGGAAAATTCACCTCTACTTCCAGCCTGCCGATACGCCGCACCGGGCTAGAGAGCATTTCCTTCCGCACTTTCACTGCAACGCCGCTTAAATCAATATCGAGCTTACGGGCTGCAATGCCCATGACCGTAAGTATGCACGAGCCAAGCGCAGTCGCAACAAGGTCGGTCGGCGAAAAACTCTCGCCCTTGCCCATATTGTCGCGCGGGGCATCGGTTTGTATCACCACGCCAGACGGGCCATGTGTTGCCTCGCAATGCAACTGCCCCTGATATACTATATTCACTTCAACCATAATTCCATTTCACTCCTGTATGTAAACTATTCCCAATCTGCATCGTCTTCCGAAATTATACTGCCCTTCATCGAAGGCCCCGATATATGTACGCGCTCTGGATCCCCGCAAACCAGATGATGCCAGCGCGGCAGCTTTTCACCACGCGCAACAACGCGGTAAGCGCATGTATGCGGCAGCCAGTCAAGCTCATGCACGTTCTCCGGCGTCACTTTTACACAGTCAGCGACATTTTGCTGGCGGTTCTTATAATCGGTGCAACGGTGTGAATTTAAGCATAAATAACGGCAGGAAACATTGGAAAGCGCGATCTCGCCAGTATCCTCATCCTGAATCCTTATCTGGCAGCACAGGCCACAGCCATCGCAGAGAGATTCCCACTCCTGCGCGGTCATTTCAGCCATCGGCTTGGAAATAAATTCTGGTTGCGGCATTTTTCAATCATATCGTTTATGAATCATTATTGGCAAGTCCAATAAAAATCATATATTTTATGGTATGGACAAAACTATCGTAATATTGACCGGGGCGGGAATATCCGCAGAATCAGGCATTCCCACCTTCCGCGCCAGCGACGGGCTGTGGTGCAACCATCCAATCGAGGATGTGGCGACGCCGCAAGGCTACCGCCGCAACCCTGGCCTGGTTCATGAGTTTTACAATGCCCGCCGCGCCCAGCTTAAGGATGTCGCCCCGAATGCAGCGCATCTGGCGCTGGCTGAACTCGCAGCAAATTGGGGCGGGCAGATTTTCCTGATCACCCAGAATGTCGATGACCTGCATGACCGCGCGGCGCAGGCTATCCCTCCCAATCCCGGCTTCCGCCTTATCCACATGCACGGCGAACTCAGGAAAGCCCGCTGCGAAAAAAGCGGCAGCATTTTTGACTGGCAGGAAAATATCGAAAATAATTCGCATTGCGATTGCTGCAATGCTCCGGGAAATTTAAGGCCGCATATCGTATGGTTCAACGAGATGCCGCTTGAGATGGACACCATCGACGAAGCAGCAGCATCATGCGACCTGTTTATATCAATCGGAACTTCCGGTAATGTCTATCCCGCGGCAGGACTGGTGCATACCGCACGCACTTATGGCCGCGCCCATACTGTTGAGCTAAACCTCGAACCCTCCGCCGGGCAGTCCCTGTTCCACGAAAAAATCTATGGCCCAGCTACCAAAACCGTACCCGAATATGTAAAGAGGATTCTGGACAGGAACGTGGGTTAGAATGGTTTTATAAATCACCAAAGCCTTTTGTTGGCAAACGCTTTACCAGAACCGGATTTTAGATAATACTCAAACTCACGCGCCTTATCTTTATCGGAAAATGCATGGTAGCTTATTAATTTCCATGGCATGTATTTAGCTGTATGAATAGAATGACCAGAATTATGGTCTAAGTATCTCTTCTTTAAATCAGTAGTATAGCCGGTATAACGTTGGCTTGGATCTGATTCGCTTTGAAGAAGGTAAACATAATACATTCAATCAAGCTAGTCCTACTTTGCTTGCTTTGCAAGCTTCGAAGGACAGCCACGCTCTAAGTTCGATCTCCGTCTGGCGTAAGCCAGCCGAAGCTCGAAGAGCGTAGGCTGGCGGGACTAGGATTCATATTGATAAATGAACAATATGAAATAAAAAGCATATTTCATTTAGCAATATAGATAATGCCCCCAAATATGCCCCCACCCTGCTTGTGCTTACCCAGCCCAGATTGGGCACAAACACAGATGATTTTATAGCGGATATGTCGCGCCGCTACAACTCATTCTTCTATGGCCATCTCCCACCCCGCCGGGGGAGGGTAAAGCATCACTGTATAGCCGAAGCAAGGTCACCGAGAAATTTGCGATTTTTTGAGAGGCAATTTTAACATTAAGTTTAATTATAGAATTGTTAGATGGAAGTGCCATTCAGATTATGTAATTTCTGTCTTGAGGCCATTTATTATGCAATAACATGTTCATTCGATAAGATTTTTTATTGAATCACAACACACCTTAATTAAGTGTGGATGATGCTTCGAGCGTTTTTACTCTTATTGCATCATATGGTAATCTCTTATGATATTCTCCGCCACGTTGATATGCTGATTCATGAATCATAGATTGTGGTGGAATTAGACGCCTTCGGAATAAATTCATTTTTCTATGCGTAGTTTCAGTCCTCATGTCATAATATTTTTTTGGTATAAACTCGCATAGTCTCCAAAGAAATCCTGTCAGAGACTCATGCATGACTGCATTTGGATCTGGTTGTACAAATTTCTTGCCACGATTACCTAAAACAAGAGCGACTTTAGTATCATCGAATAAAAGACCTGCTGATTGTGCTTCACGAATCATCCACTCCAAAGCAATTTTTGATAATCCGCTCTCTTCTTCAGGGTATCCACCACCAACGTCACAATGTACGCCTGGAAACCAAACTTGTTTCAGGTCTTTAGGACCCGCTGCCTTTGTTTTTGAAGGCCGCCAGAGGTTTTGCGGAAAAAACGCCCGGCGCTCATCAATTGCTATGGCATGGCGACCAATAGCAATATCAGGATTATTAGCGCTGTATGGTAGCTTCAATGGGTTTTCAATCCACCCAACAGAACTTACCGTATCCCAAACTCCTACAAACCTGGGCTTACAATCGGTTGTAGAAAATGTTTTTTGAAATTGCCTACCTAACTTAAAACGCTCTTCGTCCTTAATGCCTTTAAGCATTCGAATTGCATAAGGTACAAGCGGTTCATTACCTGGGCGTATCAATCCATACATATGTAATAATGAGGCAACTGCTCTAACTGTATAGGCTCCCCTACTAAATCCGAACAAATAAACCTCATCACCTGGCTCAAAAGTACGCATTAGATATATGTATACATCTTTAATATCCGCTTCTAAATTATAGCCGATAGCTTGCCCTAAAAGTTTTGTAATGCGCCGAGCAATTGACGTCAGTGCTCCTGGGGGCTCCATTGTCCCAAGCCCAGGATGATAGTAGGTTATTTGCAGATTAGGGGTATGAATAAGCGCCGAATAAAGCTTAACTACATTTGTTTTATCTTTTGCAAACTCGTTTGCAGTTCCATCGCAACAAATCACTATGTTTTTGGCCATTTATCTGAACCTATACACTGGCCGCATTAAAGCTAATTTTGTGCAGCAGCTTTTCTATTTTCATCAGCGCGCTCTGAAACACTGCGTATGGCAGATGAATCACCATTTAAATGCGCATTGAATATTGGGCGTTTGAGGGTATCAACTGCAACACCGCTTTTTAAAGCTGACATAATGCCAAGTGCTTCAAGGTAGGTATCAGCGATATGAAGCTGACTTGGTGCCCAAGGTAAGCTAGTTAGATCATTGCGCATAATATTTTTATTTTCACGCACTGCAATAACAGGAATACCCTGTTCTAAAGCAGCCAATGTAGGCAATCCTATGCAACCATCAGGTATTACCATGCAAGAAACATCGGAAGCCGTTAAAACGCTATGATGATTCATTCCTGCTTTGTCGGTAACAATTTTGGGAGCGCGTTGCAATCCTTTCAGAATACATTGCATATAGGTAAAAGAGATCGCTTCCGCTGCCATTCTAGCATCAACAACGCCAACATCCATATTAGAAACCAATTGATCTTCTAGCATTGGAGAATGAGCAGATTGCACATTGAACATGGTAGAAACAGTGTGGGTAAAAATTGCCTCCACACCGCCCCAAGGATTTATCATTTTACCATTGCTGCGGAAATACTCAGCATGAACGGCTCTGCTTGGAATTTTGATAATGGAAGAGATTGCGACGCTATCATATTCTGCGCGATGAGCGCTTAAATGCTCAAAAAGCGCTTCTATATTTTCTACCCGTCCTATTGCACGACCGGAAGGCGAATGATCCGTTATCAATCTCATTGCAGGATCTACGATGATAATTCTTGAGCAATCTAA
>JBDHUC010000019.1:0-38303 GCA_039808985.1 Alphaproteobacteria bacterium | reverse complement strand
TCGCTCCAAAGAACGAAGAACTCGATCCCGTAAATCTTGTGAATATGATGCCATATGCCACCCCCTATCTGGAAAAGACTATAGCACACAATAACGCATGATTAAATCAAAAATGCTCTAATTATCATCATGATGACTTGGCATGCAGCTTTTTAAGCACGCCATTTACGAATTTATTTCATCCTCGGCGAAAAAGCGGCTGGTGAGAGCAGTATATTCATTTTCTTTAAATATGAGTGGTTGCTGCGATCCCGTAGCTCAGTTGGATAGAGCATAAGCCTTCTAAGCTGGTTGTCGGGGGGGGGCGAATCCCTCCGGGATCGCCAATATTTATTTTAATGACCGACTGCCGAGAGCAGGGTTATAGCATCAATAACATGGTGTGAAGCGGCGGAAATAAGCAATATATCTTTATCTACCTGTACATACTGGTAGCCGACAGGAACTCGCTGAAGCTGCACCAGTAATGGCTGGGGCACTGGTTCCCATTCAACATATTCTGGAAGAGGCTGCCCGATAATGTAAAGCTTTTTAGCATGTCCTGGCGGCAGGCAGCCATTATGTTTTTTCGCAAGTCCTGGTGGGCAATGTGAGCGATAATCATTCATCACGTATTTTTTGATTATGATGCGGTCATTGTCATGAATATATATACGGTCACGATGATGCCCATGTTCCCGATCATCATTGTCGCTGTCGTCGTGCTTTTCATGCCCATGCCCGTGGCCATTGCCACCTCTGTCAGCAAGAGATGCGGGGGAATAGAATATTGCCGCTAATAATAGTGAAGCCGCTAATTTTTTAGTTATGTTTTTCATATGATTTTCTAAATAATTTTTACTGTGTAATAATAATATATACAAATCTATAAATTAACATACGGAAAATACATAATTATATAAAAACCTGATAAATAACCTTAATTATCAGAATGAAACTGGGCATGCAGGTTTTTAAGCACGCCATTTACAAAACCGATTTCTGCTTCGCCGAAAAAGCGACTGGTGAGAGTGGTATATTCATCAATCAATATTTTATGCTTTGTATCTTTGTAGAAGAATAATTCAAAGAGCGCACAATTCAAAATAGCAATTAAAATAGGGCTCATGCGCTCGCGCGTCCAGTCCTTGCTAAGGGTAGAGTTGATTCGCTTATCAATTTCTTGCTGCCACTCTTTCGTGCCTTCCAAAATCGCGTTTACCAGCGAGTAATTTGGCTCAAGCATCATTCCCAGCGTCAGCTTCTGCTCATCCTTGTTATTTGCCAGGCGTTTTTTAAGCGCGGTAATTTGCGCTTCCGGTTTTAGCTGTTTTTCGCTTAACAGCCTTTCATAAACGGCTTGCACAGCCGCTATACGCGCAGCCGATTTTTTTTGCAGCGATGGGTTGGATTTCTTCTGCTCATTCTGGCTCATAAGGCAATGCCTAGCCGGTTTTTAATTGATATAAGCTGCAGGCAGGCTTCTACAGCATCACGGCCTTTGTTGCCTTCGCTTACCTTGGCGCGTACCATTGCCTGCTCTTTATTCTCAACAGTCAGTATGCCATAGCCGATTGCTGCATTTTGCGTAAGCGCAAGTTCCATAAGTCCTCTAGCGCTCTCTGAGCACACATAGTCGTAATGAGTGGTTTCGCCACGTATAACGCATCCCAAGGCAACGTAGCCGTGATATTTTCGGCTCTGTATGGCAAAGTTAATTGCTGCCGGGATCTCGAATGCCCCGGGCACTTTTATCTCATCAAAAGTGGCATCCAAGCGCTTAAGCTCGGCGCTTGCGCCAGTCAGTAATTCCCTGGTGATGTCAGGATAAAAATCAGCGGAAACGATTAGGATGTGTGGGGAGAATAAATGCGACATGTTTCTATTTAATTAAGCGGTTGGTAATCATGGACGGTAAGGCCATAGCCATCAAGCCCGATTATGGAGCGTTTGGAGTTGGAAAGCAGTATCATATCGCGCACTCCCAGGTCGAGCAATATTTGTGCCCCGATTCCATAATCGCGCAGGTCATCCGGGGAATGCGGCTCTTCGCCGATGCGCAGGCGCAGACGGTCGGAAACGGCTGTTTTTATTGGCTCGCGGATAAGGACTATAACCCCGCTGCCATGTTTGTTTATATATTCCATGGCGGGTTTTAAATGGCTGGAATTTGCCGGGTGGCTATCGCCCAGCATATCTTGCAGCAGGTTAAGCGAGTGCATTCGTACAAGCGTTGGCTGGCTTTTTGAAATATTGCCTTTTACCAGCGCTATATGTTCGGCATATTCTGTGCTGCTGGTGTAGATTATGATTCTAAAATCGCCGCCGAAATCGCTTTTAAAGTCGCTTTCAATAACGCGTTTTACCAGTTTTTCGCTACGGCGGCGGTAGGAAATCAAATCGGCTATGGTGGCTATCTTCAGCTTGTGTTGCTTGGCGAACTCCACGAGGTCGGGAAGGCGCGCCATTGTACCGTCATCATTCATTATTTCGCAGATAACGCCCGATGGGTTAAGCCCAGCCAGGCGGGAAATATCAACTGCCGCCTCTGTATGTCCGGCGCGCACCAGCACGCCGCCATCGCGCGCCACCAGCGGGAATACATGCCCAGGCGAGGCTATGTCGGAAGCATGTTTAGAAGGGTCTATGGCCACCTGTATTGTATGCGCCCTGTCAGCGGCGGAAATGCCTGTGGTCACTCCCTCGCGGGCTTCGATAGATACGGTAAAAGCGGTCTGGTGACGTGATTGATTGTCGCGTGCCATCAGGTTCAATCCTAATGCTTCTACTCTCTCAGAGGTCATGGAAAGGCAGATAAGCCCACGCCCATATTTAGCCATGAAATTAATGGCAGCCGGGGTGGCGAATTGGGCAGGTATCACCAGGTCGCCTTCGTTTTCCCGGTTTTCATCATCAACCAGGATGAACATTTTTCCGTCACGCGCATCGGCGATGATGTCTTCAATTGGTGAAAGGAATTGTGAATGGGACATGGTTAGGGCTTTATCGGCAGATTAAATAAATATGTTATTGTATCTATATCTTTTCCGCCAATATTTTCCACGGTTTTCTTGCAGATATTGCCACCAAGCGAAGAATAGAAAAAATTAGAGTCGGCTTCAGTAAAAGTGTTGACGCTCAATGTGTTATGGCCTGATTTATGCAAATGTTCAGATGTTTTCAGGAAAAGTTTTTTGCCAATACCTTGATTCTGATATTCTTTTCTTACATAGGTCATGCGCAGTTTGCATGGGGATGCAGCATCTGGCGCAGTATCAATCCCAGAACATATATAGCCAACAATAACCTCATTATATTCGGCAACATAAACGACATTATTGGGATTATTTATAGTTCTCTGGTAAGCTTCCACATTATAAGAAAGGCTATTCAGATGTTCGTCTGGCACAATTCCGGCATAATTGCTGCGCCACGTATCTATATTTATTCTGGTTATAGAATTGGCATCATCTGTATTGGCTAATCTTATGTTTATCACGCTTAATCAGATTTGCTAGAGTGGTTTTACGGTTAGTTGCAAGCCCATAGCATGTACTATAGAAAGCAATGTGTCTATCCGTGGGTTGCCACGTTCAGAAAGGGCGCGTGACAGGCTTTCACGGCGTATACCAGCAGCGGCTGCAACGTTATTTATGCCTTGTGCTTTTGCCACCTGTTTTATAGCACGTAATAAAGCCTGTTCGTTGTTTTGGTTTGCGGCATCATCCATCAATATTTTTATATACTCTTTTTGTATTTTGGAATTCTTGGCAAGGCGCTCTGCCACCCATTCATCATGTCCAGAAGATATTTTTGTTGTTTTTTTCATTTTTTAGTCCTCTTTTTATAATCATCCAAATGCTGCGCAGCTTTTAGTATATCGCGCTTTTGTTCACTTTTGTTTCCGCCGCATAATATCAGAACTATCTCATTCCCCACTAAACTGTAATATAATCTGTATCCTTGTCCGACATCAATTCTTGCTTCCCAAACTCCAGAAATGATTGGCTTACAGTCGCCAAAATTGCCGTCACGCATATACTCGATTCTAGCAAGAATCCTTGCCATAGCTTTATGGTCACGCTGTTTGTCAAACCATTTAGCAAAAATATCTACGTTATTTTCAGTTTTATAATGTATTATTTCATACATATTGCGCTCGTTCTTTGTAACACATAAATCACATTAATGCAAGTTATAAAGCCGGTTATTTCCCTAAAATTCTTGCTACATAGCGGGCGAGCATGTCTATTTCCAGATTAAGCTGGTCGCCGGTTTTTTTGCTGTTTAGTGTGGTGTTTTGCCAGGTATGGGGTATGATATTAACCAAAAACTGATGGTTTTCAGCGCGATTTACGGTTAGCGAAATGCCATCCAGCGTTACCGAGCCTTTTTGCGCGATAAATCTGGATAATTCAGGCGGGGCGGATATGGTGAGTATATGGGAATCGCCAGATTTTTCAATATTTTGAATGGTGGCTACCCCATCTACATGCCCGCTTACTATATGCCCGTCCAGAGAATCTCCCATTTTGAGCGAACGCTCCAGATTTAGTTTTTTGCCAATTTGCCATTGGTTGGGGGAGGTGCGCGCTACAGTTTCGGCAGAGAGTTCCACAGCAAAGCCATCTTTAAGTATCTCTACTACGGTTAAGCATGTACCGTTACAGGCGATGGAATCGCCAAGTTTAATGGTTTCCGGTTTAAATCCACAAACAATGGTAAGGCGTAAATCGCCGGATTGTTCCGCCTTAGTAATTGTGCCTATGTCGCTTATGATGCCTGTGAACATTCGTATATCTCCAAACTATCATCACCCAGTTTAATATGCTCCACTTGCCTGAACCGGGCAAGTTGCTCAAGTGCTGTTGCTGCAGAAAGTCCGCCTTCGCCAATCACTATTGGGGCGCGGAACCAATAAATTTTATCCACCAATCCACTTTCTAAAAACGCACTGGTAAGCTTTGCGCCAGCTTCTACCAATATACTGGTGATGCCACGCTTGGTGATTTCAGCTATTACCTCTTCCAATGACTCATGACTCATGACCCATGACTCATGACCGTCTTGTAGCAGTTTTGCATTTTTAGGAATTTTCCCGTTCCTATCCAGCACAATTCGTATAGGCGAGCGATGTTCAAGCCCAACTAGGCGGCAGGTGAGTATTGGATCATCAGCAATAACTGTGCCGCTGCCGGTAAGAATTGCGTCATGCTGCGAGCGCAGCAAGTGACCATAGTTGCGGGCAGCTTCACCAGTTAGCCATTTTATATTATCTTCTGTCACCCCGCATTCATTGCGGGGTCTGGAATTGTAGGTTAAGTCAGTGAAGTTCGCCCCAGATCTCGCAACAAGTGCGGGATGACAAGTTGTAGGATATGCAATCTTCCCATCCAGCGAGGTGGCGATTTTGAGGGCAATATAGGGGCGTTGTTTTTCTATCACCGAGAAAAAGCTACGATTAACTTCCAGCGCTTCTTTTTCACAGATATTTTCTATTATTTCAATACCAGCCTTTCTAAGGGCAGCAATTCCGTTTCCGCTTACTTTCGGGTTTTTGTCACGGCAGGCGATCACCACGGTTTTTATTTTTGCCGCGATGATTGCATCCACACAGGGCGGAGTTTTTCCGTGATGTGAACAAGGTTCAAGTGTTACATACAATGTTGCACCTTGCGCCATGTTTCCGGCACTTTCTATGGCTATTGTTTCGGCGTGCGGCCTGCCGCCATTTGCCGTTATACCTGTTGCTATTATATTCCCGTCTTTTACGATAACAGCGCCTACGGAAGGATTAGGATGGGTTTGCCCAAGCTGCCTTCTGGCCAGTGACAGCGCCACTTGCATATATCTTTCCGGCGCAACCATATAATTTATTTTTGATCTGGCGTGGCTTGCTGGTTTTGAGGCTGTGCTGTTTTAGATGCGGCAGTGTTTTTTGCTGCTTCCTCCATGCGCCTGTTCATGTCGCTCTGCCTCTGGCCTTCATCGGTCATGCACTGCCAGTGGCGGCATGGCTCGCCTATAGTTGGCATGTGGCTGCCAAGGCTATCTGCAGCATTGTAAATAGTTTCGCAGCCAGACAGTAATAAAAACGAGGCTAATAATAATTTTTTATTCATCCTTTTTCCCAAGCTCCTCTACAATATCTTCGAAATCCTTGGCTTCGCTGAAATCATGGTAAACTGAAGCGAATCTTATATAGGCTACGCTATCAAGTTTTTTAAGTTCATCCATTACGGTTTTTCCAATAAGGGAAGTAGGTATCTCATTCTCGCCAAGGCTTTCGAGCTTCTGGGTGATGCGGGTAAGCAGTTGTTCAACCTGTTCGGGCTGGATGGAGCGTTTACGCAGGGCGATTCCTATTGAGCGCGCAAGCTTGTCACGATCGAACATCCGCCTTTCCCCACTTTTCTTAAGAACCGTAAGTTCGCGTAGTTGCACTCTCTCGAAGGTGGTAAAGCGTGAATTACATTCAGGGCAGAAACGGCGTCTGCGGATGGTAAGTCCATCTTCGCTCGGACGTGAATCCTTTACCTGTGTATCAAGATGACCGCAAAATGGACATTTCATTATAGTTTTCCTTGCTTTATTGCTTCGCGCAGGATGTTTTCCACCCTTGTGTTATAGCCAGTCACGCAATCTTTTAAGTGTTCTATTATGTCGCTGTCGAAGCGAAAAGATATGATCTTTTTTGGCTTTTCTGAGCGTGGCCTGCCCATCATCTTGCGGATTGCTTTTTGTGCTTCTTTTGGCAGCCCATCAATGCCGTGCACCCAGTTTCCGCTTTCCATGTCTTTAGTGGATAGTGGCTTGTCGGGGTTCGGTTCTTTTTTTCTTTTTTTCATAAAATTCCTTTTCCCTTTTGTTGGCTTTACGAAAACTTATTGGTCGAATTTTGCCGTTTCTTATAGTCCATATTAAAACATGTAATCTATCATTAAGCATTCCATAGCTAACAAGTCGATGTTCGCCATAGTCAAAGCGCTCATCAGGAGTTGTTATACTTTCAGCCCACACAAAATCAGCTACGTCATCAAAAGATACACCGTGTTTTGCAATATTTTGCTTATTTTTGACTGTATCATATTCTAATTCCAAGCAAATTTTCTCATATTATAAATAGTAAGTCAATAGTTTTTGTAAATACGAAAAGTATTGATTACCTCTGATCCAACCCATTATAAATCGGGAATTTTTTGCATAGTTCGGCAACTTTGGCTTTTACTTTGGCTTCAACTGCGGAGTTATCACCGCCAGTTGCAAGCCCGTCCAGCACATCGCCGATAAGTTCACCTATCTGTTTAAACTCCGCCACGCCAAAGCCGCGGGTTGTCCCCGCAGGTGTGCCAAGGCGGATGCCGGAAGTAACAAAAGGTTTTTCCGGGTCAAAAGGAATAGCGTTTTTGTTGCAGGTAAGTCCAGCCCGTTCTAAGCTCTCTTCGGCGGCTTTGCCGGTTACTTTTTTCGGGCGCAGGTCAACCAGCATCAGGTGTGAATCTGTGCCGCCGGTTACGATATTCACGCCGCGTTTTACCAGTGTATCCGCCAGCGCGCGGGCATTATCAATAATGGCTTTGCCATATTCTTTGAAAGATGGTTGCAGTGCTTCACCAAAGGCAACAGCCTTGGCAGCGATAACATGCATTAAAGGGCCGCCTTGTGCGCCGGGGAAAATCGCTGAATTGAATTTTTTAGCCAGCTCCTCATCATTGGTAAGGATCATGCCGCCACGAGGGCCGCGCAGGGTTTTATGGGTGGTGGTGGTTGCCACATGCGCGTGCGGGAAAGGCGAGGGGTATACACCGGCGGCGATAAGTCCGGCATAATGCGCCATATCCACCATGAAAATAGCACCAACAGAATCAGCTATTTTGCGGAAGCGGGCAAAATCAATCACCCGGCAATAAGCCGAACCACCAGCGATTATAAGTTTTGGTTTATGTTCTTTGGCAAGGCGTTCTACTTCATCATAATCAATAAGTGCGTCAGATTCACGCACACCATATTGCACCGCCTTAAACCATTTGCCGGACATATTCGGCGCTGCGCCGTGGGTTAAGTGACCACCCGCTGCCAGCGACATACCAAGGAAAGTGTCGCCCGGTTGCAGCAAGGCAAGGAATACACCTTGGTTCGCCTGTGAGCCGGAGTTGGGTTGTACGTTGGCAAATTTGCAGCTAAACAGTTTGCAGGCGCGCTCTATCGCCAGTTGCTCGGCAATATCCACAAATTCACACCCGCCGTAATAACGCTTATGCGGATAACCTTCCGCATATTTATTGGTTAGAACTGATCCTTGGGCGCGAAGCACAGCCTTGCTTACGATATTTTCAGAGGCGATAAGCTCAATGCCGTCCTGCTGACGGGAAAGTTCTTTTTCCAGCGCAGCAAAAATTTCCGGGTCGGCGGTTGCAAGGTCAGATTCAAAAAAAGCGTTCATGTTCATATCCAGTTTTTTAGCGGTGTTGTTCATTTTGTTTTCCTATTTTCTCTTTGAAAAATTTGATAATTTATCTATGCGTTTCTGGTGTCTTCCACCCTCAAATTCGCTGTTTAAAAATTCCTTCACGCAATCTTTTGCAGTTTCTATGCCAATAAGCCGTGCGCCAAGGCATAAAACATTGGCATCGTTATGCCTTCGTGAAAGGCTTGCAGAAAGGCCATCATGGCATAAAGCGGCGCGGATATTAGGGTTGCGGTTGGCGGCTATGCTCATGCCGATGCCTGAGCCGCAGATAAGTATGCCAGTGTTTTCTGGATTTTTTTCAACCCATTTGCAAAGTTTCTCTGCATAATCAGGATAATCAACTGATTCGGCATCGTTTGTTCCGAGATCTGCAACTTCAATGCCTGATTCCTGCAAATGGCGTGACAGGGATTGCTTCAACTCAACCCCGCCATGGTCGCTGGCGATTGCGATTATTCTGTTTTTCATCGAAATAATTATTATATATTGTATAAGTTTGTTAGCAAAATTATTTGCACCTACCATATATAGCTATTAGGATAAGGCCCAGCCATTTTGGCATGCTTAAATAAAAAGCGCAAGCTTCCCTAACTAAATAGATAAAAATCGTTAATATAATGAATTTTCTGGACATATCACTTTTTTTTATTGTTCCTGCCATTGCTGCAGCTATCAATTCGGTAGCCGGGGGCGGAACTTTCCTAACCTTTCCAGTATTTGTTTTTTATGGCCTTACGCCGCTGCAGGCCAATATAATGAGTACTATTGCCCTGTGGCCGGGGACGATTTCCAGCACTTACGGTTATCGAAAAGAACTGGTAACAAACCGCAAAAAACTGCTTCCGCTTCTTGTCGTGTGCGTAATTGGTGGAACCGCCGGTTCACTCACGCTTTTATATACTTCTGAAGTTACATTTAAAAACCTGGTTCCCTGGCTTTTGCTTGCCGCAACACTGATTTTTACTTTTGGGCATTATGTAATTGATCTTTTGCATAAAAATTTTCCGCATTCAAAAGGCCAGCCCCTGGTTGCAATGTCTATGCAGATGGTTATATCCTTTTACGGCGGATATTTCGGGGCTGGTATCGGTATATTGATGCTTGCGATGCTGCAGCTTATGGGCCTGTCTGATATTCATAAAATGAACGCGCTTAAAACATTGCTTTCCGCTACTATAAATATGGCAACGGTTGTTATATTTATTCTGGCAGGCGCGGTTATGTGGAACATTGCTGCGGTAATGATAGCTGGCGGAATATTCGGTGGATATATGGGCGCGCGCATGGCTCTTAAAATCGCGCCGCAGCACATACGCAAGCTGGTAAGTGTGATTGGTTTTTCTATGACGGCATATTTTTTTCTGCATGATGTGCGATAATGCTTGAGTCATAATTAGTGAAGGCTATACTCATAAAAAATTAGAGAACATTGGGGGTAAATATTATGACACAGCCTATATTTAACGTGTCGGCACAGACACCAGCGCCATCCAAAAAAGCGCATGTTATTGTATTGGGTAATGAAAAAGGCGGTTCGGGTAAGACGACCACCTGCATGCATCTTATCGTGGCCTTGCTGCGCCTTGGTTTTTCAGTTGGCACTATAGATATTGATTCGCGCCAGCGCTCGCTTTCGCGCTATCTTGAGAACCGTCGCCAGACTATCCTTAAGGAAAATGTGGCGTTGCCGCAGCCGCAGCATGTTGTGGTGCAGCGCAGCCCGTTCAATATTGTGCAGGAAGCCGAGGAGGATGACCGCGAACGCCTTACCAAAACCCTGCAACGGCTTATTGAAACCAATGATTTTGTGGTTGTGGACAGTCCTGGTAGCGATACCTACCTTTCCCGCGTAGCCCACGCTCATGCCGACACTATAATAACCCCGATAAATGACAGCTTCGTTGATCTTGACGTGCTTGCCAATGTTGATGGCCAGACCATGAAGATCATTAAGCCTAGTATTTACAGCGAGATGGTGTGGGAGCAGAAGCTTATGCGCGCAAAGCGCGATGGCGGCTCGATTGAATGGATTGTGATGCGTAACCGCCTGAGTAATATTGATGCTAAAAACAAGCGTTTCATGACGCAGGCAACCGGCGAGCTTGCACGGCGCATCGGCTTCCGTGTTGCGCCGGGGTTTTCTGAGCGTGTTATTTTCCGTGAAATGTTCCTGCAGGGGCTTACAGTGCTTGATATTATGGAGATGAACGGCGGGGTAGGGCTTTCCCTTTCGCATGTTGCGGCACGCCAGGAAGTGCGCGATTTGCTTAAAACCCTGCGCATCGCCAAGCTTGATGAGCATATTAACAAGCAGACCGTTGATGAAGCGGGCGCAAAGGAAGAAGCCCAGAATAAAAAAGATGAAGCCAGGGAAGAGGTTAAGGAAGCGGCCGGGGAACCTGCAAAGGAAACAGCAAATAGCAATTCCCCTGGCAATTCTTCAGGAAATTCTATTGGCAGTGCCGTTGAACCTGTTAAGGCTGAATCCGGGCCGGTAAGGGAATTAGAAGCGCTGGCTTCCTAGAATCTGGACATCCAAACCTAGAGCGTTTCGCTTTAATTGTGCGCGTTGTTATCCTTCATTTCATGTGCTAACAAAATCCACATGTGGGATTTTGCAATTATAAAAATAACGATTTTTATGCCGGATGCCGTCATACAACGGCATGGCAGGCTGAAAAATTGTAATGATGGCCTAACTACTTACGCTTGGCAACCGGTACGAACTGGCGTGGTGCTGGGCCGGTGAAAAGCTGGCGTGGGCGGCCAATCTTTCCTTTTGGATCTTCCATCATTTCTTTCCACTGTGCAATCCAGCCTGCTGTGCGCGCTACTGCGAACAGGACGGTGAACATTTTTGATGGTATACCCATAGCGCGGTAGATGATACCGGAATAGAAATCAACGTTCGGATAGAGTTTGCGCTCAACGAAATAAGGATCGTTAAGGGCAATTTTTTCAAGCTCAACGGCAATTTTCAGCAATGGCTCGTTGATCTGGCCAAGTTCGGCAAGCACTTCCTTGCAGGTTTCACGCAGCACTGTTGCACGTGGATCATAATTTTTATAAACGCGGTGGCCAAAGCCCATAAGCTTTATACCACTGTTTTTGTCTTTTACCTTCTGTATAAATTCAGGAATTTTGCTTACATCGCCAATTTCCCGCAGCATGTTGATAACCGCTTCGTTAGCACCGCCATGGGCAGGGCCCCAGAGCGATGCGATACCAGCGCTCATGCAGGCAAATGGGTTTGCGCCTGATGAACCGGCAAGCCTTACGGTTGAGGTTGAGGCATTCTGTTCATGGTCGGCATGGAGAATAAGTATTTTATCCATTGCACGCGCAAGTACAGGATTTACAGTGTATTTCTCGCAAGGGGTTGAGAACATCATATGCAGGAAATTCTCAGAAAACCCTAAATCATTTTGCGGGTATATAAACGGCTGGCCGATTGAATATTTGTAGGACATTGCGGCAAGTGTTGGCATCTTTGCGATCAGGCGATATGCCGAAATCTCGCGCTGTTTTGGATCGTTGACATCCAGCGAATCATGATAGAATGCCGCCAGCGAAGCTGCCGCGCCGGCCATAACCGCCATAGGGTGCGAAGCCCGTGGAAAACCGCGGAATAAAAAGTGCAACTGTTCATGAACCATGGTATGCATGGTAATTGTACGGTTAAAGGATTTTTTCTCTTCTGCATTGGGTAATTCGCCATAAAGCAGTAAATGCGCTACTTCCAGGTAATCGCTTTGTTCGGCTAGAGTGTCTATATCGTAACCACGGTAGCGTAGTATTCCTGCATCACCATCAATAAAAGTGATTTTAGATTCGCAAGAAGCAGTAGACATGAAGCCGGGATCGAATGTAAACATGCCGCTTTCTGCATATAGCTTGCTTATATCGAATACGCTCTGGCCTTCGGTCGCGTCATAAACCGGGAAAGAAATATTTTTTCCGTCTACAGACAAGGTTACATTTCGGTTTGAGGCGGATGCAGATTGTTTTGCAGCGACAGATTCAATTTTGGACATTGCAACAACTCCATTTCTATGTTTTTAAATCCGGTCAATAATAGACCGATAATATCGGGATTGATTTGATAATTGCAGATAAAAGTAAAGAAAGTATTTATAAAATAATTACAAAACAATATTTTATTTTCTATATTAAATTCTTATATAGAGTATGACATATAGTGTTTTTTCGCGGTATTAAGGTTGGTTTGTATGAGATACGGAATTGATAAAAATATTTCGCTGCGCCTGGCTTTAGGGTTGGCTGTGCTGGTGCTTTTTAGCAATTGCAGCGGCACAAGACAGGGCGGGGGATGGGATGATATTGATTATTCCAAGGTTCGTGACCGCGATGTTTACGAAAATGACAGCAATTACACACAGCCAACCGTCCTCTCCTGCACAAGTGATGATTTGTATACTTGCAACTAAGCCGTATTCACATTGAAAGCCTATCTGTAGATTTGTGGTATGATAATTGTATATTGCGCAATTATTTTCTTGCGAATGATTCGCAGTTGCGTTACAAGTGACGAATTAATATAATTATCAACGTTTTTGTTTAATTAGGATTTTATGAAAAAATTAATCGCCGCCGCTGCTTTAATAGCTTGTTTTTCTGCCCCTGCCTTTGCTGAAACGCCGGTTTTTGAAATTACAATTAAGGATCATAAATTCAGCCCTGATTCCATAGAAGTTCCGGTAAACCAGAAAGTGAAGCTGGTAATTAAAAACCAGGATCCATCTTCGGAGGAATTTGAAAGCCATGAGCTTTCCCGTGAAAAAGTCATTGCCGGGAATTCGGAAGGCATAGTATTTATCGGGCCGCTTAAAGCTGGCGAGTATCCTTTTGTCGGTGAATTCCATGAATCTACCGCCAAAGGTAAAATAATCGCTAAATAATAAAAGCCTGCAAAAAGCTATATCCCAAATGATTACCGCTTTCATAATCTCTTTCCGAGAATTTTTAGAAATTGCTATTATTATAACTATAATACTTGCGGCTACACGCGGGGTTAAAGGCCGTAACCTGTGGGTTTGCATAGGCCTAGGCGGAGGGCTGGTCGGCGCTGCTATAGTTGCATTTTTTGCTGAAAATATTTCCAGTGCCATGGAAGGTGTCGGGCAGGAAATATTTAATGCTATTATACTGTCGGTTGCTGTTGGAATGATTGTCTGGACGGTTGTCTGGATGCAGTCGCATGGGCGTGCGCTGGCGCAGAAAATGAAACAGGTGGGGAAATCGGTAAGTGATGGCGATGCCCCGCTTTATTCGCTGGCTGTTGTGGTGAGTATTGCAATGTGGCGCGAAGGAGCTGAAATTGTATTATTCATGGCAGGAACAATAAGCAGTTCGAATGAACCGGTGATTTCAATAATGATTGCCGGTATTGCTGGTGCTACCAGCGCAATATTAATTGGGACGCTGCTTTATTTCGGGTTAATCAAATTGTCCTCCAAGCACTTGTTTATGGTAACCGGGTGGTTGCTTATACTGTTGGCTTGCGGCATGAGCGCGCAAATTGCGGGGTTTTTGAATGCGGCAGATATACTGCCGGCCTATGGGCAGATGTGGGATAGCAGCGCGTTGCTTTCCCAGGATAGTATTCTGGGAAAGATACTGCATGCAATGCTGGGTTATAGCGAGCGACCAAGCGGGATACAGCTTATATTCTATGTGGTTTCGCTGATAGCCATAAATATTTTAATTAAAATTACCAATAAGGAAAAATATGCAAAAAAAATATAATTACAAAAATAAGGCGTTTTTAACTTCTGCCGTTATGTTGTTATTCAGTCATAATTCCTATGCGCTCGAAATATATTCGCCATATGTTGAAAAGGGTATGATGGAAATAGAAAGTAAGAACCGTTTTGATGTTGATTCCCGCCAGGGGCAGGGGGAGTTCCGCCAGCATCAGGTTGCGGTTGGCTATGGGCTGACCTCAAGATGGCAGGCAGAATTATATGGCGAAATGGAAAAAGAAAGTGGCCATGGATATAAATATACTGCAACTGAGATAGAAAATATTTTCCAGTTAACGGAAATGGGCGAATATTGGGCGGATGTTGGTTTGCAGGCCTCCTATGAGTTTGCCCATCCAAAAGGATCTTCAGACAAGACGGAAGTTTTTCTGTTATTGGCTAAAAGCATAGATAAATTCACAACTATGGCTAATATCGGCTTTGAAAAAGAGGTTGGAGCTAACAGTAATAAAAATCCTGAGGGTGAAATTAAATGGATGGTAAAATACAACTATTTGCCAAAAATCAACCCTGGTATTGAATATTATGGAGAATTTGGTGAAATTGGCGATCCGGAATCCTATAATAACCAAAAACACAGGGTTGGGCCGGTGATTTATGGGCAACTGGCGCCGGGATTTAAATATGACGTTGGTACTTTATTTGGTATATCAAAATCTACTCCGGATTATACATTCAAGCTGAATTTAGAGTATGAATTCCCAATAATCTGGTAGTTTCCGCGCTTGTAATCGCCTGTAACTCTGTTAAAATCGCGCGGATTTAACTGGGGATTTTAAATGCGTAAGGCAAAACATGAGCGTAAAACCAAGGAAACGCAGGTAAGCGTTGAGCTTAACCTTGACGGTACTGGTAAATATGAAGTTTCAACCGGGATAGGCTTTCTTGACCATATGCTTGAGCAGCTCTCGCGCCATAGCCTTATGGATCTGAAATTAACCGCCAAAGGCGACCTGCATATTGATAACCACCATACTACCGAAGATACTGGGATAGCTATCGGCGAGGCTTTTGCCAAGGCGCTTGGCGAACGCAAGGGCATAGTTCGTTACGGCTGTGCAACTATACCAATGGATGAAACGCTGACACATGTTGCTTTGGATTTGTCCGGACGCCCATATTTTGTGTGGAATGTAGAATTCTCTAAACCAAAACTTGGGGATATGGATACTGAGCTGTTCCGCGAGTGGTTCCAGGCTTTTGCTTTTGCAGCCGGGGCTACATTGCATATAAAAAATGAGTATGGAGTCAACAACCACCACATAGTTGAATCATGCTATAAGGCGCTGGCACGGGCTCTTAGGGTTGCAATAGACATTGACCGGCGCAAATCGGATGAGGTGCCTTCAACCAAAGGTACTTTGGGCGGGAGCTTGTAAATGTCTTTATTTTCCAAACCGCAGATCTATACAGTGCATATAAACCCGGCGAATAATAATGCGGTTGAAAAGGCTGTGTTTGTACGCGAGGGATTTAATTTTTATGCCTTTGTTTTTGGAGTGCTGTGGGCGCTTTATTATCGCATCTGGGGATTTGCGTTATTCCTGGTATTTTTGATATTTTTCTTTGCTGTGGCGGAGTATGTGAAATGGCTGGATCGCGATAGCCTTGCAATAATCCATCTGGCTTTCAACCTTCTTGTTGGGTATCACGCAAATGACTGCCGCAGAGCTTCGCTTGCCAGGCGCGGCTATATAATGTCGGATGTTGTGGTAAGTGATAATGAATTGCGTGCACAACAACGCTATTTTGACCGTGTGGCGGCAGTTTAAAAATGGCTTCTGTCGTTATTATTGATTACGGCTCGGGAAATTTAAGGTCGGTTGCCAAAGCTTTTGAAAAAATAGCATCAAATGTTGTAATAAGTGATGATTCGCGCATGCTGGAAAGTGCCAGCCATATTGTTTTGCCAGGGGTTGGCGCTTTTGGTGATTGCATGGCAGGGCTTTCTTCGCTTCCTGGGATGCTGGAAAATTTGACTGAGCAGGTGCGCGTGCGCGGCAAATGGTTCCTTGGTGTTTGCGTGGGAATGCAGATGTTGTTTGAAAATGGTTACGAAAACGGAACCCATAAGGGACTTGGGTGGATTTCTGGTGATGTTGTGCCTATTCCAAAGGATGGAATTAAAGTTCCGCATATGGGTTGGAATAATCTGGACATCAAAAAAAAATCAGGACTTTTTAAAGAAATAAATAACGGTGATTATGCTTATTTTGTGCATAGCTACTGCGCAAAACCAAAAGATAATTCTCAAGTGCTGGCAATAACCCAATATGGCGGTGATATTACTGCCGTAGTTGCCATGGACAATATTTTCGGCACCCAGTTCCACCCTGAAAAAAGCCAGAAAACCGGCCTTAAAATTTTAGAAAATTTTGTGAGGTTGTAATGGCTACCAAAGTTGAACGTATTACCGAATTCCGACATGCTGATCTATATGAGCTTTGTAGCGCAACTGAAGATGCGATTCGCGATGGGATCGGTTTTAACTGGGTGGTGCCGCCGGGAAGTGATGTTCTGGAGGCTTACTGGAAAGGTGTCCTGGTCGTGCCTGATCGGGTGTTATTTGTTGCGCGGTTGGATGGGACGCTGGCAGGCAGCGTACAACTTTTGAAGCCTGGGATCAGCAAGGAAACATCGTCTTTCTGCGTGTCGATGGAAGCGCATTTCACCGCCCCCTGGGCGCGTGGGCATGGGCTTGCAAAAAAACTGCTGGAAGCCGCTGAACGCGAGGCGCGGGCGCAGGGATTCTCGGTTATAAGGTTGAGCGTGCGCGAAACGCAGGACCGGGCGATAAAATTATACGAAGACCATGGCTATGTGCATTGGGGAACGCTTCCTTATTATGAATTCGTCAACGCGCAGATGATAGCCGGGCGCTTTTATTATAAGAATGTAGACCCACTTACTTCCTTAATTTAATTGTGATGAGTGCTTATGAATTTATATCCGGCTATTGATTTGAAAGATGGTAATTGTGTACGCCTATTGCGCGGCGATATGGATAAGGCGACAGTATTTAATAATACGCCTGCTAATCAGGCAGCCTTGTTTGAAAATGATGGATTCTCATGGCTGCATATTGTGGATTTAAACGGAGCATTCGAGGGCAAGCCGGTTAATGCATCTGCGGTTAAATCAATACTTGCACGGGTTAAAATGCAGGTGCAATTGGGCGGAGGAATCCGCACGCTGGAGATGATCGACACCTGGCTTACCTGTGGTGTTTCGCGGGTGATTCTGGGAACGGCAGCACTTAAGAACCCGGTTCTGGTTAAAGAAGCCTGCCGCCTGTTTCCGGGGCAGGTTGCGGTTGGCATTGATGCTGTTGGCGGTAAAGTTGCGGTTTCTGGCTGGGCTGATGTTTCCGATATGCAGGCTGTGGATCTGGCAAAGCGTTTTGAAGATGCTGGCGTTGCTGCAATTATTTACACCGACATAAACCGCGACGGTGCAATGCAAGGGGCTAATGTTGAGGAAACCGTTACGCTTGCGCAGTCAATTACCACTCCGGTTATCGCATCAGGCGGAGTTAGTAGTATTGAAGATATAAAAAATTATAAAGCGGTGGAAACTTCCGGCATTGAAGGGGTAATCATTGGCCGCGCCCTTTATGACGGAGCTATAAAAGCCAAGGAAGCACTTAGTTTATGCTAAAAACCCGCATCATTCCCTGCCTTGACGTTAAAGATGGCCGCGTGGTCAAGGGCGTGAATTTTGTAAGCCTTGTCGATGCCGGTGATCCGGTTGAGCAGGCAAAGCTCTATGACGCACAGGGGGCTGACGAATTATGCTTTCTGGATATAACCGCAAGCAGCGATAGCAGGGGAATATTGTATGATGTGATTTCACGCGTGGCCGAGCAGTGTTTCATGCCGCTTACGGTTGGCGGCGGAGTGCGGACTATAGAAGATATAAGGAATTTATTGCTGGCTGGCGCCGATAAGGTTTCCATAAACACCGAGGCGGTAAAGCGTCCGGAATTTGTAGCGGAAGCTGCTTCTAAATTCGGTTCGCAATGTATCGTTGTGGCGATAGACGCCAAGCAGGTAGCACCGGCAAGATTTGAGATTTTCACGCATGGTGGGCGCAACGCAACAGGGATAGATGCGGTTCAGTGGGCAAAAAAAATGGTGGAACTCGGGGCAGGGGAAATATTGTTGACTTCAATGGATCGCGATGGAACCAAACAAGGCATTAACCTGGAGCTTACACGGGCGGTATCTGAAGCGGTGAGCGTTCCGGTTATAGCTTCGGGCGGGATCGGCGAGCTTGCCCATTTTTCGCAGGCCGTTAAGGAAGGAAAAGCGGATGCGGTTCTTGCAGCATCGGTTTTTCATTTCGGAACTTTTACAATTGAGCAGGTAAAAAAATCTATGCAGGCAGATAACATTCCGGTAAGGATAAATTCATGAGCGATACACTGGACAGGTTATATAAAGTGGTACAGGAACGGCGCAGGGCCGATCCGGAAACTTCCTATATTGCCAAGCGCATGAAGCAGGGGACTGCAAAAATTGCGCAGAAGCTAGGTGAAGAAGCAGTGGAAACTGTAATTGCAGCAGTGGAAAAAGACCGGCGCGGGGTTATCTATGAAAGCGCTGACCTTCTGTTTCACTGGCTTTTATTGCTGGCTGACGGCGGTATTGAAGTTGGTGAGGTTATGGCCGAGCTTGAACGCCGCGAAGGTGTTTCCGGGCTTGATGAAAAAGCCAGCAGGAAACTTAAAGGCAAAAACCAGTGAGCAGCATAGATGAAAACGGCCTGGATATATTATTCCGCAAAGCCCGCACCTATACTGCCTGGCAGGATAAACCAGTTCCTGATTCTATACTCAGGCAGATATACGAGCTTGCAAAATGGGGCGCAACCAGCGCTAATTCAATGCCGATGCGGATCGTGTTCGTTGTTTCCAAGGAGGCAAAAGAACGTTTAAAACCGGCGCTGGATAAGGGGAATGTAGCTCAGACAATGTCCGCGCCGGTAACCGCGATTATAGCACAGGATATGGAATTTTATGAAAAACTACCCGAACTTTTTTTGCATACTGACGCGCGCAGTTGGTTTGCAGGTAATAAAACCAAGATAGAAACCACAGCTTTCCGTAATTCTACGCTCCAGGGCGCATATTTTATGCTTGCGGCACGGGCCTTAGGGCTTGATTGTGGGCCAATGTCGGGTTTTGATAGCGCTATGCTTGACGGGATATTTTTTAAAGGGACAGCGTGGCGCTCAAATTTCCTGTGTAACCTTGGTTATGGCGATGCTTCAAGACTTCATCCGCGTAATCCGCGCCTGGATTTTTCTGAAACCTGTAAGATTGAGTAAGATGATGGAATATGACAAAAATAATATATTTGCAAAAATACTGCGGGGGGAAATACCATGCAAAAAAGTTCATGAAACCGAATTTGCGCTGGCTTTTCATGATATTGTGCCGAACGCCCCTGTCCATGTTTTAGTAATACCCAAAGGCGAATATTGTTCATTTGATGATTTTGCCCTAAATGCCAGCCCGGAATTCATGAAGGGTTTTTTCGTTTCTGTACAGGAAGTTACAGAAAAGCTTGGAGTTGTGGATAATGGGTACCGTATTATAAGTAACCATGGCAACGATGCTTCCCAGACTGTGCATCATTTTCACGTGCATATACTAGGTGGGAAAAATCTTGGTGGATTATTAGTATGAATAATGTTAAATTAACCTAAGTTTAATTTTTAATCATCACGGGTATTATATGAAAATAATGAAAACAAGTATGATTTTACTGTGTGCTGGCTTTGTAGCATCTCCGGCTTATTCCCAGACCCAGGCGAAGCAACCAGTTGCAAATAGCACGACCCCAAACACTATTACAACTAATGGAGTAACGTTTAATCCTGATAACCCAGGCGATACCAGGCAGATAAAAATCAATAAAAAAGCTTATATGCAGCAGGTCGAGCAGGCTTTTGATAAGCTTGACACTAATGGCGATGGGGTTATTGACAGCCAGGAAATAGAAAGCCGGAGAACTAACAGCAGGACAGGAGCGCGTAAGGAATTCGATGAAGATCCTGGTGATATTGCATATAAATCTTCTGGGAAAAATGCTGCTTCAGGAACTGGCGGTGCCGGCACCATGTCGCCGCTTAACAGCATCCCGCCGGTTAATTCCAAGGATATAATAAAGAAATAAACGATCTGCTGTTTGCAGTGGTTAGCGGATAGCTGCGGTTATAGGCCCTTCGGCGCGGCCATGTATGAATTGGTCTACATATTCGTTGCCGCTGCGTTCGATCTCGCGCACATCACCCTGCCAGATAAGCTTACCCTTGTAAATCATCGCGACGCGGTGGGCGATACGGCGTACGCTTGCCATATCATGGGTTATGGTCAGGGTTGTGGCACCTAAGTCCTTTGAGCATTTCACGATAAGCTGGTTTATTACATCAGCCATTATCGGGTCCAGCCCCGTTGTTGGTTCATCGAAGAAAATTATCTCTGGGTTTGCGGCAATTGCGCGCGCGAGCGCCACGCGTTTCTGCATGCCGCCGGAAAGTTCAGCGGGTGATAGGTTGGCAACATCTGAACCAAGTCCTACAGCCTTTAATTTCTCAATCGCCAGCTCTTTTGCGCCAGCTTTATTTATTGATTTATTCTGAAGCAGCGAGAAGCTTATATTCTCCCACACCGGCAAGCTGTCGAATAAAGCCCCACCCTGGAACAGCATCCCGAATTTACCCATTATCTTCTGGCGCTCAACGCGGGAAAGCTTGCCTATATCAATGCCATCAATTTTAATTGATCCTTTATCCGGGGTAAGTATCCCGAGTATGCATTTTATCAGGACTGATTTTCCAGTACCGGAGCCGCCGATTACGACCAGTGATTCGCCTTGGTTAACGGTAAGGTCTATGCCATCGAGGACTTTTTTGCTGCCGAATGATTTATATACGCCGGATAATTCAATTTTAGGAGTCATTTTATTTCCCAAAAAGCAGAGCAGTTAAAATATAATTGGAAAGCAAAATAAGTATAGATGCTGATACAACGGCATGGGTTGTAGCAGCGCCTACGCCCTGCGCGCCACCCTTGGAATGGAAGCCATGGTAGCAGCCCATAAGGGTGATAATGAAGCCAAACACCGAAGCTTTTATCAAGCCGGAAATAACGTCTTTGCTTTCTAAATATTCGAAAGTGCTTTTAAGATATGGCCCCGGTGAAAAACCAAGATTGTGTATAGACACCATATAGCCGCCGAATACCCCGATAATATCCCCTACTGCCACCAGGAACGGAAGCATGGTGATGCCTGCAAGCAGGCGTGGTAACACCAGGTATTTATGCGGGTCGGTAGATAGGGTTGTAAGGGCGTCTATCTGCTCCGTTACGCGCATGGTACCTATTTCTGCCGCGTAGGATGCGCCGATGCGCCCGGCGACCATCAGTCCTGCCATGACCGGACCAAGCTCCCTGGTGATGGCCAGAACCACAACTATGGCAACCGAGCTTTCGGCATTGAAGCGCGAAAAACCTGAATAGGTTTGAAGGGCGAGGGCGGCTCCGGTGAACATGGCAGTCATGCCTACAACCGGAAGAGAATAATAACCCAACTCGATTATCTGTTTAAGCAGCATCTTTCCGTAGAAAGGCGGACGGAAAATACCGCTGATGCTAGACCATACGAATATTGCAAGTCTGCCTACTGCTTCAAGGAAGGAGTAAAATACGGAACCGACAGAACCCAAAAATGTAAATAAAATATTCATGCAATGTTTTTACTTGTAATCCAGTGAAATGCAATAGTATTTAAAGCTCAAACCCTAATCGTGGAAAATCATTGTCCCGGCGCCATATTTGGTGAAGGTTTCCAGCAGCAATACATGTGGCAGCCTGCCATCGAGTATATGTGCGGCTTCGCAGTCATTTTCCAGCGCATGCAGGCAGGTTTCCACCTTTGGTATCATTCCCCCGGTTATGGTTTTATCTTTTATAAGCTTGCGCACTTCCTTGAAAGAAAGCTCGCTTATCAGCTCTTTGTTCTTATTAAGTACGCCGGAAACATCAGTAAGGATAATAAGCTTGGAAGCGCCTATGGCTGCAGCAATCGCCCCGGCGGCAGTATCGGCGTTAATATTGAAAGTTTCGCCATTCGCCCCAAGGCCTATCGGTGCTATAACAGGTATTATATGCGATTCTGAAAATTCCTGGAGCAATGTTGGGTTAATGCGTGTCGGTTCTCCGACAAAACCCAAATCCAGTATTTTTTCAATGTTGGAATCAGTATCGCGGACCGTGCGGCGAAGTTTACGGGCTTCAATAAGTCCACCATCCTTGCCGGAAATACCAACTGCCATTCCGCCAGCGGCATTGATTTCAGCAACTATCTGTTTGTTTATAGAACCGGAAAGAACCATCTCCACAATTTCAACCGCAGCGGCATCGGTTACGCGCAAACCATCTATGAATGAGCTCTGGATTTTAAGGCGCTCGAGCATTTTGCCGATCTGCGGCCCACCACCATGCACCACTACAGGGTTGATGCCTACCTGTTTCAGGAGGACTATATCCTCGGCAAACTGCCGGGAAAGCTCGGGATCACCCATGACATGCCCACCGTATTTTATAACGAAAGTTTCACCGGAAAACTCACGCATGTAAGGCAATGCCTCAGAAAGGGTATTTACGGTTTTAAGCCATTCGCCCGGGTCTTGTATAATTCTTGTTTTCATAGTTATGCCTTGTTTATTAATGCGGATTTTATTTTAGTGCGAATGGGGCCAACTCGTCCTGTAATTCTTCGATTCCGCGCCTGTCCTTAGAACTGGTTACAATAATTCGTGGATGGGCAGCGACATGCGACTTTAATGCATCTGTAACATTTTGCAAGGTTTCCCTTATCTCGCTTGGGCTTAGCGTATCAATTTTAGTAAGCACGATCTGGTAATTAACTGCCGAATCATCAAGCATGGACATGAATTCATCATCATGCGGCATAATCCCCCGGCGGCTGTCAATAAGCAGGCAGGCGCGCTGTAGGGTGGGGCGGCCACATAAATAGCTCTCTATCAACTGGTCCCATTCGCTTTTGCGCTGCTTGGAAACCTTGGCGTAACCGTATCCCGGCATATCCACCAGCATTAGCCTTTCATCGAGTAAAAAGAAGTTTAGCTGTTTGGTATGGCCGGGGTTTTGCGATGTTTTTGCAAGTGCCTTTTGCCCGGCAAGGGCATTTATCAAGCTTGATTTACCTACATTGGAGCGTCCGATAAAGGCGATTTCCGGCTGGCTGAATTCAGGAAGAGATGCCATGGTGGCGGCCCCTGCCACAAAGCGGCATGGCTTGCGGAAAAATATGGCATTTTCGCTTAGCTGGCTCATGATTTCTTTGCGGAGGCCTTATCCAAAGCATTTTGTTTTTCGCGTTGCGAGCGATGCGTGCCATGGCGCAGGGTTATAATTTCCTGCTGTATTATGGAGAGCATATTGCTCCATATCCAATATAGAACCAGACCGGCCGGAAAGCTTGCAAAGAGGAACAGGAGGGCAAATGGCATGATTTTCATCATTTTAGCCTGTACCGGGTCAGTTGGCGCAGGTTGCTGGCGCTGCTGGATTATCATGGTGATGCAGTAAAGTATCGGCAATATACCAAGATGCATGAGGTGAGGGGTATCCCATGGGTATAAACCAAACAGGGTAAATATATTGGAAGGATCAGGCGCTGAAAGGTCGCGCAGCCAGCCAAAGAAAGGGGCATGGCGCATCTCGATTGTTACATAAAGAACTTTATATAGGGCGAAAAATACCGGCATCTGGATAAGCAAGGGCAGGCATCCGGAAGCTGGGTTTACGCGGTGCAGCTTGTAAAGAGCCATCATCTCTTTATTAAGGGCGAGATGATCGTCTTGGTATTTCTCGCGCAGTTTTACCATTTCAGGCTGCAAAATACGCATTTTTGCCATGGCTTTATAAGATTTATTGGCCAGCGGGAACATGCATAATTTAACCACGATAGTTACCATCATGATCGCCAGGCCGAAATTGCCGATAACCGCGTAAAAGATATTCAACATCAGGAAAAGCGGCTTGGTAAGGAAATAAAGAACACCAAAATCCACTGAACGATCAAATAGTGGGATTGGCGGATTAGACGTGTCGCCATCGGCATAACGGTCGAGCACGTTTATCTCTTTGGCTCCCGCGAATAAACGCATTTTAGATTCCTGCGCCATGCCAGGATTTATCGTTTCGGAGCTTCCGACATAATCGACCTGGTAGCGCTGCTGGTCGTTTTTAACATAATGGCTGAAAGTGCCTTTGAACTTTGAATCAGGAATGAGGGCGGTAAGCCAGTATTTATCGGTTATGCCCAGCCAGCCACTGGCATTTTCATATGTTTTATTGCCTTTTTCATTAAGAGTTTTGTATGGGACCTCGATAATGGCACCCTCAACAACACCAAGCGGGCCTTCATGCATAACCACGTTGCCCTGTAAATTCATGTTATGGGCGCGGTTGATATAGCCATAAGGAGCAACGGATATTTCGGACCCGGAATTATTTTGTACGCGCTGGGTTATTTTGAACATATAGTTGTCATCGACAGCTATGGAGAGTATAAAGTTCACTCCGCTGCCATTATCCCAGCTTAAGTTAACTGGCTGTCCGGGCGAGATTGACGCATGGTCGGACTTCCATAATGTTTTTCCGTCTGGAACCCTGGTTTTTCCATCTGTTGCAACCCAGCCAGCCTGTGCAAAATATGCCTCGTTATCGCCATTTGGAGAGAGTAGTATTACTTCGGGGCTATCCTTATCAATAGTGACTTTATATTTTGCGAGGGTTAAATCATCAAACCGTGCGCCTTTTAAGTCTATAGAACCATGCAGTTTGTCTGACTTTATCTGGATGCGATCCGTATTTTCCAGCCTTTGTGAACGGGTAAGATCCGGATTATATTCGGCATCAATTTCCTGCGCCTTGATTTCCGCTGCTTTCTTTTCTTTTATCGCTTCGGCCCTTTGTGCCTGCACGGCTACGCTTTGCGCAAGATGCTGCCTGCGCGGCCATTCATATAGTGCCTGCCAGCTAAGCAACACTATCGCTGCTATGAAAATAGCAAGGGTTATACGCTGATAATCGGGCTCATTAAAATTTTTCATGTTATTCATGCTTTGGACTTAGAGTTAATGGTAGGTACCGGATCATAACCAGGCTTGGCAAAAGGGTGGCAACGGCAAAGCCTGTGCAACGCAAAATAGGTTCCTTTGCAGGTCCCATGCTTCTCTATAGCCTCAAGTGCATAACATGAGCAGCTTGGGGTAAAACGGCAATTAACCCCAAGGACAGGCGATAGCAAAAGCTGGTAGGCGCGTATAAAAAATTTTACTGGTTTGCCAAGTAATAACATGTAAGCCGGTCTAGTTTTTAGGTTTGTGATTATTGCCCTTATGATGGATAATTCTGGTAAATGCAAATTCCATATCGCGTTTTAAATCGCAAAAGTCACAATCAAGGGCTTTTATGCGTGAAATAACTACATAATCATGACCAGCAATGCCGCTTTTCAGTAACGCCGGTTTTGCGGCTTCGCGTAGCCTGCGTTTAATGCGGTTGCGTATCACCGCGTTGCCCATTTTCTTGGTAACAGTATAACCGATCCTTATTTCCCCAGCTTGCGCAAGATGATTATCCTTACGTTTAACCATCTGCAATATCAGACTGTTAGTAACAAATTTTTTGCCGGAAGCCGCAGCTTGCAGGAAATCCTTACGGTCTTTTATGGTAATATATGCCATATTGCCCACTTATACCAAGGGAGCAGGGTTGCACTAAGCTGATAAACGCTTGCGACCTTTTGCGCGGCGGGCGTTGAGAACGCGGCGGCCACCTACAGTTGCCATGCGTGCGCGGAAACCATGGCGGCGTTTACGGACAATATTGCTGGGCTGGTATGTTCTTTTCATAAAAAATCCTGAAAAATCAGTATATCAAGGTAATCGGGCCATGATATGGTTTAAACGGATGGTGCTTGTAGCCTTTTGCAGGCTATATGTCAAGTATATGCTTGTTTGTAATAAGCAAAAATATAGCATTTTATGCATTTTTATATAATTTTCCTTATAATTTCAATCTTTTATTAACTGGCGCCAGTGTATGATTACCATGACTTAACAGAAAAATTTTAGAGATTATGTTTGGGTATTTCCGGTTATTTTCCCTGATAAGCCTTATCGCTGTTGTTGGCATAACCAGTGCGGCTGGCATTATGTTCCGCAATGTAGCGGTTGATGATATTAAGCGCCTTATTGACAGGAATAACGCGAGTATCGCCGAAGGCTATATAGAATCGGTATGGAAGGAGCATAAGGAAACTGTTGCTATGTTTAGCAACGCCTTGCCCGAAAAGGACAGGAATAACCCTGAAACCCAGAAATCAGTGCAGAATTTCGGGCTTGATACTGTGCGCTATTTCAAGAAGATGCCGCTTCTGCGGGTTAATATATATAATGCTGTCGGCACCTTGCTTATTACAAGCAATGTTAATTCAGGAAATGCTCTTGCAGGACAGGATATTTCCCCAAATCCTAATTTTGTAAAAAACCAGTTCCGTGGCTCTTACATGAGCAGCCAGACCACAGATGCAAAACTGCATAATGGCAGTGGTATTGTTCTTCAGACACTAGTTCCAATAATAGATGGTTCTGGCTCATCGCAGGGGATGATAGAGCTTATTGCTGATTTAACCATGCCGCTTGAGAATCTTCAGAGCCTTCAATTTATTGGCACAGCCTATGTTATAGGATTTTTGCTGCTGTATATGGGAATCTTGTTTTTAATTGGCCGCAGGACAGAAAATATTATAAGCAGGCAGCATGAAGCGAACGTGGAACTTGCTGCCGCCGCTGCAATCGCCCAATCGGAAAACCGTGATAAAACCCAGTTCCTTGCGAATATAAGCCATGAATTGCGTACGCCGCTTAATGCGATTATTGGATTCTCGGAAATTATAAAAAACAACCTGTCTCCGGGTATGGACCACAATAAATTTGAAGATTATATAAATGATATACATTCTTCCGGTGTACATTTGCTCAGCCTTATTAACGATATTCTTGATTATTCGAAAGCAGAGGCCGGGAAGCTTGAAATGGAGGTTTCCGAAGTCAATTTAAATAAGCTGGTGCATAACTGTGTGCGCCTTTTAACCCCGAGGGCGGAAGCAGCTCAGGTTGCTTTGGTGGAGGCCTTGCCCAAGGAAATATTAAATATCGTAACAGACAGCAAAAAATTCAAGCAGATACTATTGAACCTTCTGTCCAACGCCATAAAATTTACCCCTGCTGGTGGGGAAGTCAGGATTGTTGCCTGGGCCGATATAACTACGGATACTTACATGTTTGAAGTGCGTGATAGTGGTATTGGCATTGCGCCCAAGGATATTTCCCGCGCCATGTCGCCTTTCGGTCAGGTCGATAGTGCTATGAGCCGCAAATATGAAGGGACAGGGCTGGGGCTGCCGCTTACCAAAAAATTTGTGGAGTTAATGGGCGGAAAATTTGAAATTGCCAGCGAAGTCGGAGTCGGCACTACCATACGTTTCTCAGTGCCTCGTGAAATTAAGAATAGTGATGAAGTTATTATCAGGAATGTGGACTAGATTTTTTTGATTTTTATTGTAATCTCCTCGCATGAAACGTTTAAACATCCATGACATCATAGGACATAAGGGAAGGGAGCCTTTGGTGGCCCTTACCGCCTACACGGCATCCAATGCGCGCCTGCTTGATGAATATGTTGATATATTGCTGGTTGGCGATTCTCTTGGAATGGTGGTTTACGGCATGGACAGCACGCTTGGCGTGACAGTTCCCATGATGATCGAACATGGAAAAGCAGTTGTGCGCGGCTCAAAAAAAGCTATGGTTGTTATTGACCTTCCCTTTGGTAGTTTTCAGGCATCGTCCGCGCAGGCGTGCGAAACTGCGACTTCCATAATTGCAGCTACAGGTTGTGGTGCGGTTAAGCTGGAAGGCGGAACGGAGATGGCAGATACGGTAAAATTTCTTGTGGAACGTGGAATTCCGGTTATGGGCCATATCGGCCTTAAACCGCAAAGTGTAAATGCCATGGGTGGCTACCGTACGCAGGGTAAGGATGAGGCGGCTGCCAATAAAATTATTGCTGATGCCATTGCACTGGAGAAGGCCGGAGCTTTCTCAATTGTTATTGAAGGCGTTGTTGAAACGGTAGCGAAGGATATAACCGCCAGGCTGTCAATTCCGACAATTGGCATTGGCGCTTCTGCCGCATGTGATGGCCAGGTGCTGGTGATTGACGATATGCTTGGGGCAGGAGGAGGGTATATACCTAGCTTTGTGAAGCGTTATGCCGATGTTTCTTCTATCACCAGAAAAGCCGTCGAAGAATATGCAAAAGAGGTACGGGAGCGCAAATTTCCAAGTGCTGAATATTGTTATCCGTACAAAAAAAATTAGCTGTTAATTGCGTTGGCTTTTTGTTCAAGACTGTCCATTTCATAGCATGATTCGCAATGAAGTTGCCATGTTTCCTGTATATGGCCACAGGATTTACAGAGCCATTTTGCCTGTTGCAGTTTTGCAAGTTTCGAGCGCAGCTTTTTAGCCTTGCTGGCTTGCTGGTTTTTACCATAAATTTCTGCGCAGAAATCAAGGGCTGGTGGGAATAATGGCAGGCCGTAAATGATATTTTTTACAAGTGATAATGCCTCTTCCTCGCGGCCATTTGCCAAAAGCGATTTGCCGCGCCCAAGCAATATGAGCGAGCGTATGCGGTTTTTCTCCGAGCGCGGAAGTTTAAGGCTGTTGATATTTGCAAGCGCCTCGTCCCAATGCCCAAGACGGGTTTGCAGGCTTATAACCGCAAGGCCGGACGCATTATTGCCGGGGGCTATGCCACGTGCTTTTTTGGCCATAAGCAACGCCTTGGGCAAGTTATCCTGTTTGTTGGCGCTGTCGCTTAATGAGCGCGCTGCCAGATATTCTGTTTCTTTATATTCCAGCAATTGCTCGAGCAGTTTTTGGGTTTTTACTTCATCACCTTTTGTTTTTGCTATCTGGGCTGAAAGTAAAATTGTAAGTGGCGTATTTCCAAGCAGCTTCTCAACCTTGCGTATATGTGTCTGGGCCGCATCAATATTGGAAGAGGCAAGCGCAGATATGCTATAAGTAAGCTCGGTAAGGCCTGACCTTAACTGCCTTACGTTACGCCTTTCCATGAACCTGGATGGCGCGGTGAAAACCAGCCTGATTATAAGGGTAAGCAATATAATTAACAGCGCAGTTGCCAATATTGAAAATAAAATGAAAGCGACGCTGGTTTCTATCTGGTAATCGAACCAGCGCATCTCTACGATTCCTGGGTTTTCGACCACAAGGGCTGCTGCAAGGCTCGCGCAGGCAATAAAAAACAGAAATAATAATAAGTTTATCATGGCTGTGGCGCAATTTCGGTTTGGGTAAGCAGTAATTGTAACCTGGCAAGCTTCTCCTGAGTGTCCAGCCAGTCACGGGCATCCTGCAGCCAGTCGGCAAATACCTGCTGTGCCTGAGGTGTAAGATTAGCCAGCTCGTTTATACAATGCGCCAGATCGTCATGCATTAATTTGAACTCTGCGCGCGCAATTACTGCTTCATCATCGCTACCGGGCTGCTCACCGGTTTTTCTGAAAGTAATGAATTTATGCAGGATGTTTTTATATCCGCCTTCGTCTTTATTAAAAAGAGCCAGCTTTGCAAGTGGCGCAAATTTTTCTTTAAGCAGTTGCGGGGTTATCATTCCGTTTAAGGAATGATTTTTAAGGGCGGACAAAATTTCCTTTCCATCTATGCCAGAATCTATGCTGGAAATTTTCCCTAGCTGGTTTAATTCACCGGCATATGGCTTGCCATTATTTATAGCATCTTTCATCTGGCCGAAAACGACCAGTGCCGAAAGCATTGAATTTGCCCTGCTCTGCGCGGCCTGGTTTTGTGAATCCAGTTTTGCTTTAAGGCCGTTTATTTCTGCGGCATGTTCTTCCTGCATCCGGGCCATTTTTTCTTCAAGCGCTATTAAGCGTTCGTTATTATGTGTATCCTCTACGGGAGGCGGTGTGTTTGCAATAGGTTCAGGAACAGCATCAATTCCCTGGCTTCCGGGCATATAATTATTGGGTGACTGATTTGTGGCTGGTTTATCAACCGGTTTTTGAGTAATATTTTCCTTGTTTTCGGCAGCGTATTTTTTTTGCTGGTTAATTTGCGGATTAACAGGGGTGGATAGTTTTGCAAAAGATACGAATACCATAATTACAATAAGCGCTATGGTAGGTTTTTTGAATTGTGTGAAAATACCAGGCTGCCCTTTGGCAGTTCCCGATTCATTATTTTCCTGTTTGTCGGACATAAGCTAATCCTTGATATTTCTGTATGTATTATCTATGCAAGCGACAATAGATGCAAGCGTTGGCTTCCTGGAGTGATAAATGGCCTTCCAGCCACCATTTCCCAGGCTGATTGCAATGGTTTCGCTAAGGCAAAAGGCATCTATATTTTTAAGGGAATCCAAAATCCCGCTTTTTTCAGCAAGGTTCAGGAAAATATCGGCACTGCGTGTGGAGAAGAATGTAAAACTCCCGATATGCCCCCGTTTTAACTGCTCGACCATAGTATCGGAAAGGGCTTCGCTGGCTATAGCTTCATAAACGGCGATGCGGTTTACTTCCATACCACGAACTCCAAGCTCGCTGGTCAGGTCGGTGGTTACGTGTTCGCCTGATATATATAGAAAGCGCGAATCTTCATCATAACAATCGAGTATATAGTCCACAAGATGCTCAACTGTTTCGCCGGTAACGCTTATCCGGTCAAAGCCAAGCTGAGAAGCGACATTAGCCGTAGCTTCGCCAACGCACAGCAAAAACATGTCGCGCATTTCAGTAAGCAATGCCAGTGCCTGCACCGCATGTTTGCTGGTTATTATTATGGCATCGGGGTCGGCAAGCAGGGCGTGTTCCACGTTCATACGCAGGTCATGGCGAAGGAATATATCGGTAAGTGGTTCGTGAATAACCTGGTAGCCGCGATCGAGAAGTTCATCGCGCAGTATTATTTCATCACCAAGTGGGCGGGTTATAACTATGGGTTTGCTGGCGTTATCAGATTTCATAATTCCTGCCGGTTAAATTGGTATTGAATCTATCACCACATAGGCCTGGGCGTAAGGATATTCATCACTAAGGCTTAAAAATATTTTCGCCTGCCTGCCAGATGGCGTAATTTTTTTCAGTTGCTTCAGGGAGTTGCCGGAGAGATTTATTTCTGGCGATCCGTTTTTATTATTTGTAATTTCCATATCAAGCCAGCTTATGTTGCTATTGCCTGCGCCCAGGGCTTTATAGCAGGCTTCCTTTGCTGCAAAGCGCTTGGCATAGGATGAGGCAATGGTTTTAATACCCAGATTTTTGCCGCGCCTTGCATAATCCTGCTCGGTTTTGGTGAATACCCTTTTTTCAAAGCGTTCACCGAAGCGCTGAAGTAAATTCTCTATGCGGTGTATATCAACAAGGTCGTTTCCGATGCCTATAATCATAAATTACCACGCGTCTTTTGCATTATATCAAGCATTTTTTCTATGGCTGGTTTAAGGCCAATAAATACTGATTCGCCAATTAAAAAATGCCCGATATTAAGTTCGATGATTTCAGGAATTGCTGCAATAGAGGCTGTGTTTTCATAGTTCAGGCCATGTCCGGCATGGACTTCAAGCCCCAATTCATGCGCATATTGTGCCGCATCATTTATAGCTTGCAGGTTGTGAGGCGAAGGGGAATCCGCGTAAGTTCCGGTATGCAATTCTATTGCGCGTGCCCCGGATTTTTTTGCGGCTTCAACCTGCTTTTTATTAGCGTCGATAAATAGTGAAACGCGGCTGCCGTTATCCTGAAGTTTTTTGATATAAGGAATAAGATTTTCCAAATGCGTAGCAACATCCAGCCCGCCTTCAGTGGTAAGTTCGGCACGTTTTTCCGGAACCAGGCACACGGCATGCGGCTTTGTCTTAATCGCGATTTCTAGCATTTCACCGGTTGCTGCCATCTCAAGATTAAGAGGCAGTGGCACCTCATTTTTCAGGCGTCCAATATCGCTATCCCTTATATGCCGCCTATCCTCGCGCAGATGCGCGGTTATGCTGTCGGCCCCGGCCTCATGCGCCAGAAGGGCAGCGCGTATAGGGCAGGGGGTGTTGCCACCGCGAGCATTACGCAGTGTTGCCACATGGTCGATATTAACACCGAGGCGCAGCTTCATTATCCAAGCACCATATCATCGCGGTGGATTAAAACGTCACGGCGCTTGAAGCCGAGTATCTGCTCTATCTCAGCGCTTTTCCTGCCGATTATGCGCTGTGCGTCCCCTGCGTCATAAGAGATAAGGCCTCGGCCCAGACGCTTATTTTCGCTGTCCTGGATGATAACCACGTCGCCCCGGTCAAACGTACCCGTTACACTAGTAACCCCGGCAGGAAGAAGGCTTTTGCCGCTTTGCAGCGCTTTTGCCGCGCCTGCGTCGATGGTTATGGTTCCGGCGGAATAAAGTGTTCCCGCTATCCAGTGTTTACGCGCTGAAAGGGGATTTTCTTTTGCCAGAAATATAGTCGATTTGCCACCATCAGCCAATGTTTTAAGAGGGTGGTTATCAATCCCTCTGGCGATTATCATATTGCAGCCTGCGTTAGTTGCTATTTTTGCTGCGGCGATTTTTGTTGCCATGCCGCCGGTACCGATAGAGCTTCCGGCGCCTCCTGCCATTTTCTCTATCTCCGCTGTTATATCGGTTATCTTTTCCTGGAACTTTGCATTTTTATTGCTACGCGGATCGCTATCGTAAAGCCCGTCAATATCGGAAAACAGAATAAGCAGGTCTGCCCCTGCCATCTGCGCTACCCGCGCCGCCAGCCGGTCATTATCGCCAAAGCGCAACTCGGCGGTGGCTACGGTATCGTTTTCATTTATTATTGGAATAATGCTATGGTTTTCGAGCAGGGTTTCCAGCGTATTCCTGGCATTCAAATAGCGCTTGCGGTTTATACTGTCATCGGCGGTAAGAAGTATCTGCGCGCACGAAAGCCCGACTCCCTTTAGAGTTTCTGCCCATAATGAAAAAAGAATTATCTGGCCGCAGGCGGCGGATGCCTGTTTTTCTTCCAGCACTAATTGACGCAGGCCATAACCAAGCGGATGGCGGCCAAGAGCAACAGCTCCGGAAGTAACCACGATTATTTCCTTGCCGCTTTTTTTTAGTTCAGCGATGTCGGATGCAAGCGATACCAGCCAATTCCTGCGCGCTTCATTGTCCTCACCGATAATCAGCGATGAGCCTGTTTTTATAACTATACGTTTGGCTGAGGTAAGCATTACTTGTTATCTTCCTGGCGTTTTTTGTCGATTAGTGCCAGCATCCCACGAAGTATGGGCTTGACACCTTCTCCTGTTGCGCCTGATAGATGCCATATCTTTTTCCTGCTGGCTTTTTTAAGCGCTGCGGATTTTGCTTTGATCTCATCCGCTGAAAGTGAATCGCATTTATTAAGCCCGATTATTTCATCTTTTGCATATAGTTCTTTGCTGTATTCTTTCAGTTCGCGGCGGATGGTCTTATAAGCAGCTACTACGTCATCCTGCGTTCCATCAATCAAATGCAGCAGAACCCCGGAGCGTTCAACATGGCCCAGGAACTTAAGGCCCAGCCCTACGCCTTCGCTTGCCCCTTCGATAAGCCCCGGTATATCAGCCAGCACGAATTCGCGGTTATCAATATAAACAACACCGAGTTGGGGGGTAAGGGTGGTGAAAGGATAATCGGCAATTTTGGGTTTTGCGCGGGAAACAGCAGCAAGGAATGTTGATTTACCAGCGTTAGGAAGGCCAAGCAGCCCGGCATCGGACATTAATTTTAATTTGAGCCACAGCCAATGTTCCTCGCCTTCCTCGCCGGGAGTTGCGATGCGTGGCGCCTGGTTGGTTGATGATTTAAAACACTGGTTGCCAAGCCCGCCTTTGCCGCCCTGGGCTAGCTTTACTTTCTGGCCAATGCGGGTTAAATCGGCGATTACTGTTTCCTTGTCGTCAGCGAGAATCTGGGTTCCAACTGGCAGTTGGATTATTAAATCGTCGGAAGATGCGCCGGTGCAGTTGCTGCCCATGCCATGCTGCCCTTTTTTGGCTTTGAAATGTTGTTGGTAGCGGAAATCTATAAGCGTATTCAGGCCAGAAATGCATTCGGCAATTACGCTGCCCCCATTGCCCCCATTGCCGCCGTCTGGCCCACCGTCAGGGATGAATTTTTCGCGCCGGAAACTTACGCAACCTTTGCCGCCATCGCCGCTGCGAATATAGATTTTTGCTTCGTCTAGGAATTTCATGGCCTATAATTACCAGCCAATATCTTCAAAAGTAGCTTTTTCCTTGGATGACGCATACGAGAAGCGGCAATAGGTGAAACCCTCGTTCCATGCCTGCTTATATTGGTCGTTCGCGGCCATTTCCGGGCGTTTCTTAAAGCCATGCATCATTTTGTCTGCCCAGCCGCCTTCTGCCGACATACCGCTATCACAGCCATCTTCCCAGCCAAGCTTATATTCCGGCGGCCCCGGAGGGTCTACGAAACTGAGCCATAATGGTTTGCAGCCTGAAAGGGCCAGCGCCAATACTGATATATATAGATATTTTCTCATAATGGGCATTATAGCATATATTTCCTGTGATAAAACTTAATTTATTGATATAAATTGTTTGATTATAATAATCTTGAAAGGTTGTTAATTATAAGTTACTATATAACAGTCAACCCGCATGGTACGCCCTGCGGCACCCCGGTTATCAGGTTACCTGATGCCGGGGTTTTTATTGGGAGGTAGTTTTGTTACGCTGTATATTCATTGTTGATGGTTACAATTTGTATCATTCAATGGATGATCTAAAAGAGCATTCAATAAAGTGGTTGGATTTAAATAAATTATCTAAAATAATAACCTCTCCTTTAAAAGGCCCTTCTATAGAAATCCTATATTTTACTGCATATGCTACATGGAAACCTGAGCAATATAAAAGGCATAGAGCATATGTTGCGGCGCTAAAATCTGTAGGCGTAAAGGTTGTAATGGGTAATTTTAAATGCAAAAAAAGGAAATGTAAAAATTGCAGTGTTGAATGGGAATCTCATGAAGAAAAAGAAACGGATGTTAATATAGCTATTAATATAATTAAATCAGCTTATGAGAGGGCATATGATAGATTATTCATTGTCACAGGTGATACTGATGTTGCTCCTGCTATACGTATGGCGAAGCAAATTTATGCAGAAGGCCTTATTACCATAGCTGCTCCGCCAGGGCGAGATAAATATATAAATGCTTTGGTTAATTCAGCGGATAATAAGCAAAAACTATCATTTGAAATGTTTAAGCAAGCGCAGTTTCCTGATGTCATTAATGATGATAGAGGTAATGTAATTTGTAATAAACCTGCTAAATACAAATAATACCCATGCCCCATCATTCATCTATAGCACCATATATAAACCGCCGCACTTTTGCTATTATTTCGCATCCGGATGCGGGTAAAACCACGCTTACTGAAAAGCTGTTGCTTTTTGGCGGTGCGATCCATCTGGCCGGGGCGGTGAAGGCCAAGAAAGGCGGGCAATCAGCGCGCTCCGACTGGATGGCGATCGAGCAGCAGCGCGGAATTTCCGTCACCGCTTCGGTGATGACCTTTGAATATGGCAAAAATACCATAAACCTGCTTGATACGCCGGGGCATAAGGATTTTTCTGAGGATACGTACCGCACCCTGACTGCTGTTGATTCAGCGGTGATGGTGCTGGATGGGGCAAAAGGTATTGAAGAACAGACACTTAAGTTATTTGAAGTGTGCCGCCTGCGTGATACACCGGTTATCACTTTTATCAATAAAATGGATAGGGAAACCAAAGAGCCGTTTGCCCTGCTTGATGAAATTGAAAAAACCCTGGCGCTTGATGTTTGCCCGATAACCTGGCCGATCGGTATGGGCGAGCGTTTTCGCGGTTGTTTTAACCTAGTTACTGATAAGTTGTATTTATTTGATTCAGGGCAGGGCAGCAAAATCGCAGATGCCATGCAGTTTAGCGGTGCGGATGACCCGGCGCTTGATGAATATGTAAACCCGGTGGAGCTTGCTGTTTTTCGTGAAGAAGTGGCAATGGTGAAGGCTATTTATCCGCCGTTTAACCGCCAGCATTATCTGGAAGGGCATTTAACCCCGGTGTTTTTCGGCTCGGCGGTTAATAATTTTGGGGTGCGTGAATTGCTTGAGGCTTTGTGCGAATTTGCCCCCAGTCCACGCGAACAGGCGGCAGAGCCGCGCATTATCTTGCCGGATGAGGAGAAATTCACAGGCTTTGTGTTCAAAATCCAGGCGAATATGGACAAAAACCACCGTGACCGCATAGCGTTCGTGCGTATCTGCTCCGGCAAATATACACGCGGGATGAAAGTCCTGCATGTCCGTAGCGGCAAAACCCTGGCCCTGAATAATCCTGTATTATTCCTTGCCCGTGAGCGCGAACTGGCAGAAGAAGCCTATGCCGGTGATATTTTAGGTATCCCGAATCATGGCAACCTAAACATCGGTGACGCTCTTACCGAAGGGGAAAAAATATATTTCAGCGGAATACCAAGCTTTGCGCCGGAATTATTCCAACGGGTACGGCTTGAAGACCCGCTTAAATCCAAGCAGCTTAAAGCCGCGCTTGAGCAATTGGCGCAGGAAGGTGCATCGCAGATATTTAAGCCGCTGGATGGCTCTGGCTGGATTATCGGAGTGGTGGGGCAGCTTCAGTTTGACGTTATCGCCTCGCGCCTGCTTTCGGAATATGGCGTGCGCGGCAGTTTTGAAGCCGTGACCTATACCACTGCCCGCTGGCTGAAGGCGAAAACCCCGGAAAAAGCCGAGGAAAAACTGCGGGAATTCGCTGATAAGAATAAATATAATACCGCTGAGGATAGCTCCGGCGCGCTGGCCTATCTCGCTCCTAATGCCTGGCATTTAGAGCGCATAGCTAAAGATTTCCCGGATATTGAGTTCCTAAAAACCAGGGAAAATAGGTAGAAATAAGCTTTTGATATTGCAAATAAATATAAAATAACAGCCAACATTATATGTTTTTGCAACTTATTTGATTGCAAGTTGCATGGATGCAAGTTGTCTTAAGCCAGGGTACAGAGCCATTATAATAGGAAGTAATTATTGTTTTTTAGATAATTCAATAGGATATGTCTGTTGATGTTGCCTTGTTTCCATGTCATATAACTGTAACTTGTAACCATGCCCCAATTTGATATGATGAGCTGTTAAGAAATTTATAGCGGGAAGCTTGTGATCAGCGGATTTGTAGATAAGGGAACTGAACAGGAGAAGATGAAGGATGGGCCGGGCAAAGCGCTCAGCATTGCCGCTTATCCTATTGCAGCAGTATCTGGCGCGTTTGTATTCAGGGATCAGATACTTGAAGAATCATATGCCAGCCATGACCGTAAAAAAGGCTTTGAAGATATCAGGGAAAAAGGCCTGGCAAGATATAAGGAGATACAGAATGATAAATCACTTGCTCCTGAGCAAAAATGGGAGCAAATTGGATTAAATAATAAAGATTTCAATGCCAAGAGGAATGCAAAGCTTGAGGATATGGGATATACCAATGTCTTCAAACATGCTGGCACTGTATCTCCATTGGCGCGCAACAATGCCATTATCGCAGGATTTACCGTTGCGGGTATTACTCTTGGTTCATTGCTGCTTATCTCTAACGGCCCGAATATCTGGAAAGAACTTTTCGGGGACGGCAATAAAGATAAAAACCAAGGGCGCTGATTGTCCTAGGCCGTGTGGACATTCATTTGATCCATAAGCAGATTGCGGCAATGATGAGGAAGGCGAAGAAGCTGAGAGCGGTTTTATCGTATCGGGTTGCGATTCGGCGAAATTGCTTGAGTTTATTGAACATGCGCTCGACAAGATTGC
>JBDHUC010000018.1:0-40096 GCA_039808985.1 Alphaproteobacteria bacterium | reverse complement strand
ATGCTATATATCGCGCTGCTGCTCGGGCTTATTGAGGGAATGACAGAGTTCCTTCCTGTGTCCTCAACCGGCCATCTGATTCTGTTTGGCGATCTTCTGGGCTTTCAGGGGCCTCCTGGGAAAACTTTTGAAATTTCGATCCAGCTTGGGGCTATACTTGCGATTTGCTGGCTTTACCGTGGCAAGCTTGCTTCTACTACCGCTGGCCTAATCCGCCGCGAACCAAAAGACTGGCGCTTTGCTATGGGCATATTACTGGCTTTCCTGCCTGCCATGTTTTTTGGGGCATTGTTCCATGGATTTATCAAAGAAAAACTGTTCAATCCGCACAGCGTATCTATCGCCCTGATTGTTGGCGGCATTGTTATTTTGCTGGTGGAGCGCTTAAGGCCAACCCCGCGCTATCATAAGTTTGAAGAATTTTCCCTTCCTTTATGTTTTAAAATAGGCCTCTGCCAGTGCCTGGCCATGATCCCGGGGACGTCGCGCAGTGGCGCAACAATCATTGGCGCATTGCTGCTTGGTGCTGACCGTAAAGCAGCAACAGAATTTTCCTTTTTCCTGGCAATTCCCACCATGTTCGCCGCTACTGTGTTTGACCTTTATGAGAGTCGGCACTTGCTCTCGCTTGATAATATGCAGCTCATTGCAGTTGGCTTTATAACCGCCTTTGTAAGCGCTTTGATAGTTGTGCGCTGGGTTGTTGCCTATATAAGCAAGCATGGATTCACCCCATTTGCCATATACCGGATAATACTTGGTTCGCTTATGCTGTATTTGTTGCATCAATAGTCATACTGCGGGATGCAAAGCATTTGCGCAGTATCTTATGTCATTGACAAATTATCATTGCTAAGCTTGTCCAATTCCCTATAATAAAACTTCAGCGATTGAAAACCGCTTGCAGCCGGTAGCACTCCCGACAGAGTGTTTTTTTGTATCTGTCATCCTGTGAAATTAGCAAGAATTTGCACAGGATCTAAGATTCTGCGTTGGCATTTTATGTCCTGCAGAATGATGGAGACAATTCTTCTTATGTCGGGAGTGCGGGAAATATAATACCCTCCGGGGGAATACTCGCATCACGCGTTGTACGTGGTTTTCAACTCCTGGCACTTAATTAATAAGGAGAACCACATATATGCAATACAGCACCCATTCATTCCGTCATTTGCGCTTCGTAATAGGCCAGAATATCCACAAAGCCCGTTCCGGCAGGAAAATGACATTGGAGAAACTATCACGGCTTTCCGGTGTTTCGGGGAGTTTAATAGACTCCTACGAATTAGGGAAATACGAAATCAGCCTTAACGATCTATACCGAATCTCCTGTGCCCTCGAAATTGATGTAACTAAATTGATGGTAAGTATGAAATGACGTGATTTATGCGCCTCACAGGAAGAAAATTTTTAATTTTACAGGAATAAAAGCTTTTTTATGTAGCCTGCCACCAGAAGCCGAAAGTGCGGGGTGGCATGGCAATTGCATTTGATATTTTCCCAGCTTGTCATGCCGCCGGATGGCGGTATCCGGCATTAGGTCTAAGCCCCAGGCCCCGCTATTCAGAGGGGTTCTTGTCATCCTGTGGACGGCGAAGCCGTAGCACAGGATCTCAATCTGTAATCCCAAGATCCTGCGCAATGCTCACGCATTCGCAGGATGACGACACATCCAGAGAAAGCCAAATTCAATTGCCATGTGCGGGGTGGCGGGAGTGACGGGACTCGAACCCGCGACCTTCGGCGTGACAGGCCGACGCTCTAACCAACTGAGCTACACCCCCGCATTAGAATTTGTTACCGAGTAGAACGAGGTCTACAAATTCCTATGTCCGCCATAGCTTAGGCGAAGGCGGACTATGTCACATTCATTTTTCTATCAGCCCGCCTTCGTTTCCATTGAAACTACGGCGCGGCATCCGTTTCTCACGCTACATTGCTAGTCGCGCTGTAGCTAAATTTTGGCTTTGCCAAAATTAGCGAAAGCGGATGGTGGGCGCTGAGAGACTCGAACTCCCGACCCTCTCGGTGTAAACGAGATGCTCTAACCAACTGAGCTAAGCGCCCTGCTAACAATCTTGTCATTCCGAACGAAGGTGAGGAATCTTTAGCTCAAATGCTCAAGATGACAATATTAAAAACGGACTTGTTTACTACCTGTTTTTTTTCCTTATTGCAACAGGTGAGTGTAAAAAAAAGAGGCGTTCGGGAAAATATCCAGAACGCCTCTTTTTTTGTAGTAAAACAGCTAGTTACGCTGCTTTTTTCTTAGAAGATTTATTTACTGCTTCGCTCAAAGCTTTGCCTGGTTTGAATTTAGGCTTGTTTGAAGCTGCAATTTTGATAACCGCGCCGGTGCGTGGGTTACGGCCTTCGGTTGCTTTACGGTGTACAACAGCAAATGTGCCAAAGCCAACGAGGCGGATTTCATCGCCCTTAGAAAGAGCTTTGGAAACCACAGCGATAAACGCATCAATTGCTTCTGATGCTTTTGCTTTGGTAAGGTCAGATTTGTCTGCTACTTCTGCGATCAATTCATTCTTATTCATTTTTCTACTCCCTAGTTGCTACGATATGTGTAAAGGTGAGGTGAACCGTTCATCACACCAGCTTGTATGCAAGCCACGCGTAGAATCAAGCACGGAAAAAAACAAATGTAAACAGCAATTTGCATCTCTAATGCAAAAAAATGTTTTGGAAGGGGGCGCTCACCCTCAATCTTTTAGCGCAAAAAAACATATTTTACCGCGAAAAACCGGCGTAAAAAACCAGGCGTCCAGCAAGCTTAGTGAGGCTTCTTAGCGCTTGTTTTCTGGTCAGATTTTACAAGTACCGGAGCTGCATTGTTTTCGATAACATCGGCGTTGATGATGACCTCTTCAACTCCCTGCTGGCTTGGTATTTCATACATCAGGTCAAGCAGGTGGCCTTCGAGTATCGCACGCAATCCACGGGCGCCGGTTTTGCGTTTTATGGCTTTATCGGCTATTGCCTTAAGCGCATCGTCAGAGAAACGCAGGCGCACGCCTTCCATTTCAAACAGTTTTTGATACTGTTTTATTAATGCGTTTTTAGGCTTGGTGAGGATGGAAATCAGCGCTGCCTCATCAAGATCGGTAAGCGTTGCGATAACTGGCAGGCGGCCAACAAACTCAGGTATCAGGCCGAATTTTAGCAGGTCTTCAGGCTCAACCTGCGAGAATAATTCGCCAATGCGCTGGTTTTCCTTGCTTCGCACATCTGCGCCGAAACCGATGGCAGTTCCTTTGCCGCGTGCCGCGATGATTTTTTCCAGTCCGGAGAATGCACCACCGCAAATAAATAATATATTTGAAGTATCGACCTGTAGGAATTCCTGCTGCGGATGCTTGCGTCCACCTTGTGGCGGAACAGATGCAACTGTGCCTTCCATTAATTTAAGCAACGCCTGCTGCACACCTTCGCCCGATACATCGCGGGTTATGGAAGGGTTGTCGGACTTGCGCGAAATTTTATCAACTTCGTCGATGTAAACAATGCCACGCTGTGCGCGCTCAACATTGTAATCGGCTGCCTGCAACAGGCGCAGGATAATATTCTCCACGTCTTCACCGACATAGCCTGCTTCGGTAAGGGTGGTAGCATCAGCCATTGTGAAAGGAACGTCCAGGATACGCGCCAGTGTCTGCGCGAGCAATGTTTTTCCAGAGCCGGTCGGGCCGATAACCAGGATATTGGATTTGGCAAGCTCGACATCTGCATTTTTCTCAAGCAGCGACACGCGCTTGTAATGGTTATGAACCGCAACCGAGAGCACTTTTTTCGCCTGGTTCTGGCCGATAACATAATCATCAAGGACTTTGCATATATCCGATGGCTTGGCGATTTCTTCGCCTTCCTTGGAGAGGACGCCTTTATCGGCAGCGCGGATAATATCCATGCACAGCACTACGCATTCATCGCATATGAATACGGTAGGCCCGGCAATTAGTTTGCGGACTTCATGCTCGCTTTTGCCACAGAATGAGCAATAACGTGTGTTTTTGGATTCCCTGCTTCCGGTCTTGGTCACTTGTCTTCTCCTTTAGAAGAGTGGGAAGTGGTAAGAGGTAAGAAACTCAACTACCACTTATCACTTACCACTCATCACTATAATTTACTTCTTCTTATCTAATATATCTTCCAAACCACGTTTTTCAATGATGCTATCCACAAGTCCAAAATCTTTGGCCATTTCTGCGGTCATGAAATTGTCGCGCTCCATGTTTTTTTCAACATGCGAAAGCTTCTGCCCGGTATGTTTTACATAAATCTGGTTAAGCCTGGCTTTAAGCGAGAGTATTTCCTTGGCATGTATCTCAATATCGGTTGCCTGCCCTGAAAAACCGCCAGACGGCTGGTGAATCATGATGCGAGAGTTAGGAAGCGTATAGCGCATTCCCGGTTCGCCTGCGGTAAGAAGCAGGGAGCCCATGGAAGCGGCCTGCCCGAAGCAAAGGGTGGCCACCTTGGGGCGGATATATTGCATGGTGTCATAGATCGAAAGGCCGGAAGTAACTACCCCGCCTGGCGAATTGATATACATGAATATTTCCTTATCCGGATTTTCTGATTCCAGGAACAATAGCTGGGCGCAGATTAGCGACGCCATATTGTCATTAACCGGCCCGATAAGGAAAACGATACGCTCCTTAAGCAGACGCGAATAAATATCGAACGAGCGTTCGCCGCGGCTGGTCTGCTCGATAACCATCGGAACCAGTATGTTTGCAAAGGTATCTTGTATGTCGGCCATATTATTAATCCTGGTCAGTTAATGTTTGTCAGTTAATGTTCGTATTTTAAACTTTTGATATAAATCCTGCATATGGATTTATCCTTATTTCAGCAATAAAGGGTAAAAGTTAATAAAGCATTACTCTTCAGCCTTCTTTTTTGCTTTAGTTTTAGAAGAACCTGCTGATTTTTTGCTGGACTTGGCCGAGTTTTCTGATTTTTCGTCATTTCCATCTTCATCGCCAATATCAACAAGGTCAGCTATTGCGGTTTTTACATCATTGAATTTCACACTTGCTAATATATGGTCAACTGCCTTTTCTTCAAGGATAGGGCCGCGCAAATCTTCCAGGCGGTTAGGGTTTTTCTGATAGAATTCAAATATCTGGCGTTCCTGCCCAGGATATTGGCTTGCCTGCTGCATTACAGCGCGGGAAATTTCCTCGCGGCTTATCTGCAGCTTGTTGCGGGTGCCGACTTCAGCCAGCAAAATGCCAAGCGTCACACGGCGGCGCGCAACTTTACGGTATTCTTCTTCCAGCTCTTTTTCGCTTTTTCCGGCGAGCATTTCATCACCGTCTTCTTTCGATTGCTTCACGCGTTCCCAGATGGTTTTGAATTCCATTTCCACCATGGTTTCAGGCAGTTCGAAATCATATTTTTCTTCAAGAATATCGAATAGCTGCTTCTTAAGATGGTTGCGCACAATCTGGTCATATTCCTTTGTAAGCTGCGCGCGCACTGCTTCGTTGAATGCCGCAAGGTCGGAGAAGCCACGGGCTTTTGCGAATTCTTCGTTTATCTCCGGTGTTTTTGCTTCCTGTACGGATTTTATCTTAACCTCGAATTCTGCGTCTTTGCCAGCAAGGTTTGCTGCCGGGTATTTAGCCGGGAAGGTAACTTTTACTGTACGTGTATCGCCGGTTTTCGCGCCGATGAGCTGTTTTTCAAAACCGTCGATGAACTGGTTGCTTCCAAGTTCCAGGTCGAAATCTTCGGCGGTGCCGCCATCGAAAGCAACTCCGCCAAGAGTTCCTTTGAAATCAATTTTCACTATATTGCCGTTTTCAGCCTTTGCGCTTTTTGGCAGGTCAACGAATTGTGGGCTGCGCTGCGCTATGCGGTTTGCCGCTTCGGAAATATCGTTTTCGGATATTTCAAAAGTTTTGCGCTCAAGCTTAACATCATCGAACTTAAGTTCAGGAAGCTCAGGGAACAGTTCCAGCGCCACGCTGAAAGAAAGCTCGCCGCCTTCTTTATAGTCATCAATATTCACCTGCGGCGAAAGGGTAGGGCGGAACTTGTTTTGCACCACAAGGTCATTGATCGAGCCGTTTATCACCTTCTTGATAACGTCTGCTTCAACTGCTTTTCCGTAGCGTTGTTTAAGCACCTTGATTGGAACCTGGCCGGGGCGGAAGCCTGCGATCTTGGCGGTCTTGCCGACTTCTTTGAGTTCGTTTTCGGTTTTTGAGTTGATGGCATCGGCATCAACTGTGATTTTGAAATTCTTTTTCAGGCCTTTTGAGTCCAGTTCGGTAACCTTCATGATAATTCTCTTTTTAATTTTTGGTTAATGGGATAGGGGAAATATTCTGCATAAGGGAAAACCACAATGCAGGCCAAAAGGCAATTACAAAATCCACATATACAAAATCCGCATGCGGGATTTTGTGTTTATAGAGCTAATCCGCATGCGGGATTTTGTGTTTATAGAGTTAATCCGCATGCGGGATTTTGTGTTTATAGAGCTAATCCGCATGCGGGATTTTGTATTTATAGGGCTAATCCGCTCCTTTGGTCATCCTGCGAATGCGTAAGCATTGCGCAGGATCTCATTATTATTGATGCAGATCCTGTGCTACGGCTTCGCCGTCCACAGCATGACGGCTCCACACCCGTTGCGTGGTCTGGGGCTTAATACCGGATACCGCCATACGGCGGCATGACAAGCTCTGGCATTCATCTATTCATCAATTAATCTATTTATCAATTAATGGCGTGCCTCAACAAAAATAAAACCGATAATTTTACATTAAATTACTTGCCCCGGAAGTGGTAAAACAGGAAAAATCATGTCGGTTTTTTCCAGGAAAACTGCGGGTTTTTATGGGATGTTATGGGTTTTTATGGGACGGCATGGGACAGGGCGGGGTGTAATCGCCGCAATTGCAGCAAATTATTGGGTTTTGCCGCCAGCTTTTCCACCACTTGCGCTGGCTACACTAGCAGGAGATTTTGGATCATGGTCAACTTCTTTGCCGCCTTTAACCTGTGCCGGAAGCGGTGCCTCCCCGGCAAGTTGTGCAACTACTTTTTTGCGCTCTTCTGGATCGGTAATACCGAGTTCCTGCGAGGCTAATTTATCTAAATTACGCAATTTTTCGTGTTTTTCCAGGGTGCTCATAAAGTCGTGGTCGGAGCTGCCGACTTTCCAGTCTTTAAAAGCTGCTACAAGCTCAGAAATAGCTCTTCCCGCACCATTTTTCAGGCCTTGCAGGCCTTCCATTATATTGCCGCCTAAGATCGCGAATATGCTGTTGATGGCAGACATACCTTTTTCAAGTAAAATTTCCCATCCGTTTGTTTTTAATGCGGTGTCAGCCTTACCTTTTAATGATTGGATGCTTTCTGAATGGGCTTTTTCGCTTGCTTCCAAGGCTATCTGCGCACGCTGCTCTGGAGTTACTGTGCCGCCAGTTTCTACGGCTTTGCCCAGCCTCCTTAGTTTTTCCTCTTCCGCGGCGTTGTTTGCGGATGCTATAGTGCCTTTAAGCGGGCCATCACCATTCAGTGATTGCTTATAAAGCGCCTCTAACCTTTCATTTACGCCGGATTCTGTAATTGCCATAGTTTTGTACAGTCTTAAAAATAAATTTTCCTATGCTAAATCTAACACAGCTTAACTTATTATGGTGTTAAAATTTTGTTACAATAGGTTATAGATTGGCCTGGCCATTGTCACACTGAGGTAATATGTTGTAATACAATAATTAATTTTTCAGGCAGGCGTGTTATTTCCGGTGTTTTTTCCGTGTATCCTTGAATTCAAACAGTTTCTGGTCAATTTTTGCTCCGAAATTAGCGTTATTCAGCGCAACCGTAGTTACCTGCCCGCTGGCATCGGTTACTATCATATTGCGTATAACCAGCGGTTTATCTGAAAATTCAAGGACTAGCTGGCCATCCCCGGTCTTGTTGCGCTGGGAAAGGCCGATGCGGATGGTGTTGTTTTTCTCCAGGAATGAAATAATCCCCACTTTATCGTTGAAATGGATTTTATCCTGGGCCAGGAAGCCGATAAGAGTTGAGCCAAGGGGGATATGGGTTATCTGCTCAAGGCCTGAATCATAATAAATCAGCTCCGACCCGCTGGCTACCATAAGAACCGGGACGGGCGGGTTATATTGCCAGCGCATTTTGCCGGGACGTTCCATATAAAATTTTCCGGTAGCGAGGCTGCCATCAGGAGCAACCTGCGTGAATTCCGAAGTTATGGTGGTAAGGTTGCTTAAGTAATCCTCGACCCGCTTTATAGTGTCGGCATGTTTTGCCACTTCGGATGTAGATAGAAAAGCAATGGCTGGTTTCTCAGGCTTTTCAACTGTTTCCGGGTTTTCATAATCGGCATAAGCTAAAGCTGGGGGAAAGCAGAGCAGGGCGGCAACAGCAATTTTCTTTATCGCAATTTTCTTTATCATATTATTCCGCAAACATTTCTGAAAGTTTTTCCAATATTTCCTGCTCGGCCTTGCCCTTTATAGTAGCGATATAATCACCCAGCCTTGATTTATCAACTGAGCGCATCTGGTCGAGCGCCACCTGCCCATTTTTATCTTTCAATTTAATATCAATACGAAATGGTAAGTTTCTTAAAGTAGAGGTGACTGGCGCTATTATAATAGTACCAAGTAATTCATTCATTTCATCATGGGTAATAACAACACATGGCCTTGTTTTTTTTATTTCCCTGCCAATAGTTGGATCAAGAGCAGCCCAATAAACCTCAAATCTTTTGATTTCCCTTAATGTGTTTCGTCTGGCCATGTCCACTCAGTTTTATCGAATTCATTTATCATATCGTCTGGCCATAAATTTTCTGGTGCGCCGTATTTTTCTACATCCTTCTTAATGGCTTCTGCCCAGCCTTCACGTGGTTTACGGTTTTTACGCTTTACCCTGGTAAGTATAACCGTATCGCCATCAACCCGCATATTCAGCGAGCCATTGAATCCGCACTGCTCAAGCACCGCCTTAGGAATGCGGATGCCCTGTGAATTGCCAATTTTTATAATATCTATTTCCTTTTGCATGGTAATTACATTGTAATTATTTGTCTGGAAATGTCAAGCTTCTAATCCTCTTCCCGCACCAGGACTTCGCGCTTGCCCACATGGTTGGCGGCGCCAACAACGCCTTCGCGCTCCATCTGTTCGATGATAGAGGCGGCACGGTTATAGCCGATCTTCAGGCAGCGCTGGATATAGCTGGTTGAGGCCTTGCGGTCACGGGCGACAATTGCAACTGCCTGATCGTAGGCAGGATCTTTCTCGCCGCCATCTTCGAATGCCCCTTCCTCATCTTCCTCGCGGGTTACATCTTCGATATAGGTAGGCTCGCCTTGCAATTTCAGATGGGCGACCACATCACTAACTTCCTTGTCGCTTACAAACGGCCCATGCACACGCGTAATGCGCCCGCCGCCTGCCATATATAGCATATCGCCTTGCCCAAGCAATTGCTCTGCGCCTTGTTCACCTAAGATGGTCCGGCTGTCGATACGCGATGTCACCTGGAAGCTGATGCGGGTAGGGAAGTTGGCCTTGATAACCCCGGTGATAACATCCACGCTTGGGCGCTGGGTTGCCATTATAATATGTATGCCAGCCGCGCGCGCCATCTGCGCCAGGCGTTGTATCGATCCTTCTATTTCCTTACCGGCTACGATCATAAGATCCGCCATTTCGTCAACCACCACAACGATAAATGGCAGCTCATTCATATCCAAAGGCATTTCTTCTATAATCGGCTCGCCGGAGTCAGGGTTGAAACCGGTTTGCACCTTACGGGTAAGCTGGTTGCCACGCGCCTTGGCGTCGCGCAGTTTTTTATTATAACCCTCGATATTGCGCACCGCATGGTTATTCATAAGACGGTAGCGGTTTTCCATTTCCTTCACCGTCCATTTAAGCGCAACAACCGCTTTGCCTGGCTCGGTTACAACCGGGGAAAGCAGGTGAGGGATGCCGTCATAAACAGATAGTTCCAGCATCTTGGGATCGATCATGATGAATTTGCATTCCTCCGGAGTAAGGCGGTAAAGCAGTGACATTATCATGGTGTTGATAGCCACCGACTTACCCGATCCGGTAGTACCGGCAACCAGGAGATGCGGCATGCGCGCAAGGTCAACTATTATCGGCTCGCCGCCAATATTTTTACCAAGCGCCAGCGGCAGTTTTGCTTCCGAGGTGGAAAAGTCCGGTATCTCCAGCATTTCACGGAAATATACGGTTTCGCGGTAGGCGTTTGGCATTTCGATACCGATCGCATTGCGCCCCGGTATTACTGCTATACGTGTTGAAATAGCGCTCATTGAACGGGCAATGTCATCAGCAAGGCCGATTACGCGGGAGGATTTTGTCCCGGCGGCTGGCTCCAGCTCATAAAGTGTAACCACAGGGCCGGGGCGTATTTCCACAATATTTCCATTCACGCCGAAATCTTTGAGTACCGATTCTAAAAGTTTTGCATTCTGGGTTAGGGCGCTTTCGGAAAGTGTGGTCTTGCGGCCTTTAGGCGCAGAGCTTAACAATTTTATGGGCGGAAGTTCATAATCACCCTGAGGTAGGGCGAGGCTTGCTTGAATCTTAGGTTTGGCGCGCGCAGTTTTTTCCGAATCCCTGGCCGATAGTTTTTTGCTTACACGCGGTGGGCGGCTTGATTTTTCCTCATCGTCTTCCTCTTCTTCCTCTTCATATTCACCGCCCCTTAAGTTCGCCACCCATTCAGCTATTCGTTCACGCAGGCTAACTTTAGGTTCTGAGTATTCCTCGTCATACGCATCTTCCCGGCGCCTTTGAATAAAGGAAATGATTATTCCAGATGCCATGAAAAATGCTTTTTTGCTAAGCCTTATAAGTTCTTTCCATTCCGTCCATTTCATACCAAAAGAAAGTGAGGCGGTTATTAAAGTAATTATAGCAACAGCAATAGTGAATAATTTGCTTTTAAACAAAATATACAGTGCGTCATGCAGGGTCATTCCTATGGAGCCGCCAAGGCCGCCTTTTATCGACCATGAAACCGGCGGGTCTATTTTGGCTAGTAATGTGGAAGCAAGAACCAGTGTTATTATAAGCAGGCTTAACCTTACCTGGACAAAGGCGATATTTGAGCCGTTGATCAGCTTTATGCTCCATGCCAGTGGCACCAAAGCGGCGAATACGCTTGCAAGGCCAAGGAACTGAAGCAAAAGATCCGCAACCATGGCCCCGGCGTAACCACCTATATTGGTAGCGGTATTAGCTGTGGACTGGTTTAATGATGGATCGGCTGGGTTATAAGTGGCAAGGCAAAGCAATATAAATATAGAAAACGTGCACAGCAGCGAACCCAGTAATATTTTAAGAGGGTGGCGTTCTGCCTGTAAGTTATATGATGTAAGTGTTTGGCGTGCTGTCATTTTTTAGTGCTTACCATTGGAAATATGGTTTGTAATGCCCCAATATCAAGGAATATTATCAAGGAATATATTTATCAGAAAGCAATTTATGGTAAAGGCATTTTCTTGTAAATATCTAAAATATATCTAAAATATATATAAAATTGTAAATAAGTTTTTTGGTTTATCTCTTGACCCGCAATCGTTTTTTGATAATAATGGTTAATAGCTGAAACATTCAGCCGTTTTTTAAAGTTCAACCCCGCTTATGGAGTAAATTATATGCAAACAATGATTCGTTTTTTCAAAAATGAAGATGGCGCAACCGCGATTGAGTATGCGCTTATCGCAGCTCTGGTTTCTATCGTAGCTATCGTAGCTATGGGTTCTGTTGGTACTGAAGTTAGCAGCTCATTCAGCAAAGTTGCAAGCTCGCTTAACTCAGCAAACAGCCGCTAATAGTTAAGGCAAATTAATATTTGCTTGTTATACGGCACCGCCTTGGCGGTGCCGTTTTAATTTGTATATATTTTGTACATATTCCTATTTGTTCACCAGTGAATGCCTTGTGGCGAAATCAAGAACATGCAGGGCTATTGCCGCGCTGTCGAAGTTATTGTGGCCTACATCATCAAAAAATACTGATTCTTTAGGTTGGTTAGCGTTTTCAAGCAGGGTTTTCCCATGTCTTATAGGAATCGTTGTATCTAAAACCCCATGGATTATAAGTAACGGCGCTTTGACCATGGATATTTTATCCAGTGAATTAAAATGTTCGCGCAGAACCTGCCTGACCGGAATAAAGAAATATATTTCGGCAGCCCTGCCCACAACAGATGTGTATGGGGCCTGTAATATTAACCCGCCAACTTTATATTCTGTTGACATTTGTACAGCAACCCCGCTTCCCAGTGACTCACCATATAATATAATGCCGGATAAATTTATTCCTTTGTCCCTGGTAAGGAAATTAATGGCTGTCCGCGCGTCATTATATAGCCCCTGTTCGCTGGGCATCCCTTCGCTTTTACCATATCCGCGGTAGCTTATGGAAAGCAGCCCGAAGCCTTGCCCTGTGAGGGCCGAATAAATCCCTGCGCGATTACCCATATGTGAAGCATTGCCGTGGAAATAGACAATTACTGGCATTCCCGGCGCCGCTTCTTTAAACCATGACTGCAATGCAAGCCCATCTTCGGTTTTTAAAGTAATTTCTGTAAAACCCCTGAGCCCATATTGCTCAGGCAGCCCTATCTTCTTGTCTGGAAAATATAAAAACCGTTTCTGGAAAATGGACATTAATGCCACAAGTGTGACATATAATATAGCTGCTGCAGTTAATAAATAAAACATGGTTGTTGCTTGCTTTATTTACATTATAGCAAATATCCCTGGTAATTTCATCATGATAACAGAGTTTTTGCTGAAAAAACCTATTTTTTGCTGCCCAACTGGCTATCCAGCACATTAATGGCCGCGTCCTTAATGGCCGCATCTTTTACCGGGCAGGGGGCCGGATTTATAATTTTCGGCGTGGCTTTCATGATTTTAGCGCATTCAAGATCGCATTCTTTTGCCTGTTGTGCGGCAAGGGTTGATGTTGCTGAATTACGCCGCGCCTGCTCGCATTCAGCGGCGCGTGGGGTTATAGGCTGTTTTTTTGTTACGGCAGGTTGTGACGGGATTTTTGAAGCATTGCTGCTATTGGCGGCACCCTGACTGGTAGTAGTATTATTGTATCTTGAATTATTCACATTATTTACGGTGGTCGGCGCAACCGCAGTAGTTGAATGCCTCTGTGTGACGACCTGGGATGGTTGCTGCATCTGGCTGGCTGATTGTGGCTGGGTTTGCCCCTGTGGTACGCTGGAGGTCTGCGCCTGTGTTTGCTGTGCCTGCCTGCTTACCGCCCCGCTATTCTTTTTTACGCGCTTGGGTTTTTTATGTATTGATTCGAGTAATGCCTGGTCCGGGCTGTCGGTGGTTATGGCTGTAACCGGTGTCTGGTTGTTTGCCGGGTCTATTACTGCTGCAACCTTGTTATCAGTATTAGAAGATACAGATTGTTGCTGTGTAGTTGCAGGCTGCTGCGGAATTGGCGTTGGCCCATTACGATTGGCTGCGTGTCTGGCCTGGCCTTTATTCTGGTATTTTATATTGGTTTCGGCTGGATGTTTCTGGATAGACTGGGTGAGGGCCTGTTCCGGGCTTTCAGGCGTCACAGTCGTGACCGGGGCTGCTGTGCTGCTGTGCATCTGCGCATTCTGGCGGCTCTGCTCTTTAGGCCTTGCAATGGCTGCCTGTTGCCTGCGCACATTTTCTATTGCCTGCTCTTCCCTTGTGGCTGGCTTCTGCGGGTTTTGCTGCTCTTCTTCGGCCTTTTTCTCTATTGTCCGGCTGTTATTGGTGGTATTATTAGTTGTGGTATTATTATTGGTAGTATTTTCCTGTGTTTGTGGACCTGCCTGAGGTTCCAGTTGGGCTAGCTGCATATTATCAGGCTGTTTATCAGGCTGTGGCTGGTTTGCAGGCCTTGCAGTAGTAGCTGGCTGCCTTAACATACCCTTTGGCTGGTCAGGTTCCGCTGCCTGCTGGGGCGGTGCGGCTTGGCTTAATGTGCGTGCAGTATTGTTATTTGCCGCAATCTGTGCCTGCTGTTGACGTTGCGCCTGCGCCTGTTGCGTATTGTCAGGCTGAGCGCCAGTTGCAGACCTTGCAGTAGTAGCTGGTTGCCTTAACATCTCCTTGGGCTGGTCCTGCTCTGCTGTCTGTTGCCGGGTAGGTGGTGTTTTCTGGTTCGGTGTGTGGGTATTGGTATTGTTTGTATTATTTGTTGTGGTCTTTTGCTGCTCATTATTTGCTGTTACGCGTTCGCGCTGCTGTGGTTGCTGATTCTGCCTGCCTGCGGAACGAGCTGTTGTTTCGGTCTGTTCCTTTGTTGCGGCAGCTTTGTTGTTATCCTGATTATTTGTTTCATTGCTTGCCTGGGCCTGCTTTTCCTGCTTTCCAACATTTTCAGGCGGTACTTTGCGCTCCAGTGGCTTCTGGTCCTGATTTGTTTCCTTCTCAATAACCTTCTGGTCCGCTGCTGCGGGGGTTGCCCCGTCTTTAGGCTGAGCCGCCCTGACCTTGGATACTGTTGATTCATAAATAGGGACTTCGGCAGCTATTTTGCTTTCCTTGTCGCCCGGGATCGGCACTTCCCAGCCATATTTGCCCATGCAATCGCTAAACAATGTTATAAGTTTAAGCTTGCGTGCTTTCGGCGTGTCGGTGGCGCCACTCTTTATCATTGCCTCGTCAAGGTTCGCCTGGGATTCTTCGCGGCAGGCATCACGATTCTCAACATAATCATTCTGTATCGCGGTCTGGTCATCACACGCAATATAGCAGCGCCATCTATACCCGGAGCAGGATAGGGCAGCAGACAGCAATAATATCAGTCTAAAATAGCGCATTAATTATACATGTTTCTCATTCGTTATATTTATAATTAACATTATTTAACAGAAATTACATTAAAAAAATGATCTTGTATGTTTTTGCTACCAAAACCATTGATTGTATAATAAAAAAAATATACAACCATAATTCAATGGGAAGTGCTACAGGGAAACAAAGTCTTATCTTTGCACAATAAAACTACCATATTTTATACAATTAATGGAGATAAATATGCTGGATACTATATTAATAGCTGATGGGGACATGGCGCAGTTGCATATAACCAGGCAGGCAATTGCTGAAAAACTTAAATACAGGACATTGGTGGCATCTACCAGCGAAGAGGCTATTAACCTGGGGTTGTCCGTTCATGAAAATCCTGGTCTGATGCTCCTGGATATGCGTATGCCGCAGATTAATTCTATTCATATAATAAACATTATAAAAAACCATAAGCCTGATTTTCCGATTATTATTATGACCGAATATGGGAATAATGCTTATGCGGTTGAGGCTATAAAGGCAGGGGCTTGTGACTTTGTTACGAAGCCTGTGGCGATAGAGCGTCTTGGTTTGTCGATCGCCAGCGCCCTGCGAATAAGCAATCTGTGCAAGGTTATTGAAAGGCTGGAAAAGCAGTTGGCTGATGGTGTCGTGAAAAATGGGGTTGCGCCCAGGCAGAGATCCGGCGGCTTATTATATGCTTCAAGTTCGGTAATTAGTGAGCCATGCCCTGTGCAAAGCGATGGCAGGGTTAAAAAGCTGAGGGCGCTGGAGGAAGATGCTATACGTTTTGCGCTCAATGTTTGCGGAGGCTCTATGAGCAAGGCGGCAAGGAGCCTTGGTATCGGCAGGTCAACCCTATACCGTAAGATCGACGAGTTGGAGCGCCACAACAGCAATAATGGCTCAAGCTATATTTCGCGTGAAAACCATACGACCCGGCCCATGATGGCGGTATCTGATATGGAGCATTCATAAGTTGAATAATGCTGGTTGTCAGAAATCACCCTGATATGCGGGTTTTTAGGGCCTGAAACATATTCAAGTCTTTTGGCGGCAAGCCCGGCCCCGTCAAATAATATGAATATGCCAGGCGGCGAAGGAATTTTTTTGCTGGTGTCAACCAGTACTATATCCTGGCGGAGGAGTGCTGGTTCCATGCCGTCCCCATTTATGGTAAATACCCTTAGGTTGGAAATATCGGTATCCAGATGGTTGCGAATAAAATCAGTGCTGAAATAAAAAGGTTCTTTTGTGCCCCCTGAATTTGCCCGTCGCTCTTTGCTGCTTATATTCTGGCCAATCGTGAGATTGGGAATCGCCACGTATCCTGCGGTAAGCCCATGGGCCTGGGATTGGTTGTCATCGGTGCCGCGCACAAGATAGGCGAGGCTTACGCCAAGAGTATCTGCTACCCTTGCCAGTTTTATTGTGGATGGGTTGCTGGATTTGCCGCTTATAATATCATATATGAATGAGGTTAAAACATCCGAGCGCCTTGCAAGCTCCGGGGAATTCAGCCCACGTTTTTTCATTTGAAGCTTCAGGCGTGCTCCTATTGGATTGGAGTGACTTGTATATTGTGGCACCAGTATTAACCATTAAAATTATTCTGTTGATCCTGTGGCTGAAACTTAGCATATGCTGCGCCCTTAGTCAATGTTAAAGGCTATAAAAATAAAATAATCAATATGTTATAAATATGTTATAAATAGTATGGTGCCTGTATTTTTCTCCTGGGTGGCCACTTCCAAATAAAATATCAATTTAATACAAACCAATGCAATTACGTTTACTAAAAATTTATCTTTATAGGCAATAGTGATGGTAAGATTTTTTTATATATAAGTAACAGAAGAATTATTCATGAATGAAAATATCCATTTGGCCGAATTGCTGTGCACCCGTCTGTGCCATGATTTAACTGGCCCTATTGGCGCCGTGAATAATGGCGCGGAATTTTTAAGCGAGGAAGGGTTTGATCTCCAGAACCAGGCTGTTGATTTAATAGTCAGCTCTGCATTTTCTGCCGTAAGCCGCCTCCAGTTCTACCGCATGGCCTATGGTAACGTGAAAAACCATGGCGAGGCCAATCTTGCGGAAAAGCAAAAAACGGCTGCTGATTATTTCGTTGGCAGTAAAATAGTTCTGGATTGGCCGGAAACCCATACTGATGCGGCTGAAATTTCCATCAGCCTTAAAATGCTTCGCCTTATATATAATCTTTTGATCATTACATCTTCTGCTTTAATACGCGGCGGTGAAATTTCCGTTCGCCTGGATAAGGACGAAATGTCGCGTAAAATAATTACAGTTTCTGCAAAGGGGGCGAACCTTAAATGGGATGGCGAGGCGGAGAAAATATTTTCAGGTGCTGATTGCGAAGTAAACACTAAGAATGTGCAACTGCATTTGACAAAAAAATATGCCGACGATTTGAGGGCTAATATAGAATGGCGCGTCGGAGCTGATGAATTGGTGCTGCAGGTAACGCAGCCCCCTGGAGATCAGTAGTTTTGTGTTTGGTGATATTAATAACAACATGTTGTAACAGGTAGGTATAGTATGGATGATTTAATAGTTGAGTTTATCACTGAAACTAGTGAAGGGCTTGCCACTTTGGATTTGGAGCTGGTAAAGCTTGAGCAGAACCCTCAGGATGAGGCTATCCTTGGGAATATTTTTCGCATAATGCACACCATAAAAGGTACATGTGGATTCCTTGGTTTGCCGCGCCTTGAGCATGTTGCCCACGCTTCGGAAAACGTGCTGGGCAAGATCCGCGAAAAAGAACTGGAGGCGACCCCTGATGCGGTAACGCTTATCCTGGAATCTCTTGATAATATTAAAGTGCTGATTGATTACTTAAGCAGCAATGGCGAAGAGCAGGCCGGGGACGATAGCGACCTGATTGGCAGGCTGAATTATTATGCTGAAAATGGAAAAATAGCTGGTGCATCAGATAAATCAGCAGATGCTGCAGAAGCTAAAGATGAAAACCCTTTCCCGCATTTCAAAGGTGAGGATGACCCCTCTATTATTGAGGCTCTTGAGCGCATAGCTGCTGGCACATACCAGCCTTCCAAAAGTGAGGACGAAGAGGTTGCGCAAAAGCAGGAAGATAAGGTTGTTACGCATATAGAAACGCCGCCGACACCGGTTATTGTGTCTTCTAAACCCGCGGCTCCCAAGGCTCAATCTGCAAATAAAGGCGAAGAAAAGGAAAAAGAAGCCGGGGCAGGGTCTGAGGCTACGCAAAGCATCAGGGTTAGTATTGATGTCCTTGAAAACCTTATGCAGATGGTCAGCGAACTGGTGCTTACCCGAAACCAGCTTATGCAGATAGTGCGCACCAAGGATGACAAAGAATTGATAACTCCACTCCAGCAGTTAAGCCACATAACTTCTGAGCTGCAAGAAGGCGTGATGAAAACACGTATGCAACCTATAGGAAATGGCTGGTCTAAATTCCCGCGTTTGATACGTGACCTTTCGCTTGATCTTGGCAAGAAAATTGACCTGAAAATGAACGGTGCAGAAACCGAACTCGACAGGCAGTTGCTAGAAATTATCAAGGATCCGCTTACCCATATGGTGCGCAATTCCTGCGATCACGGGTTGGAAACTCCGGCGGAAAGGCGTGCGGCTGGCAAGCCTGATATGGGAACTGTTACCCTTTCAGCTTTCCATGAAGGTGGACATATAATTATTGAAATAGCCGATGACGGGCGTGGTATCAATATTGAGCGCGTAAAAGAAAAGGCATTGGCTAACGGCCTTACCAATGAGGCTGCCCTTGCGACCATGAGCGACAAGCAGATAGCGCAGTTTATTTTCGCTCCGGGATTCTCTACTGCTGAAAAAGTTACCAGCGTTTCCGGGCGCGGAGTAGGTATGGATGTGGTGAAAACCAACATCCAGAAGATCGGCGGAACCATTGACCTTGATTCAACATGGGGTAAGGGTTCAAAAGTTGCGGTTAAGATACCGCTGACGCTTGCTATCGTTTCGGTATTGATTGTGGAAACGCATGGCCAGAAGTTTGCGATACCGCAAATCAACGTTGTTGAACTGGTGCGCGCAGCGCCTGGGGCTGGCGTTCAGCTTGAAATGATCAATGATTCCCTTGTTATGCGCCTGCGTGATAAATTATTGCCGCTGGCAGTAATGTCAGAAATACTCGGCTTCAAGAGTAATCATGATGACTTGCTGAATAAGGAAATATATATCGCCGTATGCCGCGTTGGAAGTTATGACTTCGGTATACTTGTTGATCGTGTGTATGATACCGAGGAAATCGTGGTTAAACCGGTTTCCGACATACTTAAAGCTCTCTCGATTTACTCTGGTAATACCATCCTTGGTGATGGTAGCGTTATCATGATACTTGATCCAAATGGTATTGCGCGTTCGGTAAGCAGTGCCGATGTCGGGTCACGTTCTGAAGATGATGCTGCTGAACTTAACGTGGTTGATAACAGCCATCATATGGTAGGGTTCCTGTCATTCACGCTGGGCAAGGGCGCGCCAAAGGCTGTGCCTCTTGAGCTTATATCCCGCCTTGAAGAAATCAATGTCAAGGATATTGAGGTTGCTGGTGATAAACCTGTTGTCCAGTACCGTGGCGACCTGATGCGCCTTATTACCCTTGATGATGAATTCGTGATGCCAGATAGCGGTACGGTTGATGTTATCGTGTTTGGTTATGACAAAAAGGTAATGGGCCTGGTTGTTGACAAAATTATCGACATTGTTAAGGCGCCTTTTGATATTAAACTATCTTCAAAAGAAGCTAAGCAGCATGGCTATCTTGGCAGCATGGTGATAAATGGTAAAACCACCGATGTTGTTGATATAGGCTACCTGCTTTCTGACCTTGTAGAAGATGCTGTTGCCGATATGAGCGCAACCGGCAAGATAAAAGCAACTAATAAAACAATCCTGCTGGTAGAGGATAGCCCGTTCTTTACGAACCTGACTGTGCCTATGCTTGCAGCGGTAGGCTATAAGGTGACTTCAGCAGAAAATGGGCAGAAGGCTCTTCAGATGCTTACTGACGATAATATGAAGTTTGACGTTATTGTAACAGACATAGAAATGCCGATTATGGACGGGTTTGAATTTGCTACCGCCTGCCGTAAGAACACGCAGGTAAATGGCACCCCTATCGTTGGATATACCGCTTCGCTTAGTAATGAAATTATCCAGCGCAGCAAAGATGTCGGAATGAATGACTGTATTGTGAAAACTGATCGCCCGGGATTGCTTGATGCTGTGGCGCATTGGATTATTAGCCATAAGGAGGCCGCGTAATGACCGTTGCATCGAATATTATTCCTATAGATTCTAATGCCGCGAATGCGGTGCTTGGTATGCTTGATACAGAAAATCATATGTATGTAACCATGCGTATTGACAACCAGCTATTTGGCATACCGGTTAAAAACGTGCGTGACGTTCTGCGCCAGCAGAAAATTACCTGCATACCGCTTTCTGCAACGGAAGTTGCCGGGTCTTTAAACCTTCGTGGGCGCATAGTTACCGTCATTAATTTACGCCGCCGCCTGCGACTGGTGGAAAAAGAAAGTGATGAAAAAAGCATGTTTGTGGTTGTCGAATATAAAGGCGAATTATTCAGCCTTATGGTTGATAGTGTCGGTGAAGTTATGACTGTTCCCGGCCACATGATAGAGAAGTCCCCAGCCAACCTTGGCGGTGCGTGGAAGGAAGTAACTACCGGCATATATAAGCTTTCAGGCGAACTGCTTGTTATAATTGATGTGCAGTCGATGCTTACAATATAAGCTGTATTCGCTAATGATTAATTCTAAATAATGATGAATATTGTAAAATAATAACTAAAGGTTTTTTCTTATGACGTCGTGTCTTATTGTTGATGATTCCAAAGTGGTGCGTAAGCTGGAAAGCAGAATCATGGAAGATCTCGGCTTTACAATATTTGAGGCTGAAGATGGCCAGAAAGCTTATGAGTTCTGCGCCGGGAACATGCCGGACATGATACTGCTTGACTGGCATATGCCGGTTATGAATGGTCTTGAATTCCTTAAGATGCTCAGGGCAATGCCAGGCGGCGATGCGCCAAAGGTTGTATTCTGTACTACGGAAAGCGAAATGAGTAATATAATGCAGGCTATGGAACTTGGGGCTAATGAATATATTATGAAACCTTTTGATGGCGAAATTGTTAAAGGTAAACTTGAACAGATAGGCATGACTTTTTAGCGTATATCCTGCATGAGCAGAAGAAAGGTTTCCAGTGCCGATTAGAGTTTTATTAGTTGACGATTCAGCAGTTATCAGGGGATTGATGTCTAAAGCGCTGTCTTCGGATTCTGCTATTGAGATTGTTGGTACTGCATCCGGTGGAGAGATGGCAATAAGCATGACGGCAACCCTTCGTCCCAATGTTGTTATCCTTGATGTGGAAATGCCGGGGATGGATGGGATTGCAGCCCTTCCCGAAATATTGAAAGCATCGCCGATTACCAAGGTTATTATTGCCTCTGCACTTACCCGTTCTAATGCCAGCCTGAGCATCAAGGCTTTAAGCCTGGGAGCGACCGATTACCTGACCAAGCCATCTTCCAAAATGGGAATCGAAGTCGATGAATTTTACCGTGAACTTATAGAAAAAGTTAAGGTTCTGGGCAAAGCAGGGACTGTCACTCCTGCTGTAGAAACGCCCAATACACAGGTGAAAGCAGCAACACCGGTTTCCCTTGCGCCAAATTCAAATATCCCGCTGCATGTTTCTGGTGTGAAAGCCCTGGCTATAGCTTCTTCTACCGGAGGGCCGCAAGCGCTGCTTTTATTGTTTGGAGCCCTTAAAGGGCATTTGCTTAATATGCCGATTTTTATTACCCAGCATATGCCGCCAACCTTTACCACAATACTTGCCGAGCATTTAACCAAGGCATCAGGACGCCCATGCCATGAAGCAAAAAATGGGGAAGTGCCAATGCCTGGCAATATCTATCTTGCTCCGGGTGATTTTCACATGATACTTGAGAAAAACCAGAACGGACAGTTGGCGCTGGCTCTTAACAAGGATGCGCCGGAGAATTTTTGCAGACCCGCAGCAGACCCTATGCTGCGTTCCCTTAGTAAAATATATGGCAGGAACCTGGTTGTTGCGGTTCTTACCGGCATGGGACAGGATGGTATGCTTGGTGCCAAAATGGTATTGGAAAACGGTGGGAATGTTATTGCGCAGGATGAAGCCAGTTGTGTAGTATATGGAATGCCAAAAGCTGTAGTGGAGAATAAATTATGTCGAGCAGTGTTGCCCCTAGTAGAAATAGCCCCATACCTGATTCACCAAATAGAGGGTCGATGATGCAAGCGCAGGATTTTCAGTATCTTTCAGCAATATTAAAGCAGCGCTCAGGCCTTGCTTTGACAGACGATAAGTCGTATCTTATCGAAAGCAGGCTGCTGCCTATAGCACGCAGCCAGGGGTTTGCTGATATAGCCCAGCTATGCAATTCACTCAGGCTAAAGCCTAGCGAATCTTTGCTGGTTGAAATTACAGAAGCGATGACGACCAACGAATCATCTTTCTATCGCGACATTAAGCCTTATGAGGCTTTCCGAAATGTTGTGCTTCCTATGCTGATGGCGCGGCCTCTTGTCTCGAAAAATATGCGCATCTGGAGTGCGGCCTGTTCAACCGGGCAGGAGCCTTACACGATCTCAATGTGCCTGAAAGAAGAGGGAGCTAAGCTTGCCGGGTGGAATTTTGAAATAATTGCCAGCGACCTGGCCAAAAAAGTTGTCGATAAAGCCAAAGAGGGTATTTATTCGCAATTCGAAGCGCAACGTGGCCTTCCTATCCAGATACTGATGAAATATTTTACTTCTCTTCCTGATACTTCGTGGCAGATTAAGGATATTATACGTTCAACTGTACAGTTTAAAACCCAGAACCTGCTGACTGATTACAGCCTGCTTGGGAAGTTTGATATAGTGTTCTGCCGTAACGTGCTTATTTATTTTGATGAGGCTACAAAGGCGCAGGTTACAGAAAAAATGGCGCGCTGCCTTACTTCCGGCGGGGTATTGATTATTGGTGCTACCGAAAGCCTTATCGACCCTCGCGGGCTATTTGAACCTATGGAAAACTTCCGGGGCGCATATAAAGTTAAGTAACTTAATGAAAAAAAAACTTACACAGCTTGGAAAGCAAACATCACTGCCGGAATCGCCGCAAAAGGCTGTGCTGGAAAAAGTAGAAAACCCGCATAAGGATGTTAAATATTGCGTGCGCTTTTCCTGCCCGGAGTTCACCTCCATCTGCCCGATTACCGCACAGCCGGATTTCGCGCATCTGGTAATTGATTATATACCAAAAGATTTTCTTATAGAGAGCAAATCGCTTAAACTATACCTTGGCTCTTTCCGCAATCATGGGGCGTTCCATGAAGATTGCACCATTGAAATAGCTAAGAGGCTGGTTAAGGAAGCCAGGCCTATTTGGCTGCGCATAGGCGGGTATTGGTATCCACGCGGGGGAATTCCCATAGATATTTTTTACCAGACCGGTGAAGCCACAAAAGGCGTATGGATTCCAGCGCAGGGCGTTCCTGAATATCGTGGCCGCTAAGCCACCCACTCATCCTCCAGGTTTAAATCGGAAATCCATGGCTCCCCAGGTATAACTTCCTGGCGGCCAATTGATACGTAATGGAAGCCATGTGCCTTCATATCCTGGCGCTTATATATATTGCGCAGGTCAACCACCAGTGGTTTACGCAGGAGCGATTTTACCTTTTTAAGGTCGAGGCTCCTAAATTCATTCCATTCGGTAAGGATGAGCAGCATATCCGCATCCTTCATCGCTTCATAGGAATCGCTGCACCAGGTTACATCCTTCTTGAAATGGTGTGCTGCCTCCTTCATTCCCTGCGGGTCATAAGCACGTATTTTTGCGCCAGCATTGATAAGGGCAGGGAGGATGGCAAGGCTTGCGCTTTCACGCATGTCATCGGTTCCCGGTTTGAAGGTAAGGCCAAGCACGCATATATTGCTGCCGCTTATATCGCCGCTATTTGCGGCGATGATTTTTTTTGCCATGCTTACTTTGCGGTCATTATTGCTTTTAATGGTTGCTTCAATAAGCTGGCTTGGCACGTTATTATTCCTGGCCATCTGCTGTAGCGCAAGCGTATCTTTGGGGAAGCATGAGCCGCCATATCCAGGGCCTGGCTGCAGGAATTTGTCACCTATGCGGTTATCAAGCCCTACGCCGCGCGCAACATCGCGGATATTGGCCCCGGTTTTTTCGCAAAGATCGGATATTTCATTGATAAATGCTATTCTTGTGGCGAGCAGGCTGTTGGAGGCGTATTTTATCATTTCCGCGCTCTCAAAAGTTGTAAAAAGTATTTTTGCCCCATTCAGGCAGATAGGCTCATATATTTTGTTGAGATAATCATGGGCGCGCCTGGAATCAACCCCGGCGACAATACGGTCGGGCGACATGAAATCTTTTATCGCGGTGCCTTCACGCAGGAATTCCGGATTGGATGCTACATCGAAATCTGCATCGGGGTTAGCCTGTGCAATTATTTTGGCAATAGCGCGGTTGGTTCCAAGCGGCACTGTGGATTTATTCACTACCAAAGTATAGCTGCTAATGGCTTTGGCCACTTCCTTTGCAACTATATGCAAAGCTGTAAGGTCAGGCATGCCGTCAGTTTCGTTAGGTGGGGTGCCAACGGCGATAAATACTATTTCAGCATCCGCAACCGCCTGGGCCAGGTCGGTGGTAAATGATAGCCTGCCAGCCTTACGGTTGCTTATTACCAACTGTTCAAGGCCTGGCTCATATATAGGCATTATATGCTGCTGTAGTTTGGCTATCTTGTCGGCGTCTTTATCGACACAGGTAACACGGAAACCGAATTCTGAAAAACACACGCCGGAAACAAGCCCGACATAGCCAGTACCAATTACAGCAATCTGCATTTTAATTCTCCGTATTATTTTCTGGGAATTTCCGCTTTTGCACGGTTGAACACATCGCCAAGATCGTTTATCACCTTATCGCGCAGCCCATCACGCTCAAGCGCGAAGGCGACGTTAGCCGCAACAAACCCTGCCAGCCCACCGCAATCATAACGCACTCCTTCAAAGCGGTAGCCATAAACATCGTTCTTTCCGATCATCGAAGCTATAGCGTCGGTAAGCTGTATCTCGCCGCCAGCACCGGCCTTCTGGTGTGATAAAACCTTTATAACCTCAGGCTGCAATATATAACGCCCAATAATTGATAAGGTGGATGGCGCATTTTCTGGTGCTGGTTTTTCTACAAGGCCACGCGCCTTTACCAGTTTTGCGTCAGGTTTTGATGCGGATGTGTCAATATCGACTATGCCATAGCTCGCAGTATCGGAACGGGGAATATCCATAACTCCCAGCACATTGCCACCACAATCATTATATTGTTCTATCATCTGCTTAAGGCAGGCAGTTTTGGAAAGAACCAGGTCATCGGCCAGTATTACTGCAAAAGGCTCATCGCCTATCAGATGCCTTGCGCACCAGACAGCATGTCCAAGCCCAAGGGGCTGGCGCTGGCGGGTAAATACAATGCTGCCAGCTTCTGGAAGCCATTTGCTTGTAAGCTCCAGCTCGCGCTTTTTGTTTTTGCTATCCAATATGTCCTGAAGCTCATAGGAATGATCGAAATGATCGGCAATTGCGCCTTTGTTGCGCCCGGTTATAAAGATAAATTCCTCTATGCCTGCCGCTTTAGCTTCCTCATAAGCATAATGGATAAGCGGTTTATCAACTACCGGTAGCATTTCCTTGGGCATTGATTTGGTGGCCGGGAGGAAGCGTGTGCCAAGCCCACCTACTGGAAATACAACCTTTTTTATTTTCTTATGTGCCATAATTATACTAACCTCTTGCTAGGTAACGTTATGTTATTCCTGTTAAACTACCAGAATAATCCATAGCTTATATTATTTGCGTAAAGGGCACCATAAAGAGGAAAACGCCCAAAAAGTCAAAAGTTTTTAGTATAAATTTACTCTTGACAGGTGGCGGCTTGTGTATATTCTACCGCCCTTATTATGTATACCTGTTAGGAAGAATGTTATGGCTAAGAAAAATATTGTTCTAATTAAATTGGTTAGCTCGGCTGCTACTGGCTTTTATTATGTGGCGAAGAAAAACCCTAAAACCAAAACCGAAAAGCTTGCTTTCCGCAAATATGACCCGGTTGTACGCAAACATGTTATTTTTAACGAAGCTAAAATTAAATAGCCGTTATTTATGAACCTGCTCCTCAGTCCTGCGTTTGCTGCTGATGATAGTGCTGCTGTAAGTGCCACGGCTTCTTCGCCTGCGGCAAATGTTCCTTACGATCTTTCTGCTGAAAAAATGATGCAGGATAATTTCATTATCCTTGGGGTGTTGTTTTTTATCTTTTATTTTATTTTGATAAAGCCTCAGCAGAAGCGTGTTAAACAGCATCAGGAAATGATGAAATCACTGAAAAAAGGCACTAAGATTATCACCAATGGCGGCATAATTGGCACTATCATAAAATTTGAAGGCGATGACATAGCCGTTGTTGAAATTGCGCAGGGCGTACGCGTAAGAATTTCCAAGTCCTCAATTGCCGAAGTGACAGATGATAAAGCTTCCGGCGGAGAAAGCGCCAACGATAATTGATAAATTTCATGAGTTGCTGTTAAATCAAATTCCTAACTAACGGCGGTTATAATGCTACACTTTCCTAAGTGGAAAATCTTTGCAATCGTAGGTTCATGCCTTTTCTTCGTATTGCTTGCGATCCCAAGTTTCCTTCCTGAGCAAACCCGTAATTCCCTGCCGGACTGGCTGCCGAAACATGCTGTTAATTTAGGCCTTGATCTTCAGGGCGGTTCCCATCTGCTTTTGGAGGTTGATTTTGATGCATATATGCGCGAGCAGCTTTCTAAGCTTACTGATGATATACGGGTTAAATTCCGTAAGGAGAAGGTTGGTTACCGTGGTCTTACTGTAAGCAAGGAAGGCGACAAAGCCGGGGTGGAATTCACCCTGCGCGAAGATGCAGTTGCGGATGATGTGGTGAAAATGTTAACCGAAATGAACCCTGATCTTGACATAACCCCTAGCCCTAAATCGCCACTGGTTTATAATGTGTTTTTCAAGGAAAAATACCTGAAATCCGACCGTTCGCGCGTTATTGAACAATCGCTGGAAATTATAAATCGCAGGATTAATGAAACCGGTACAAAAGAGCCTATTATACAAAGGCAGGGCGACACACGCATTTTGCTTCAGGTTCCTGGCCTTGAAAACCCTGAGCATCTTAAAAATCTTTTAGGCCGTACCGCAAAGATGACCTTCCATATGCTTGACCCGGCAGTTAGCGTGGATGATTTGCAAAGCGGCAATGTTTCTGCCGGAACCCGTATTTTGCTTGGCGATGATAAAAGCGCCGATGGCAATCCGCGCAAATACCCGATCCTTACCCGTGTAATGCTTTCTGGCGATATGCTGGTTGACGCCCATACAGTTTTTGACCAGCAGACAGGCGAACCGGTGGTGGCCTTCCGCTTCAATAATGCCGGGGCGCGTAAATTTGCAGATATTACCAGCGAAAATGTTGGAAAGCCTTTTGCAATTGTCCTTGATAACAAGGTTATTACAGCCCCTGTCATACGCTCCCCGATCATTGGCGGCAGCGGTATAATAAGCGGTAATTTTACAGTTGAATCGGCAAATGACCTGTCATTGTTGCTTCGCGCCGGGGCACTGCCAGCGCCGCTTAAAATAATCGAAGAACGCTCAGTAGGCCCTAGCCTCGGCGCTGATTCTATTGCTGCCGGGACCAAGGCGTCTGTCATAGGTATTGGGCTTGTGGTGATATTTATGGTGATTTTTTATGGCTTGTTTGGCCTGTTTGCCGATATTGCCATGATAGTGAACGCTTTTATGACAATAGCGCTGCTAGCTTTGTTCGATGCTACATTAACACTGCCGGGAATTGCAGGTATTGTGCTTACGGTGGGCATGGCTGTTGATGCGAACGTTCTTATATACGAGCGTATGCGCGAGGAAATCCGTAATGGAAAGTTGCCGCATGTTGCAATTTCCGATGGATTTAAAATGGCGTTCGGTACGATTTTTGACAGCCACGTAACTACGCTTGTGGCCGCTTTGCTGCTTTATTACTTTGGCACAGGGACGGTAAAAGGCTTTGCCGTTACACTTGCTATCGGCATCTTATGCTCGCTATACACTGCGGTATTAGTTACGCGCCTGATGGTTGTAAGCTGGCTTAAAGCCAAGCGGCGCGATAAGCTTCCAATATAACCGGATGACGGATGACATTTTTGCCATCCGTCGTCTGTCATCCATTATCCAAGGTTCTTTGCCGCAAAATCCCAGTTGGCTAGCTTGTCAAGGAATACGCCAACATAATCAGGGCGGCGGTTCTGGTAATCCAGATAGTAGGCATGTTCCCATACGTCACAGGTAAGTAGCGCTTTCTGCCCATGCGCCATTGGCAGGTCGGCATTTGTGGTTTTGGTGACTTTTAATGTCCCATTATCAAGCACCAGCCACGCCCACCCACTGCCGAACTGGGTGACGCCTGCCTGTTTGAAAGCTTCCTTGAAAGCATCAAAACTTCCAAAATCCTTGTCGATCTTTTTGGCAAGTTCGCCGGTTGGCTGGCCGCCGCCATTTGGTTTCATCGAATTCCAGTAAAATGTATGGTTCCAGACCTGCGCTGCATTGTTGAAAATCCCGGCTTTTGCAGAGTCTTTGGCCGATTGCATTATAATTTCCTCCAGGCTTGCGGAAGCTAGCGGAGTATCTTTTATCAGGTTGTTCAGGTTGGTTACATAGGCCTGATGGTGCTTATTGTAATGGAAAGAAAAAGTATTGGCAGAAATATGTGGTTCAAGCGCTGTTGGTGCGTAAGGCAGTTCAGGAAGGGTGAAAGTCATGGCGGTTCTCCTTTTTATTATTGTTGGGGATGCTTTTATGATGGAAAATCATTACCCCTCATATATTGTAGATAGATGATCTTTACAACCCCTGAAACCCATGAATATTACGCTGGTTTGGTAAAGAGCCAGCGCCGCGGCTGGTTCCGGTCCGCAATGTTCCTGCCTGAAAATCTGCAAGAGGCGGCCATAGCCGTTTATTCGCTGGATATTGAGCTGGAGCATGTCCAGCATGTGGTAAAAGAGGAAATGATGGGGCATATACGCTATGCCTGGTGGCAGGAATCCATAGAAGCCATACAAAACGGCGCTGTGCGCGACCATCCGTTGCTACAGGCGCTGACGAAAATAAATATAAAAACGGAACTGCTGCTGCCCATAGTCAATGCATACCGTGATAGTTTTCCCGAATATCCAGATAATACAGATATGCTTGTGCAGGATGCTCTGAAAAATCATTTCGGGAAAAATGCAGAAATTAAAAAGTGGGAAAAAGCCAATTTAGTTATTGCTTCCCATAACAAAAAATACGGGCAGAAATTAGATGGCTGGCTGCTTATTAAGCTATTATCTGTTTAGAATTTCAAGGCAAGCCACATGTAATTCCTTACTGGCAGCGGATATTACACTTCCATCCGAATGCAGGCTAAGAGGTTTTCCTGACCAGTCGGTTATTACCCCGCCTACGCCTTCTATAACCGGGGCAAGGGCGCAATAATCATAAGGTTTCATAGCAACATCAATGACAATATCTAGTTTTCCGCTGGCAAGCATAGCATAGGCATAGGCATCGCCGCCAAGTATAAGATTTGCGCAATTTTCCTTTAATTTCTTGATTTTTTCTGCCTGCCCATCGCTGAAATATCCGGTCGATGTTGTTGCAATGCTGGCTTGTTTCAGCGTTTTTTTATTGGAAAGCAAGGGCAGGGGGGTGCTATTTAATAAGGTTTGCTGCCCAGAAATTGCTGCCCAGCGCTGCTTTAATATAGGCTGATCGATAATGCCGATTATTGGTTTCCCATTATGCAGCAAGGCTATAAGCGTGGTAAAGGTCAAATACCCGGCTATGAAGGCTTTGGTGCCGTCTATCGGGTCGATCACCCATTGATATGGTGAATTCCCGTGTGTATTGCCAAATTCCTCGCCGATAATTCCATGGCTGGGATATACCTGCTCTATCATGGCCTTTAAACGGCTTTCCACCTCCCTGTCTATCTGCGTAACCGGGGTGGAATCAGCCTTGGTTTCTATATTTAGCGCCCCATGGAATCCTTTTCTTAATATATCGCCGCTGGCATCTGCCAGCTTGTCGGCAAATACCTGCAATTCCCCATAATTTTCCAGCAAAGTCAGCTCCCTTTTAAGAAATATTAGTTGTTAATTGCTAATTTATATGATTTATCCCCGTTTGACAAACCAATTGGCGTTTGTTAAAATCATAGCCCGCCATGAAAATGGCTCAAATATTAAAAGCATAGATATTCCTCGGAAGGGGGTATGTTGATTTGGTAGAAGTTGTAGTACGCGACAATAATGTTGACCAGGCTTTGCGCGCTCTTAAAAAGAAGATGCAGCGTGAAGGGCTTTTCCGTGAAATGAAAATGCGCCGCCACTATGAAAAACCTTCTGAAGCCCGTGTCCGTGAATCGGCCGAAGCGCAGAGAAGGGCCAGGAAGCTGGCTCGTAAAAATTACGATCGTAACGACTAATTTTTATTTTTTCCGACAAATATAGTGTTTATAAAATCCCTCATTTTACCGGGAATGAGCGAAGTGATTTTTCCCTTCGCCATTTTAAGTGAAGTGAGGGGGGTTATTAACAAAATCCACATGTGGGATTTTGTTTTTTAATAGGTAATCCACATGTGGGATTTTGTTTTTTAATAGGTAATCCACATATTTATAACCATCGGCTTCTGAAATCTTTTGATATTCCAGGAGTGACCTTATGGCCCCAATCTGCTCGTTATCCATTAAAGCTGGCGCGTGCCCCACATTATCAATTTCAAGCAGCCGGAAATCGGGATGTGTTTGCTGCATCTGAATAGCTGTTTCATGGGTAAGTATATCCGAATTTTTACCGCGCAGCAGAAGTGTGGGAATAATAGCAACTTTAGGCCAGAAAACCCATAGATTCACATCGGTTATAGGAACCAGGGGATTACTAAGGTTGGATGCGATGGCCGGGTCATAGGCAAGGCGCGCCCCTTTGCCGGAAATTTCTTCTATGCTATGCGCAAACATATCCTGCCAGCAGTCCTCATCCTTTATTCCATACGGCGCGCAGCGGACACGCAGTTCGGCCTCGGCGGCGGCGCGTGATTCAAATTCGGTTGTTCCTACATAACGGGTTATGCGTTTAAGGCCAGCAGCCGGAACCAGGCAGCCTATATCATTCAAAGTGAGGGATTTAATAAGCCCGGGGAAATTATTGGCAAGCATAAGGCCTATTATGCCGCCCATTGATGTGCCAATATAATTTATATTACTAAGCCCTAGCCTGTTTATAAGATACGCAGTATCAGCTACGTAAGTTGCGTAATTATAATCTGCCGGGTCGGGGAGCCATTCGCTTTTGCCGCGTCCTGCAACATCGAATGCTATGACCCGGTAATCGCTTGCCAGGGCACTGGCAAGAAAATCAAAATCACGCCCGTTGCGGGTGAGTCCATGCACGCAAAACACGGTTTGCCTTGCGTACTCTTTGTTTCCCCATTCATATACTGCTAGTTTATGCATCCCATATTTACCAACTATGGGAACGTCAATAAATTCTATGCTTGGTTCAGTTAACATCAGATTTTAAGAACGCCCCTTATTTGTCTGATTGTACTGTATAATATATAGCGTATAATAAGCATATACAGCATCGCTATTACAAAGCCTGAGATAACGTCCATGGGATAATGCACTCCAAGCGATACCCGCGATAATGCTACAAAGAATATAAGGAAAACACCCCCCCAGCGAAAATTCTCGCTCATGGCTGGCCACAAGGAGAATACTAAAATTGTTATGATGAGCACGTGACTGCTTGGAAAGCTATGATAAGCCTCTTCTGCCGGTTGTGCCTCCATCTGCCGTACTTGTCCTTGCAAATCAATATAAGGACGGGGATAAGAATAATGCTTATTTATGTAATCAATTGTATAATTGCTGGCTAAAAGTCCCGAGCCAAGCATAATGAAAATATTAAACCATATGAATATATAATTCCTGTTGCCCCCCTTTTTTGTAACATATCGGGTAATGGTTGAAGATATGGCAAAGATAACTATCGCGCCCAAAATGATAGGTAGGAATTTTTTGTCGCCGAAGATGGTTACGAACTTCATCAGGCTTGAGTACATAGGTATGTCACTCAAAGAATTTATCTGTTTGAAAAGCCATGTGTTCATCCCCAGCCAGTCATACCATAAATCCCTCATATTGCTCATTTCTTGTACCTTCCCAATGTTAATCCATGGAGTAAAATTTCAGGAGTTTTATTTTCAATTATATCGGCAAGCAATGTTGAGCTTCCTGCGGCCTGCGTCCAGCCTAGTGTGCCGTGTCCTGTGTTTAGAAACAGATTTTTGTATGGGGTACGGCCAATAATTGGTGGGCCGTCAGGGGTGGATGGGCGCAGGCATGCCCATTTACTTATTTCCTGCGACCAGTCGGCTTTGGGAAGAAGGGCACGCGCTGCCTTTACTATAGGGGCTATGCGCTTTTCATTAATGCTGTGGTCGTAACCGGCGAATTCTGCTGTGCCAGCAACCCTTAGCTTATCGCCTAAATGGCTGTAAACTATTTTATGTGTTCCATCGGTAAGGCTGAGATTGGGGCAGAATTCATTGGCATTAATAGTTATGCTGTAGCCCTTCATCGGATATATAGGAACATTTATTCCGACTTTCCTTAGATAGACTGGGCTATATGAACCAAGCGCCATAATATAGCCATCAGCCCTCATTTCTCCTTTGTTTGTAACAACGCATGCTATCTGCGCTCCTTCTTTTTTAATGTCAGTCACAGAAACGCCATATTCAAATTTAACACCGAATTTTTTTGTTGCGATGTCTGCAAGCTCCAGGCAGAAAGTATGCGCGTTTCCGCTTTCATCGTGATGGGCATGGATGCCGCCTATAATGGTTTGCTTGCTGTGGGTAAGGGCAGGTTCGAGCGCGAACACCTCATCACGCGATAGTATTTTCTCATCCCCACCGAATTTTGCCTGGAATTCCACCTGCCTTTTGCCGTGCTCAATCTCAGCCTGGGTGCTGTAAATATGCAATATTCCCTTATCAGAAAAATCGAAGCTGATTTTTTCTTCAGCCATCAGCTTGTGCATGCATTTCCGGCTGTAAAGACCAAGGCGCAGTATGCTTATGGTGTTGGTGTCTGCCCGGAAACTGGTACAGTTGCGCAGGAAGGAAAGGCCCCAGCGTATCATATCCGGGTCAGCCCTGGGGCGGAATACCAGCGGTGAATCGGAACGCAGGAGCCATTTTGGGAGTTTTGGGAGAACTGCCGCGCTGGCCCATGGCTCTGCATGGCTATAGCTTAGCTGGCCGCCATTGGCAAAGCTGGTATCCGCCGCGCAGCCATCCTTGTTATCTATGACCGTTACGTCAAAGCCACGCTTTCCTAATTCATACGCAGCAGTAACGCCTAAAAGACCGGAACCAAGAATAAGTATTTTCATGAGCAAGCAAACTTATAATTTATATAATACATTCATATATACATAAAAAATATTATTCAAACTTTTTTACTGGTTTTTTAGCATAAATCACGTAGATATGAAAACATGGAAAATATTATAAAGGCATTAGGCATGGGTGAATACGGCATATATGTCTGGCCGTCATTTGCAATTGCCGCAATTATTATTATTGCCATGCTGTTAATTACGCTCTCTTCGCTTAAGAGAGCGCAACAAACGCTTAAAAATTTAAAAGAACATAACGATATATAATTCAGCGGTATGAAGCCTAAACACCAGCGCCTGCTATTTATCATCGTGAGCATGATATTCTTATGCGCGGCGACCTTGCTTACCATGAGCGCATTTCGCGAGAATCTTGTATTCTTCTATAGTCCTTCGGATATCCAAAAGCAGATGCCTGATCCACAAAAAACAATTCGTATAGGGGGGCTGATAAAAGCCGGTAGCATTGAGCATTCAGGTGGTGACAGGATAAGCTTTTTAATAACCGACGGTAATGCTGATATAAAAGTTTCCTATAGCGGAGTCCTGCCTAACCTGTTTCGCGAAGGGCAGGGCTGTATCGCTGAGGGTAATATTACACAAGGGAACGAATTTACAGCGCAGAGGATACTTGCCAAGCATGATGAAAAATATATGCCTAAAGAGGTTGTCGATGCGCTGAAGCGATCTGGCAACTGGCATGGCGACGGCGAAAAATGATAGCTGAATCCGGTGTATTTTTCCTTATACTCGCTTTGTTGCTGGCATTGTTGCAAAGTGCTTATCTCCTGCCATTTTCAGTGCCACGCAATTTTGCAGCGGCTATATCACCAGTGTGCACATGCCTGCAGGCGTTGTTCATAACGCTGGCGCTTGCAGCCCTTATAGTGCTGCGCCTTGATTCCGATTTCAGCGTTGCTAATGTTGTAGCCCATTCCAACCTTTCATTACCAACATTATATAAAATAGTTGGAACCTGGGGTAATCATGAAGGGTCGATGTTGCTTTGGGTTTTTGTGCTGGCGGTTTTTGGGGCATTGCTGGCAGATGGCAGGGAAACGGTAAAACTATACGCTGTATCTATTCAATCCTGCCTGTGCGCCGGTTTTCTTGCCTTCATACTATGCACTTCCAATCCTTTCGCCCGTGTGTTCCCGCCTGTAGCCGATGGCGAGGCATTAAACCCGCTGCTACAGGATATTGGGCTTGCCATGCATCCGCCGCTTCTATATCTCGGATATGTAGGCTTCTCTATAGTTTTTTCCCTTGCTGTTGCTGCGCTGATACAGGGCAATGCCGGTAGGAAGTGGGCTGAGATAGCCCATCCCTGGATTATGGTATCATGGAGCGCCCTTACAATCGGCATAGGGCTGGGGAGCTGGTGGGCATACCGCGAGCTAGGCTGGGGCGGCTGGTGGTTCTGGGATCCGGTTGAGAATGCTTCCCTGCTGCCATGGCTTGCTGGAACGGCGCTTTTGCATTCTAACATAGTTCTGAAAAAACGCGGACTCCTTTCCCAGTGGGTAATATTGCTGGCAATAATAACTTTTGCCTTAAGCCTGCTTGGAACATTCCTGGTACGCTCGGGCGCAATTACTTCGGTTCATAGTTTTGCAAGCGATCCGGCGCGCGGGATTTTTATACTTGCATATATATTTGTTACAGTTGGCGGCGCCTTGTTTTTGTATGGCCTGCGCGCTGCAAGGCTCGCCAGTACGGAGCATATGCTGCCACTTTCGCGCGAAGGCCTTATTGTAATAAATAACCTGTTTATCCTCTCGGCCTGCGCAACCGTTCTGCTTGGAACATTGTATCCTATATTTGCCGAGCTTATAAGCGGAGAACGCATAACGGTCGGTCCGCCATTTTTCCAGTCAACCTTTATACCGCTTATGGCTATCCCGCTTATATTTGCTGCAATTACGCCATTCATGGCATGGAAAAAGGCCAGCGTTAACAGCGCATTTATTGCGCTGCGTCCTGCAATGCTTGCCACGGTAGCGTCAATATTCATTGTCCTGGCCTTTGCCAATACGAAGATTATGGCGGCTGTTTGTGGTTTTTCACTGGCTTCGTGGCTGGCTGCCGGAAGTTTGCAATGGATTATAGGCGCTAAGGGCAGAAGCGGCAGGTATTCCGTTTTTCTTGGCCATATAGGGGCCGCCTGCATAGTTGTGGGCATTACGGCTTCTGGCCTATGGAAAGAAGAAGCCCAGACTATGGCAGCAAATGGTGATTCTTTGAAAATAGCAGGCTACAATGTGGCTTTTATTGGAAGCAGCGACATTAAAGGCGAGAATTTCAGCGCAAAAAAAGCCGAATTGAGGATAGCTGGGGCAGGAGGCGAGATAATAACCAGCCTGTTCCCCGAGTACCGCACTTACGACATCAATGCGAATAATACAAGCGAAACAGCAATTTATTATAGCTGGGCCGGTGATTTATACAGCGTTATCGGCGCAGGCGGGAAAGATGGGAAAACAACCCTTAGACTTTATTTCCAGCCAATGATAAATTTAATATGGTTAGGATTTGTGTTAATGGCTCTGGGTGGTATAACAGGTTTACTGGCTAAAAACTATAAACCGAAAAATTTTAGTTGAAATTATTTAGATGGAAAAAAACTGATGTTACATTACAGAGCGCCGCTTAGCTGGCCGGAATCTATACCTGTTACGCCTCTTATGAAGCAGCGCAGCGATAACGGTTTCTCGCAGAATATAACCTTGACTGACGCAACCAATTTCCTGAAAGAGGAAATAGATTTGGCAGGTATTGCCCAGGCTACGCTTTATCTTGATGTAGAGCAGCCTAATATAGAACGCCTGCGCAAAAAAATAGGCAGCCGTACCGGGGCAAGCCTGCATATAAGGTATCGTGACCGCAGCTATATTATAACCTGTGACCGCTGGCAAAGGACCGAGCATAATGTCTATGCGATGCATCTGGTTTTACGCCAATGGTGTAATATGGAAAAATGGGGTATTGGCACACTTTCTTCGCTCATGGCCGGATTTGAAATCAATTACGAAAATGATATATTAAATGACTATGAAACAATCGAAAATATCGAGGAATGCTTAAAAGGGTTTGGTCTTGGCGCAAATGCGACTTTGGAAGATGCAACAGCGATTTATCATCGCCGCGCAAAAGCATTTGCCCATGATAATGAGCAGTTGGTGCAGCTTAATATAGCGATGGATCAGATACGCAATTATTTTTCCAGGAAACAACCGGAATAGGTAAGTATGAACAGGCAAAAACTCATACAAATGCTGCCGCTGATAATTATGTTCTTGCTTAGCATGGCCTTGGCGTTTGGCCTTTTTAATAAAAGCAATAATGACATTGATCAGCTTAGCAGCGGTAAGCCCATGGCTGGTTTTGAGCTGCCTTCGCTTGGCAAGACAACAATGTTCACGCCTTCATTGTTTGGTGGCGGGAATGTAAAGATTGTCAATGTTTTTGCCTCATGGTGCATGCCTTGCGCACAGGAAAATGATGTGCTGATGAAGCTTGCGCAGAAAGTGAATATTTATGGTATTGCATGGAAAGACAAGCCGCTTGCTGCCTTTAATTTTTTAAAAGAAAATGGAAACCCTTACCAGGAAATCGGAATTGATGAGGAGGGGAAAACCACGGTGCCGCTGGCCATTACCGGAGTGCCGGAAACTTTTGTGCTTGATAAGAATGGCGTAATAGCGCTGCATTATAAATTACCTCTTACCGAAGAAGTGCTTAATACGCTTATAATCCCGCTGGTAAAAAAATTAAATTCAGAAAATGCACAGGTTCCTTAATATACTAATAGGTGTAGCGGTATTGTGGCTTTTTGCTTTTCCTTCATTTGCCCTGACCGTTGATACGCCTTTGCCTGATGCGGCTTTGGAAGCGCGTGCAATCGCACTTTTCCCGGAAATACGCTGTATGGTTTGCCAAAGCGAAACTATAGCTGATTCACATGCGCAGGTGGCAGGTGACATGCGCCGGAACATCCGGGAATCAATTGCCTCTGGTTTAAGCGATCAGGAAATAAAATCGGGATTGGCAGCGAAATATGGTGATGTAATACTAATGAATCCGCCGCTTAAGAATAGTACGATTATGCTATGGTTTGGCCCTTGGCTTGTGCTTTTAATTGGTATTATTTCGATGTATTGTTATTTTCGTCCTGCCAGAACCTCAAAATAACCATGAGCATTTATCCAATTTTTTCTATTATAGTATTAGCGGTTGTTTTTATTCTGCTAATGCCGCTATACCGCGCAGAAAATATTTCTGTTAAGTACAGGCGGATTTTTACCGCGATAATAATTATTATATTCTGTATAGGGTCTTTTGGCCTTTATTATAAATTCGGCACACCGGAAATATTGCCGCTTATGGCCGAGCGCGCAGAAAAATTATCTGAACTTAAAGAAAAAATTTCTGCAAACTCTGAGCTTCTTAAAAAAGATCCAAAAAATCTGAAGGCATGGGTGGAAATGGGCGATAGCTTTATGGAAACCAGCCAGTTTTCAGCCGCGGCTAATGCCTATAAACAAGCCATACTGCTTTCGCAAGGAAACCCTGTTTTAATAATGTCCTATATCCATGCCCTTATAATTGATGCTGATGGAACTGTTACGCCCGAAGCTAAAAAAAGCCTTGATATGATGCATATATTACAGCCTGGGAATGAAGAAGTACGCTATTTCCTGGCTATGTATAAAATGCAGTCAGGAGATACCAGGGAAGCAATGGAAGATATGAAAAAACTTTATAAATCGCTTGCCGATGATTCGCCAATTAAGGCATTGATCGACCGCCAGATTGGCCGGAAATGACAATAGTTGATTTTAACATATTGAATTGTTACAATATTCAATTGTAACACAATCTTAATATGCGCAGTGATAGCTATTTGCTAAACTGTTTCTTACGATTGAATAATCAAAAATACGGAGGATTTATGACTTCAGGAACTAAAGGTGTTGTACATGATAAAAAGCTGCATGACAAATTAGTGGAAGCAGTTTATTCAAAATCAGAAGCAGGTGCAGAGATGGTTAGGAAAGCTCCTACAGAACAGGTGTTTTCTCGGAGTGCCAGCGGAATGACCCTCCTGGATATTTCGATTATGGCTAATAACAAAGAAGTATCGGCTGAACTAATCTCAAGGGCATCCCCAGAGCAGCTATTCATAACAGATAATATAAAATTGGATAATGCACTAAGCAGATCGATTTCAATGGTGGATAAGGATACGGCCCTGCTAATAGTAAATAAACAAGGAGTATCTGCCAAACATTTGGCGCGTGGTAATAACGATAGTTTTTACGTTGATCTTGCGGAGAAAAAAGGTGGTATGGAAGAAGTTGCCGCCGCTATAAAAAGCAAGCTGAATGTTAAAGAGGCTAGTTCTGGATTGATTCTGGGGGCTAAGCAGCCGCATGACACAATAGTTGTTTCAGGTAAGCAAATGGCTCTATAAGCAGAAGGTAAGTATCCGGCAGGGCAAATTATATGGGAACATTCGCATCGGTGATTCGCCAGAAAAACAGCAATAATGTAGTTCTTTACCGTGCTGTTTCAAAAGATGGTGAGAATTTCTACGCCTATATACGCTGCGATGAAAAACAACACCATAAAATGAAACATGATTTCATGACTCAAAGTATCTGTAAGGATGTTAAGGATTATGGCGAAGTCCTCTATGTCGCCTTGGGAACTGAGCCTGATGAAGAAGCCAAAAAATTCCTGGCCGATTACCTGAAAACCATGTAGGCCATAAACCATTTGACGCTATATATAGTTTTCTATATAGTGGTGATATGCAATATATAGGTCGGTGTCACAATCTTGTGTTCCTTCCGGTAGCGTCAAACGACAATGACGATCTGCTAGACCTAAGCGCCCCCTCATTTGACCTTGCTTTGATACGTGACATCAAGCAGCAATTGCTTATGGAAAACAAGTTCACGGGAGCATTGCTTTCATCGCGCAGGGAACGCAGGTTCTATCAGGAAGTTGTTGATGCTGAGCGTTATATAGTAATGCGCTATTTTAGCCCCGATGCGACACAGGAAATGATACGCGAACTTAAATATTATATAATTTCGAATTATCTCTGCCCGAAGCCACGGCGGGGCAGAAAAAAAAGCCTGTGATATATTTGGTCATTCTTCAAGTAATTCGGTGACAATAACTGCCCACCCTGTAAAAGCCGAATATTTCCTTTTGACCGCCCTGATTTATAATGCTAATTTGTTAATGAAGCTGGAAAACCCAGCTTTGGGGCTTAAGAACCTCTAAACCAAAGCGGCAGGGCAACTGCCGATATCAAACTGCCACCTCACGCTTTGCGTCGGGGTGGCGGCGTTATATAATAGGCTCGCGCCGAAAGCGCCGCGGCCGTACTTTGGTTCGGCTTCTTAACCCCCGGCACCACCAGCAATCAAGCTGGTGGTTTGATGGGGATTATTGATATGTTTTCCAGAAGAAGCAAGCGCGTTATCAAAAAGCAGCCTATTGAAATAGCTTTCGACATGCTGATGAACGCGATGAT
>JBDHUC010000017.1:0-40767 GCA_039808985.1 Alphaproteobacteria bacterium | reverse complement strand
AAAAATACCGGTAGGGACTGTGATTTCGGCGGCGCGCTGGCACTTGCAGGAAAGGCGGATACTGCTTTGGTTGAGTCTATGCTTAAGGATTGGTTCTTCGCCAAGCACCCGCCAAAATCGCTCGATCGCAATTATTTCACCTATGAGCCGGTGGAAAATTTATCGCCTGCTGACGGCGCGGCAACACTTACTGAATTCACTACCGCCGCTATCGAAGCCGGGGCGGCGTTCTTTCCGCGCCCTGCCAGGCAATGGTTCGTAAGCGGTGGCGGGCGGCTTAACCCGGCGGTCATGCAATCGCTGCGCAAGAGATTCGACCATGTTTATCCCGTGGAATCGCTGGGCTGGATCGGCGATGCGCTGGAGGCGCAGGCCTTCGCCTTCCTCGCCGTGCGTTCGCTAAAAAGATTACCGCTTTCACTGCCAACCACCACCGGCGCGATCCGCGCCGTTACCGGCGGCGCTATCTACAGGGCCTGACCAGGCTGTATCTGCGACTGTCCAGATCTGATACCAGTCACATAACTAGCCGCGCCATTAAGTTTTTGCATGTCGCCACTGACTTTTACTTTGGTGCTATTAACTTTATCCTTAAGGCGGTTTTTTATATCATTGGTATAATTGGCGAAATGGAATTCCCCGCCTATTCCCGGCTCACCTGGATGCCCATGTTTTTCTGTTGGCGATAAATCCTTAGGGGGGCCATTAACCACAACAGAAGTAATGCCCGTTTCTTTCCTGAACCTGCTTTCGTTCGATTCAGGGGAAGGGCCTTTATTTTCCGTATATATAGCTGCGGATAACTTATGAGGGTCAAGCTCGTTAACCTTTTTTATGGCTGCATCAATATCTTTTACTGGCTCAATAACATGAATGAGTGGGCCAAAAACTTCTTTTCCTAATATAATGGAATCAATTTTTTCTCTCAGTTCAGCTTTTCCTTCTTCTGTTTTTTGTTTTTTCAGGGCTTTGTTCCAATCTATTATAATGGTATTCACCCAATAAGCATCCTTATTGGTGGGGAGCTTAATGTCGTTCCTTCCTTCGTAATTAGCGTCTATACCGCCTTTAGGGTTAAGCCCGGTTATTTCTGCCCCGCTTTTCTTGGCAAGCTCTACAATATCATTCATCATTCTATAAGCTCCGCCATCAACCAGCGGCCCGTTCTGCGTTTTTGGATTAAGCGGGTTACCAATTACAATTTCAGCCCTTTCAGGATCATGCTTATAAGCATTGGAGCATATTTTTTTTAATTCTGCCAGAACGAGGCTCGCTTTAGGATTGCCAGGTTCGTCTTGCTGTACTATCAGGTGCCCCGGCCTGGTGCAGCGCTGCCCGGTTGCCTGCGCGCCGATGCCACTCCATATCTCTTTTGCTATTTTTTCTGGGGGCCTGTCGGCAGTAATTGAATCATTCATTACCACCACGAAATTGTTTCCACCCATCTCCCGAATTGTAGGCTTATCACCCCTTCTATCATTGATGTAATCTCCGACTTCCTTGCTGCCTACGAAATGCACCAGATCCGCTTTATCAATTAAATTATTCCTGCCTATGGTTTTCTGGATAAGGCCTTTTTGTAGTATTTCCGCTTCTTTCGGGTCTAAATTATATTTTTCTGAGAATTCTTTTACTGCTGCCTTGGCTGCTTCTGCGAATGGGAATATCCAGTTTGGAGCTTTATCAGGGGTTGAAGCCACAACGCTGTTGCCTGCTGCAAGCGCACCCATGATACCTGATATGGTAAGCGCATATGGATAGTTGAATGCGCCTATCACCTGAACCACCCCCAGCGGATCTTTTGAGTGATCATCTTCGCCGGTGGTTTTTAACTGTTCCGCTGCTTTTGTCTTAGCGAATTTTACCCACTCGCTACCTTTTTTCATTTCCCCGTCGGTTATGGTTATGGCCTTTCCCATATCGGCAGTAATGATAAGCTTAATTTCTTCCTTGCGTCCTTCAATATGCTTGTTCAATATTTCCAAAAAATCCAGACGTTGTTCCAGACTTTTTTTGGCAAATACCTCCTGTGCGGCCCTGCCGTTTTTCATTATATTATTAACATCTTCGTCAGTGGTGGTGCGGAGATGGAAATTCATACCACCGAAAATAGGGTTTCTTACTGCAAGCCCATCATCGCCTATAAATTTATTGGCATCGGGGTATTTACTCATTAAATATGATTTATAGCGTTCCTGGAAGCCTACAAAATTATTATCATCTATAAATTTTCTGAGGTCTGCGCTGGCTTTCTCTGTGTCGGCGGCAAGATACGCCCTTGCATTTTCCTTTAATCCGGCTTGTCCATCTATTTCTCGAACGCTGACCACAACTATTCCTTCCCCTGATAATGAAGTTTTTAATTAATTCCTTACCAAAAACTATGCTGTTTCAGGGCAAATAATTCAAGTTAAGGTTATGTGACAATCCAGGGCATAAAACCTGTTCAGGGTAATATATTGTAATATATAAATAGCTGGATTATGGGAAATTCTAGAATTTCCAGCCTATTTTGCCGCCAACGAAAGGAACATGGCTGGAATTATAGGTGGAATTATAGTAGTTGTGATGGTGATCTTTGCTGGAGCCGAAAGGGGAAACCCCTACATCTAATCCCGCGTTAAAACCGCTTTTAACATGTTCAATCCCTACTGTGCCGCCGACAATAGGAGTAAGCCCCCTATAGCCATCATAGGCTACAGCCCCGAAAGGACCAGCCTTCAACGCAATCGGCCCTACCTGGGGATTGGTTTCAAATTCTTTTTGTAAAGCCAGAAGGTCAGCCCGCGCCATTACTACTGGGCCGCTGAGCGCCGGGCCGCCTGTATGTACGGAACCGCCAACGCTAAGATATTTAATGGGTGCAAAATCAAGACCAAAACCCGCCCCGTAAGTGCCTGCGGATAGTTGGGCGTTGAGGTGCCTGTCAGGAAGTTCAGGGCCTATCACTCCGGAATTGCTAAGCTTTAAGCCTTCTTTTTTTTACATCATCAGCCATAGAAACCCCCGCCAATTTGTTAATTTGTGATGGGTGATTATATAAGATTTTTTAATAAATTCAATAAAATTAAGCGGCTTTATCCAGAATGCTCATATCGGGCTTGATTCCCAGACGCTCAAAAACCCACACCAGCGCGCGCGTAAGTTCAAACATCATGGCGTGGTTATGGTTAGGTGTCGGGGTGATGCGCAGGCGCTCGGTGCCACGCGGCACGGTCGGGAAATTTATCGGCTGCACATAAATATCGAACTGGTTGAGCAGCATGTCGGAGGCTTTTTTGCACAGAACCGGGTCGGCAACCAGTACCGGAAGTATATGGCTCTGGCTGGGCATTACCGGGATTCCGGCCTTTAGCATCATGTCCTTCAGCGCACCGACATTATACTGGTGGCGCTTGCGCTCCTCGCCGCTTTCCATAAGGTGGCGTATGCTGGCGTTAGCTCCTGCGGCAAGGGCAGGGGGCAGGGCGGTGGTGAATATGAAGCCTGATGCGTAAGAGCGTATCACATCAACAATCGTCCTGGTGCTGGCGATATAGCCGCCCATTACGCCGTAAGCCTTGCCCAGCGTACCCTGGATGATGTCAAGGCGCTCCATAAGCCCTTCGCGTTCGGCAACACCGGCTCCGTGTTCGCCATACATGCCAACAGCATGCACTTCATCAAGATAAGTTATGGCATTGTATTTTTCCGCGAGATCGCAGATCGCAGCTATTGGCGAAATATCGCCATCCATCGAATAAACTGATTCGAAGGCTATAACCTTGGGCCGCAGAGGATTTGCTGCTTTTAATAATTCTTCCAGATGTTCAACATCATTATGGCGGAAAATCTTTTTTTCGGCCTTGCTGCTTTTTATGCCATGGATCATGGATGCATGGTTATATGCATCGGAAAATATTATACATTCCGGCAATATGGAACATAAGGTGGAAAGCGCCGCTTCGTTGGTTACATAGCCAGATGTCATAACCAGCGCGGCTTCCTTGCTATGCAGCTCAGCAAGGGTTTCTTCGAGAGTTACCATGGCATGGTGGGTGCCAGATATATTGCGTGTCCCGCCTGCGCCCGCGCCGTAACGCCCTATGGCTTCCGACATTGCCGATATAACTTTTGGATGCTGGCCCATTCCCAGATAATCGTTGCTGCACCAGACATTTACTGTTTTTCCGGTTATGTGGCTCCTTGCATGCGGGAATGAACCGGCCTTGCGCTCCAGATCGTTAAAAACCCGGTAGCGGCCTTCGGATTTAAGGCGCTCAATGCTTTGCCTGAAAAGATTATCGTAATTTATGTTGTTGTAAGTCATTTCACTAATTTTATATAGCCTGTTTTATTACTGGTTTTGCTCAGCGCATACAACATGCATACCGCAATTATCCATAAAATCAAGGCGGTAAGCTGATGGGCAAGCGCGGTAGCAAGCGGAACCTGATGTATCAAGGTAAATATCCCAAGTATGAATTGTATAAAAATAACCCCTAAAATCAAAGAGCTGTATCCTGTTAGCCTGTTTGACTTTATATACCCATTGTATTTATAGCACCATAGTAAAAAACCGCCAGTGAGAAAAATTGCCAGTGTTCGATGCACAAACTGGACAAAAGCAATGTTTTCCAGCAGATTGCCTGAAAATGCGCCGCCCGGGAAAATTTCCCCATCCATATCCGGCCAGGTGTTATAGATAAGCCCGCCATGCAGACCCGCCATGAAAGCCCCAAATATTATCTGGAGAGAAAGCCCGGAAAACCACAATCTGTAAGAGAAAACAGCCCATGAATTACGGGCTAAAACCCATGCTATCCCACGCAATCCCATAAAAACCCATAGTATCAGGGCTAAAATAAGGAAGGCGGTGCCTAAATGCAGGGCAAGTTTTATGTGGCTTACATGCGGCGAATCCACAAGCCCGCTTTTTACCATTATCCAGCCGATCGCCCCTTGCAATCCACCAAGCGCCAATATCGCAAATAGCTTCCAGAACAGATTTTTTGAAATGCTGCCGCGCAACGCAAAAATTATAAGGGGAAAGAAAAAAACTGCCCCTATAAGGCGACCAAGCAGCCTATGTATAAATTCCGGCCAGAAGATGGTTTTAAAACCATCCAGCGTCATATCAGAGTTCACCTGCTTATATTGCGGCGAGGTTTTGTAGGCTTCGAATTCTTCCTGCCACTGCCCTTCGTTAAGGGGTGGGATACTCCCATGTACAGGCTTCCAACTGGTTATTGAAAGGCCAGATCCTGAAAGCCGCGTGTAGCCACCTACAAAAACCATAATACCAACAAGCGCCATGCAAAGCAGCAACCATGCCAGTATTAATTTTCTATCGCGGCTAATAATTTGCGGTGGCATATTTACCTGAATTTTCTTATGGCATAATGCATGCGTAGGCATTATACGTTTTTTCCTATAGCACATAATAACGCGCAGACAATGAAAAATTCCCAGCTTTTTTTAGAAAACACCACCCTGTCTAAAGACGCATTGCGCTGGCTTATGATCGGCGTATGGTCGCTTGCAATCGCTGGCATATTCGCCGTGATCCTGGTGGTGGCGCGTACGCCGGGATTTTGTGACATGCCATTTTTCTTAAAGCTGTTTCATGAGGCATTGGTTGTGCATGTCGACCTGTCGGTGCTGGTGTGGTTTTTATCAATCGCCTGTATGTTCCTGAGCCTTGCAAGCCCTACGTCCGGGCTGAATGCAAAAGATACATTGCTCTCATACCTGAACCCGGCGGGGCAACTGTGTTTTATCGCCGGTATGTTTTTTATAGCTATTTCCCCGGCTGACCAGGGAGGCGAGGGGGTTATGAGCAATTATATACCGGTTATCATGAGCCCGGTTTTTTTCTTTGGGTTATCGCTACTATTATGCGGCATCGGCCTGATGCTTGCGCATTTTTTTGCCTATAAAAAATACAACCGGGTTTTTTCGGCTCCGGTAAAGTTCGGCGTTTATGGCAGCGCTATAATTTCACTGTTCGTTATCAGTGCGTTTTTCTGGTCATATAATTTATTACCGCCGGAAATTGACGGCCAGCAATATTATGAGATGTTGTTCTGGGGCGGCGGGCATGTGCTGCAATTCGTACATACCCAGTTTATGATGGTCTGCTGGCTGTGGCTGGCGATAGCCCTGAAGCCTGATTTTTCCATTGCAAAAAAAATACTCTATGGCCTGTTTGGCATAGGGCTTGTGGTTGCCATTGCCACGCCTGTGCCTTATTTTTTATACGATATAACTTCACCAGGCTACCGAGCATTCTTTACCGATGGTATGATAATAGCCGGTGGGATTGCGCCACTTGTGCTTGCCTTATTCATAATCCCTGTTCTATGGAAAAAACGCAGCGAAAGAAAAGGAAGTAACCGCGCCCTGTGGTCATCGCTTTCCATGTCGCTTCTGCTGTTTGTATATGGCGGTTTCCTGGCCGGGCTTATACAGGGACAGAATGTCGTTATCCCTGCCCATTACCATGGCTCTATTGTTGGCGTTACGCTTGCTTTCATGGGAATCTCGTACCTGCTGCTTGAACGCTTTGGCTATAAAAATATCGCAAGCCTGAAGCTTGCCTACTGGCAGCCTATTGTTTATGGCGCTGGCCAGATAATGCATATCTCCGGGCTGGCTTATTCGGGAGGTTATGGCGGGTTGCAAAGAAAAACCCCATGCGGCGGAGGTGTTGACCTTGCGCCGGACATTAAAGCCGCAATGGGATTCATGGGAATGGGCGGATTGCTTGCTATTATCGGAGGTTTGCTTTTTGTGGTAGTTGTTGCGCGCGCTGTTTATGGCAAGAAAAAATTTAACAATGTTTAATTATTGGAACGGGATTATAGAATATTTGACAATGAATTACTTGAATGTAACGATGCGTACATCTATTGGTAGTTGCTAATGATGTAAGTTTGTGGAATATATGGATACTCCATATACAGCTTTGGCGGTTCCCGCTGGAGAATTATAAACGCTTTTGGCTAAAGGACTCTATTATGAAAAATTCAAAAATACTTGCACTTGTTGCAGTGGCTTCAATGCTTTCTGCATGTAACCAGCCTATGGGTCAGCCAGGCCGTGGTGTTATGCAAGGTGGAAATATAAATAAACAGGATGTTGGTACTCTTGCTGGCGCTATCGGCGGCGGTGTTATCGGACATAATATCGGCGGCGGCGCAGGCCAGACTGTTGCAACTATTGCTGGCACACTGCTTGGCGGCGCTATCGGTAACTCAATCGGCGCTTCAATGGATAACGCGGATATGGCGGCATATAATGCTACTTCCCGCCGCGCACTGGAAAATGCTCCTGCCGGGCAATCGCTTCCATGGAAAAATCCTGAGTCTGGTAATTATGGCACTATCACCCCGCAAAATTATTATACCAATAATTCCGGTCAGTATTGCCGCGAATATAACCAGACTATCGTAGTTGGCGGTAGGAAGCAGAGTGGCCATGGAACTGCCTGCCGCGAGCCGGATGGTAGCTGGAAAATTGTTGAGTAGTTTAAACAATAATGACGATAAATTTGCAAATGACAGAAATTGATGAACAGCAGCCAAGCGTGCCGCAAGGCACGCTGATGGCTGGCAAGCGTGGGCTTATTATGGGCGTTGCCAATGATAAGTCGCTCGCCTGGGGAATTGCACAATATCTTAGCGCGCAAGGCGCTGAAATCGGTTTCACCTATCAGGGGGAGGCGCTCGAAAAACGCGTTCGCCCCCTTGCGGAAAGCGTGGGTTCGAAATTGGTTCTGCCTTGTGACGTTACTGATATGGCAAGCATTGATAGCTTATTCACCAATGTTGAAAAATCATGGGGGGGAATTGATTTCCTGGTTCACGCCATAGCATTTTCCGACAAGAATGAGCTTAAAGGCAAATATGTCGAAACTTCCCTGGAAAATTTCCAGATGACCATGAATATCTCCTGCTATTCTTTCACTGCGCTTGCGCGTCGCGCCAGTTCGCTTATGAAAAATGGCGGGAGCATGGTAACGCTTACTTATTATGGCGCGGAACGGGTTGTGCCGCATTATAATGTAATGGGTGTTGCTAAAGCTGCACTTGAAGCAAGCGTCCGCTATCTTGCGATGGACCTTGGCTGTGATAATATCCGCGTGAACGCTATCTCTGCTGGCCCTGTGAAAACACTGGCGGCATCCGGCATTGGTGATTTCCGCTATATACTTAAATGGAATGAGTATAATTCCCCGCTTGGCCGTAATACCACCATCGAGGATGTAGGCGGAGCCGCGCTTTACCTGCTATCGCAATTAGGGCAGGGAACAACCGGCGAAGTCCTGCATGTTGACTCAGGTTATCATGTCGTGGGAATGAAAAGAGTGGATGCGCCAGATATAAGCACGGTATAGTTCTTCCTTGCTGTATATAACGGCTGGTTTCGTTGTTAGTATTTTTATTTTAATAAAATTAAGGGCAATATATGGCTAATAAAGCTAAGGCAGAAAAAGCAGCAGACGAGGAAGAAAAAGAAGCTGACGCAAAAGGCGAGGCTGGGGCAGAAGGTGCGGAAGGCGCTGCTGGCGAAGCCCCGTCTGCCAAATCAAAAAAGAAAAAAATTATAATTGCTGCTGTTGCCGCCGTAGTCCTTATTGGCGGCGGCGTTGGCGGGTTTATGGCGTTTTCTAAAAAAGCAGAAGAGCCAAAGGAGGAAGCTGCCGCTGTTGACGAACATGGCAACCCAATAAGCAAAACGGTTTATTACACCCTCCCGCAATTCCTGGTAAATCTAAATGCTTCTGGTAAATCACAGGTGTTTTTAAAAACCACCGTCGTACTGGAAGTGGCTAAGGCAACCGATGTTCCATTTATTGAATCCAACCTGCCGCGCCTTGTAGATGGAATAAATACCTACCTGCGCGAGTTGCGCTCAAGCGACCTGGCGGGGTCGGCTGGCATACAGCGCCTCCGCGAAGAGATACTTCTGCGCGTTAATAAAGCCATTACCCCAGTGCAGGTGAATGATGTGTTGTTTAAAGAAATTATTGTGCAATAACATGCGCATGGTCAATTATATGAATATTTGGCATTAGTTTTGCTCTCTAATGTATTGTTTAATTTTTATATATTGATGAAGTTATTATGGCCGATCCAGACCAACAGAAAATAGATGACGAAGCCGCCGCCGCAGAATGGGCGTCGATGCTGGAGCTTGAGGAAAAAAAAGCCGCCGATCCCGATTTTGTTGATCCTAATGCCGACCCTAATGCCGAAGAGCCAGCGCGTGTTCTAAACCAGGATGAAATCGACAGCCTGCTTGGCTTTGATGTAAAGAAAGAAGGCGCTGACACGCGCACTGACGGCATTTTCGCTATACTCGATAAGTCTACCACCGCTTACGAAAAACTGCCGATGATGGAAGTGGTGTTCGACCGGCTTGTCCGCCAGCTTTCAACATCCTTGCGTAACTTTACTTCGGAAAACGTTGATGTAAGCCTTGATTCAATGGCGAGCATCCGTTTTGATGACTACCTTAATTCAATAGCTTTACCAGCCCTCCTGGTGGTTTTCCGCGCCGTTGAATGGGAAAATTTTGGAATTGTTACTGTCGATAGTTCGCATATCTATTCCATGGTGGATATTCTCCTTGGAGGACGTAAATCTGACAGGCCAACACGCATGGAAGGACGTCCCTATACAACGATTGAACAGGACATAGTTAAGCGCATGATAGATGTGGTGCTTGCTGATATGAGCGCCGCGTTCGAACCGCTTTCGCCGGTTACATTCCATTTCGAGCGCTTAGAAAGCAACCCGCGTTTCGCAACTATTACCCGCCCCGGAAACCCGGCATTGCTTATAAAATTCCGGATAGATATGGCTGACGATCGCGGCGGAATGCTGGAAATACTCCTGCCGCATACTACCCTGGAGCCTGTACGTGACCTGCTGCTCCAGATGTTCATGGGCGAAAATTTTGGCAAGGACACGGTATGGGAAAAATATCTGGGTAAAGAACTGCGCGGAACCAATATCGAGATCGAAGCTATATTTAATGAAAAGCTGGTTACGCTCAGGGATATAATGAGCCTAAAAGTAGGAAGCACCATACTTCTTGATTGCGGACCTGACGATGATATTACGCTTCGCTGCGGCGGTATTCCCGTTACAACCGGGACGCTTGGCAGGGTGCGTGATAATATAGCCGTTTCCATACATGAACAGGTCAAGCAGAAACCTAAGGAACAGCAGCTATGACGGTGGCAATAATCGGCATGCTATTAAATCTCCTGATTGTTGGTTTGCTGATGGCGACTATCAGCTATTGCTGGGTGCTGAACAAGCGCATTAAAATTTTGCAGGATGGAAAAAGCGAGCTTGCTAACCTGCTGCAATATTTTGACGAATCTACCAGCCGCGCATCAGAAAGCATTGTTGCCCTGCAATCAGCCAGCAAAAAGATCGGGGAAAATATACAGTCAAGGATAGAGAAAGTTAATTACCTGATGGACGACCTGGCTTTTATGGTGGAAAAAGGCAATAAACTTGCTGATAAGCTTGATGCAAGCTTTGCAGTTAGCCGCGCCCGCAGCCGCGTCCTTTCTGAGGATAATGAAGAAGATGCGGAACCAGTTTACAGGCCGGAAAAGCCAATAGAGCAGAATTTTGAAAAGCCAAGGATTAAAGAATACTCGCCGCCACCAAAACCGGCTGAAAAAATCCCTGCTAAGGAAAAAACCGCCGCTTCGCTGGAAGCGGTGCTTGAAAGGGTAGTAGGACGCAAACCGGCAAATTTAAATGCTAATATCCCGGTGCTGGAAAAAGAGCCGCCTGCGCCTAAAGCAAAAAATACGCAATCAGCAAGATCAAAAGCCGAGCAGGAACTGCTGGATATGATTCGTGCCGGAATTAAGGGATAGTCTGCAGTGAGTAAAATTTTCCGTCTTCTTCCGGCTACTATTATAACGGCTACCTTGCTTGTATGCGTTAAGGTTGTAAGCATGGTGCAGGATACCGAATCATTATTTATAGGAAGCGTAGAGGCGCAACAGCCGGATAAAGCTTCGAATGTGTCAACCGAAAAGCCGGTGTCGGCTGACAGGTCAGTAAAACCGGAACAATCCAGTGAGGTGAAAAAGGCTGATGAAGCAAAGGCTTCAGAAGCAAAATCCGGAGAATCAAAAAATAGCGATGCCAAGGCTGATGGCAATGCTTCTGATGGCAAAGAATCCAAGGGAGAGGGGAAGGCTGCGGAAGAAGGAAAAGGGGAAGAGAAAAAAGAAGGCAAGAAAGAAAAGCCTAACCCCAATGTTTCCAGTGAACTTGAAAACTCTACCGACCACCGTTATACAACAGTGGAGGTTGAACTGCTCCAGACCTTGTCGAAACGCCGCGAGGAATTGGATCGCTGGGAAAATAATATTGAGATCAAGGAATCTACACTTGATGCCGCTGAAAAGCGCATAGATGATAAAATAAAACAGATAGAGGGAATGAAAAAACAGGTTGCCGCCCTGCTTGCACAATATAATGCGCAGGAAGATGCAAAAATCCGCAGCCTTGTAAAGATTTATGAAAATATGAAACCGGCAGAAGCAGCCAGGATCTTTGATGAGGTTGAAATGCCTATTCTGCTTCTGGTTATTGATGCCATGGCAGAAAAAAAAGCCGCACCGATACTGGCGGCAATGAATCCCGGAAAGGCAAAGCAACTCACTGTTGAGCTTGCTAATGAGCGTAAAATAAATACAAAGATAACAAGCGGAGCTGAATCACAAATTGCACCAGAAGCTAACAACCCTGCAACTCCTGCATCTAATAATAACCCTTCTAAACCTTAATCAGAAAAGAAAAAAATGACATCACAGACTTTGCACCAGAACATGCAGAATAAATCAGCGCATCGCTTTACCCCTACTATTTTCCGTGAATATGATATTCGCGGCGTTGTTGGCGAAAGCCTTTTTGAACAGGATGCATATTTTATTGCGCGTGCATTTGCCACTAAGGCGGCGCAAGTAAATCCTGGCGGTATTATCTGCGTAGGGCGTGATGGCAGGATGAGTTCACCGCAAATGCACGAAGCTGTGTGCCGTGGAATTTCTGATAGCGGCATGAATGTGCTTGATATAGGGCTGGGGCCAACGCCAATGCTTTATTATGCTGCATATACTAAAAAAGCCGCAGGTGGGGTAATGATAACCGGCTCACATAACCCCCCCGACCATAACGGCTTTAAATTCGTATTCCAGAACAAGGCATTTTATGGCGCGCAGATAGCGGAACTTAGAACCATCGCTGAAAATGGGCAACTGGCAGTTGGCGATGGCAAAAACGAAAAACAGGATATACGCGAAACCTATATAAAGGCATTGCTCGCTGCCTATGACGGAAAGCGCGATCTTTCGGTTGCCTGGGACGCGGGTAACGGCGCAACTGGGGAGATAATGCAGGCTTTGTGTGAACGCCTGCCGGGAAAACATATTGCGCTAAATGAAAAGATTGATGGCACGTTTCCTGCTCATCATCCTGACCCAACTGTGCCAAAAAACCTGGAGCAGCTAATCGGTGTGGTGCGCGAAAAATCATTGGATGCTGGCATTGCATTTGACGGCGATGGCGACCGAATCGGCGTTGTCGATGACGAAGGGGAGATACTCTGGGGCGACCAGTTGCTTATGCTCTATGCCGCCGATATTCTGCGCGAAAAACCGGGTGCTACGATAATTGCTGATGTGAAGGCCAGCGGCGCGTTATTCGAAGAAATTGAAAGGCTGGGCGGTGTTCCTCTTATGTGGAAAACCGGACATTCTTTAATTAAATCGAAAATGGCGGAAACAGCATCGCCTCTTGCCGGTGAAATGAGTGGGCATTTATTTTTTGCCGATAAATATTACGGCTTTGACGATGCTTTATATGCAGCGGTGCGTTTGCTTGGGCTGCTTTCGCGCAGCAATAAAAAACTTTCCGACCTGCGTAAGGCATTACCAAAACGTATAAATACACCGGAAATTCGCTTCCCTTGTGATGACCTGCGTAAATTCAAGGTTATTGACGAAGTTAAATCCCGCCTGAAACAAGATGGCGCGAAATTCAGCGATGTTGACGGGGTTCGCGTCAGTGTTGGCAGTGGCTGGTGGCTGCTTCGGGCTTCCAACACACAGGCCATGCTGGTTGCCCGTTGCGAAGCGGAAGATGTAAAAGGGCTTGCACAACTGCAAAATGACCTTAAGGCCCAGCTTGCCATGAGTAATGTCGAGCTGCCATAATCTTAATCTGCAAATCGGAGCGTAGCGCAGCCTGGTAGCGCGCTAGTCTGGGGGACTAGAGGTCGCAGGTTCAAATCCTGTCGTTCCGACCATTTTATAATGACTGGTTTGAACCGAAAAGCATGGCAATTGCATTTGATATTTTCTCCAGCCTGTCATGCCGCCGTATGGCGGTATCCGGTATTAAACCCCAGACCCCGCAACGGGTGTGGAGCCGTCATACTGTGGACGGCGAAGCCGTAGCACAGTATCTCCACAATAATCCTGAGATCCTGCGCAATGCTCACGCATTCGCAGGATGACGATACATCCAGCAAATGGGTTGCCATGTATTAAACCCCAGACCCAGCAACGGGTGCGGGGTGACAACGCGGGGGCAAATTATAGCTAATCAACTCCCGGCTGCGTTACCTGGTTTGCAGGATGCTGCTGCGCTATTGCTTTGGCGAGGCGGACCATGTTTATGAATTCTGCACGATAGCCGAGTTTGTCTTCGCCTTTTGCAGCCTGCGCCATGTTTGTAACGTCATCATAGCTGTATGATTTTGTATATGGATCGCCGCGCAGTAACTGGCCGAACCCGGCAACCGCAGTTGCAAAGCGCGCATCAGCAGTGACTTTTGAAATATTTTTATATTCAACCTTGCTGTCAACAGCGCTAGTTATAAGCTTGCTTGTGCTGCTGTCTGGAAGTTTATAGCGTATTTTTACGAAGGCATATTCACTGCTGCTACTGCCATTTTTTTCTGGCTTGCTTTCATGTTTCTGGTAGCGTGAGTCATCAATAAGTTTTGCCTTGCTGCCAACCGGGGTTATTTCATAAATAGCGGTTACGGCGTGGCCAGAGCCAATATCACCGGCATCAACCTTGTCGTTATTGAAATCCTCCCGGTTAAGGATACGGGTTTCATAACCAATAAGACGATACTCCGCTACCTGCTCGGGATTGAATTCAACCTGAATCTTCACGTCCTTGGCAATGGTGAACAAAGTCGCGCTGGCTTCTTCAGCGAGGGCCTTGCGTGCTTCGCTTAAATTGTCAATATAGGCTGCATTGCCATTGCCATTCTGAGCAAGAGCCTGCATCAGCGCGTCATTATAATTGCCCCGTCCAAAGCCAAGCACCGATAGGAATACGCCGCTGTCGCGCTTGCGCTCGATATAGCCCTTAAGCTCTTCAGTGTTGGTGATGCCAACGTTGAAATCGCCATCAGTTGCAAGTATCACGCGGTTAACGCCATTCTTATCAAAATGGCTTTCGGCAAGCTCGTAAGCTGTTTTTATTCCTTGCGCGCCAGCAGTTGAACCGCCAGCGCCAAGACTATCCAGCACATTGTTTATCTTGTATTTGTCGCTGGCCCTGGTTGGCTCCAGCGCAACACCTGCGCTTCCAGCATAAGTTACTATAGCAACCGTATCATCAGCTTGCAGGTTATCAAGCAGCAGTTTCAGCGAATTTTTAAGCAGCGGCAGTTTATCAGGCTGGTTCATCGAACCGGAAGTATCTATAAGGAAAACCAGATTCGCATGGGGTTTTTCCTTCTGCTCTACCTGGTAGCCCTTTATGCCGATATGCATGAGCTTTGTGTCTGGGTTCCACGGCGTAGGGAACACGGAAACATTGGCCTTGAACGGCTCGGATTTATCTTTTGGCGCCTCATAATCATAAGGGAAATAATTTATCATTTCCTCAATACGTACCGCGTCCTTCTGCGGCAGGACATTATTGTTTATTGAGGCACGCATAAATGAATATGACGAAGTATCAACATCAATCGAAAAAGTGGAAACCGGCTCTTCTTTTGTAATTTTTATTGGGTTTGCCTTCACATCCTGGAATTTATCGCGGCCTTCATCCTGATAATATGGCGGGGAATATATCTCAGGTTGTGGAATTATGGAACGTGTAGTAAGGCCTTGTACCCTGCCATCGCTTCCGCTTCCAATGGATTTTAAAATCTGGTCATTGCCACGCTCATCAGCCCTGGCCATAGCAGGCGCAGGAGCCGCAGCCTGCATTGTTTCCCGCCTTTCTTTTTGTTGCTCTACGCGGAGTGGTTGCGGCATAATGGAAGCTGTCATCTCTGCCTTGCCTTTTACAGCTTCCTCCTTATTCCAAACGGATTTTTTTTCTGCTGGTTTCAGCTCAGGCACAGAAGTAATCTGCGCTGTTTGCATGGGCGGAACCGGGATCAAATTACTGCTGGTCATTAATACAACGGTAATCGCGGCAAGGCTCAGCCCGCCTGCCAATATAAATTCCTTTTTCATAAAATTCGCTCCTTTTATTGTTTCATGGACAGTTCGTACTGTATCCATAAGACGGTTGAGGAGATTGTTTCCTTGGCGGGAGGCAGAATTTTTTGTATCGAATTTTTCCATAGCCCTGGAAATGGCCAGGTTTTTTGCTGCATCCGATGGTTCCGGCGGATTGGAATCTTTAAGCAGCTCCAGCATTTCGTCGAGTTCATTATCAGTCATTGCCATTACCCATTGCTATTTTAAGTTGCTTGCGTACTTCGTGCATCCGCCATGAAATGGTGGATTCGGCGCAGCCTAGTATTTTTCCTGCTTCGGCATGGCTTAATTGCTCTGTCAGGATGAGCAGGGCAGTTTCTTTCAGCGATTGCTCAAGCCCTGAAATACTACGGTATAGCCATGCTATTTTACGTTTACTGTCATTGTCACTTGCACGCTCGTTATTTTCAAATTCCATATAGCTATTCTGGGTGTTGCGCTGGGAAATATCCTTGCGCTGCATATCACGGCAGGCATTAACAACTACGCGGTACAGCCATGTCGAAAAACTGCTTTCATTATTAAAGCCGCGTATTTTATCTGCCAGCTTCATGCAAACCTCCTGCGCTATGTCCTCGGCGTCCTGGGTTTTTCCGGTAAAACGGTAAGCGACCCGGTATATCATGGAATAATGCCGGGTAAGCAATTGCTGGAAGGCGGCGCGCTCGCCTTTCTGAGCCCTGCTTATCAATATCTGTTCGCTGTTTTCCATGTATTTATAGGTTAGACGGTTTCGGCAGCAGTTTCCTTTGAAACTAGATTGTTTTTTCCAGCATCTCAAGCGCTTTGGAAATAGCGGCAATGCGTATTTGCTGCCTTGTGCCGGTGAAGATATTTTCTGTGCAGGAAAAATCCTCCTTATGGCAGGCGGCTATATAAACGAGGCCTACAGGTTTTTCCCTGGTGCCACCGGTTGGGCCTGCAATACCGGTTATTGCAACGGATATGTCGGCCCCGGATTTCGCTATTGCCCCATGCGCCATAGCAATTGCAACCTGCTCGCTTACTGCCCCGCTTGCCTCTATCAGGGATGGGGCAACACCAAGCATATCTGCCTTAGCCTGGTTAGAGTAGGTGACAAAGCCACACTCGAAAACTGCCGATGAGCCTGAAATTTCAGTAAGAAGCGCAGAAAGAAGGCCGCCAGTGCATGATTCGGCGGTTGCGAGTTTAAGCCTTCTGCCTTTGCAGATTTCGAGCAGCTCTGATGCCTGCTTGTATTGGGCTTCAGTGAACATAATGAAAATAGAAATTTGGGAAAAATATTTGCACCAGAAGCAAAATGATAACCGGATATATGGCGGCCAGAATATCATCAAACATTACGCCGAAACCGCCTTTTATATTGCGGTCGGCAACCGAGATCGGCCATGGTTTCAACACATCAAAAAAACGGAACAATATAAAGCCAATAAAATACCCGTGCCATGAATGGGGCAGGGCGCAGAGCAGCAGCCAGATCCCTGCAACTTCGTCCACTACGATTTCCTTGGGGTCGCTATCGCCTGTATTATGTTTCAGGTACTGGTTAGACGACCACCACCCGGCAAAAAATATAAAAATAGTTGCAAGCGGCAGTGAATAAATGCTGCCTGTTTTTTGTATCATATACGCAAAAGGCAGCGCAGCAATAGAACCTGCTGTGCCGCTGGCTTTGGGCGCGAGGCCGCTTCCAAACCATGTGGCCAGCCACCACCATGCAGGTTTTTTACTCATCGCGGTAGCCTTACTGCTGCAATTGCCTGCGCCGCTATTCCTTCCCCACGACCGGTAAATCCAAGCTTTTCTGTTGTGGTTGCCTTTATGCTTATACGATTCGCATCAATTTTCAGTGTTTTTGCAATATGCCCGACCATTTCCTCGCGGTAATCAGAAATTTTGGGGCGTTCACAGATAAGAGTCACATCTATATTAACCAGTTCTCCGCCACGGCTATGCAAAAGCTCGTAAGCATGGAGCAGGAATCTCTCGGAATCAGCACCCTGCCACTTGCGGTCATGCGGCGGGAAATGTGCACCAATATCCTCGGCGCCTATTGCACCAAGTATCGCATCGACAATGGCGTGCAGACCGACATCGGCATCAGAATGGCCAACCAGGTAATGGGTAAAGGGAATACGTATTCCGCAGAGCTTTATGTTTTGCTGGACAACCGGAGTTTCTGGTTCGTGCCGTGCCAGGGCATGAACATCATAACCAATGCCCACGCGAGTTTCCGAATTGATAGCCAGATTATTTTCCATATATTTTAAGTCCCCTGAGTTGGTGAGCTTGAAATTATCCTTTTCGCCCTCAACCGTATATACATCAATTCCTGCCAGTTCACATACAGAGGCGTCATCGGTAAGATTTTTGCTGTTTGCCTGTTTGTGGGCAGTTACAATGCTTTGGTAATCGAACCCCTGCGGGGTCTGCACCCGTACCGCGCCATCGCGCCCTATGGTTTCTATCACTTTTCCGTTTTCGATACGTTTTATGGTGTCGGTTATTGCCACGACAGGGATAACCGCCTTGTGCTTATGCAGGGCATCATTAACCCGCGAGATTAGTTCATGGCTTACAAAGGGGCGGGCGACATCATGCACAAGTACGCGCTCGGGCTGGTGGTGGGACAGGCTTTCCAGCCCCAGCCGCACCGATTCCTGCCGTGAATTTCCGCCTACAACACAGGGGATTATGGTTAAGCCCTCGGTTGCCTTGCGGTAATAGGGATGATGTTCACGGCGGATTACTACCCGTACCCCGTCAATGTCCGGATGTTCAGCGAATATCCTGATTGTGCGGCGTAAAATGCTCTCTTCCCCAAACTGGATATAGGGTTTTGGCATGCCACCGCCCATCCTTTCGCTGCGCCCGGCAGCAACCAGTAAGGCTATGGTTTTGAGCTTTTTAGGGGGAGAAGTCATGGTATTTGGCGAAATCCTTGAAAATTACTGGAAAATACCATATTGTACGCCGCTTGAAAAAACAAACAAACATTTTTTATGACTATTACAATTGCTGGCATCAATATTGAAAACCCGGTCTGGCTCGCGCCTATGACCGGCGTATCCGACCTGCCTTTCCGCAAGCTGGTGAAACGATTTGGCGTTGGCATGGTGGTTTCGGAAATGATCGCCTCGCGCGCCATGATACTGGAAACCAAAAACACCATGCGCATGGCCAGCTTCTCGCCGCTGGAATTTCCCTTTGCAGTACAACTGGCCGGGTGCGACCCGGAGGTTATGGGCGAGGCGGCGAAGCTGAATGAAGATCGCGGCGCACATATGATTGATATTAATTTCGGATGCCCTGTTAAAAAAGTAGTTGGCGGTAATGCCGGATCAGCACTCCTGCGCGATGAACCGCTGGCAGCGAAGATCCTGGAATCTGTGGTTAAGGCTGTAAAAATTCCCGTGACCCTTAAAATGCGCACCGGTTGGGATGAGAATAACCGTAATGCGCCAAAAATTGCCAGAATTGCTGAGGATGTGGGAATTCAATTGCTGACCGTCCATGGGCGCACACGCTGCCAGATGTATAAGGGCCATGCCGACTGGGGATTCGTGCGTAATGTTAAGGAAGCAGTGAAACTCCCGGTTATCGTCAATGGCGATATAAATAATTTCGGTGATGTAGATGCGGCGCTTGCGCAATCCGGTGCTGACGGGGTTATGATCGGGCGCGGAAGTTATGGCCGCCCGTGGTTTCCCGCGCAGGTCTGCCATTACCTGAAAACTGGTGAAAAGATAGCGCCGCCAGGCTTTAATGAGCAACGCGAAGTGGTACTTGCGCATTATGAGGAAATGCTTGAGCATTACGGCGCGCAAAATGGTGTTATGATCGCCCGTAAGCATCTTGGCTGGTACTCAAGCGGCCTTTATGGCTCCGCTGAATACCGCCAGAAAATAAATACCATGCACGACCCAGTGCTGGTTAAAAAAGAAGTGGTAGAGTTTTACGAGCGCACTTATGAAGTTATGGCAGGCGCAGGAGAACGCGAGGCCGCGCTGGCGGCATAGAGAGCAGATTAATGGATGTCCTGCCGCCGGATGGCGGTATCCGGTATTAAGCTTAAGCCCCAGACCCCGCTATGCAGCGGGGTGACAGCTATTGGTGCGTAGCGAAATATTCCTCATATACGCTCGGAATTAAAATCATTCCTTCAAATCAGCCCAGAAATCTTTTACCTTGGCAAAGAAACTATCAGACTGAGGGCTTATATTCTCGCCTGTCTTATCAAATTCCCTGAGCAGTTCCTTCTGCTTTTTATTAAGGCGGATAGGAGTTTCCACAAGCGTGTGTATATACATATCACCCCGGCTTCCGGCGCGAAGTATCGACATTCCTTTGCCGCGCAGGCGCATCTGGTGCCCATGCTGGGTGCCTTCAGGAATTGTAACTTTCACCCGGCTTCCGTCAATGGTTGGCACCTCAATTGAACCACCAAGGGTTGCGGTTGTCATCTTTATCGGTATGTTGCAATGTATATCGGCCCCATCGCGCTGGAATAAACCATGCGCTTTGATGCCGATGAAAATGTAAAGATCGCCTGGTGGGCCGCCGCGTATGCCAACTTCACCTTCGCCGGACAGGCGGATGCGTGTGCCTTCCTCAACTCCTGCCGGGATATTGACCGACAGGGTTTTTTCCTTGCGTACCCGCCCGGTCCCGGCGCAGGTTTTACATGGATCCTTTATTATCTTACCCATGCCGCCACAGGTAGTGCAGGTGCGCTCAACCGTAAAGAATCCCTGAGTCGCACGGATACGGCCTGAGCCGTTACATACTGTGCAGGTGACTGGCTTGCTGCCATTCGCGCCGCCGCTGCCATGGCAGGTTTCACAGCTTTCGGCAGTGGTTATTTTTATAGTTTCTGATTTGCCTTTAAAGGCTTCTTCCAATGTTACGTTAAGGTTGTAACGCAAGTCTGCCCCGCGGGTGGATGCAGATGTTTCACCGCCGCGCGCACGGCCACCGCCCATACCGAACAGGTCTTCAAAAATATCTGCAAAACCGGAAGAAAAATCAAAGCCACCAGCCCCGGCACCACCACCAGCCGAACCCATGCCGCCCTGATTAAAAGCATCATGCCCGTAGCGGTCATATGCAGCGCGCTTCTGCTCATCAGAAAGAACATCGTAAGCATGGCTTATTTCTTTGAATTTTTCTTCAGCCGATTTGTCCCCCGGATTTTTGTCGGGGTGATGTTTCATCGCAAGTTTGCGGTAGGCTTTTTTAAGCTCTTCCTGTGTTGCCGTTTTGGGGACGTCAAGTATCTGGTAGTAATCTTTTGCCATTTTTAGCTATCTTGGTTGGTGGTTAAGTGACTGGTAGGATGGTGACTGGTGTCTAGCGAATAATAAAAAATAAGCAATGCAATACTTGCCAGCCACTATTCACCAATCACCAGTCACTACTCAATTAACCTTCGTTACGTTTTTTTTCGTCAACTTCTTCAAACGTAGCATCGACAACCTTGCCATCATCATTGGCAGCGCCGCTGGCCGCAGATTCACCGCCAGCAGAAGCAGCCTTTTCCTGCTCGGCTTTATAAAGTATCTCACCTACCTTCATCGAAGACTGGGTGAGGGCTTCAGTTTGCTTGCTGATCCTGTCAGCATCATCACTGCTCACGGCTTCTTTCAATGCAGCAATATCTTTCTCAATTGCTTCTTTGTCGCCAGCCGGGATCTTGTCGCCATGTTCCTTTATGCTTTTTTCTGCTGAGTGGATAAGGGCATCGGCATGGTTTTTAGCATCGACCACTGCGCGGCGCTTTTTATCTTCTTCAGCATGTGCCTGCGCGTCCTTGACCATCTTCTCTATGTCTGAATCAGACAGCCCACCGGAGGCCTGGATGCGTATCTGCTGCTCCTTGCCGGTGGCCTTGTCTTTTGCCGAAACATTCACAATACCGTTGGCGTCAATATCGAATGTCACTTCGATCTGCGGCATTCCGCGAGGGGCATTTGGAATACCCACAAGGTCGAACTGGCCAAGCAGCTTATTGTCGCTTGCCATTTCGCGCTCGCCCTGGAATACACGGATTGTAACCGCTGTCTGGTTATCATCGGCAGTTGAGAATACCTGCGATTTCTTGGTTGGAATCGTAGTGTTGCGGTCTATAAGACGGGTAAATACACCACCCAGAGTTTCGATACCAAGCGAAAGCGGGGTTACATCGAGCAGCAATACGTCTTTAACATCGCCTTTTAGAACCGCGCCCTGAATCGCAGCGCCCATTGCCACTACTTCATCAGGATTTACACCTTTGTGCGGCTCACGGCCAAAAAATTCTTTTACCACCTCGATAACCTTTGGCATGCGGGTCATGCCGCCTACCAGTATCACCTCGTCAATATCCTTGGCGGCAATACCCGCGTCTTTCAGCGCTGCTTTGCACGGAGCAACGGTTTTCTGGATAAGGTCGTCAACCAATGATTCAAGCTTGGCACGTGTAAGCTTTATGTTCATATGTTTTGGGCCGGATGCATCTGCTGTGATGAACGGCAGGTTGACATCAGTCTGCATCGAGTTGGAAAGCTCGATCTTGGCTTTTTCCGCAGCTTCTTTCAGGCGCTGCAAGGCAAGCTTATCGTTGCGCAGGTCGATTCCCTGGTCGCGCTTGAATTCATCGGCAAGAAAGTCAATGATACGTTTATCAAAATCTTCACCACCCAGGAAAGTATCGCCATTGGTAGCTTTTACTTCAAACACACCATCGTCAATTTCCAGCACCGATACGTCAAACGTACCACCACCTAAGTCATATACAGCTACAGTTTTGCCGTCTTTCTTTTCTTTGTCGAGGCCATAAGCAAGCGCTGCTGCTGTTGGTTCGTTTATGATGCGCAGAACTTCAAGCCCGGCAATGCGGCCCGCATCCTTGGTTGCCTGACGCTGTGCATCGTTAAAGTAAGCGGGAACGGTTATAACCGCCTGAGTTACTTTTTCACCAAGGTAGCTTTCGGCAACATCTTTCATTTTTGTGAGGATGAAGGCGGAAACCTGGCTTGGCGAATATTTTTCACCACGCGCTTCCACCCATGCATCGCCATTATCGCCTTTTACAATCTTATAAGGAACCAAAGCCATATCCTTGGCAACGATTGGGTCCGAAAAATTACGCCCTATAAGACGCTTGATTGCGAACAGGGTGTTTTCAGGATTGGTTACAGCCTGACGGCGCGCGCCATCACCTACCAGCCTTTCGCCGTTTTCGGTAAGCGCCACCACGGATGGAACCACGTTGCGGCCTTCCTGGGAATGGATAACCTTTATCTGGCTGCCTTCCATGATAGCAACGCAGCTATTGGTTGTTCCTAAGTCTATACCTATAATTTTACTCATACATTTCTCCTTTTTGTATATTTGTATATTTTTATATATTCTTTATTCAGGTTAAAGTTACTGACTTATGAAAGTGATATAGTAAGCAAAAATGTAATGACAACACCCTGTTAGAGATTTTTTTAAAAAAACTGCAAAATAGAAAAAAAAACTAAAAATACTCAAAAAAATGCATTTTTATTAATAAATATTAACTAAATATTAACTATTAATCTTTATTAACATAAATCCGGTATTTATTAATAAGGATTAAGATGTATGAACGACCAGGACATTAAAGTTATTGAAACTGCTAGAGAATTATTGAAAGCCCATGGATATTTTGTTGATAATTTATGGCATATTGATGATATAAACTTTATTTGTGAACAGAAAAACCTGCCAACGCTTAGCAACACTGAAGCTATGGAGGTTTTCGTTATAGCTAATGAGCAGTTTGAAGGTGAAACCGGTATGTGCTGGCCGCAGCTTGAAAATGCTGTGAGCTGCTACTTCCGCCGTAGATCGCTCATTGATGATGAACTGAAAAATATGATTTACTAGCCAAGAATCTAGTAAGGCCATTTATTGGAAGATTCGCCGCAATGCAACATAAAATTAATTATTTTTTAACTTAATTGTGGCTTTTTTCCTGGTTTATGCTATTATTAAACTATGAGCAAACTGTTGGCAGTAGTGGCGGCGTTACTACTTATTCAACCAGCAATTACAGGTGTGGCAACAGCCGCCGATAGTCCGGAGCATTTTGATAAATATGCTGATGCTACACTCAAGCAAAAAAAGGTGGAAAAACTGCTTGCCATGCTACGCTCACTGGGCATTTCCGACCCGCAGATAACGTCATTTGCCAATGAAATAAACGAGCGCCATAAAGACGGTTATTTCATGCTCCACCAGGAACGTATAGAAACGCCAATGTCTAATGGCAGCCTTACACTGCGCTATGCAACAGAAGGTAAGATAGGGATCAGGCAATTGGAGTTGAATTATACCCCAGATAATTCCCACACGGAATATAGCCTGCGCAGCAACGCCGCCATGGTGAAGTATAAACTGCGTTTTTGAATTTCACAGAACCTGGTATTGTTAAGCCAGTTTTCCGTGACAATGCTTGTATTTTTTACCGCTGCCGCACGGGCACGGATCATTGCGCCCGATATTTTTATCAATCAGTTCATCAGCGCTGTCTGTGCGGTTCTCAAACATCTTCTGCTTTGGCATTACCGGCATAGGCTCTGGTGGATGCTCGAAATGAATTTCCAGATGCGAAAGACGGCTTACCACCAATTCGCGGAGCTGTGTAAGCATCTGCTCGAATAAGGAGAAGGCCTCCTGTTTATATTCGTTCAGCGGGTCGCGTTGGCCGTAGCCACGCAAATGAATACCCTGCCGCAGATGGTCAAGCGATAACAAATGGTCTTTCCATAATTGATCAAGCGTTTGCAGCATTATGCGCTTTTCCGCCATTTGCATGACCTGCTCGCTGTATTTTCTTTCCTTGTCTTCAAAATGCTCTGTAGTCGCTGCCGTTATGCGCTGTATGATTTCATCATCAGCAATTCCTTCTTCCTTCGCCCATGCAACCACCGGCAGATGCAGGCCAAATACGCGGAATAGCTCTTTTTCCAGCGCTTCTGTTTCCCACGAATCAGGATAGCTCTTAGGCGGAATATGGTTAAGCACCAGTGTATGTATGGTTTCTGAACGCATATCGACAACTGTTTCCGATACGGTATCAGCTTCCATAAGCTCGATGCGCTGCTCGTAAATAACCTTGCGCTGGTCATTCATTACATCGTCATACTTAAGCAAATTCTTACGCATGTCATAGTTACGGGCTTCAACCTTCTGTTGCGCGCGCTCTATCGCCTTGCTCATCCACGGGTGGAAAATAGCTTCATCTTCTTTCATTCCAAGCTTCTGAAGCAGGCCATCAATACGCTCGCTGCCAAAAATACGCATCAGGTCATCTTCCAGCGACAGGTAGAATTTAGATGCGCCAGGATCACCCTGACGACCGGCGCGGCCACGTAACTGGTTGTCAATGCGGCGTGATTCGTGGCGCTCGGTAGCGATCACATATAATCCGCCAGCTATGATAACTTTTTTCTTATCGGCCTCTACTTCGGCTATGATCTTGTTTTTATCAGCTTCGGTTGCGCTTTCGCCCAATTCTTTAGCAATGCGCATTTCAGCGTTGCCGCCAAGGGTGATGTCGGTTCCGCGCCCAGCCATGTTGGTTGCGATTGTAACCGCCCCGGGTTTGCCAGCCTGCGCTATAATATAGGCTTCCTGCTCGTGGTAACGCGCATTCAGGACCTGATGCTGGATTTTCTCCTTTTTCAGCATTTCCGAAAGCATTTCCGATTTCTCAATTGAAACAGTGCCGACCAGAACCGGAGTAGCTTTTGCGTGTGCCGCTTTTATTTCCTTTATAACCGAACGGTATTTTTCCGCTGCCGTGCGATATATTTCGTCCTGATGGTCAATACGCACAACCGGGACATTGGTTGGTATGTCGATAACTTCCAGCTTATAAATATCGCGGAATTCACCGGCTTCGGTCATCGCGGTACCGGTCATGCCGGAAAGTTTCGGATACATGCGAAAATAATTCTGGAAGGTTATGGATGCCAGGGTCTGGTTCTCATTCTGGATATTCACGCGCTCCTTGGCTTCCAGGGCCTGGTGCAGCCCATCGGAATAGCGGCGTCCTTCCATCATGCGGCCGGTGAATTCGTCAATTATAACGACTTTGCCATCCTTCACTATATAATCAACATCGGCTGTAAATAATGTATGCGCGCGCAGGGCCTGGTTCACATGATGAACAAAGGATACATTGTCGATGTCATAAAGTGATGCCCCGGCAGCAATGATTCCCTGCGCCTCCAGCATCGCTTCCATGCTCTGCACACCTTTTTCAGTAAGGGTTACGCTACGCTGTTTTTCGTCTTTTTCGTAATCATCAGGAACCAGTTTGGCAACCAGCCTGTCAACCTGGGTATATAATTCCGAATTATCCTCGGTTGGCCCGGAAATAATAAGCGGAGTGCGCGCTTCGTCAATAAGTATGGAATCAACTTCATCAACAATCGCGTAGGAAAAGCGGCGGTGAACCATGGCTTCGCGGGAATATTTCATATTATCGCGCAAATAATCGAACCCAAGTTCGTTATTGGTTGCATAGGTTATATCGCATTCATATGCGGCCTTGCGCTGTTCGTCATCCAGCCCATGGGTGATGCATCCGACAGTAAGGCCAAGGAATTCATGGAGTTTGCCCATCCAGCCAGAATCGCGCTTGGCTAGGTAATCATTCACGGTTACCACATGCACACCTTTTCCCGGAAGTGCGTTTAAATAAGCTGCCAGAGTACATACCAGGGTTTTGCCTTCGCCGGTACGCATTTCCGCGATCATCCCCTTATGCAGAACCATCCCGCCGATAAGCTGGACGTCAAAATGGCGCATTCCCAGCACGCGCTTGCCAGCTTCGCGCACTGTAGCGAAAGCATCAACCATTAAACTGTCAAGCGATTCACCGGCATTTAAACGCTCGCGCAACCATGTCGTGCGGCCGCGCAGTTCATCGTCTGACAAACGGGAAACCTGAGCTTCAAGCGCGTTTATCTGCTGCAGCTTAGGCTGTAGCGATTTAACAAAGCGTTCGTTGGCAGAGCCGAATATTTTTTTTGCAAATGTGTTTAGCATGGGGGATTAAATAGGTGCTAATTTCAACTAAGTCAACGGCGGGTTGTAATAAAAATATAGTTATTCCAAATAATAATTATACAATTATTATTTAGTTGTTCGCCCGCTACGCGGCGCAAAATCGGGCTTTCGGCCTCAATTTTAATAGTCGTTATGTATGTTTTTATACATGACGACTATAAATAACCGCAAACCAGTCGTGCCTATTGCCAATATTTATAGAATATGCCATAAGGCTCATGCCCAATTTTTTTATGCAGCAAGTTAGGATTTGAAAGTCACAGAACCTAAATGAATTATCAATTATTTATCAACTTTAAGGACGAATTTATGAAAATAACCATGCATACTGGTTTATTGCTTGCTTTAATAGCATTTACCAGCCCTGCCTTTGCACAGGATACAAAGGCTAATACCGATGCGAAACCAGTTGAAAGCAAGGCTGCGGAAACAAAACCTGCCGCAGATGCCGGTGCTGCTCCTGCAAAGCCAGGGGCGGGCAAGGATTACACTGTTATCAATGTTGATGGCGATGACATTAAATATTCAGATGTAATGGATGTATGGAAAAGCCTGTTCCAGAGCCCTGTCGTACCTAATTTTGCAACATTTGACGAAAATATAAAGCAGAATGTTATCCGTGGCCTGGTATCTGAACGCCTGATTTATAAGGAAGCATTGAAAGATGGTTATGATAAAAGCGATGATATTAAAAAGCGTCTGGAAAGCCTGAAAAAGCAACTGATTATACAGTCTTATATAGAAAGTAAGGCTAAAACCATGGTTACTGATGACCAGGTGAAAGCCCTGTATGATGAAAAAGTTGCTGCAAGCAAAGGACAGGAAGAACTTAAAGCCCGCCATATACTTGTTTCCAGCGAAGATGAAGCCAAAAAACTTTATGAATCACTGAAAAAAGGCGGTGATTTTGAAAAAATCGCTAAAGAAAAATCAACCGATAAAGGTTCGGGCGCTAATGGTGGCGACCTGGGCTGGTTCACAAAAGATAAAATGGTTCCGGAATTCTTTGATGCAGCAAATAAGCTGAAAAAAGGCGAAGTTTCTGCTCCGGTTAAATCAAGCTTCGGCTGGCATATAATTAAGCTTGAAGACCGCCGCCCTGCAAAAATGCAAACTTTTGCTGAAATGAAGGAATCCCTTAAGAGTGAACTTACAAATAAAGCAATACAGACATATGTTGAAGGTTTGCTGAAAAGTGCAAACATCAAATATTATGATGAAAACGGTAAGGAAAAAGACTTCGCCCGTACTTTGACCGCAACAAAAGTTGAGTCTAAACCTGCGGATGAAGCCAAACCTGCTGATTCCAAGCCTGCTGACGCTCCGGCAAAGGCTGAAGAAAAGATGTAATGCAGATAGTGGGTGGTGGATGGAGTATTCTATATTATTCACCATCCACTACCCATTAACCACCATCCAGATACTATGAAAACATCTCCGCTTGCCCCCAAATCATTTCCCATTCTTAAGCCTGTTGCCGGTGTACGGCTGGGTACTGCTGCCTGCGAGATACGTTATAAGAACCGTAGCGATCTTCTGGTTGCAGAATTTCCTGAAGGAACAACCGTTGCAGGCGTATTCACCAAATCCCTGACAGCATCAGCATCTGTGCTTGCCTGCCGCGATGCGCTTAAAACCGGGAAAGCCAGGGCAGTAATTATCAATTCAGGAAATTCCAACGCTTTTACCGGCAAGGCTGGTGAAGAATCCGTACAGCGGATACGAGCTGCCGCAGGCAATAAGTTTGGTTGTGAATCATCTGATGTTTTTACGGCATCCACTGGCGTTATAGGCGAAAAGCTGCCTGATGAAAAAATAACAAAAGCGCTGCCTGCCATAAATTTCTCGGAAGACGCTTGGGATGAGGCGGCTCGCGCCATCATGACCACCGATACTTACCCGAAACTTGCAACAGGAACAGCAAATATCGGCGGCGTTACTGTTACCATAAACGGAATTGCCAAAGGATCGGGCATGATCGCGCCGGATATGGCTACCATGCTGGCATTTGTTTTTACCGATGCAAAACTCCCAGCCGCAAAATTGCAGGAAATTCTGGAACAGGCCAATGAAGTAAGTTTTAACAGCATAACCGTTGACGGAGATACATCTACAAGCGATACGCTGCTGGTTTTCGCAACCGGAAAAGCCGGTAATCCTGACGGTGACTTAAGCGATTTCAAACGTGCTGTGAATGAAGTTTTGCATGACCTTGCCATGCAGGTGGTAAAAGACGGTGAGGGGGCTGAAAAACTGGTAACTATTACTGTAAGCGGGGCAGAATCAAAAAATGCCGCAAAAATAATTGCCATGAGCATAGCTAATTCCCCGCTGGTAAAAACCGCGCTGGCGGCATCTGACGCTAACTGGGGACGGATAGTGATGGCGGTTGGTAAGGCCGGGCAGAAAGCCGACCGCGACAAACTCCGCATTTCAATCGGAGGGGTAAGCGTCGCCAGTAACGGTGCGGCGGCAGCGGATTATGACGAATCAAAAATACAGGGCCATATGAAGGGCCGTGATATTAAAATAGATGTTGATGTGGGGGTGGGAAGCGCATCGGCAACAGTTTATACCTGCGACCTGACCCATGCTTATATTGATATAAACGGCAGTTATAGAACGTGAAAATTCTTTTGGTTGTTGCCGCTGTAATAATAAATGATAAGGGCGAGATATTGCTGGCGCAAAGGCCTGAGGGAAAACGCCTTGCTGGTAAATGGGAATTCGCTGGCGGCAAAGTGGAAGACGGGGAAAGCCCGGAAGCTGCCCTTGTTCGGGAGCTTAATGAAGAGCTGGGAATAGAAATAGAGCAAGAAAACCTGGAAAATTTCTGGTTCCTTTCACACCGCTATCCGGAATTTGGCTTCCACCTCCTGATGCCGGTTTATATCTGCCGCAAGTGGCAGGGAACACCACAGGCACTGGAGCATTCCGCAATATGCTGGGTGTTGCCAGACGAAATGCACAAGCTCGATATGATAGAAGCTGATAACGAACTTGTGCAACGCTTGCAGTATATTAATTAAACGCTGGAATTGCCATATTGGCAACCAGATATGGAATGCCAGCCGGAACATTCGGGTGTATGCCATCGTTAGCACAAAATGCAGTCGCCCCGCCATAAGCATCCACACGCCATGCGCTAGTGGTGGTAGTGCTGCGGCAGTAGCTGCTTATGTCAATAATCCCATCATTAGCAATCGCTCCCGAAAGTAATGCGCTGTTATATTGCTCAACCCTGCCTCCTGCCTGGAAGTTAACCGGGCTGCCACCTGCCAGCGCTGGAGATTGTTCGGCTATGGTTGTGAATTTATTGCTGCTTGAACTTGTAGTGTTGGCTGGTGTTACAGTAGTAAGAATAATTTTTGCACCACGGGCACGCCATAGATTAGCAATATTATTTATATTGCCCTGAGTATAACTTATAACATCACTATTATTATTGGTAAGGAAATCATTTACCCCAAGCCCTATAACTACGTGGGTTGGCCGCATTCCCCGCTGTATCTGGGAATCCATGTAATTAAGCTGCTGGGTTTTAGTGGCCATGAAGCCTGCTCCTGATTCCCCGGATACCGCCATTTTATGTACGGAATAGCCGCGATTTACCAATAGCTGCTCATACAGCCCGAAGCTTCCGTTAACATCGCCGGTTGAATCTACAGAGCCATAACCAGCAGTTATGCTGTCGCCAAGCAATAATATGCTGGGCATACGCCGCCTTGGTATTCCGCTTATAAGGCTGGGGCCATAGGTTGCTGTTGTTGTTCCAAAGCCAGTACTTGGTGTTCCGGTTCCGCCGATAAATGCCATAGGAGGGCTGCCCTGTGTATGCCCTGTGCCACCTGAAGTAAGTGTTATGCTGGTTACCTGGCCACCGCCGACATTGCCATAACCTCCCACGCCGGAACCTGTATATAGTGAACCAGGCTGGTTGCTCCCGGCAGGGCCATACCATATTGAAAGATTCACCCCGGCGCTATAGCCAGTTCCTTTATTGGCAGGGTCTATAGGTATGGAAGTTATAACCCCGCTGCCATTTACTACCGGGGTTCCTGCTTTGGCGCCGTAAGCTACACCGACCCCGAGGGTAAAATCTTTGCTGGTATCGGTACCGCCTATTATTCCGTCCTGGCGAACATTGGTGCCTGCTGTGGTCGTTATTACATTATAAGTTCCCGCAGCGCCGTTATCAGCGGCAACCCGGCGGTTGGTTATATAAAAATCTGTATTAGGAGGTATATAAATGTTAGCTTTGCCAATTGCTATGCCCCAATTTTTAGATACGGTTGTTTCAACCTGGCCATCAAATAGTAATTGTGTAAATTGTCCGCCTACCAATATGCCAGCACGCAGCACAAAATCATAATAGGCATTCTGCTCACTGTTGGTGCTTATAATGCCATTGATGAATGTAACTTCTATCGCTACATAACCAGCACCACCGGACCTGTGTTTTGTCCAGCAATTATGAACCCAGTTGCCAGCGGTATTATAATTTGTGGGAATGTTGCAATTATTTGCTATAGCAACGCGGTTTTGCGATTTTGAAAATAAAGTGGTAAGTGCCCCCATATTACAGCGTCCGAAGCGCCAGGGTTATCACCGCATCGGTCGATGCCTGCGCAGTTCCTGCGGTAAGTTTTATAAAGCGCAGGCCAGCCACAACATTGAAATTGCTGATGGGAACATATTTATTTGCCGCTACTGTTATTGAATAGTTCGAGCCATAGCCATCCTGTGCTGTCACATAGGTTCCGCTGCTGGATGGCGCTGTCTGGATAATTATGGATGTTGCAGTAAAGTTGGAAGGTATAAAAAAGCCCACCAGCTCCAGGCCATATAAATCAATTGTTGCGCTGTCGGTCTGGCCTACGGATATTGTGGTGGTAAGGTCGTAGAATTTATCGTTGCTGTAATTTTTTTCGCTGGTCATATGCTCCCCTTTTTGTTTAATAAATTGCCTGTGCAACTCATCTTTCCTATAGGTCTGCATGGTCGGGAAGGGGGAAAATGAGAAAATTCTTGTATATTTGTCGAGATTTAGGCGCACTAGAGGCTAGACAAAGCATTTCACTTCTTCTATAAGGCAATGCTCTTTTTATATATGTGCCTCGATAGCTCAGTTGGTAGAGCAAGGGACTGAAAATCCCTGTGTCGCTGGTTCGATTCCGGCTCGAGGCACCATTTATTATATATTATAGCGTATTAAGCGCTTTCAATCGTAACAAAACCTTAATATTGCTCCATTCCTATTTATGCTAACTTATTACCAGCAAACATTAAGGAAAATATTATGGCAAAAAACAAAGTTGATCCCCAAGAAGAAACTTTAAAAGACCTGAATAAACTTATGGCGGAGCTTGAGAAGCATGCTTCTTCTGATGCTGAAATAAGGAAGCAGGCAAATCCACAGGCTAACGCCGAAATAAGGAAGCAGGCAGTTCAGCAGGCCAGCGCTGAAAGCCTGCTGCTTGGTGTAGGGCATAAGCTTTTGGAACTTCGCAGAAACCAGGACTTTAAAGATAAAAGCGCAATTGCAGGTTTTCAATCGGAAGCTAATAAATTTGGCGCTAAAGCGTATCTCAGGGAAATTGAGAAACATTTTCTGGACATTGATAATAATAGCGGTGATTTAAGCAGGCATCTAAAAGACATCATAGATAAGAAAAAGATAGTTGATAAATTGCAGGAAGCAGGCGGCGGCAAATATCTTGATGAAGAAGAGAAAAAACACCTTTCTACAGTAGAAAAAAGATGGGAAGAGCAGAAATCTGTAGTTGATATTAAATATGCTTACTTCCTATATACAGATCTGGCAGAAGGAAAGACAACTGACCCTGATAAAACACTACATGAGATTAAAGGCATACTTAAAAAACGCGGTGTAAATGCCAGTGCGCTTAATTCCGAGGGGAAGATGCCTGGTAATGACCGGGACAGCAATATTACTGCTGAGTCGCAAGATGATGCTAATAACAGGTTAAAAGCAGCTTATGAAAAGGCTAATTTTAAAATAGGAAAAAAACTTTTAGAAGATGTGAAGAGCGGCCCGGACGATCTGGAAAAAATATTAAAGGATATGAAGTCAAGGTTTGCTAAATCCGGAGAGCTTCCTAAAGGATTGGATGAAGAAATAAAAATGAATGCAGCTATAGGGCATGTAAACCGTGCTTACCGGAAATCTAAAAGCCTTGAGGAAAATGGCGATCCAACTGAATTTTTACCGGGTATAAAAAAAGATCTGGCGCTGGTTGGACAGGTTAACCAGGCATTAAGCGATGAGGATAAACGTCATCTTGACGATATTATGAAAACGCTGGAAAAATATTCCCAAGGTAACAAACAGCAGGAGAATAAATCCCATGTTGTGCCTCAAGCGAAATCCGGCAGGCAACATTGATTATTTTACCGGCAGTAAACCTTCGCGCTGCTTAAGAGTTTGCAGCTTGCATAGCGCACTGATATAGGCCAGTGCCGAAGCGACCACGGTATCTATATTCGAGCTGTTGCCGTTTACTATCTTCCCGTCATCAGTTTCCAGCCTTACTGTAACTTCCGCCTGTGCGTCAGTCCCTTGCGTTATTGCATTCACCTGATAAAGCTTTAGAACTGCCGTATGCGGAACAAGGGCGCGGATAGCGTTGAATGCTGCATCCACCGGGCCGTTTCCTTCAATTGTTACCCGGCGTATATCATCTTCAACCCTAAGGCAAAGCATCGCCGTTTGTGGGCCAACTGTGCCGCAGGTGATGTGCAGCGATTCCAGGTTAATCGCATCATCACGCCGCGATTCGGTATCTAAAAGCGCAATCAGATCCTCATCATAAATATCTTTTTTCTTATCGGCTAAATCCTTGAAACGCGAGAAAGCATCTTCCAAAGCATTATCACCAAGCACAAAGCCAAGCTGGGCGATCTTATCCTTGAACGCATGGCGGCCTGAATGTTTGCCCATAACCAGGTTGGATTTGGAAAGTCCCACCGATTCCGGGGTCATGATTTCATAAGTGCTGGCGTTTTTAAGCACGCCGTCCTGATGAATGCCGGATTCATGGGCAAAAGCATTCGCCCCGACAATAGCTTTGTTAACCTGCACTAGCGCGCCTGTGATATTCTGGATAAGACGCGAAGCGCGGATTATGTGGGTTGTGTCAATGTTTGTTGCAAAATTATACATATCAGGGCGGGTTTTAATCGCCATAACCACTTCTTCCAGCGCGGTGTTGCCTGCGCGTTCACCAATGCCGTTGATGGTGCATTCAATCTGGCGCGCGCCATTTCTTACAGCGGCGAGGGAGTTAGCGGTGGCAAGACCTAAATCATTCTGGCAGTGGGTGGAGAAAATAACCTTGTCCGCGCCTTTGGCTTTTTCTATCAAAGTTTTTATCAGCAGGCCGTAATCATCGGGCGTTGCGTAACCAACAGTATCAGGAATATTGATTGTGGTAGCACCAGCCTTAATCGCGGTTTCAATGGCTTTAATCAGGAAGTTGGTTTCCGTACGCGTGGCATCCATAGCCGACCACTCAACATTGTCGGTGTATTTGCGCGCAAGCGTTACGCTGTCTTTGATCATCTCAAGGCAGGCATCCTGGCCTATACGGTATTGATGCGTCAGGTGAATTTCCGAGGTGGACATGAAAGTATGAATCCGCCCGCGCTTTGCTGGTTTTATAGCTTCGGCGGCCCTCTCAATATCCGCTGATTTAGCGCGCGCCAGAGAGCAAACCACCGCGTTTTTAACCCGCCCTGCAATTTCGCGCACTGACTCAAAATCCCCATTGCTGGCCATGGCAAAACCAGCCTCGATAACGTCCACGCCCATAGCGTCCAGCACCTCTGCCACCATGATCTTTTCTTCAAGATTCATGGACATGCCCGGAGATTGCTCCCCATCGCGCAAGGTTGTGTCAAAGATTATTATTTTTTCTTTGGTCATGGAAATTTATCCTAGTTTATTTAGCATAAGGTATTCATCGTAGTATTTACCATTAACTAATATGGCATCTGGCTCTGTTCCGTAAATAACAAAATTATGCTTTTTGTAAAGGGATATAGCGGTATGATTAGTAGTTGTAACAGTAAGATGAAGCGCCTGGGTTCTAAACTCTATGCTCCTGCACCAGCATATACGCTTTAAGAACAGAGTTTATGGTTGCCTGGCAATCATTCCCTAGATTTTTATAGAAAGAAGATACTTCAGGCGATAGAACAATGGACAGGTTTTCTATTTTGATGACAGAAGCACGCCTGGCTTCCTCAGGAGTAACTTCTGGTATATCAGAAAAATCAATATTTTTGCGTTTGGCAGAATGTAGCAACTTGCGCTCTTTTTCTGTTACCGGAGGCAAATTATTTGCTGAATAACGAATTATAGATTTTTCTTTCTTCACGACTTGCCCTCCTTGCTGATATTATGCGTATTCTAGCATTTCTACGTGTAAAAACAACCGTTAGAATTGTATTTTCCGTCTTACCAATTGCCTTAAATCTTGTTTCACTATTTGTATCTGACGGAATTTCAACATAATTACCATCCAGAATCAGTCTTGCAGCGATAACAAAAGCAATTCCATGCTTTTCTTCATTTGTTGTGGCTTTTGCTTTATCCCATTCAAATTCTAACATTTATTTGCCACATGTACTTAGATAACTATTTTATTTCCTTCAACCCATTCATAATATCACCTATCAAATCATCAATGTTTTCAATGCGGACTTGTAAAGGGATATAGCGGTATGATTGGTAGTTGTAACAGTAAGATGAAGCGCCTGGGTTCTAAACTCTATGCTCCTGCACCAGCATATACGCTTTAAGAACAGAGTTTATGGTTGCCTGGCAATCGGTTCCCATACTTTTATAAAATAATGCTACTTCTGGTTCCAAGGCAATTCCCATTAGCTGTTTTGAATTATCGGAAAATTCAATATTATTCCAGAAATTTTCATCAGTGAAATCATCGCTGGCCGCTTTATCAGCCTCATTTTGGCTAAGGTTAAGCACGTGCTTCCAATCAGTGCCTGTGCCACCTTTTTCTCGCAAGAGGCGTAGCTCTTCAGTTGTATAACGCTTTATAGATTCTTTCTTCTCTGACATGCGCTCTCCGTGCAGTTATAATCCTTATGTTTTCTTGTCTTTCTGTGTATATTACAGCAAGTAATTTGTTTTTCAACAACCCAACCGTAATATAGCGTTTTTCTGTACTTTCAGTATTCTGGCTAATATAGGTAAAACGTATATATTCTTCAAATAGTTGGGCAGCATCTATAAAGCTGATTTTATGTTTTTCTAATGTTTGATTATATTTGTTTTCATCCCATTCAAAGTTTGTTGCAAGTTGGTTTTTAATAATAATCATCTGCTTAAATCACTGCCAGTGCGTTCATAATATCACCTATCAAATCATCAATATTTTCAATCCCGACCGATAATCGCAGCAGGGAATCATTTATACCGATCCTGAGCCTTGCATCCTCCCCGATGCTGGCATGGGTGGTGGAAGCGGGGTGGGTGACTATTGATTTGGCATATTTTTTCTTTGGTCATGACTAAATATTTCCCTTAAATTTTAGGTTTTGTCATATTGGCTAAAATAGCACAAATCTGATTAAAATCACTTTCCGAAACAGAGGATTTATGTATTCCAATGCAACCATCATTATATTTAATATTAAGTGATACGCACTTTTTCTGAATAATCTGGAAATATATATTTTTAATATCGGAGTATTTAAGAGTTATAACTTTGTTACTAAATGATCTCCATGGCAAAGAAATAGAGCTGTCATTTAATACAATGTATCTCTGCATCTTCTCTCTTCTGATTTCTTTTAATACAATTAATGTAAACCACAAAGTTATGGCAATCATAGCAGCAGCAATAATCCAGAAAAATTTTGTGGCATCATCTTTGAATAAATGAATTATACCGTTTATAATCAGCCCTTTGTCATTATGTTGTGCTGTATAAACTAGAATTAAAGAAAAACCAACGCATAGCAATATAGCAATTACCATTTTGTTCATTGTCATATCTTTGTACGCAAACTTGATTTCTTGCATTTTTGTCTCCTAAATAGCTTTCAATCCGCCCATAATATCACCTATCAAATCATCAATATTTTCAATCCCGACCGATAATCGCAGCAGGGAATCATTTATACCGATCCTGAGCCTTGCATCCTCCCCGATGCTGGCATGGGTGGTGGAAGCGGGGTGGGTTATTATAGATTTAGCATTGCCGAGATTATTGGAAATATCAAAAATCTTCAGCGCATTCATGAATTTGAAAGCAGCATTTTTTCCACCTTTCAGCTCAAAGGCTATAACAGGCCCGCCATTTTTCATTTGTTTTTTAGCAATTTCATATTGCGGGTGGCTCTTAAGGCCTGGATATATCAGCCGTGAAACCGCCTGATGAGTATCCAGTATTTCAGCTATTGCCTGGGCGTTGTCACAATGGCGTTCCATGCGCAGATGCAGGGTTTCCAGTGATTTCAGCAGCAGCCAGGCATTGAAATGGCTCATATGCGGCCCGGTATGGCGCACAAAAGGCATTAGGGTTTCATCAATGAATTTTTTGCTGCCAAGAACCGCCCCACCAAGCGTGCGGCCTTGCCCGTCAATATGCTTGGTGGTGGAATACATGACTATATCCGCGCCAAGCTTAAGTGGGCTTTGTACCAGAGGGGTGGCGAATACATTGTCGATTATAAGTTTAACGCCAAGTGGCTTGCATATGTCGGCGATAGATTTTATGTCTACCAGTTCAAGCGTTGGGTTGGCCGGAGTTTCTACGAAAACACAAACTGTATTTTGGGTTTCGATAGCGCGCTTCCAGCCAGCCATGTCACCTGCTTCAACGAGTGTGAAGCTTATGCCAAAACGTGGCAGGATCTGGGTTATAATATACTGGCAGGAAGAAAATAACGTGCCGCTGGCTACCACATGGTCGCCAGTTTTAAGCTGGCACATAAGCACGGCAAATAATGCTGCCATGCCCGATGCAGTCACAACGCATGCTTCCGCGCCTTCCATAAGGGCAAAGCGCTCCTCAAGCATCGCAAGGTTGGGGTGTGAATAGCGGCCATACTTAAAGCCTTCGGCCTCGCCGTTAAATAGTTTTTCGCCTTCTTCAGCAGTTTCATAGGAAAATGAGGAGTTCAGGAATAAAGCTTCGGACGCCTCACCAAACTGGCTTTGCAGTCTGCCGCCATGCACTAACTTGGTTTCAATGCTTAAAAATTCAGGATTTTGCTTCTTTTTCATATAAAACTTCGTTAAAACTGCTAATTGAAGAAAAACAGGATAATATAGTAAAACTAATGGTGCAAGCGAGATGCATGGAAAAAATCCGGTACGCCCCCCTGTTTCTGATGATGGCAGTCAGCTAGGGGTGAAAAATATATTTGCAACCTTGCAGGGGGAAGGGCCATACGCTGGAGTTCCCTCGGTTTTTGTGCGCCTTGGCGGTTGTAACCTGGCATGTGATTTCTGTGACGCTGAATTTGAAGATTATGAAATGCTGCCGATTGCAGATATTTTAGATAAAATTCATAAGTTATCATTTAATAATAAAGGCATAAGAATCAGAAAGCTGGTTGTAATTACCGGCGGGGAACCTTTCCGCCAGAATATAGCGCCGTTATGTGATAAGCTTATTGATAGCGGCTTTATTGTGCAGATAGAAACAAACGGAACTATTTACAGGGAAATCGCACCGCAAATTAATATAGTTTGCTCTCCAAAAAATATGGGGGCAGGCTATATGAAAATACGCGATGACCTTCTCTCACGGATTTCAGCCCTTAAATTCATAATTTCTGCGCATGATAAAAAATATAGCGAAGTGGCGGAAGTCGGACAAAGTAAATATAATGTCCCGGTGTACGTGCAGCCAATGGACGAGGCTGATAATGCTAAAAATGCAGCAAATACCGAGCTTGCCCTTGAACTTGCCATGAAATATGGTTATAGATTGTCGCTCCAGCTTCATAAAATATTGAATATTGAATAATTTTTCATAAGTTAGTTAAATGACTAAAAAAGCGGTATTATTGTTAAGTGGCGGATTAGACTCAACAACCACGCTTGCAATTGCTAAGGAACAGGGATTTTCTGTTTATGCATTGTCTTTTTCCTATGGGCAACGCCATAGCCATGAATTAAAAGCCGCAAAGCTTATAGCAGCTAAAATGAAGGCGGCTGAACATAGGATTGTAAATATTGACCTGGGCGGGTTTGGCGGTTCGGCGCTGACACAGGCGGGAATTGAGGTGCCAAAAGACCGCGGCCCGGAAGCAATTGCCAGTGGTATACCTGTTACTTATGTTCCGGCCAGGAATACCGTATTCCTTTCCTTTGCCCTGGCATGGGCAGAAGTGCTTAAAGCCTATGATATATTCATCGGCGTCAATGCGCTGGATTATAGCGGCTACCCTGATTGCCGCCCTGAATTCATAAAATCGTTCGAAGAAACCGCCAATCTCGCAACCGCTTATGGAGATGGCGGGAAGAAGCATATAACGATACATACGCCGCTTATTTCTATGACCAAGGCGGAAATTATATGCAAAGGCATCGAGCTGGGAGTTGATTATAGTCTGACCACCAGTTGCTACGATCCTGACATAAAGGGCAGGGCCTGCGGCCATTGTGATGCATGTCAATTGCGCCTCAAAGGCTTTAGCGGAAACTCAATCGCCGACCCTTCGCCTTATCAGCAATAAATACCGGTATTGATCATAGCAATTGCTACGCAATTCGCAGTGTGACGCTAGACCACAGACCCTGCAACGGGTGCTGGGTGACAGATTTTGTCCTGACGACTATAATTAAAACTTATAGTTTAGACCCGCCATATAGTCGATTGACTTGAATTCGGCTTCGTTAAGCCTGGTTGTTCCGGTTGTTCCATCAGAAAAGAATACCTTGTCTTTCCCGTCATTGGTTTTGAAATAATTATAGGTAGTGGATAAGGTGAACTGTGTACGTGGAGAAAACTGCCAGCCATATTGCGCCGATATAAGATAGCCATTGCCATTAGCCTTGTGTTCATAGCTGTCCGGGTGCGCAAGATCATTGCGCAGGTTCCAGTTTCCAGTTCCCTCATATTGGCCATACATATATTCCCCACGAAGCTTAATATGATGGTGCTCGGCAAAATTGCTGGTTAGTTCCGCGCCGATGAATGGGGACCTTATTTCCATATCATAGCTGCTGCGCAGGCCAGAAATTGAACCGGTTGCAGGTATGGTCTGGTTCCCATCGCGCAGCACAAAGGTCTGGGTCTGCATAGCATAGCCTACCAGGGTGGTAAACCGCGCCAGGTTTTTTTTATGGCTGTCATTAAAGTCGAAAGCATAACCTACAGAAGCTTTAAAGCCTTCGGCATGACCAGCGTCTGAGCCATTATTGGAGCGTGAAAATTCTGAGGTGCGGTTATTGCCCGCATAATCTGAATCCTGGTTGTCACCGCTTGTTGAAATGCTCTTGTTTACCGAGCCCTGCAGGTTAAGGCCTTTCATAGAGCCTGTTTTCTGGGTGTATTCAACTTTTGGCTGGAATTCATAGCCTTGCACATTTTTCCACTGTAATTCGGAAAGAATGTTTGGCGAAGTACCAGCATAATTACCAGCTATATTCCATTTAAGTTCACTGGTGCGATAGCCGGTTTCCAGGCCAACATTTAAATCATATTCAGGATTTTTATAAGGGCCGCTTTTGGCAGGTGCTGAATAAACAGAGGCTTGCTGTTTATGGCCTTCATATTGCGTATTTTGAGAATTGTAACGGCTATTTGGAGAAAGTGAGTATGATGCGGTTTTAGCCGTATTATCGTTATAATTTATCGGCTCAGCAAATGCTGTTGAAGTTATTGTAAGCAAACAGCAAGCTGTATAAAGTGACCGCATATCTTCTCCTGGATTAATTAATTTAGGTAATAAATTAGTAAATAATGTTAAATTGGTATCAGATGTAACCCAGCTAGTCAAAAAAAACTTCAATAAAAAAAGGGAACATTTTAATGCTCCCCTTTTCCTAGGCTCAGGACTCATTAATTGAGATAGAAGATGACTGTAGCAGCGATGCAGATTGCGGAGAAGAAGGTGTGTGCGCATCGGTCGTAACGGGTTGCGATTCTGCGCCAGTCTTTGATTTT
>JBDHUC010000016.1:0-42709 GCA_039808985.1 Alphaproteobacteria bacterium | reverse complement strand
CGTACCATCACCGAACTCTGGATCGAGATCGGAAAACTCCTCGAAACCTTCTCCTCGATCGAATGCGCCAACTACTTCAAAGCATGCGGATATAACGCATGAGTAAATCAAAAACGCTCTAATATTAATTGCGAGATTATTATTTAGTATTATTATTTAATAATTTTAGCTCAGCCTGGGCAAGGGATCGTTCAAAATTAATCTTAGAGCAATTATCCCTAGCAGCTTCGAATAATGGCTGTGCTTTTCCTTTCATACCATTTAGTAAATAAAATTCAGCAATATAAAAATTAAAATCGCACAATTGGTCTGCCCGCTCGGTTGTATTTCCGGCTTTTGCTTTTGAGAACACTTCTTCAATAGAACCTTCACCACGGTATAAGGCAATTAATGGGGCAGGCCATTTACCTTTTGAAAGAGAAGCGCTATTGATGTTAAACTCTTTATCATCCTGCCCAGCACGCAACCTTGCAATATGAAGCAATAAAGTGGTATAACTCTTTAAATCGTCATCAGGATCTTGTTGCAAAGACGCGCGTAGGTCATTAATAGCTGGCTCTAGGGATAATGTGCATAATTCTGCTGCTCCACGAACACTAAAAAGGGTAGAAATTATTTTATTGTCTGTGGTATAATTTGATTGGATAGCCTTATCCATATCATAGATCGAATCCTCACATTTTCCCTGTGCAAGATAAATTATGCCACGTAAGGCAACTCCAGGATGATTATCAGGGGCAATATTCAATGAATGCTTAGCATCCTCCATTGCTTCATCAATCAATCCTTTGTTTAAATATGCAGATGCGCGCATCAAATAAAGTGTTGAATTTCCATGATTTTTACTTATCAAGACTGTACAGGCCTGAATATTAGCATCAAGATTAGTTTTATCCAATTCATTGCATAATTTTATGTTTTTATCTGGCGTAGATAATAGTACATGGGAACCTATTGTTCCCAATATGCAAAAAAACATTACAAACGTCATTCTTGGCGTATTCAGCATTTCTGGAAGGGATTTAGCCACCCCCTTTTCTTTCTGCTTATTTTCATGCCATTTGCCACTGTATTCCTGGGAAAGATAACGCAGTGCAAGGCATATAGCAATTATTATAAGGGCATATGTAGGCATGGCCTGTGTTGCGCATGTCAACGCAACCAGTAAAGCACAAAATTTCAACATTAAATTACGTTCATTCCGGTTTTCTGCAGGCTCCGAAATACCATCCTGTATTCGCTTGCTATTTTCCCGTTTATATGCACTATAAATTATGAAAGAAATCAGTATAATAGAACTTGGTACCAGAAGAACAAGGATATAATCTACAGATATAATTTTATTGCTTAATAAATATGCAGAACCTGCGGCAAGCGCAACAGCAAGAGCGATCGCTAGAAACATATCCAGTGTTTTACATGCCCGATATTTTAATTCTTTTGTACTAAGCCCCACTAAAGCCCTTATCCATTTTACCAGTATATATGTTATAATTCCTGGCAAACCTATGACAAAGACCAACGCAATTAATATGCCTAATATACCTGTCATACTGCTCTGCATAAGTAAGGATTAATTATCAAATTGGCGATCCCGGAGGGATTCGAACCCCCGACAACCAGCTTAGAAGGCTGATGCTCTATCCAACTGAGCTACGGGATCGCAGCAACCCCTTCGTGTTACGCGACACCCCCCTTATATTCAAGGAAAATATCACGAAATACCTGTTCTACGCATATTTATTATTGATAGTTAGCGCCGCCTATCCTATAGGAATAACCGGGAACGGCCAGTTCAGTTTTGGCCAGCCCTGCGGCGCATGAGCAGTAATGCCCTAACCAACCTGCGCCGTAGCTGGAGATTGGGGGCGGTTAGCTCAGTTGGTTAGAGCGCCACGTTGACATCGTGGAGGTCGATGGTTCGAGTCCATTACCGCCCACCAGCCTACACTGGGTACATTCTGCAAGCTTCGGCTCGGCAAGACGAGTCGAAAACGAGCAGCTAAGCAGGGGCTGTCGCGACATAGCCTTGGCGAAGGCGGACTGGCACTTGCTAAAAAATTTATTAGTTAGGGTAAAATTATGATGCACGCAATGTCTTCAATACTTCCATATTACTTCATTCCCTTTCTGATTATTCAATTTATGCCGGGCAAAAAAACATTTGCGCTGCTTACCGCCGTTTATGTTGGTCTTATAATCTTCGGCTATTACGATGCTAAAAATGTTAATGGGCGCGAATGGGCGTTTGGTGTCGGATTAATTTATTTTTTCGCACTCTTTGGTGCTATCACTGGGATTATCACAAAAGCTATCACCCTCTATATGTCATCAAAAGGCATGTCATTCAAAAAACATAGATTGGTACAATTACTTGGTTTACTGCTGATTCCATGCTGTTTTGCTACATTGATGCTACTAGTACAACTGACTACCAAATAAACCCTTCTTTGCACAACCACCATTTTTGTCGTACTATAACTTAGCTTATATTGTTTTACTAAACTACTATCCCGGCAACAAACCATATATGTGCCTTAGCCCCTTGACACGCGCTGGTATTGCCCATAATATCCGCCAAATTTAATCAAAATCACCTCCGAAACACTGGATAATGAACAATACTACTTTACCTGCGAATGCCACTGCCTGCCTGCTTCTTGCAGATGGCAGGGTATTTTTCGGGGAAGCTATTGGCGCAAAGTCATTTTCCATGGGCGAGATATGCTTCAACACCGGCATGGTCGGCTATCAGGAAACCCTGACTGATCCATCATACGCGGGGCAGATAATAACCTTCACCTTCCCGCATATTGGCAATGTCGGCTGCAACCCAGATGACATCGAAGCCAGGCGCGTTTTTGCCAGTGGCCTGGTGCTGCGCGAACCAATCACCCAGCCATCGAACTATCGCAGCCAGGAGAATTTCAATGACTGGCTTATAGAGAACAACCTAATCGGCATAAGCGGCGTTGATACCCGCGCCCTCACCCGCCATATTCGCAGGAACGGGGCGCAGAATGCGGCAATATTTCCGGTTTCCGCTGAAAAATATAGCGTGCAGCTAAAAGAAGCGCAGGAAAAGCTCCGCGCCCATCCGTTGATGGAAGGGCTGGATCTTGCAAAACTTGTCACCACTGACAGGAATTATGACTGGGCGGCTGGCGAGTATTCTTTCAAACCGGCCTCCACCAAGCCACAGATTTATAATGTGATTGCCATAGATTACGGCGAAAAACTTAATATATTGCGCTGCCTTGCCGGGCGCGAATGCAAAGTGAAAGTCGTATCCGCCACCACGCCAGCGAAAGAGATATTGGGCTTCAAGCCAGACGGTATTTTCCTGTCCAACGGCCCCGGCGATCCGGCGGCGACCGCCCAGTACTCAACACCTATACTCAAAGAACTTATAGATTCCGGCATACCGATTTTCGGCATCTGCCTTGGCCACCAGCTACTTGCACAGGCTCTCGGTGGCAAAACTGCAAAAATGCCGCAGGGACACCGCGGCGCAAACCACCCGGTTAAAAACCTGCTTACCGGCGCAGTGGAAATAACCAGCCAGAACCACGGTTTCGCAGTGCAGGCAGACAGCCTGCCACCATATGTTAAAGTTACCCATGTTTCCCTGTTTGATGGAACAGTTGAGGGGCTTCGCGTTGAGGGCAAGCCGGTTTTCACCGTGCAGTACCACCCCGAATCCTCCCCCGGCCCGCACGACAGCGCTTATTTGTTTGACGATTTTGTGAATATGATGAGAAAAAATGGCAAAAAGAACTGACATAAAATCAATTTTGATTATCGGCGCAGGGCCAATAGTTATCGGACAAGCCTGCGAATTTGACTATTCAGGAAGCCAGGCCTGTAAGGTGCTCATGGCCGAAGGATACAGGGTAATACTGGTCAATTCCAACCCCGCAACGATCATGACTGACCCTGATCTTGCCGATGCCACCTATATCGAACCCATAACCCCGGAGATGGTAGAAAAAATCATTGCCAGGGAAAAACCCGATGCGCTGCTTCCGACAATGGGCGGACAGACAGCGCTTAACTGCGCGAAAGCACTCGCAGAATCAGGCGTGCTTAAAAAATATAATGTCGAGCTTATCGGCGCAAAATTGGATTCGATAAACAAAGCCGAAGATCGCCAGCTTTTTAATGACGCGATGAAAAAAATCGGGCTGGAAGTTCCAAAGAATGCAGTAGTAAAATCGCTCGATGAAGCACGCAAGGCAATGGAATATGTGGGGCTTCCAGCCATCATCCGCCCGTCATTCACCATGGGTGGCGCAGGCGGCGGCATCGCCTATAACCGCGAGGAATTCGAACAGATAATCGCAAGCGGAATTGATGCCTCGCCAATTGGAGAAGTGCTTATTGATGAATCGGTACTCGGTTGGAAAGAGTTTGAGATGGAGGTGGTGCGCGACAAGGCCGATAACTGCATCATCATCTGCTCTATCGAAAATCTAGACCCCATGGGCGTGCATACCGGCGACTCCATAACCGTCGCCCCGGCGCTCACCCTCACCGACAAAGAATACCAGAATATGCGCAATGCAAGCTTCGCGGTGCTGCGCGAGATCGGGGTGGATACCGGCGGTTCCAACGTGCAGTTCGCGGTGAACCCGGTGGATGGCCGCATGGTGGTAATCGAAATGAACCCTCGCGTTTCGCGCTCCTCGGCGCTGGCCTCGAAAGCAACCGGTTTCCCAATCGCCAAAGTCGCCGCCAAGCTTGCTGTTGGCTATACGCTCGATGAGATATCAAACGATGTTACTAAAGTTACACCCGCAAGCTTCGAACCAACCATTGATTATGTGGTGGTAAAAATCCCGCGCTTTACCTTTGAAAAATTCCCAGGTTCCGAACCGATACTTACTACCGCCATGAAATCGGTCGGCGAGTCTATGGCTATGGGACGCAATTTCAAAGAAGCATTGCAAAAAGCCCTGCGCTCGCTGGAAACCGGCCTTACCGGGCTTAATGAAGTTGAGATAAAAGATGCTGATACCGCCCGTAGCGAACTCTCGCGCCCAACACCCGACCGCTTGCTGGTTGCCGCGCAGGCCCTGCGCCTTGGCGTAAGCGTTGAAGAAATTTGCGCTATCGCCAAATATGACCCATGGTTTGTGCGCCAGCTTGCTGAAATAGTTGCTGAAGAGGAAAAGATTAAGGCTTTATTCTTAACTAAGAGCAAAGATTTTTCGTCTCAAAGACATAGTGAGGCTATGTTAATGTTAGAGCCAGAAAATATTTTGCGATTAAAGAGGATGGGATTTTCTGATAATCGGTTATCATATTTATTTGGCGAACAGAACATAAGTGAATTGAGGAAAAAATATAACATCCAACCAGTCTATAAGCGTGTAGACACCTGTGCGGCAGAGTTTGAATCCGACACACCCTACATGTATTCCACCTATGAAGGAATTGGCGTCGAGTGTGAATCGCGCCCAACCGACAGGGAAAAAATCATCATCCTTGGCGGTGGCCCTAACCGCATCGGTCAAGGCATCGAGTTTGACTATTGCTGCGTCCATGCTGCTTATGCCCTGCGCGATTCCGGATACGAAACTATTATGATAAACTGTAACCCGGAAACTGTTTCCACCGATTACGATACTTCCGACAGGCTGTATTTTGAACCACTAACCGCCGAAGATGTTTTCGAAATAATCCACACCGAAAAGAAAAGCGGCAAAGTGAAAGGTGTTATCGTACAGTTCGGCGGGCAGACGCCGCTTAAGCTGGCGCGTGCGCTCGAAGCCGAGTTCGGCAAGGACATAATTATCGGCACTTCCCCGGATTCAATCGACCTCGCCGAAGACCGCGACCGCTTCCGCGAACTCGTTGAAAAACTTAAGCTAAAACAGCCTAAAAGCGGCATTGGCCGCAATATTTCTGAGGTTATGGCTGAGTCGGATAATGTCGGATTCCCACTTCTGGTGCGCCCATCTTACGTGCTTGGCGGACGCGCAATGAAAATAATTTATGACCGGCCAGCCCTTGAGCAATATGTCGGCGAGATAATAAAAATGTTCGGCGATGGCCCGATACTGGTCGATTCCTATCTGCAGGATGCAACCGAGCTGGATGTGGACTGCCTGCGCGATAAAGACGGCAACACCTTCGTTGCGGGAATAATGCAGCATATAGAAGAAGCTGGGATTCATTCCGGTGATTCAGCCTGCTCACTTCCCGCCTATTCGCTTGATGATAAAATACTTTCTACAATTAAAAAGCAGGCTGAATCGCTGGCAAATGCGCTAAATGTAGTTGGCCTTATGAATGTGCAGTTCGCAGTGAAGGATGGCGAAATTTATTTGATAGAAGTAAACCCTCGTGCCAGCCGCACCGTTCCTTTCGTTGCCAAATCTATCGGCATCCCTATAGCAAAAATTGCAGCGCGTTTGATGGCCGGTGCCAGCATGAAGGATTTTAATTTAAGCCACAAAACTATTTCCCATGTCTGCGTTAAAGAAGCGGTATTCCCTTTTGCGCGTTTTGCCGGGGTTGACGTGATACTGGGGCCGGAAATGAAATCAACCGGCGAGGCAATGGGCATTGATTCTGATTTCCCGCGCGCCTTTGCCAAATCACAATTATCGGCAGGCAGCACCATTCCCAAAAGCGGCACTGTTTTCGTATCAGTCAAGGAATCCGATAAAGCCGCCGTAACACCTGCAATCCGCGAGCTTGCAGGACTTGGCTTCTCCATAATCGCCACCCGTGGTACCGCCCGGTATTTAAGCGAACAGGGAATTAAGGTAGACGTTGTGAATAAGGTGCGCGAAGGCAGGCCACATATTGTAGACATGCTTAAAGACGGCAAAATCGCGCTGGTTTTAAATACTACAGAAGGCGGACAATCAGTTGCTGATTCATTTTCTATCCGCCGCACATCACTGCTTGGGAAAATCCCTTATTACACAACAATAGCCGGGGCAAAAGCCATTGCCAGCGCCATCTCCTCGATCAATACCGGGGGGGGGCTTGACGTACGCTCAATACAATCGTACTTTAGCAATAATTAATTCAAAATAATAAGGCACGACAAAAGGCCACTTTGGCCTTAGGTCATTTTTTTGCTGCGACATAAAGGAGAGTACAATGGAAAAATTCCCTATAACCACCGCAGGCTACGAACGCCTTGAAGCAGAATTAAAACAGCGCAAATCAGTTGACCGCCCGGCTATAATCGAAGCGATCTCCGAAGCGCGCGCGCATGGCGACCTTAAGGAAAATGCTGAATACCATGCAGCAAAAGAAAAACAGAGCTTTATCGAAGGCCGCATTAAAGAGCTGGAAGCAGTGATTTCCCGCGCCGATGTTATTGATGTAAAATCGCTGGCCTGCGACAGTGTGAAATTTGGCGCGACAGTAAAACTGGTTGATGAAGATAGCGAAGAAGAAAGCACCTACCAGATAGTAGGCGAACATGAAGCCGATATAAACCAGCGCCTTATTTCCATTACCGCACCTATCGCCCGCGCCCTTATAGGCAAGAAAAAAGGCGACTCGATCGAGGTAAAAACCCCAAAAGGTGGTCGTAATTACGAAATACTGGAAATTAAGTATATCTAAAGCTCGTTTATCTTCGCGGCCATGATAAAGTCATTCTTGTGCAAGCCGCCCACATCATGGGTCATAAGCCGTACTTTCACATAGCCCCAACCAAAATTAATATCGGGATGGTGGTTCTGCTCCTGCGCTATTTTTGCTATTTTACCCGCAAGCGCAAAGGCACTATCAAAATCAGGGAATGTATATTTGCGGAAAATCGCGGTCCCGCCATGCGCCAACGCCCAGCCCGGAACCTGCCCCAGCATCGACCTGGCATCTTTTTCATTTATGGCTTCACCGCCTTTTGCGGATGCACATTTTTGCTTTGCAAGCATATTTGCTCCTGGTGGCATTATATTTGCTACATATTTGTTTATATAGTTTGGTTATACAGTTTGTTTATATAGCTTATAATACAAAAAATTATATGGATATAAGAGAAAAAATAAGTTACATTCATACAAGATGGGCAATATTTACCTACAACACAACAAAGACGGTAAGGCTATGAATTTTGAGAATATACCACTTTTTGGAATGATGAAATCCAAAATGGCTTATATGTCTGAGCGTCAGAGCGTGCTTGCCCAGAATATCGCCAATGCCGACACTCCTGGCTATCAGGCCAGAGATGTCAGGGCGCCGGATTTTAAAAAATCGCTTATACGCGCAAGTCATCAGCTTAATATGGCAAAGACCAGCAATATGCATTTCAATGGCGCCAGAAATTCTGTTTCCGCAACAGGAATCATCAATCGCGACTCCACATATGAGCGTAACCCGACCGGAAATAACGTAGCAATAGAGGAAGAAATGTCAAAAGTCGCCGAAAACCAGGCGGAATATCAGAAGGTTTTGAACCTGTACCGCAAATCAGTGGATATGTTTAAAACCGCAATAGGAAAAACCAACGGCTAATTAGGTAGAGTATGCAAATATCAGATACACTCGCGATTGCAGCATCAGGAATGAAAGCACAGGGCGACCGCCTGCGCGTGGTTTCTGAAAATATCGCCAATGCCGATTCCACCGGAAGAACTCCCGGCGAAGAGCCATACCGCCGCAAGGTCGTTTTGTTCAAAAACAGCCTTGATAAGGAGCTGGGCATAAACACGGTAAAAGTTTCTGCGCGCACACATGATATGTCGGATTTCCGAAAGAAGTATGACCCAAGCCACCCCGCCGCCGATGCGCAGGGCTATGTACTTTATCCCAATGTAAACAGCATCGTTGAGATGATGGATATGCGCGAAGCAAGGCGTGGCTACGAAGCCAACCTGAATATGATTGAGGTATCAAAATCAATGCTATCGCGAACCATTGATTTGCTCAGGTAAAAAATATATAATGAGCGCCGAAGGATAATATATGACCGTAAACGCATTATCAGCCGCCAATGCCTATCGCAACCAGCTAAAGCTGCAAAATGATATTGCAGATGCACCGGCGCAGGAAGAAGCAAACAAACCTTCTTTTTCAAACCTGCTTAAGGAAGGCCTGGAAAGCGCGGTTGACACACAGTATAAAAGCGAAGCCATGAAGATGGACTCTATGACCGGCAAGGTGGACCTTGCCGACCTGGTAACGGCAGTTACCAATGCTGAGCTGTCGCTAAATACTGTTATCGCCGTACGTGACAAAGTCATTGGCGCATATCAGGATATAATCCGCATGCCGATGTAGCATACATGGAAACAGCAGAGGTGTTAGAGGTAATGCGCGATGCTATCTATGTGCTGATACTGGTATCAGCGCCTATAATGATTGTCGCTTTAGTTGTTGGCCTGGTTATTGCCATCATCCAGGCCCTGACCCAGATACAGGAAGCAACGCTTACCTTCGTCCCCAAAGTCCTTGCCATGCTTCTTATGCTGGTTTTAACCATGCCTTTCATTGTTGATCAGCTTACCAGCCTGAATAACCGCTTATACGATAGAATCGTTCATATTGAGTGATTTGCCATACCCTCATAAATCTGCGCAAGACGGCAGAATGTAGCAACATCCAGCACTTCAGCGCGCAGCGTCCCGTCTATCCCGGCGCGTTGCAGCAATTCTTCAACCGGCACACCTAATTGCTTCAAAGCCGAGCGCAACATTTTTCGCCGCTGGCCAAAAGCAGCAGCCACTATTTTTTCCAACACCTCCTTGGGAACATGAAATAGCGGTTTTTCCCACGGAACAATTGTTACGACAGCGGAATTAACTTTGGGCGGCGGGAAAAATGCACCCGGCGGCAGTTGAAAATCATAGCGGCATTCACATAAAAACTGGCTCATAACCGAAAGCCTCCCATATTCGCTGGTATCAGGCACAGCGATAATGCGTTGCGCCACCTCATCCTGGAACATAAGCGTAAGCGAGCTATATGCTTTCTTTCCCAGCAAACTAATATCATCAAGCCAGTTAATCAGCATCAATGTCCCTACATTATAAGGCAGGTTAGCAACTATTTTACGCGGGGCAGGAACCTGCTCCAGCAAATTCACCTTAAGCGCGTCCGCCTGCATTATTTTAAGTCTGCCATCACCATATGCATCCGCCAGTTCCTGCATTATCGCAATGCAGCGCTCGTCTTTTTCAACAACAGTCACGCTTTTCGCCCCAGCATTTAACAGCGAGCGCGTAAGCCCCCCTGGCCCCGGCCCAACCTCGATAATATTGTGGTTTTCTAAATCCCCGGCATATAGCGCGATTTTATCGGTAATCCTGCTATCAAGCAGGAAATGCTGCCCCAGCGATTTGCGGGTAAACAGTCCATGGCTGGCAATAACATCTTTAAGGGCTGGGAGGCTTGGCATATTAATCATGGTTATTCAGTATATTGCAGATATGTTCCTATCAAATCTATACCTTTAACAAATATTTAACAATACTATTATCTTAGCTGTGTTAAGCTACATCAATATTAAAGGATTAACTATGGTTGATTATTAAAGGATTAACTATGGTTGATAGAAAAAAAGCCCCATTTGCACCTGATGAGAAGCAACAGGAAGCTCTAAACGAACTTAAAAAGTTTGCGCGTGATTGGGCAGTGGCGGCTTCCGCCCAAAAAGAACTCGTCAAAGAAAACCCTGAACTCACCCCAAAAGAACTACAAACTCTGCTGTTCCCGCCGGATAAGAGCCTGCCCATTGAGTTTGCCAAGGTACAAAAACTCGGTATACCATCAGATGTAATGTATAATGCTTACAATCAAGGAAGCCAGATTAGTCCTGACAAGCTGCGACCTGAGATTGATGAATTAAAAGCCTCAAAAGCCGCTGCTATTGATGAACTTAAAATGTCAAAACCCAGCCATCTTCCACTTAATACCGGCTCTAAAGCTTCGCCAACTGGCGAGGTGAAGATGCTGAGCGATGAAGAAAAGGCAGCAGTACTTGAAAAAATAAGGGAATATGTCCAGACCAGGGAAATAAGGGATGCCGTCGCCTATGGCTTAATGAAAGATGATAGTATTTCCGAGAGAAACCAAGACAAAGTAAAGGAATACAAGGATGCCGCACCAATTGAATTTAATGCCAAAAACCCACTTAAAAATTTTGATTCAAACACCCTGAAGGCAAATGGCCTTATTGAGGCTTTCAACACAATAACAAGGGAAACGCGGCAGGAAATCAAAGAAGGCAAGCATGACCAAAGAATATCCGAGGAAACAGGAAGGCTGAAAGCTACTTTTACCAGCCGGGTAAAAGAGATTGAAGTCACAGGTGGAGATTTTAATTTACCTGATGATGTTAAAGAACATTCCCTTAAAGTAGCTCAAAATCTACTGAATAAATTTGATAGCTTAAAAGACTTTGGGGCAGACATACACCAATCAGATATTGGGAAAATGGCTAAAAGCATAACCCCAGATGGCAGTATTACGGCAGAATCAGTAGCCGCCGTATTGCTGGCAACAACCATCAAGGCAAAAGGTCCTGATAATAAAGAATTTATAAGCTCGATAAATGATGAAACGCATCTTTTATTGGTAAAGGATAAGGATAAGCCGCTGATTCTGGAAATGGCAAAGAAAATACTCGCCGATACCTATCATAAGGAAGTGGTTCCTACGGTAAACACAGAAGCTCCTTCCATAAAGGAAGAAACAAAAGCCAACCCAGCACATGAGGCCGCAATTAAACAAATACAAGCCTATACCAGGGAATATGAAATAAGATATGCTGCCGTAACCAAATTCACAAAGGATCATCCTGAACTTCAAAAAGAAAATCCGAACAAAGTAATGGAATTCATGGCGATTCCAAATCCTCTCGAAGCATTTAATCGCGACACTAAACAGGCAAACGACCTTAAAAATGCTGCGTATCAGGAAGCAACAAAAACAAAGGAAGAAATTGCACACGGCAAGCATGACAAAACAATAGAAGAAATGGAAAAAAAGATATTGGATAGTTTTTCTGCCCAGCCCAAAAAAAGCACAATGGATTTTTATTTACCAGATGCCGCTAAAGAGTCCGTTCATAAAGCAGCCCTTAACTTGCAGGAGTCCAATGTAGCAATGACTACCGGGAATAGCATTAATTCAGGCGCGGCAGTACCAAGGAAGCCATCGTCACTGATGCTATAACTAAAATAAGTTGCCATTACTGCAAGCAGCGATAAACTGGCTGCAATCATTATAAGAGCCGGGCATGGACAAAGCATTATTGGTTGTATCTGCACTTTTGATAAGCGCTATAATGGGCGGATGGTGGGGCAGGATACAAAACTACCTGGAATCCAAAGGATTGCCCAACCTGACCCAATTAGCGATAAAATTACTGCGCGACACAGAAAAAAAATTAAACAAGCCAGCCCTTAGACAATCAGAGCAGAATTTCCGCGGCACTATTCTCACCATGCTGGTACTTGGCACAAGCCTTGTAGCCGCGCTACTTTTTAACATTATATTCAACCATTTTATTTTCATCCTCATTTTGCTGGTTGCTTCCATACCCGCCGGGAGCAGTTGGTATAAAGCCAATGCCATTAAAAAACAGTTACAGGCGGGAAATATCCCTGCCGCCCGCGCCCAGCTTGATAATACTCCATTCCTCTACCATGCCGTTATGGATGCCGGATCACTTGCGCGCTGCGCAGTTGAATATCTTGCTGTACAATTTTCCGAGAGAATCGCCTCCCCTATATTCTGGTTTATGCTCCTTAGCGTTCCCGGTTTATTTGCAAGCCTTACTATATATATATTGCAGGAAGCCCTATCCGGCCCCGACAGCAGGCCATTTGGCAAAACCGCACGCGACATACAGATTTTTGTTAATTACATACCCGCAAAGATTGCGGCGTTCTTATGGATATTGTCGGTATATTTCCTGCCCGGTGGCAACGGTTACGCCATGGCGAATAAAATCTCAAAGGATATGCCGTCTGCATCGCCAAACCATTTAGCCCTGCTTTGCGCTGCCAATGGCTTGAATTTAACCCTGGGCGGCAGGACTTCGCCTTATGTGAGTGATAAATGGGTAGGAAGCGGGAAAATAGAGGCAGGAACAGCCGACATAACCCGCGCCCAGTTCATTTTCACTTTGCAGTGCCTGTTTATTTTTGTCGGTCTTGGGTTTTTTATTTAGTGCCTACGCAACAACATGAATTGTCACCCCCGCGCGCTGTCCGGTTAGGGTTTGAATGTCACAGAACCTAGTTGTTTCCAGTATAAAATCTTATACAGACCCGAAGCCCCGGCTTATTATTGCTTAGTATAACTTCTGCGTTATGGATATTGGCAATGGCATTAACAAGGCTTAGCCCCAGCCCATTGCCCTTAGTATGCCTGCTTTGTTCAAGGCGGAAGAATTTTTCAAACACTTTGTCCATATAGCTGTCAGGGATCCCAACGCCATTATCGGCAATTATTACATCTATAATTCCCTGCGCCTGCTCGCAGGAAATATCCACCTGTCCGCCTTTGGGTGTAAATTTTATCGCATTATCTATTATATTGGTGAATGCCTGTGTTAGCAGGTTCTTTTCACCATATACTGTAATTCCTGAATTTATATGATTTACAATCCGTATATCTTTTTCGGCAGCGTAAGGCTCGTAAAACTCCACCATATTCTCAATTATCTTATATAGGTCACACGGCAGGAAATCACGGAATTCCGTATTGGCCTCAAGCTCAGAAATTTTAAGGATGGAATTGAAAGTGCCGATAAGCTCATGCATATCGGTTATGTTTTTTTCCAAAAGATTACGCGCCGGGTTGTTATCATCAATATTCCTAAGCCCGGCATCAAGGCGGTTTATTATGCGGTTAAGAGGGCTTCTAAGGTCATGGGCTATATTATTCGCAAACTGCCCAAGCGACTTAAGCAGCATTTCAATTTTATCAAGCATTTTATTCAGGTTGGATGACAGATCGTCAAATTCGTCACCGCCCTTCGTGAAGGGGATCCGGGTGCTGAGTTCACCATGCATGATGTTATAGGCTGAACGGTTTATGACATTTATGCGGTTCATAACGCTTCGTGTAATAACCAGCGCGCCGATAAACGCCATTATCATGGTAACTATCAGGCTCGCCCAGAATGTCTGTAATATTATCTGTTCGATTTTTTCGCTGTTCTGTAAAGTTTTTCCAACCAGCAAGGTCCGCCATTTCGATAGCGGAATGGTTATTGCCTTTACCTGCACTTTTTTCTGATCGTAAGGCGCTCCTTCAATATGGAAACTTATCCAGCTCCCATTTTTTTCAAACCCCGATTCCACAGTTGCATTTGTCGGCCATTCATTAAGGTTCCCGGCAAGCTTTTCATTCTTATTATTCACCAGCAGATATATTTCTGTGCTGTCGTCATCAACATTTATCAATTCCTTGATACGCGCCTCCACTCCAGGCGATCCACTCTGGTGATATTCGTTTGCCAGATACCCATATTGCATTTTAACTGTATCGCTTACCTGCGCCTGCACATACCCCATGGCAAAAGTATAAATAAATCCGAAAAGTATTACGACAGAAAGGCTGAATAGCCCGACATAAACCGAGGCAAGGCGGAAAGTAAAAGTTTCAAATATGCGCGAGAATTTTGATTCCATAATCACGCATGTATAGCAGTTTTAAGGGCCAAATGCCAAATGATTAGAATTGTTGTTTACCGGATATATCAAGCGGCGGCAGCGAAAAATTGCTTTTCGGTCCACCCATTGCCCTACCCATTTCATATTGTTTTATTATAAGGCGTAAATTTGCCGGATTATCCGATTCAGCAAGGGCCACTTCCTCAGTAATAATCCCGCCAGTATATAAAACAAACAAGGCCTGCTCAAAAGTCTGCATTCCCTGGACATTACCCTTTTCTATATGCTCGCGCATTTCCTTTACCCGGCCATCGGCAATTAATTCGCGTATAACCCCGCTATTTAGCATTATTTCAACAGCAATGCTGCGCTCATTATTCTTATTAATAACCAGGCGCTGCGAGAGTATCGCCTTAAGATTAAGCGACAGGTTAAGCAGTATCTGCTTATGCTTCTCTTCAGGGAAAAAATTAACTACGCGTTCTATAGCCTGGTTGGCATTATTAGCATGCAGGGTTGCTATACATAAATGCCCGGTTTCAGAAAAAACAATAGCATGCTCCATAGTTTCGCGGTCGCGTATTTCGCCTATGACTATAACGTCAGGCGACTGGCGCAGCGTATTCTTAAGTGCTATACCGAAGGAATAAGTATCAATACCAACATCACGCTGCATGAATATGCAATTTCTATGGCCATGGATAAATTCTATAGGATCCTCTATTGTTACTATATGTCCTGAGCCATGAACATTCCTATGCCCAAGCATTGCTGCAAGCGATGTGGATTTACCAGAGCCGGTAGCGCCAACCAGCAATATAAGGCCACGCTTTTCCAGGGATAATTCGCCATAAACCGGAGGAAGACCAAGCTTATCAAGCATCGGTATATCGGTGCTTATACGGCGCAGCACAATTCCTGTCTGCTTGCGCTGGCGAAACACATTCATGCGGAAACGCGCATCATTCCAGACTATGGCAGTATTATATTCAAGGGTTGATTCAAACTCTAAAATAGCGTCTTCCGGAAGCAGCTCTTTTAATATATTTTCAATATCCTGCTGCGTAAGTTTTTCACTGCTGTAGCTTTTAATGCCATTGGCAAAGCGGAAATTAGGCGGGGCATCAACTGTAAGGTAACAGTCAGAAGCTCCCATCTCTACAAATTTTGCAAGGGTCTCGTTTAAATTAAAAGCCATTAAAACCCGCTTTTGTTATTATTAGATTTTATTTGTGCATGGTCGCCAGCCTTTACAGCCTTCTCCATAATATTTTCAGATTCGTCAGAAGTGCTGGTGCTAAGCGCCGAGCGCGCAGTTTCCTCGGAGATAAGGTTCTGGTTCAAAAGCCCGAAAATGCAGTCCTTCATCGTGGTCATACCAAGCTTCGAACCCATCTGTATAAGCGAATAAAGCTGGGCAATACGTGATTCACGTATAAGGTTACGCACGGCAGGGGTTCCAAGCATTATTTCATGTGCAGGCATCCTGCCGCCATCCTTGCTTTTAAGAAGCGTCTGGGTAACAACCGCCTCAAGCGATATTGAAAGCATCGCGCGCACCATTTCCTTATCAGCCGCCGGGAATACGTCGATAATACGGTCAATAGTCTTAGGCGCAGAATTTGTATGCAGCGTTCCCATAACCAAGTGTCCTGTTTCCGCCGCAGTAAGCGCCAACTGGATGGTTTCCATATCGCGAAGCTCGCCTACCAGTATAACATCCGGGTCTTCGCGCAGCGCACTTCTTAAGGCTTTGGCAAAAGAACGTGTATTCTTCCCTACCTCGCGCTGGTTTATCAATGATTTTTTGGATACGTGGATAAATTCCACCGGGTCTTCAATTGTGATTATATGCTTGGAATCATTGCTGTTTATATGGTTTATCATAGCAGCGAGGGTAGTTGATTTACCAGAACCTGTAGGCCCGGTAACAAGAATCAGTCCTTTATGCAGGCCGCATAATTTTTTAAGTATTTCCGGTGCATTTAATTCTTCCAGGCTCATAACCCGGTTGGGAATATTACGCAGAACCGCCGCTGCGCCATTTAAGGTATTAAAGGCATTAACGCGAAAACGCAAATCCTTGCCAAAGGAAATCGCAAAATCTATATCCAGCTCACGCTCATATTCAGCGCGTTGCTGCTCAGTCATAATCGAATATAGCATTTGTTTTATGTTATCACCAGACAGCGCATCGCCCTTATAAGAAACCATGTCGCCATTTATGCGCAGGATAGGCGGATTACCCGAAGACAAATGTAAATCCGATGCTTTATTCTTCTGGGTAAAAACCAATAAATCAGTTATTTCCACTATTGCCTCCAAATGACTAAAGCCATTTTATAATAATGGCCTATGGTCTATTAGAGCTAATAAAGGTTAATCTTTGCTGAATATTGTCAATATTTCCCGGAATTTTCTCCCCGCGTTGCGAGGCTTCTATTAACTGGCGGTAAAGCTTGGCAGCCTCATCATAATTCTTCTGCTTATCCAACATGATAGCCAAATTATAACGATAGGTTAAATTCTCCGGTGCCAGGGAAACAGCACGGAACATTTTGCCAATTGCCTTGTCTTCATCCCCAATTTTTGAATAAATAACCGCAATCTGGGCAGGAATTGTGCTAAGACCCGGGTTTTTATCCTCCAGCTTCTCCAGCTCTATCAAAGCCTCATGCGGCGCCTCATCCGCAAGCAACACCAGGAAATTATTGAATCCATCCCTGTGATTCGGGTCAATGCTCAGCAGCTTACTATATAATGGACGGGCTTTATCAAACTGGCGAGCACGGTGATATAATGTCGCAAGGCCAAATAGCGCCTGGGTATTATTTGGCGCATTGTTAAGAATAGTTTTATAGGTTTCGATAGCCGCTTCGCTCTGGCCCGAATTTATAGCGTCATAGGCACGTTCAAGTTCATAATCAATACTAATTTTGTAATTCTTATTTTCAACCTTAACCCCAAGGGCATCATTTTGCCCGTTGGCGGCTGGCAATTCATCAGCTTTAAATAAATCCTGCATGTCACGCGCATGGTTTACTTTAAGGGCTTTAGGGCTAGGCTTTTCCTTCGGCGGCGAAAGTTTTGCACCTACCTTTTCTAATAATTCCTTACTTTCCGGCGCCAGGGAAGCTGGTGGCTCACCTGAATTTTCCTCTTTAGGTAATTTCGGGAGCGCTTCAGGTTTTTTAGCTGGCTTAGGTGATTTTTTAACAGATTTTTTTATTACCTTTTTAGCTTCTGGGAAATTTTCTTTAGTATCTTCCACCACAGCTTTTATAGCCGCATCACTATCTGTAGCCGTGGCTGCAGGAGTAGCAGCAACAGGAGTAGCCTCAACAGGCGGCACATCCTTGCTTTCAGCAGCAGGCGGGGTAACAGGCGCAGGCGTATTTTCAGCATCAGGCAATTTGGGTTTATCGCCCTTAGCTTCAGTTTTAGTTTCAGTCTTAGCCGGTGCATTTTCAGGTGGCAGGACAATAAGCGGCACATTACCTATCTGAGTTGCATTATCACCTCCGGCTGCCGGTTCAAGCTGAGCATAAGCCACACCGTCAACCACTTTGGATTTTGGGGCTATATACGCCCATACTTTACTTAAAAGCGATTTATTATTCTGCTCTTTAACCGCAACAGGATACTGAACCTTATGAACTATATTTTTCTGCGATTCCACCTGGTTAAAAATATCATTATCCGCCATTTGCGCTTCAAGCCTGCGGACAACACCATCTTTAATATTATTTTTAATTTCTATCTCATTAACGAATCTTACATTGCCATCGGCTTCTAAAATAGCAACGTCACCACGCGCATTTAAAGTTTCCTTCAATTGGTCATATTCAATTTCATCCGCCTTGATTATTACATCATCCTGCTGGATTTCAACATTGCCACGCGCCGTCAGGATAAATGCATCGGGATTATATTCCAGCTTGTCGGTTTTGAAATAATTAACCAGCGCTGCAGCGCTTGGAACATAGACTTTTAAAGGTGTTTTCGGGGTCTGTATCTGCGCACAACTTTGATGAGAAAAAGTGGCAACTATACTACCGCAGATTAAAAACAAACCCCACAGCTTGTGGTCTATATGCGGCCTTCTATACATCATACAGTTCTGTTTTTATAAAAATTATAGTACATAACTATATCATCTACACGATGATTGCATCAAAAAAAACAATTAAATTATCAATTTCGAGAATGATTTTTTTGCTGGCATGTAAATTGCTGTCAATGTGATTGTATAAACAATGCTGATATGGATTTATAAAATAATTTTGGAATGTGAATATGCACTTAAAATTTTTCGCTATAATATTAGCTTTACTTGTGGCTGATAACGCGCTTGCAGGCGAAGCTGCATTTGCGCCGGTGCGAAAATTCATGCCCTTGCGCCAGCCTGCTATAAACCAGCACTCGCGCCAGCCGCTTATAATAAATGAAGGAAAATTTTTTCCCCTCGCCCCCAATCATCACTCAACAGCAGCTCCGGTAATCGAAGCAAAAAATAATATTCCGGGCGCTGATAAAACTGAACTCCCGCAACCACCAACAGACCAGCCAGTCTTAAAATCCTCAATGACACAGCAGCAGGCGCAGCAAATATTATCGCTTTTTTCTCAAAATCATTAATTTTTTCTCCCAAAAATTAAAAACTGGTAGCAATAATAAAAAATATATGGTTAGCATTTATTTATGACTGACTTATTTCCCATTATACGTCCACTTATTCATGCGCTCCCTCCGGAAACTGCCCATAAGGCTACCCTGAAAGCCCTGTCCTGTGGCTTGCTGCCTGCACAAAAGCCAATTGCGAACAAACTGCTTACCCAGAATATCGCAGGGCTTGAATTTAAAAGCCCTCTTGGCATCGCCGCCGGATTCGATAAAAATGCTGAAGTTATAAATGCCCTGCTCATGCAGGGCTTTGCTTTTGTGGAAGCCGGAACAGTAACCCCCCTGCCCCAGCCAGGCAATGATAAACCGCGTATTTTCCGGCTGCCTGAAGACAGCTCAATAATTAACCGGCTTGGCTTTAATAATAAAGGCCTGGATATATTTACAAAAAACTTTTCAAATCATAATAAAAAACTTGGGATAGCCGGTGCTAATATCGGAAAGAATAAAGACTCGCAGGATGCTGCGGCCGATTACGTAAAAGGATTGATGGCGGTTTATCCTTATGCCGATTATATCACTATAAATATTTCCTCACCAAACACCCAGGGCCTGCGTGACCTGCAAAAAAAAGATTCCCTTTCAGGCCTTCTTGAAGAAATTGCCAGGGCGCGCAAACAGGCCGCGCAGGATAATAATAAGAATATCCCGGTATTTTTAAAAATATCGCCCGATATTAATGGCAGGGAATGCCATGATATTGCCGAAGCTGCCACTGTAAATGGCATTGATGCGATCATAATAAGCAACACCACTATTTCCCGTCCACAACTGCTTAAAAGCCCTAAAAAAACTGAAATTGGTGGGCTTAGCGGTCCACCATTATTTGTGGCTTCCACTAAAATATTAGCGAGTATGTTTAAAATAACCAAAGGGAAACTACCCCTTATTGGTGTTGGTGGCATTGCTTCACCGCAGGATGCTTACATTAAGATCCGCGCAGGCGCGTCATTGATACAGATATATACAGCGCTTGTTTATGAAGGTTTTGGCCTGGTGCGTGCAATAAACCGGGAACTACCCAGGATGCTTGAGCGTGATGGCTTTAAAAATGTCAGCGAAGCAATAGGCAGCGATATTAGTTAGCCTCTATATCTTTGCGATATTCACAGGATATAACAGTAATATCATAAACCGGATGTTCCAGGCTGGAAAGGCCAGGGCTTGAAGATAGCATCCAGCCCAGAAAAATCTGTTTTGGGGCTTCGCCAGTCCTTACCTCCCTTACTTCCAGCAGCGCAGCATTTTCAGGGCGCTCATCAGGCGGTGATTTCCAGCATTTACGAACTATTATTTCCAGGTTTTCAAAATTAGATAATGTCCCAAGCGGGGCTTCAAATGTTGATACGCGGCCTATAACTTTATTTAGCCCCTGCAATATAGCTACATTGCTTTCAACCTGCTTTTCATTATCAGGCTGCTGCTTTTCTTTTTTTGCATTTTCCTGCTTAGACGGTTTTACTGCTGGTTCAGGCGTGATTTTTTCTTCAGGCGCTGGTTCGTCTTCACCAGATTCACTGGCCGGTATGTCCATGGTCTGTGCAAAGACATGTGTAATGGTAGCCGTGTAAACGCTGAGAAAAAGCAACAATAAAGCAAAATGCCTTTTCATTGCATTACGGATTGGCGGTAGACGGCGCAGATGAAGACGCAGATGGCGAAGCAGGAGCAGGCGCCGATTTATTTTTATCTACACCACCGCCACTGAACATGAATTTACCGATCATTTCCTCAAGATTAACGGCCGACTGGGTAAATGATATTTTATCTCCGCCTGCGAGCATTTTTTCATCGCCGCCAGGGGTTATCTGTATATATTTTTCACCAAGCAAGCCGCTGCTTACCACCGATGCCGAAGAGTCTTTTGGTATTTTAGTTGCGCTTCTTATCTGCATCGAAATTATCGCTTCATAACTATCAGGATCAAGCGTCAGGTTGCTGACAGTTCCAACTTTTATGCCGCCAATACGAACATCGCTGCCCAGGGAGATTCCAGAAGCATTGGAGAAATTAGCATTAATCACATAGCCATCTTCCATGCGCATACCGCTGCCTTGATAGGCAAAAGCAAGGAACACGCCTGCTATAAGCAATATAACCGCCCCGGTGATGGTTTCTATAATATTTTTCTGCATAATCTTTCCTTATTTAGGTACCCAGGCTTCATAGTCAGCGGTAGATTTAGCATGTATAGCTTCCGCCCGCAACGATCCTGTTTGAGTAAAAGCATTTTTTGTTCCAGTTAGGTTTGGAAGATGCGGCTTTTGCCATTCATAAGGTTTGGCGCTGACTTCCATTGGGGATTTATCGGTCGTATAATGCAGCCATCCGAACCATTTAGCAGGAACCTTGCTTGGCTCAGCAAGGCCTTTATATATTACCCAGCGCTTGGCTTTGCCAGATTCTTGGCGCTTCTTTGCGGTGTAATAGCGATTTCCGAACTCGTCCTCACCAACAAGCTCGCCGTTAAAGAAAGTATAAAGTCTGGTTGTTATGGTCATATCAATAATCCAGAAAGCTGCGGAGTTTTCTTGAACGTGATGGGTGCTTAAGTTTACGCAACGCTTTGGCCTCGATCTGGCGGATGCGCTCGCGTGTTACCGAAAATTGCTGCCCGACTTCTTCCAAAGTATGGTCAGTATTCATTCCTATACCGAAACGCATACGCAAAACCCTCTCTTCACGCGGGGTAAGAGAAGCAAGGATACGGGTAGTGGTTTCACGCAGGTTTGATTGAATAGCAGCATCAAGGGGTAAAACCGCGTTCTTATCTTCAATGAAATCGCCAAGATGCGAATCCTCCTCGTCACCTATCGGCGTTTCCAAAGATACCGGCTCTTTGGCTATTTTCATCACTTTACGCACTTTATCCAGCGGCATAACCAGGCGCTCGGCAAGCTCTTCCGGAGTTGGTTCACGGCCAATCTCATGCAGCATCTGGCGGGATGTACGCACGATTTTATTGATAGTTTCGATCATATGCACCGGAATGCGTATGGTACGCGCCTGATCGGCGATCGAACGGGTTATCGCCTGACGAATCCACCATGTAGCATAAGTCGAGAATTTATAACCACGGCGATATTCAAACTTATCAACAGCTTTCATAAGGCCGATATTGCCTTCCTGAATCAGGTCGAGAAATTGCAAGCCGCGGTTGGTATATTTCTTAGCTATCGAAATAACCAGTCGCAGGTTAGCCTCGATCATTTCTTTTTTCGCACGGTTAGTTTCGCGTTCACCTTTTTGCACAGCCATTATCATGCGCTTGAACTCGCCTATATCCAACCCTGCCGAGCCGGCTATTTTAGCTATCTCACTACGAATTTCATCAATCTCAGAGGCATCCTTGGTAACAAAATCCTTCCAGCCCTTATCGGTGCGCTTGCTTATAGTTGGCAGCCAGTCAGGCGACAGTTCGCTGCCTATATAGCTTTCCAGGAATAATTTACGGTTTACCTTACGGTGTTCGGCAAGGCGCAGCAGACGGCCTTCCAGGGTCATAAGCTGCTTATTGATGTCATAAAGTTTCAGGATAAGGCTTTCAACGCGCAATATGGTAAAACGTACGCCAAGCATAAGTTCCACCAGTTCACGATGTAGTTTCTGGTAATTTTTTTCATCTTCCTTGCTGTATTTGCCATCGCCAAAAGATTTATTCATGCGCTTTTCCTGAAGCACACGCATTTTTTTACTTATCTTGGCAAACTGATCGAGTGTTTCCAATATCTGCGGCTTAAGCGCACTTTCCATAGCCAGAAGCGACACAGACCCGTCATCCTCCTCATCGTCACCCTCGTCAGAACCCAAAGCCTCTTCTTCCAGGTCTTCTTCGTCTTCGCCCTCTATTTCATCATCCTCGTCATCATCTTCATCCTCATCCCTGGATGAAATTTTAGATGAAGAAGCCGCCATATTGGGAACAACGCTTCCGGTATATTCTCCGCCTTCATTGCCAGCGCCATAGGTTGCATCAAGATCTATAATATCGCGCAGCAAAATAGTACCGGCATCAAGCTCATCACGCCAGGAAAGAATTTCCTTCATCACCATCGGGCATTCGCAAAGCGCGCTTATTACCACTTCGCGTCCCGATTCAATCCGCTTGGCAATTTCTATTTCGCCTTCGCGGGAAAGAAGCTCAACATTACCCATTTCGCGCAGGTACATACGCACCGGATCATCAGACCTACCAACATTTTCGATTTCCTCGCTGGCCTCAGCCCCTTCCGGGCGATCCGCCGGGTCCGTCGCGGCATCTTCTTCGACTACATTAATATCAGCCTGCGCCAGCGCGCTTATAGCCCCATCAATGGCTTCCGGAGAAAACTCATCAGACGGCAAAACCGCATTAAGCTCATCATAGGTTATAAAGCCTCGCGCCTTGCCCATCGAAAGAAGCTTACGGACAATTGCCTGCTGCAAATCTTCTTTGCTTACTTGTTTTACTTCCTTGGTTTTTGAGTCTTTAACTTTAGCGTCCTTAGACTTGGAATCTTTTTCAATTTTATTTTTACTCATCGTGGGCGCAGGCTTCTTCTCGGATAATGATTTTGTATATATTTTAGCTTCTATCTGGCGTTGTGGTATTTTTGCAGCATTAGATTTTTTAGTTTCCGCTGTTTTTAGAACTGGTTTAACTTTAGAAGTAACAGGCAGGTTTTTTTTGCCAGAAGACTTTAATACCGATTTTACCGCAGGTTTCAAGGCCTTTCCTTTTTTATTTGCGATATTTTGTTTTGAAGGAAGTTTTTTTTCTACTATTTTTTTAATGGGTGCTTTTTTAGCCGCAGTTTTTTTTGAAATTTTCTGATTGCTTTTGGGCGTGGCAGATTTTTTCTGCACCGCTTTATTTGCAATTGATTTTTTTACAACCGGCTTTTTCGCTATCGGCTTTTTAGGGGAAGTTTTTTTTACTGCCACATTTTTCCTTGCTGTATTTTTGCTCATATCTGCTTCGTTGCCTTTTTTTTCTTTATTATCCAACCACAACCACCACATAACATCTCCTGCGCATAACTTTATGGTTAGCAAAATCTATGGTTATGGGAACATTTAAAACACATGTATAAAATGTATAAATAATTATCGGGATATTTTCCAGCGCGCCACTTAAACAGCCTAGACATAAGGCTTTTTTTGGAAAATTCAATAGTTTTCTATAAATTTACTTTTTTAAATTAACTATTTAATCTTCAAAACCTAAACAATTCATTAAAACTATAACCAAATTCACGCCACTTCTGTCTTGTCATTGGCAAAGTTACGCCGCGCACGCGCCTGCTTTACTGCACTTTGCAGCTCTATCATGCGTTTATAGGCATCTTCATCCATAGACGAGCTTATACATTCCTGAAGCTCCTTAAATTCATACTCCAGATGCGCTATTTCATATGCGTCTATAGACTCATTCCATAACAGCAAGGCATCATGCTCATTTATGGTTTCACGATAAGGGGGCTTGATAGACTCGGCGAAAGCCTGGATTGTGCTGCTATCACTCAACTGCCTGTTAACATAGGCTATAAAAACTTCGCGGTTATCAATGTCGCAATTATGCGCGGCAAGCAGCAATACATTACGCAACATACTTATATTGCTTGATTTTATATCAAGCCGTGACAAAGCTTCTTCAACACTGCTCTTATGCAGCAATTTGGGGAACTGCATAAGCACGTTAAGAAGCCTTGCCGCTACAGTTTCCAGTGCCGCTGAATGATGCTGGGCTATCATATGCTCAATATGAGGGGAACGCGTGGCTGATTGCGTGGCAATTTGCGGCTGCCTTGCGCCTGCCTTACCCATCTGCTTCTTATCATAATTCTTGGGAGCAGTTGCTGCAATTGCCCATAATTGCTTGCGGAAATGAGTAAGATAATGCTGCCTTACCGTGTCATCGCCTATTTTTGCCGCAAGCTTCTGGCAGGCATCATCAAGCCCTGCCCTGCCTTCAGGCAAATCCAGCTTATATTGTACAACCATTGTATCCCATAGAACCTGCGACAGCCTGCGCGAAGCCAGAAGTATCTTCTCAAAACTCGCCTTGCCATGTTTCTGTATATAAGTATCAGGGTCTTCTCCCTGCGGAAGCACGGCATAACGCAATGAATAATTGGGCTTAAGCAATGGCAAGGCCACTTCAGCAGCCCTGAGCATAGCGCGCTTACCAGCATTATCGGCATCAAGGCATAAAACCGGCTCCTTGGCCATCTGCCATAAAAGGCGCAGATGTTCAGGCGTAACTGCCGTCCCCAGGGTAGCCACACTATATGTAACCCCAGCCTGTACACTCATTATAACATCCATATACCCTTCCATGACCACAATAATATTGCCGTCACGCGCCGGGCGTTTTGCCTGGTCGAGGTTAAAGAGCATTTCTCCTTTTTTAAATAATGGCGTTTCAGGAGAGTTCAAATATTTTGGCAGATTCTTGTTACCTTCGTTGCTGGCAAGCAAACGCCCGCCAAAGGCCACAATTTTTCCCGAAACATTGCGTATCGGAAACATTACCCTGCCCCTGAAACGATCATAAGCCGCGCCGTTTTCTGCAACAAATATCAGCCCGGCTTCAGCCTGCATCGCCTGCGTAAAACCCGACTTTGTAAGATGCTGGTTAAGCGCCGATCGCTCTTCAGGCGCATAGCCGATCCTGAACTGGCGTATGGTTTCTGCATGCAGGCCGCGCTTATCTATATAATCTTTGGCAAGTATCCCCGCTGGCGATAATAGCTGCCTCTCAAACCATATGCAGGCGGCTTCCAGCACATCATGCAGGCTTTTTGCCTGCGCCACTTTCCTGCTTTCCTCAGGCGATGGAGGGGAAATTTCTATTCCGGCATCCCGCGCCAGCGACTCAACTGCCTCGGCATATGACAAGCGGTCAAAACGGCGTACAAATTCAATAGCGTCACCATGCGCCCCACAGCCGAAGCAGTGGAAAAAACTTTTATCGTCATTGACCGTAAAAGATGGGGTTTTTTCATTATGGAATGGACAAAGCCCATGATATTCGCGCCCATGCTTTTTAATAGTCATGCGCCTGCCTATAATTTCCGACATGGAAAAATGCGATCTTAAACGCTCTATCAAATTAGGACTAAAACGCATATATTATAACCATGAAACCATTACTACAGACCAGAACATCAAAAAACGATGCCCATTTTATTGATATAGGCGACATCCGCCTGCCGATAAAAATAACGAAACGCCGCAATTCGCGCAGGCTGGTAGTACGTTACCAACCAATTAAAAAATCCTTAAGCCTTACATTACCCCAAGCAACCAGCATTAAGCAAGGATTACATTTCGTAAATGAGAAGCGCGAATGGATCGAGAAGCAACTAATGCAATATGCAAATCCAAAGCCACTGCACAACGACAGGACAATACCCATATTCGGAAAAGAAATGAGGATTGAGCATATAGGGGGACGGGGCCTGATAACCGAAGAATACGGCGTTTTAAAAATACATGGTGATATTGAATTCATGGCTCGCCGTATAAAAAAATATCTTATTGATAAGCTGAAATCCGAAATCAGCATGCTTGCCAAAAATAACGCGGCAACGCTTGGGGCAAGGATCGGCTCGATTACCCTGCGTGACACCAGCTCACGCTGGGGTAGTTGTAGTTTTGAAGGAAATCTGTCATTTTCCTGGCGCCTGGTATTTGCTCCCTATGAGATCGTTGCTTATGTAGTTGCGCATGAAGTTGCTCATATCCGCGAACATAATCATAGCCCCGCATTCTGGAAGCTGGTTGCCGGGCTCTGCCCTAATTACATGGAATCGGAAGATTGGCTGAAAAAAAACGGAAAAACTTTATATAGTTACAATATTACTTGAGCTTTGGGCACGCAGGAAACATACATTTGCAGAAAGTTAGAATACCACGCTACCTGGCGCCTATTCGCATAACTGTAATCACATACAATAACGTAATAATCAACAAAAGCACCAGGAAAAGGGCGCGGTTTTTCGCCCGTAATTTAGCATCTGGCTGTTCATTCCTATCGTCTTTCACAATAGCCTATTTTTCATTTTTATCGCGGCGTATCCAGTCAAGTATCAGCAATATAAATAATGTAAACATGCTGCCAAGCACAAAGGAGCTGCCCATTAAATAAACTGTCTGCTGGGAAAAGTCGGATAATATCTGCATTTTTTGCACTGCGTGGTTTTCCACCTTATAATCTCCTACTTAAATATAAAATTACTGATAATGGAAAAACAGCCCATCAACCATCATAATGGTAAATAGCACAAATAAATAGAAAATAGAAAATAGAAATGTCTTACGCGGCCATTTATTGCTATCATCATTCAGGGTTTTATATACATACAGTAAAAAAGCGGCATCCAGCATAATAGTGCATATGCTGTAAATGATCCCCGCCATGCCCAGCAGCGGAAGCAACAGCGTACAGGCCGTAAGCAGGAAAGTGTAAAAAAGCATTTGCCGCTTGGTGGATTTAGCGCCGCGCACCACCGGCATCATCGGAACACCTGCTCGTTCGTAATCACCATTTTTATACAAAGCCAGCGCCCAGAAATGCGGCGGTGTCCACAGGAAAATTATCATAAACAACAAAAAAGGCTGCAATGACACATCACCAGTAACCGCTGCCCAGCCAATCATGGGCGGGAAGGCGCCAGCCGCGCCGCCAATAACAATATTTTGCGGTGTACGGCGTTTGAGGCACATGGTATAAATAACGACATAAAAAAATATCGCAAATGCAAGTAGCGATGCTGCAACCCAGTTTAGCGCAAGCCCCATAAGCATTACCGAAAGCGCCGCGAGGAACAGGCCAAAAGCAAGCGCGTCATCAGGCTGAATTATACCAGAGGGGACCGGACGCTTTTTTGTGCGTGTCATAACCGCGTCAATGTCACGGTCATACCACATATTCATAGCCCCGCCTGCACCTGATCCAAGCGCTATACAGGCTACAGCAAGCAATTGCTGGAATATATTTATATGCCCAAATGAAGCAAATTCAGCAACCAGCATTCCCGCCATTCCCGTAAAAACCACAAGCGACATGACGCCGGGCTTCATAAGGGTGATAAAATCTTTCACCGATGACGGATTACGGATGATGGATGACGAAAGATCCGAGCTATTAATTGTGCTTGTCATCTGTCATCCGTTTATGCATCTATTTTACGATCGGCAGCTTCTCAAAGCTATGGAATGGAGGCGGTGAAGGCAGATCCCATTCAATAGTAGTGCCACCATCCCACTGCTTAGGAGGGCATTTTTTGCCGAATTTCAGCGTCACAAATACTGTAATAAGGAAAATCACTACTGATGCAGCGGCAATATATGCGCCTATAGACGACACATAGTTCCAACCAGCATACACATCCGGATAATCAGGGATGCGGCGTGGCATTCCAGAAAGGCCAAGGAAATGCTGCGGGAAGAAGGTAAGGTTAGCGCCTACGAAAAATGTCCAGAAATGGAGTTTACCAAGAGCCTCAGGGTAAACACGGCCTGACATTTTACCCAGCCAGTAATAAAACGCGGCAAAGATTGCAAATACAGCACCGAGCGACATTACGTAATGGAAATGCGCCACCACATAATAAGTATCCTGCATCGGTATATCAACAGCAGCATTAGCAAGCACCACGCCAGTAACACCACCAACCACGAACAGGAAGATGAAGCCAAGCGCGAACATCATAGGAGTTTCGAAGGTTATCGACCCGCCCCACATTGTCCCAAGCCATGAAAATATTTTCACCCCGGTTGGAACGGCAATAATCATGGTCGCGATCATATAGTAAGAAGTGGTATCAGCCGACATGCCGACCGTGAACATATGATGCGCCCAAACAATAAAGCCAAGGAAACCAATTGCACACATTGCCACCACCATCGCAAGATAACCAAAGATAGGTTTGCGTGAGAAAGTAGAAACAACTTCGCTTATAATACCAAATCCCGGAAGGATAAGGATGTAAACTTCAGGATGGCCAAAGAACCAGAAAAGATGCTGGAACAGTACCGGATCGCCACCACCGGCAGGATTAAAGAAATTACTGCCGAAATTACGGTCGGTAAGAAGCATGGTTATAGCGCCGCCAAGAACCGGAACAGCAAGCAACAGCAAGAACACTGTAACCAGTATCGCCCATGGGAAAAGCGGCATTTTAAACAATGTCATTCCAGGAGCGCGCATATTAAATATAGTAACAATAAAGTTTATCGACCCAAGAACCGATGAAATACCTGCAAGATGCAGCGCAAAAATAGCCATATCAACAGACATCCCAGGATGGGACGCGATTCCTGCAAGCGGCGGATAGAGTGTCCACCCCGTTCCCGCGCCTTCACCCACAACCGATGAAGCCATAAGCAGTATGAATGATGGGACCAGAAGCCAGAAGCTGATATTATTCATGCGGGGGAACGCCATGTCAGGCGCACCAATCATAAGCGGGACAAAATAATTGCCAAAGCCGCCGATAAGGGCTGGCATAACCAGGAAAAACACCATTACCACAGCATGCGCGGTAAGCACTACGTTATAGAGCTGATAGTTATCTCCAAAAAGTGTGCCGCCAGGATGGGCAAGCTGGATGCGCAGCAGCACAGAAAAACCTGTCCCGATTATTCCGGCTATAGCGGCAAAAATCAGATACATCACGCCGATGTCTTTATGGTTGGTGGAATAGAGCCAGCGGCGCCAGCCGGTTGGGGTGTGATCGTGCGCGTGATCAGTCATGGAGAAGTCCTTTTAGTGCTTGATTTTATTGTTAGTAACAGCCTTGTCCGCTGGTTTTGTATCTGGTTTGGCATTAGCGTTAACAGGCTGGGTATCAGCTATTCCCGCTTCTTTCTTTTTTGCAGCTATCCATTTGGCATAATCCTCCTTGGAAACCACATCAACAACTATAGGCATGAAGCCATGCCCAACACCGCATAGCTCAGAGCATTGACCATAGAAAGTCCCTATTTTTTCTGCCTTGAACCATGTTTCATTCAAACGCCCTGGAATAGCATCACGTTTAATGCCAAAAGCCGGAACAGCGAAAGAGTGAATCACATCAGCGCCCGTGATAAGCACGCGTATTTTAGTATCAACCGGAACCACAAGGCGGTTATCAACAGCAAGCAGCCTGTGGTCGCCCGGCTTCAGGTCTTTATCCTTCAGTATATAGCTGTCGAAATTAACACCGCCGCTATCTGGATATTCATAATGCCAGTACCACTGATACCCCACCACCTTAAGCGTCATATCGGCATCAACATCACGCTCCATAAAATAATGCAGGCGCAGGCTTGGTATAGCAATAGCGATAAGGATAAGTATAGGAATGGTGGTCCAGATTATCTCAAGCTTGGTGTTATGCGAGGTTTTGCTGGCTACAGGGTTTCTTTTGCGGTTAAAGCGGAAGCATACATAAAGAAGCATCACCAATACGAAGGTGGAGATGGTAAAACACATGAACAGCAATATGTTATGCATGCCATAAAGCTGCTCCATCACAGGGGTGGCAGGCTCCTGGAAATTAAGTTGCCATGGCCTCGCCATACCTTCGTAAGGCTTATCAGCGGCGTGCGCTACGGCTGTCATGCTTGCAATCAACAATGCAGTCAGTGAAATATTTTTTTTCATCTCTCTATACTTCTATGGCTATATGATATATTTTTATTGGATTAGAGTGTTTTGCTTTAAGTGTATACTAGGCAGCCGAGGCGAAGTGTATTAAAATACACGAGCCGATGGATAACGAAGTACACGCTTAAATGAAAATACTCTAGGCGTTTTGTAAACTTTCCTTGCAGTATGTGCAACATTTTTTGTAAAGTGTGTGCAAACAAATAACATATAGATATACATAATAAATATTAATGACTGACCTGATTACATTAGACGATATATTTTTTACGCGTACCGGGCTTGATAAACCGCGAATTTCCTCAATAGTTGCTGATAGCCTGCATGGAATGGACGACGGTGAATTATTTCTGGAATACTGCCAATCGGAATCCCTCTCATTTGATGACGGGAAATTAAAATCAGCAAGTTTCAACACCGGACAGGGTTTCGGGCTGCGTTCGGTCCTTGGTGAAGCCAGCGCCTATGCCCATGCTTCCGATTTAAGCGAAGATGCTATTCGCCGCGCTGTGGATACAGCCCGCGCTGTACGTCATGGCCAGAAGAATATCCATGCCGATATTGCGCCGCCTTTTGGAACTAATTTTAGGCTTTACACAGATTTAAACCCGCTTAAGGAAGTAGCATTTGAGCACAAGATCGAGTTACTTCAGCAGATTGACGAATATCTGCGCTCCCGCGACCACCGTGTAAAACAGGTTTCTGCATCCCTTATGGGGCAATGGCAGGCGGTTCAGATAATCAAGCCCGATAGCCAGGTTACAGGCGATATTCGCCCTTTGGTACGCCTTAATGTAAGCGTAATAGTCGAGCAGAATGGACGCATGGAAACCGGCTCCAGCGGGGCTGGAGGACGCGTCGCCTATAAACATTACATATCCGAGGGAAATTGGAAGAAACAAGCTGACGAAGCGCTACGGCAGGCTTTGTTGAATTTAAATGCAATACCTGCGCCAGCTGGTGAGATGCAGGTAGTGCTTGGCTCAGGCTGGTGCGGGGTTTTACTGCATGAAGCGATAGGGCACGGGCTGGAAGGGGATTTTAACCGCAAAGGAACCTCGGCATTTTCCGGGCTTCTTGGTAAGCAGGTGGCAAGCAAAGGCGTAACAGTGGTTGATGACGGAACCCTCACTGATCGTCGCGGCTCTATTTCCATTGATGACGAAGGAACCCCCAGCAGCCGGAATGTATTGATAGAAGATGGAATTTTAACAGGTTATATACAAGACCGCCTCAATGCCCGCCTCATGGGTATGAAAGCAACCGGGAATGGCCGCCGTGAAAGCTTTGCCTGCCAGCCAATGCCGCGTATGACCAATACCTATATGTTAGGCGGCGATTCAAAACCTGAGGACATCATAGCCTCTGTCAAGAAAGGTATTTATACCGCGCATATGGGCGGCGGGCAGGTTGATATCACCTCCGGCAAATTCGTTTTTTCTGCTTCCGAGGCCTATCTTATAGAAAACGGCAAGCTCGGCGCTCCGCTCAAAGGTGTAACGCTGATCGGAAACGGGCCCGACTGTCTTACCAAAGTTCGCGCCATCGGCAATGATATGGCCCTTGATGACGGAGTTGGAACTTGCGGGAAGGCCGGGCAATCGGTTCCAGTAGGGGTTGGACAGCCTACAATGTTAATAGATTCTTTAACAGTTGGCGGCACGCAAGTGTCTTAAATATAACCAAAAAACTGTCTTAAATTTGTCATAAATCCAATCTAATCGCCGCATCCACTCTCGAATTATGACAGTTTTGTTACGAAACGGTTACAAAACTGTGAAATTGCATTTTTACTTGTTATTTACATTTGCTCCGAGTATCGCTTTTATATATTATTAACTTATTGAACAAGATTAGCAGCAAGCTAACGAAACAAGAAACAACGAAAAATGGGGAATATCATGACTGTAGATGGATCTAGACACGCTGCTGAATTTGCAACCGGGGTTAGCGGCAAGGCAACACCTCTGGCCTTAGAAACATGCAAAGCCTGCTTAGCAGAAATTTCTGGTGGAACAAATCATGGGATCAGCGTTCAAAGCGTAGGTGCTGCACAAAATAACGGCTTTGGTGTAGGCAAATAATTTTAAGGTAAGTGACTAAACAAAAGCGACTGGGGGAAGAGAAATCTTCCCCTTTTTTTTGTCTGCTTTACCAGTAATGGCAATTGCATTTGATATTTTTCCAGCTTGTCATGCCGTCATATGACGGCATCCGGTATTAAGCCAGACCCCACTATTCAGCGGGGTTCTTGTCATCCTGTGAGGCGCGTAGCGACTACACAGGATCTGTATCAATAATAATGAGATCCTGCGCAAATTCTTACGAATTTCGCAGGATGTCGACATATCAGCGTTCAAATATGTATCGGCCTGCCAAGCACCGCAAGCGCAGCCTCTTTCACCGCCTCATTCAGGGTTGGGTGCGCGTGGCAGGTGCGGAAAATATCTTCGCTTGAGCCACCGAACTCCATCACTGAAACTGCTTCGGCTATAAGCGTCCCGGCATGCGGGCCGATGATATGAACTCCCAGCACGCGGTCGGTTTTAGCATCAGCGATGATTTTCACAAAGCCGTCAGTCTGCCCGACAGCGCGGCCGCGGCTGTTTGCCATGAAGGGGAATTTCCCAACTTTAATATTAGCTCCGGCGGCTTTTAATTCTTCCTCGGTTTTGCCAACGCTTGCAACTTCCGGCCATGTATAAACCACGCCGGGAACAAGGTTGTAATCGACATGGGTTTTCTGTCCCGCCATTCCTTCAACCGCAGCAACGCCATCTTCTTCAGCCTTGTGCGCAAGCATCGGCCCGGCTATCACGTCGCCGATCGCGTAAATACCCGCAACATTGGTTGCAAAATGGCTGTCCACGGTAATACGCCCACGGTTATCCAGCGCAACACCGACTTTATCCAGTCCAAGGCCATCAGTATATGGCTTGCGTCCAATCGAAACAAGCACCACATCGCCTTCAATCTTACTGGCTGCTCCACCCCCGGAATTTTTATTTGCTGGCTCAACATTCAGCACAATATTTTTCCCTTTGTTGTCAGCGGAAGTTACTTTGCTTCCCAGCATGAAATTAATCCCCTGCTTTTCCAGTATGCGCTGGAACTGCTTGGCGACCTCGCCATCCATCACCCCGCCGATATTTTCCAGAAACTCGACTACTGTCACCTTAGCTCCCAGTCTGCGCCACACTGAGCCAAGCTCCAGCCCGATAACCCCACCGCCAACAACTATAAGATGCGCAGGAACTTTATCCAGGGTCAGCGCCCCTGTGGATGACACGATGCGCTTTTCATCAATTTCGACACCCGGAAGTTTCATCACATCCGAACCGGTAGCGATAAGTATATTTTTGGTTTTGATTATTTTTCCGTCAACAGCAACCTGCCCTGCAGCTTTAATCTCGCCTTTGCCAATAATATAAGTAACTTTATTTTTTTTGAACAAGCCCTCAATACCTTTGGTCAGGTCCAGCACAACTTTATCTTTGCGCGCCAGCATGGTTTTCAGATCCAACTCCAGCTTTGCCTTAATACCATGCGCTTCAAAATTATGCGAGGCATCCTCATACTTTTCCGATGATTCAAGAAGAGCCTTAGATGGTATGCAGCCGACATTAAGGCAGGTTCCTCCAAGGCTTCCGCGCATTTCAACGCAGGCTACTTTCATACCAAGTTGCGCTGCGCGTATTGCCGCAACATAACCGCCCGGTCCGCCGCCAATAACTACCAGGTCAAAGTTTTCTTTGGCAAAGTTTTCTTCAGACATAATCTCTCCTCAAAATTTTTGTTATTTTATTCGCTGGCAACCGTCATGGTCGAGCGCACCGTGGGATCGGAATCATCCGGCACAGCAATTGAAAATTTTATTACATGGTCGCTACGTGGGATTTTCACTTCATAAAAATTCATTTCCATGCCGTCTGGAATCTGCACATCAGGCTTTTTTTCTTCCACAGCCGATTTTATCTGGACTGCCTGGGATGTCACAAACCCCTTGAAATCCTGCTTAAGTTTCACAGCATTGGAGGCATTAAGACCAACATAGCAGATGCCACTTTTGGTAACTGATAATATATATGGTTCCTTGCTCGCAGAATTCGGCACCGCCCATATATCCTCGGTCTGCTCCATTGAATACTGGTTGCCCACAATGGTTTTTTTATCCAGCTCATTTACTGCTTTACCCAACCTTTCCTCAATTTTTGCGGTCTTACCCCCGGTTTTAAGGCACATGGCCGCAAAAAAATCAATGGCGAGTTTTTCTTCGCTCACAGCTTTTTTCGGCTGTGTGTCAGCGGCAAGAACAGGATGGACAGCTAGCAACATACCTATAATAACCGCTGCCTTGGACTTCATTTTATTTATTCCTGTTTTAAATACAATTTATCATCATGTGAATTGGTCATACTGGCTTCGCTTCATTTAACACACGTTCGCGCAAAGCATGGTAAAGACCGCTTTCAAAAACTATATCAACTTTGCGGGAAAACATCTTAGATATATTGTCCTGAAAATCAAGAAACGCAAGCGGATCATCCGTTTTCTCTACATTAACCAATAAATCAATATCGCTTTTTTCATTTTCTTCGCCACGCGCAACCGATCCAAAAACCCTGATATTAGAAAGGCCACTTCTATCAGCAAGCGCCAATATCTCAAGGCGGCACTTTTTCAAAATATCATATGTGGATGGCATACTACAATCCTAAAAGCAGCCTTCTTGGATCTTCGATAGCTTCTTTTACTTTAACGAGGAAGGTTACTGATTCCTTGCCATCGATGATGCGGTGGTCATAGGAAAGCGCCACATACATCATCGGGCGGATAACCACCTGGCCCTTGACAGCTATAGGGCGTTCCTCGGTTTTGTGCATCCCAAGTATACCAGATTGCGGCGGGTTGATTATCGGGGTAGACATCAGCGAGCCATATACCCCGCCATTAGAAACAGTGAATGTACCGCCTGCAAGGTCGCTCATGGCCAGCGAGCCAACGCGCGCTTTCTCTGCAAGCCTTCCGATTTCCTTTTCTATTTCAGCAAGCGACAGCAGGTCAGCATCACGCACCACCGGAACAACCAGCCCCTGCTCGGTTCCAACAGCAACGCCAATGTCGTAATGATTCTTATAAACCAGCTCATCACCCTGGATTTCGGCATTTACCGCCGGAATTTCCTTAAGCGCATTGACCGCAGCCTTTACAAACAGTGACATGAAACCCATGCGCACACCATGTTTTTTCTCAAACGCATCTTTATATTCAGCGCGCATGGCAATTATATTGCTCATGTCGATTTCATTGAAAGTGGTGAGTATCGCCGCAGTATTCTGTGATTCTTTCAGGCGTTTTGCTATAACCTGGCGCAGCTTGCTCATTTTCACGCGCTCTTCCCTTGGCGAATTGTTGAGCGCCTGGCTGGAAGATTGCTGGCCAGCAGATGCGGAAGCAGACATTATGTCGCCTTTGGTCACACGGCCATCCTTGCCAGTGCCAGAAACTGAGGAAGCTGGAATCCCTGTTTCTTCGAGCATTTTGCGCGCAGCAGGCCCCGGTTGCGCGGAAGCAGGGGCAGATGCCTGCGGGGTTGGGGCAGATACTTTAGCAGCGGCAGGTGCACTGGCAGCAGATGCTGTTTTTGCTCCCACAGCGCCAACTTCAATTATGCCAAGCAAAGCGCCCACAGCAACAGTCTTGCCTTCAGCGGCAGCGATAGATTTAAGGGCGCCGCTGGCCGGTGCGTTGACTTCCATAGTTACCTTATCGGTTTCAAGCTCAACGATCGGTTCATCCATCTGCACACTATCGCCTACATTTTTGAACCACTTAGCAATGGTCGCTTCGGATACGGATTCACCGAGTGATGGAACAATAATTTCGCCAGCCATGTTTTTAGTCCTCAAATTTTATGATGTTATACTCAGGGGTTTAATCTTCGCATTCAACGCTAAAGCAAGTGTTTTTTCAACATAAATAAAAAGGATATTTACATGATTAATAACAGTTAATTAATGGCGGCGATAATTAAACATAATTTGACATTAAGCCATATAATGTGTTACATTAAAAGCTATGAATTTCAAAAATATTATAACTATTGACCCAGCTATACGCTCCGGCAAACCATGTTTGTCTGGAACGCGTATTACCGTTAGCGATATTTTAGAGTATATGGCGTCTGGTATGAGCGTTGAGCATATTTGCCGTGATTTTCCTGAAATTAAACCGGAACATATCCAAAGTTGTTTAGCTTTCGCTGCCAGTCGTGAGCGGCTTATACATCAAGTAGCATTTTAAGTGAAGTTACTTCTGGATCAAAATTTATCACGTTACCTGTTAGATTCCCTATGCGATGTGTGGTCTGGCAGCAGCCATGTAGGTGTGCTCGGAATGGGGAGCGCATCAGATAGGGAAATATGGGATTTCAGCGCAAAAAACGATTATATAATTGTTTCTAAAGATAGTGACTTTGTGCAGCTTGTGACATTATTTGGCGCGCCTCCGAAAATAGTTTTATTATCTATAGGCAATGCTTCAACGGATAATATTTTGCACTGCTTATTAACAAATAAAAAAAATATAAATGAATTTTATAATAATCCAGAAGAAGCATTACTTATATTGCCATGACCAAAGAACTTAGAAAAGAACGTGTGTATTTGTATGATTCCACCCTGCGCGATGGCTCGCAGGCGCGAGGAGTGGATTTCACAGTTGCCGACAAGCAGGCCATTGCCCGGGAACTCGATAAAATCGGCATTGATTATATTGAAGGTGGCTGGCCGGGAGCAAACCCGAATGACGATGCCTTTTTTGCATCCCCCCCTGCCCTTGGCAAAGCAAAAATATCAGCCTTTGGAATGACAAGGCGTTCTGGGCGCAGCGCGGCCAATGACCCTGCATTGGCAGCTCTTTTGGAAAGTGGCGCCGGTTCCATCTGCATCGTTGGCAAAAGCTGGGCAAACCAGGTTAAATCAACGCTTAATATTTCCCTGCCTGAAAATTTGAAAATGATAAGTGACTCAATTTCGCACATAGTTAAAAACAAGCGCGAGGCATTATATGACGCCGAGCATTTTTTTGATGGCTATAAATCCAATCCTGAATTTGCCATGGATTCCCTTAAAGCCGCCTTTGATGCGGGTGCGCGCTGGATTGTGCTGTGCGATACCAATGGTGGTTCGCTGCCCTTTGAAATAGAGGATATAGTTACTGAAGTTACCAGACATATAGGCGGAAAAAATTTAGGCGTGCATTGCCATAACGACACCGACAACGCGGTTGCCAATTCGCTATCGGCAGTCCGTGCAGGCGTCAGGCAGGTACAGGGCACTATAAACGGCATCGGTGAGCGTTGCGGCAATGCCAATTTGATTTCTATAATTCCTAACCTGATGCTTAAAATGGGCTTTTCCACCGGTATCAGTGAAGATAAACTGTCATCGCTTACTCATCTTTCGCATATGCTGGATGAACGCCTTAACCGTGCTTCCAACCAGCATGCTCCCTATGTTGGCAGCGCCGCCTTTGCGCATAAGGGGGGACTGCATGTTTCCGCCATGGCAAAAGACTCCTCAAGTTATGAACATATAAAGCCGGAACTGGTAGGAAACCGCCGCACAATATTGGTTTCCGACAAGGCCGGGAAATCAAATATAATAAATCGCCTTAAACAGTTTGGCATAAAGGTGAAGGACGATGACGAGCGCATAGCAGAGCTGGTGCATGAGGTAAAGCAGCGCGAAAAGCAGGGCTATGCTTATGAAGGGGCAGAAGCAAGCTTTGAGCTGCTTGCGCGCAGGATGCTGGGAACAGTTCCTGAATATTTCAATGTTGAAAGTTTCCGCGTGATCGGCGAGCGCCGCATCAACAAAGGAAAAACCATCAATATATGCGAAGCAACCATAAAGCTAATGATAGATGGTGAAGAAGTTATAAACGCCGCCGAGGGCAATGGCCCGGTAAATGCCCTTGATGCCGCCTTGCGCAAGATCCTGGTTTCGCATTTTCCAGCCATTAAGGATCTGACACTTACCGATTACAAGGTGCGTATTTTAACGCCGCAGGATGGCACCAAGGCAATAACCCGTGTTATGATAGAATCACGCGACAGCAAGGGAAATAGCTGGAATACCATAGGTATTTCCGGTAACGTAATTGATGCGTCTTTCAATGCGCTGCACGATTCCGTAACTTATAAGCTGATGAAATCCACGGGAAAAAAGTAAGTGTCGCCAGTTGTAATCCTTATCCGCCCGCAGATGGGTGAAAATATCGGCGCGGTTGCGCGTGCCATGAGCAATTTCGGCCTTAGTGAACTTCGTATTGTCGCCCCGCGTGATGGCTGGCCCAATCCAAAGGCAGTCGAAATGGCTGCGGGTGCGGAATCAATTATTGCGGACGCAAAAATCTATGAAAATTTTGTAACTTCTATGGTCGACATAAATATCGCCTATGCCACAACCGCCCGCCCCCGCGATATGAATAAGCGTGTACTGGAACCAGCGCAGGCCATGCAGGAGATTGCAACAAACAACAGGCAGAATATAGCGCTGGTTTTCGGCCCTGAGCGTACCGGAATCGAAAATGAGGAAATAACCTTATGCGACAATATAATAACTATACCGACAGATGCAAAAAACAAATCGCTCAATATTGCGCAATCAAGTGTTATCATCGGCTATGAATGGCTAAAAGCAAACACTCAAAAAAAAGTCATAAAAGAAATAAATACTAACGCTCCGGCTCTAAAATCCGATATTTTCGGGCTATTTGACCAGCTCGAATCTTACCTTGATAAAGCAGAATATTTCCGGGTTGAACAGAAAAAGCCCATCATGTGGCAGAACCTGAAAAATATGCTTATGCGCGCCCAGTGGAGTGAGCAGGAAATCCGTACATTCCGCGGCATGTTGCGCTCACTCTGGGAGCGCGGGAAATAAACTTAAACCAGGATGCCAACCTCCGCTGGCATAACAAATCCCTGAATCATGAAACCCGAATCCTGCCTAGTTGGCCTGACGCCTTAAAAATGCTGGTATGTCCAGATACTGGTCCTGATCTTTTACAGGGCGGTCGGATGAAGTTGTTGTATTAACTGGTTTCTGTACCACCTGCACACGCGGTTCTTCAATTTCTTTTTCACTTTCGTTGCGCGCTGAAAGGGCACGGCCTGCATCTGCCATACGCTTAAAAAATCCCCGTGCCGAACTGGCTGCGCCGCGCAGTGGCTCAGAAACTTCACGACGGTAAGGAGCAACCTGTGGATTAGGCCTCATTGCTGGCTGATGCTGGAATACGCGATTATCCTGAACTGGCTGGGACAGAACCGGCTGCGGGGCATTAGGAACAAACGGCGCAGGAGCAACCGCCTGTTCACGCAGAACAGGGCTAACATCAATTGCCTGCGCAGTATATTGTTGTGGTTGCGGCTGTGTCTGCGCCTGTACAGGGGCCGGATTATACTCGGCAGCTTCCTGTTGCTGGTAGGTTTCTGTTTTTTCAAAACGCACCGCACCTCCTGCACGCTGCTCCACGACATGGGGACGCGCAGCCATGGCCGGCGCAGAAAACTCAGGGGTAGCTTCGCGCACTGGCTCAACCGTGGCAATGGCCGCAACCGGCGCAACACGCGGCGCCATTTTAATAGGCTCTTTCGTTACGCTTGCGAAACTATATGGCTTGCGCCCTTCCGAAAGCATAGTTGATTTTCCTGCAACCGGACTATGCGACTGCACATCAATCCCTGTTGCAACAACCGATACACGCATCTTGCCTTCCATTGTATCGCTGAATGTGGAGCCGAAAATAATATTAGCATCAGCATCCACTTCTTCACGGATGCGGTTTAAGGCTTCATCAACCTCAAACAATGTCATATCATTTCCACCAGTAACATTTACCAGCAAAGCCCTTGCTCCCTTAAGGGAAACATCATCAAGCAGGGGGTTGGAGATTGCCGATTCAGCAGCCTCTATCGCCCTGCGTTCACCAGAGGATTCGCCGGTTCCCATCATCGCTTTTCCCATTTCACGCATCACAGTGCGTATATCGGAGAAATCAAGATTTATCAGGCCGGGTTTTACCATCAGGTCAGTAACCCCGCGCACTCCGGAATGCAGTACTTCATCTGCCATCTTGAACGCATCGGCGAAAGTCGTGCGCTCGTTAGCTATGCGAAACAAATTCTGGTTAGGGATGACTATAAGCGTATCAACATAATCCTGCAAATCCTTAAGCCCCTCTTCAGCAAGGCACATGCGGTGCTTGCCTTCGAATTGGAACGGCTTGGTAACCACCGCAACTGTAAGCACGCCCTGCTCCTTGGCGATGCGCGCAACTACAGATGCAGCGCCAGTTCCAGTACCGCCGCCCATTCCGGCGGTTATGAACACCATGTTGCTACCTTCGATATAAGCCGCGATTTCTTCCTTGGCCTCTTCGGCGGCTTCGCGCCCTACATTAGGGTTGGCACCTGCACCAAGGCCTTTGGTGATTCCAGCGCCAAGCTGGATGGTCCTCTCGGTAAGCGAGTGATCCAAAGCCTGGGCATCAGTATTGGCCACCACAAAATTAACACCCTCAAGATTCGAAGCGATCATGTTGTTGACCGCATTGCCGCCAGCGCCGCCAACACCAATAACTGTAATAGTAGGGCGCAAATGCTCAATTTTTGTTGGAATCTGAAGGTTTATGGTCATGATTGCGCTCCCAGAAATTTTTACCTGTGCCTAATATTGATGAATTTTTTAGCATTTACCACTATATTTTGTGGTTAACGTAAAAAAATTACATTTAATTCTCAGCAATAATAAAAATTTTTCTTCAAAAAAGCCAGAGCTAAATCTACATACATGGCAATAAAAAAGCCAGGGCATTCCTACCGCTGGCTTTAAAGTAAATATATATTAATTTAATTAAGAGGCTTTTTTATCTTTCTTCTCGGCTTTTTTAGCATCAGCCGAAGCGCCGCCTGCGGTTGCGACCGAAAAGCTTGCAAAACGGTTCTGGAATTTTTCCATCTGTCCGGTTTTACGCAGGTTCACACCGCCAACCCATGCCGGATGCGTAAGGGGGTCAACATCAAGCTGCAACACATCCCCTTCCTTACCCCAGGTAGAGTAAGTATCGTATTTGCTGCCGTCTGTCATAACGACTGTAATTTTATGATATTCCGGGTGAATGTCCTGTTTCATAGCGCATGTCCTAGTTTAAATGTATTTTTGGAGGGTGACTTCTAACCCAGACACGCTTGTATTGCAAGCAAAATAGTAGCTTTTTAATGGAAATTGTGATTTTTTTCAGAAAAAAGATTGAAAAGCAATTCGCTAGCTACTAATCACTATGCGATATGTAGTCCGCATCGGGTTCCTGATTAATTGGGGGGATAGCTCAGCGGTTAGAGCAGGGCGCTCATAACGCCTTGGTCGGGGGTTCAAATCCCTCTCCCCCCACCATTTCCTTTGCTTACGCTACGGCACAGCAAATAGCTTAATATCAACAAAGAGCTTGTATATCAAAACAGCAACATGAGCCTTCTGTTGATTTGCAGGGCAAAAATCAAAATTGACGCTTGTTAAATTATATCTGCTGGGCTATCTTTACTTATGAAATCGAGGCTGAAAGCCCAATTTTACGCCGCGTAGCGGGTGAATTACCAAATAATAATTAATTGTACAAATTATTATTTGCTATATCCATAAGTTATTGTTTATTATAAATTTTTATACTCTATACCAATATTGCGATTCATTATATTACACTATAAATATCGCTAAGTAATAGG
>JBDHUC010000015.1:0-49989 GCA_039808985.1 Alphaproteobacteria bacterium | reverse complement strand
ATTTAATCGAGTGGCCGGAAGGTTTCTGCCGCCGCGACATAGGCTGGCAGGCGGTCTAGCTAAAAGCCGTCAATTATATGTTATTGAAATGATATACGCAGGGAACACAGCCTGGAATTTGCGTATGTGCTGTTGCTGGTATAGTATATATTCGAATTAACGCAATTATTCCCCGTGCCATAGGAAAGTCCATCACCGTTTGAAGTGCTAAGAGGCGTTGTTTCGGTATCCAGCGCATAAACGTTTCCTTTATCAGGAAGCCCATCATCAATCTTCTTATCAATATTACTGGCATCCATAGGGCTTATATTATTGGTTGAATCAACGTTAGAGCCTGTATCCAGGCTTGTAATCCCGGTAATAACAAAATAATTTTTGCCTCCTAAGTTACCAACCATAAAATAATTACCATTGCCAATCTTGGCCGGAGGCAGTATTTCCGCTACCGCAGGACCGGTGGCATTAGCCGAAACTTTAGGAAAACCGCCATAAGAACCACCTGCTGGATCCGCCCCGACTATCTGGGAAGTCCGTCCACCAGCGCCATACATTCCGTCAATCATTTTCGCCTGGGAAAGATGCAGGAAAAACATACATATTTCCCCGCCAAATGTGCCGCCCACGGCCCATCTGGGATCGTCATACCCTTGAATAATACCATCACCATTGCCATATCCGATCGTATCGGCAGTTGCTCCAATAACGTAATAAAACCCTAAAGAAGCTGCTTTGCTTGATAAAATATCCCCTGGTATATATTCATATTTAAGTTTAAATGTATTAGCCGCTGTCTTGTATTTTTCAATTTGGGAAATGGTCGCACGGATTTCTGCTCCTTTTATCAAATCCTTCCCAACCAGTACACCACCAATGACCAGCCCGATAATCACCAGGACGATCGAGAGTTCAACAAGGGTAAAACCGGAACGGCGGGACATCTGCGATGTGCGGAAACTTGTTAATGATGCGCTAGCGTAACAGGATTTTGTTAAGGTTTTATTAATGAGAGTGCTGGGGAAATCACGACTGCAACGCTCGCCAGGACAAATACGGCTACTTCAGATAGTACAGGGCGCGGCAGGTGAAATCTTCGTTCAGGTTATAGACACCAGAAGTTGAGCAGGAATTGGCGACAATGCCGGAATTTGCAAAGTAATCTAGCCCCCTGAACTTTCCTGTAGCTGACTTTCCATCATCAATTTTTTCATCTATCAAACGAGCTTGTACCGGGCTTAGGGCTGCTGCTTTAAGGATACCACTAATTGGTTCGTATCCTAACCAAGCGATAGTGTTAACTTTGATTGGTGTAACTTGACCATTTAAATCATCTTTATAGAAAATAGTGCATGAGTTATTAATCCCCTGAAATACTCCCGCCCAGCTTATGCAAGCATTAGTAAGTGAAGTAGGTAATAAATTTGCTAATGATAATGATTTAGATGCCTGCTGATTTTCACAATGCCAAAATCCCCCGCCACCAGAGTCTATCAATCCATTGCCATCGCCATTACCATTTCCGTTAGGCATAGTGCAGGCATAAGACATATAATTAGTTCCAAAAAAATCGGTGGCGTTCGGGCAGTCGCCCATGATGCAGCTATATTTGGTCTGGAATGTCCTGTAAGCGGTTTCCATCTGCTGAAGCTGGGAAGCGGCAGCGCGGACTTGCGCCTGCTGAATAAGCACACGCCCCACCAGCACCCCGCCGACCATCAGCCCAATAATCACGAGGACGATGGACAGTTCAACGAGGGTGAAACCTAAGCGAGAGCAATATTTCATAGGAAAACAATAAATAGATTTAATTATTATAGCCAGATTAGATTAGATACCCTCCAACAACCAGCCTAAAAATCGGCCATAATAATAAGACCGCAAAGGATCTTGGAATTTCTCATATTAAACCTTGCCGGGGTTGTGCTGTTATCAACGCAGTAATCCGCGCTTGCCCCGCCCGTTCCCTGGCTTTGGAAACTCCAGAATGTAGTGTCATACCACACGCCGGAATATTGCCATGTGTTTATCGTTCCGCTTATGATAACACGCTCTTTCCCAAGATTATCCGGGTTAAGTCCAGCATAGCTATTGCTGGTGGTTATAGATGTTCCGCCTAATTTATTATAGATATAATTGGCGTCAACCGGTGAAAAATTCAACGACCACAATACGTTGCCTCCAAGATGCGTCATCCTTGCACCGGAACGGAAATAATGCTTGCCGTTCCACGCAACCAGCACAATCCCGGAGCCGTCATTCCTGGCGGCTGGCAAGGGCATACCGGCGCCTACGCCGTCTGCGACCATCAAAGTATTATTATATTCGGGTATAAAGTGCGACATACGCAAATGGTCCCAGTAATGCTGCCCCTCTTCTCCGCCGCAGCAATCTAACTGCACAATAGTAGTAGCGTCAGTTGCAGTGATTTTGTAATCAAAAAGGTTATTGCTTGGCCACCCTTGCAGGCCAGAAACAAAGCCGTTGCCATCGCCATTATCTTGCAGCCCGATCTGGGTGGCGATAGGGCAATCGCCGGGCAGGCATCCATATTTGATCTTAAAGGCATTGGTTGCCGTACTATATCTTTGCAATTGGGATATATAGGCGCGGTTTCCTGCTGAAACTATCAAATCCTTCCCAACCAGTACACCACCAATGACCAGCCCGATAATCACAAGGACTATGGATAGTTCAATGAGGGTGAAACCAAGACGACGGGACATAGTACAGCGGCAAGCGGTTGAAGATAAACCAGTTTAGCAGGGATTTATTAAGAGTTTATTAAGGGGGATGGCAAGCAGTAGGGGCTGCATCACTGGAATTTGAAAGAAAGAGCGCAGTTTGTGTTGGGGTTTTGCCTGAAATAAAAACTATTACCGCCTACATTTTGGTTAAAACACTTAACTGTAGAGCTGGTAATGGCGGGGTTCCACTCATTTTCAGACAACAAAACCCAAGAGCCTGTGTACAATGTTGTGACAGAACCTGTCATAGGTATTCCATCATCAATTTTGCTATCAATCATATATGCATCATTAGGGCTAATCCCTTCGTCTGTTGAATCTATAAAAGAAAATCCATTTATCTGATAAACCTTTCCTATACCGAAATAATTGATACCGTTATTATTGGTTGGGTTTGGATTTCCTTGACCGCCACCACTCCAGACATAAACGTAATTGCCATTGCCAATTTTTGCTTTTGGAAAATAATCGTTAATATGCTCTCCTGTTGTAAAACTTACGCCCAAGCTGCAGATTCCATCATTCTGTGCCACTCCTGCCGTTGACCCAATATAATTTCCTTCAATCAAATTAACATTTACTCCGCTGGCCCCAGTCAAATCAACCCAAAACAGGCAGGTTTCCCCTATAGCTGCTATAGAACCAGCATATAATGATGGTGGGCTGCTATCATAGTATCCTTCTATAACTCCGTTTCCGTCCCTTCTTCCTTGTATACCAGCGGCAGCACCGCTAAATGTTTTTAGCCCAATCTGAGCTGCTTTGCTTGATAAAATATCTCCTGGCAAATATTCATATTTAAGTTTGAATGTATTAGCCGCTGTCTTGTATTTCTCAATTTGGGAAATGGTCGCACGGATCTCCGCCGCCTTTATCAAATCGCACCCCACCATAACACCGCCCACTATAAGGCCTATAACAACCAGTACTATGGACAGTTCAACGAGGGTGAAACCAAGACGGCGGGACATGGGACAATGGCAAAATGGTTAATGACAAATCAGTTTAGCAGCAACTTGTTAAGGGTTTATTAAAATGTAAGGGAACGGCAAGAAGCTATGGCTACTTTAGATAATACAGGGCGCGGCAGGTGAAATCCTCATTGCGGTTATATGCTCCTGCCGTGACGCAGTTATTGGCTATCCAGCTCGTAACCCCTGAGCTATCTGCCTTTGTTGAGTCCAGCCCCATGAACTTACCGGTAAGCGGCTTCCCGTCATCTATTTTTTCATCAATTTGCCTTGCCTGCACAGGACTCAGTGCCGGATTCCAGTTGCTGGAGATTTGAAATGGCAGCCCTTATCTCCGCCGCCTTTATCAAATCCTTCCCTACCAGTACACCGCCTATTATCAACCCGATAATCACCAGGACGATGGATAGTTCAACGAGGGTAAAACCGGAGCGATGGGACATGGATATATGAAATGGAAATTTGTTAATATATCACAACCTATCAAAAACTAATTAAGTATTTATGAATATTTAAAGCATTGCAAAACAAATGAGAAATCTCAAAATATTTTGCTAAATATAAGGCTGCATTGTGGGCCAGCGGCTGTTAAGTTATAAATTGCGGTTGATGCTGTGCTGCTGGTTGAGCAATTAGGAGTAAAAACATCACTAAGACCATTACTTTTTGGCAAGGCTGAAACTGTCCCGGTTCCGGGCTTTCCATCATCTATTTTGCTATCTATGTTAAACGCATCCAGCGTTGTAAGAGTTGAATAAAGAGGCATGTCACGGTAATCACCATTATTATCCGGGGAACCACCACCATAGAATAACGTATTGCCATATACCCCCGGAGGGAAAAATGTATCAGAAGAATTTACATATAATAAGGACCAGCCAGCATCAGCAGATATTCTGGAGGCCGGAATATTTAAGCCAACAGTGAGAATTGGCCCACGTCCTACAGGGAGGTTAGGGTTGTGGTAAAAATAATAAGCGCCCTGAATCAATTTCGCGTTCGCCAGTTGCTCCCAGATAAGCGTATTTTCATAATTACTGCACAGCAATTCCCAGAACTGGGTGCCCCCGCAATTTGCTATCTTTCCATCGCCATTGCCATTGCAGGTTAGGCTTTTTTCATCCGGGCTGAAAGTGGCATAGCAGCTATCCGTATAATTATCGGAAGCATTGCCACCTACAGCGCCCCAGACTGCCGTGGCTTGTTTCATATCGCCGGGGGGTTCACCATATTTTGTACGAAAAGTATTTATGGCAGAAATATATTTCTCTTTATCACTTATGATAGTTTTAAGCTCCGCCGCCTTTATCAAATCCTTCCCTACCAGCACACCGCCTATTATCAACCCGATAATCACCAGGACGATGGATAGTTCAACGAGGGTAAAACCGGAGCGATGGGACATGGGACAATGGCAAAATGGTTAATGACAAATCAGTTTAGCAGAAAACTGTTAAAGATTCATGAAAGAGTTAACAAAACAATAAAGCTATTGGAACTGGATGCTGATCCAGCAATTTTTATAATTGCCATTACCCGCTATGGAGCTGAAGGAATATTTCTGTACAGCGCCATTAACATTATTATTGTCATAGCAGGTATTAGCCGTAGCTGGCGTATTAACATTGCTAGGACCACCAGACGGCCAGGAAAACTGTCCAGTAATTCCAGTGATAGATATATTTCCTGCCGCCCAATATACTGTTGCATTATATGCCGCAACTGCAATTACCTTTCCCGACTGGGGCAGGCCATCATCTATTTTGCTGTCAATAGCATAGGCCTGAATCGGGCTTAGGCCCGTCATAGGGTAGCCAGCGCCTGTGCCGCTGATACCACCTGTTTCGCCTGCGGTGTAATTGGCGATTTCATAATAGTTCTTGCCATCACCACCCATTGAATAACCTTTCCAGCCACCACTCCAGACATGTATTGAATTATTATCGCCAATTTTGGCAAAAGGCATGACCTTGCCGGTGTACTGAGGAGCTATATATCCGCCCCAGGTAGGGGTAACAGTATTAAATTGTCCCTCTATAAGTTTTGCCTGGCTCAAATCGACCCAGAATGTCCCGGTTTCACCGCCAAGAATGAGCTGGCCATCATTTTGACCGGCAGCATCTGAGCTAATACCTTCTATAATACCGTCGCCATCCCCTTCCCCGGCATATTGCCCTCTTGGGGCAAAGCCAAACCCTGATGCTGCCGGTTCAGGAATATCCCCAGGCAAAGCATCGTATTTAATGAGGAATGCATTAACCGCAGTATTATAACTTTCAATCTGGCTGGCCTGGGCGCGTATAGTGGAAGCAAATATCAGCTCCCGCCCCACCATCACCCCGCCGATTATAAGGCCTATAACAACCAGGACTATGGATAGTTCAACGAGGGTGAAACCTGAGCTACGGGACATGGGGAACATAGTAAAATGATTAAAGACAAGCCAGACTAACAGGAATCTGTTAAGAGTTTATTAAGGTGATGGCCGGAAATTACTTATACAACGCTCGCCAGAGGGTCGCACGGCTGAAATTCAGCAGGGCTGCATCGGGGTTCTGACCGTCAGTTGATACACGCGCATAACCGTATTTCATACAAGTTCAAGCCGTACTTTGCGACCGAGAGCAGCAGCAGCACGGTTTAAGGCATCCAGGCTCACACCAACATTATTCGGGTCAAGGACGCGGTCAAGCTGAAAGCGCGAGGTTTTCATACGCCGCGCCATTTCGCTTTTAGTGATGTGCGCCGCTTTCATTTCCTCTGCCAGTTGCCAAGCCAGCACTTCCTTAATGGCTTGCTGGCTTGCCGCTTCGTAAATGCCTTCTTCTTTCAGCCAATCATCGACCAATGTTCCGTGATGCGGGTTCTTTCGTTTTTTCGTCATTCTTCCACCTCCTTCATACGTTTGCTGGCAAGCTCTAAGTCTTGCGCTGGGGTTTTTTGTGTCTTCTTAATAAATCCGTGCAGCACAAACAATTCACCGGCTGTTGCACAAAACAGCAACCGTGCAATCCGGCCATGCGGCAGGTTTACCCGAACTTCCCAAAGCCCGTGCCCCAAAGCGCGGCACAGAGGCATACCCACCGGAAAGCCAAATTCAACACGGGCTAAATCCCGGCCAATGGCATGTCGGTCATTTATCGGTAAGGAACGCAACCACTCGAGTACCGGACTCGCTCCCAACTCCGTATGATAAAACCGCGCCTGAATCTTTTTGCTCTTCTGCATATCCCCCCTATAAAATGTACTATATTTAGTACAATGTCAACAAAAAACATGACCGATTCTGCTGAGTCGGTAAGGTGGAGGGTCAAGGCTTGGCTGATAATTTCCTCCTTCTATGATTCACAAATCACGCTTTATCATATTAAATAACTAAGGCAATCGGCAATTTATCCTAGTTAGCTGAACTGGTGTCGACTATAATGAACCGACAACCAGCCAAAGACTTATTAAGAGTTTATTAAGGTGATGGCGATGGTAGGCCTAAATCACTGGAACTTGAAAGAAAGTGCACAATTAACTGAATTCAGGTTCCGCAAAGAGTATTTCTGAACGGCCACTACGCCGTCATTGTCATAGCAATTTATTTGATCATATGCGGTAGCAGCAGTAGTAGGCCCCATGGATGGCCATGCGTAACTTCCTGTATGTCCGTTGGCAGCTCCATGATCCCCGGCTGACCACCAAATTACGCCACCGTATATATAGTTTGACTGTACAGTTCCTGACTGGGGATAACCATCATCAATTTTTAAATCAATATTATAAGCCTGCCCAACAGTCATGCCCGGCTCCCAATAGGTTTCTCCACCGCCGTTGAAAGGATTATTAAGCCCTCCCTTTGCCCTAATAATCCCAAAATAATTTTTCCTATCCGAAGAAGACGCTACACCGTAACCTCCACTCCAGACATAAACATAGTTACCAGCTCCCAATTTCGACTCCGGGATAATGCCATCCGCTGGTGCAGACCAGGCGTTGGGTATTGATAGAGTAGAGCTTGCTAACGAAAAGTTACCGTCTACCATGCCAGCACGGCTTAAATCACTCCAGAAGACTGTAAGCTCTCCTATATTGTGCCTTGCGCCTGAGTTAGAGTTGGCAGCATCGGATACTACTCCTTCCAAAACCCCGTTACCATCTCCCTCTCCAGCATATTGGCCTCTTGGAATAAACCCGAATCCTGATGCTGTTGGGTCGGGTATATCGCCTGGAAGGTAGCCGTACTTAAGCAGGAAGGTGTTAACGGCTGTCTTATATTTCTCAATTTGGGAAACCTGCGCCCTTATCTCCGCCGCCTTTATCAAATCCCGCCCTACCAGCACACCACCCACTATCAGACCGATATCAAATCCCGCCCCACCAGAATCCCGCCCACCAACAGCCCTATGATGACCAACACGACAGATAGTTCAACAAGAGTAAAACCAGAACGGGGCATGGGACAATGGCAAAATGGTTAATGACAAACCAGTTTAGCAGCAACTTGTTAAGGATTTATGAAGTATGCCCGGTGGGGACAGAAAGGTTATTCCAGCTTCAATGCGACATGGCAGGCGGTTTTTTCGTTGGAAAAGTTATAGCCGGATGTTTTACTGGTGTAATCCGTAGCACAATCCCCATCAGGGAATGTACCTGTGCTGTCTGAGGCATTTGCTGCCCTGAATGAGCCAGTAAATGGCTTCCCGTCATCTATCTTGCTGTCCATGGAAAATGTTTGTTCCGGGGTAAAGATCCCGTAAAACGCACTCTTCATTCTCCAAGCCGGGTTGGATGGATTATTAAATATAACAAACAGGGCTTGGCGAAACTCCCCAATCCCCATGCAATCATAGCTACGAATAAGTCCTTTTGCATAGTTACAACATGCCCAGCTATTGCATGTGTCAATAGAGGTGAAACGATATTTAGTCACGGTCATCCCGCCGACACCGGGACTCAATTTTGTGGAGGGATAGCCTTGGTCAATTGTTTGGGTAGCCGTATATTTTCCGGGAATCATTCCCGCTAGGGAAAGTTCTGGGAAAAAATAATACATCTCAAAGTTATACGTCCAATTGGCAGCAGGTTGACAGGCTCCCGGAACAGCGCACCCGCTATCATTATTTTCTACAGTTCCATTTCCGTTTCCATCTGCAACAGCCGTACCAAAAAATTCCGTGGCATTGGGACAATCCCCCGCCGTACATCCATATTTAAGTTTAAAGGTGGTGTAGGCGGTTTTTATTTGTTCGAACTGAGAAATCTGCGCTGTAACTTTGGCTGCGTTCATAAGGCTTTTTCCCACCATGACTCCGCCGACCACCAACCCGATAATCACCAGTACTATAGAAAGCTCAACAAGGGTGAAACCAGCCTTATTATTTTTTCTAATCATTGCCATATTTTTTTATCAGCGGCAATTGCAGCAGGGAAAACACCATAGTCAGGGTCAGCATTCCAAACACCTTGAAATTCACCCAGAAATCAGTCGGGAAATTGCGCCAGATAAATTCGTTCAGTCCGGCGAGAAAAAGAAAGAAAATTCCCCAGCGCAACGATAAAACCTGCCAGCCCTTATCGCTTAAATTGAGGGCGCTGCCGAGCGCAAATTTAAGCAATGGTTTCTTAAAATAAAGCCCTCCCAGCAGGATTGAGCCAAATATGATATTCACCATGGTCGGCTTCATTTTTATGAAACTATCGTTATGGAACATTATGGTAAGTGCCCCAAAAATCGCTATTATTACCCCGGAAATCAGCGGCATTGGAGAAATTTTCTTTTCTATCCAATACGTTACTCCCAATGACAATATGGTTGCCAGCATTATGCCTATGGTTGCCGCATATACATCTGCAAGCTTATAGGCCAGGAAAAACACGGCTAAAGGGCCTATATCCAACAGAATTTTTAATTTAGGGTTCATATTTTTGTCTTTTATTAACCTCTATTGCCTATAAATAATATTATGTTACACTGACTGTTCTTAATAATCCAGCATGGGAATTACCAGTTTTGGAAATATCAGTTCTAATTGTTGAGGATGAAATCGCAATCGTTACCTTGCTGCGCTATAATCTGGAGCGCGAGGGGTTCAGGGTATTTTCCACCGGCGATGGCGAGGAAGCCATTGGCATGGTCAAGGATTACAAGCCCGACATCATAGTGCTCGACTGGATGCTCCCTTCAATGTCGGGCATCGACATCTGCAAACAACTGCGCTGGAACCAGGACACTAAAGGGATACCTATCATAATGCTTTCAGCTCGCGGCGAGGAAAGCGATCGTATCAAGGGCCTTGATGCCGGGGCTGATGATTACCTGGTTAAGCCGTTTTCGCCTGCTGAGTTGATTGCGCGTATCCGTGCAGTATTCCGCCGCTTCCGTCCGGCTTTATCGGAAAAAATCCTATCCTTCGCGGGTATTAAAATGGATGTTGCCGGGCATAAGGTTACACGCAACGATATGGAAGTTCATTTAAGCCCAACGGAATTTTCCCTTCTGCGCTACCTGCTTGAACATCCGGCCAGGGTATTTTCGCGCGAGCAACTGCTTGATGCGGTATGGGGGCATGATATTTATGTTGAGCTGCGCACGGTTGACGTGCATGTGCGCCGCCTGCGCAAGGGGCTTGATTATGATGGCAAGCAGCCGGACCTGATCCGCACTGTCCGTTCTGCCGGATATGCTCTGGAAGAAAATCCGGTTGATGATCCTGAAGCGTCCGCGGAAGGTGACAAATAATTATTGAATAGTGGCAAGCAATTCTTCCCGGCCCAACTTATAATCGCTTTTTTCCCATAATATTTCCAGCTCCATAAGCTTCTGGCCCAGCTCTTTTCCCTCTGCTATTCCTTTAGCAAGCAAATCGGCGCCGGTGACTGGCATAGATGGTATCTGCCAGTTTTTTGCCAGATCGATCATTGGTCCATATGATGCGTCCGGTTCAAGCGCCATTTTTAAGCTTATCAAAGCAATATAAATATCTGTTCCAAGAGTACGTATAAGGTGTTTCTGCCGGGCAACGCCCAGAGCCTGGTTTATATCATCAATATGGCCAATAAGAAGCGACAGCAGTTTTTTAAATTCATTGGATAATTTCCAGCGTGCGGATAAATTTTTAAGCGCATCTAAAGCAGGAATTCCTGCAGTAAGCAGCAAATAGGCAAGGCGTAATTCCGCTGTTTTTAATTGCTCTATTCCCCTGTCTGGCCACCTGTCCGAAATTATATTAAATCCAAAAACATGAGAAGTAATTTTGTTATCATGCATAAGCTTGATAGCGGCAAATGGCGCAGGCGAAGCAAGTAATTTAAGCATTTCATGCTGGATACGCTCGCCAGAAAGACTGGCGATTTGCGGCGCCAGTTCAAAGCATGCGGCAAGCGATTCAGGCTCAAGTGCCTGCCTGCCATAATAGGCATAAAAACGGAAAAGCCTCAATATGCGCAGGTAATCTTCTTTTATACGTTGCTTTGGGTCGCCGATAAAACGCACCGCGCCGGTTGTTGCATCCTGTATACCACCTTCATAATCAAACAACTCACCATCTGGGGCCATGTATATGGCATTCATGGTAAAGTCCCGGCGCATCGCATCTTCGCGCCAGTCGCCGGTATATTCCACATGTGCATGGCGGCCATCACAGGAATTATCGCGGCGCAGGGTTGTTATCTCAAAACTTCTGCCATCAATAAGCGCGGTTACAGTCCCGTATTTTATGCCGGTGGGTATTACGCGAATTCCTGATTTTTCAAGCAATTCCTGCACAAAATCCGGCGTCATGCTGGTTGCCGCATCAATATCCACCGCATCAATGCCCAGCAAGGAATCACGCACCGCGCCGCCGACAAAGCGTAGCTTTTCCCCTCTTCCTGTGAAGGCTTTTATAAGTTTACGGGTTTCAGGCCATGCAAGCCAGGATGGCGATAATTTCATGGCTGAACCTTTCCGGGAATAAGCTTCCCATTTTCCATATGCGGCGGTATGTAGCTGCCTTTATTATTATTTTCTGTAGCCGAAAAGCCAAGCACCAGAAAGCATAAAACCGCTATGCCCAGGCTTGCCATAAGCAGGGTGAATATCGGCCCGTCACGAAAACGTGGTATCGGGCTTCCATTCTTACGTGCGCGCCTTACGGCAAATAAATGCCACAGCCAATATATAAAAAGCGGCAGAAGAACGGGATAAAAACGGAATAAAAAAAGTGCCATACCTGCCTTATATTATAATGGTAATCGTATTAATACACGAAGCCCGCCAGAAGGTGAAGCATCAAGAGCGATGGACCCGCCATGTGCCAGCACCACATCACGGGCAATGGTAAGCCCCAGCCCGACCCCGCCGGTTTTATTATTACGTGACGGCTCAAGACGGTTAAAAGGCTTGAATACTTCCTCGTGTTTTTCCGGTGGTATACCTGGGCCATCATCATCAATCAATATTTCGGCATAGCTGCCAGCGGCCTGCATGGTAATATGGCAGCGCCTGCCATAACGCAAGGCGTTATCTATAAGGTTATGCAGCATCCTGCGGCATGGGCTTATACGCAAGTCAATCTCCATCCTGCTTTTAATGGTCAGCGTTACTTCCTGCTTCATGCGCGTGTAATCGCTTACTACATCTTCCAATAATTCATCCAGCCAGATACGTGCGGTTTCCTCGCGCCCACCATCACGGGCAAAATCCAGATATTCGCGGATCATATGCTGCATCTGCTGCACATCATCATTCAATTCCTCTATCGCTTCTTTCATATCGGAACGCTCAGCAATATCGGCTGGTAGCATGGCAAGCTGCAATTTCATGCGTGTAAGAGGGGTGCGCAGGTCATGGGAAATACCGGCGAGCATATCGGTGCGGGTGCGGATCTGGCGGCGGATGCGCTCGCGCATTACGATAAAAGCACGTGCCGCCTTGCGTACTTCGGTTGCTCCATGCGGGCGGAAATTCGGTGTATCCACCCCGCGTCCGAAATTATCGGCGGCTATGGCAAGGCGCGTTATGGGCCTTATCTGGTTACGCAGGAAGATAATGGCAATTACCAGGAATAATACGGACGCGCCCAGCATCCATGCCATGAAAATAGTTGTGGTGCTGCTATCTAAGCGCTTGGTGCTGGCGACTATCCTGTATGCCTGCTTGGCAAGCAGGATACGGATTTCTATATAAGCCCCATCTTTTATCCGGGCTATGGTGAAAGGTTCATGAAGCTTGGTGCGCAGCAATTCCTGGAATTCCGGGAAATCGCCGGTTGTTTTTTTAGGATTGAAAGATTCCGGCGGTTCGAAGTAAACCGAAATTCCGGTGGCCTGCTCAAATTCGCTGACAACCGCAGGTTTTTTCTTATCGGAAACATCTTTAAGCTGGTTTATAAGAAACCCTACTTCGCCTGCAAGAGATCCTGACATATGGCGCGTTACGTTATCCCAGTGCCGGTCAAAAAAGATATATGCCGTTACCATCTGTATAAGTAATGTCGGCAAAACCAGGATCAGCAGGGAGCGTAAAAAAAGGCTTTTGGGTAAATAAGCACTTTTCATAAATTGCCCACGGCCTGCGCATATAATACATAGCCTGCGCCACGTATGGTTTGTATATACATCGGCTTGCTGTCATTTTCCTCGATTTTTTTACGCAGTCGCACCATCTGCACATCTATGCTGCGCTCATTCCCGCTGCTTGGCATCAGCCTGGAAAGCTCCTCGCGCGATACAGGGTTTCCCGCCTGCTGGGCAAGCAGTTTAAGCATCAGGGCTTCATTGGAAGTCAGATATACAGCTTCGCCATCGCGCTTGAGCTGCGAACTTAAAAGGTCGAAAGTAAATGTACCGAATTTTACGATCTGTGTTTTTTCTTTCTGGGCTGTAACCCGGCGAAGTATTGCCCGTATACGCAGGACAAGCTCTTTAGGCTCAAACGGCTTGGTCAGGTAATCTTCCGCGCCCAGCTCCAGGCCGCTTATCCTGTCTTCGGATTCTGCCATTGCAGAAAGCATAAGCACAGGTGTATCCCCTGCTTTAAGTGAAGCCAGCAGTTCCAACCCTGTTTCTCCTGGCATCATCACATCAAGTATAAGAAGGTCAAAAACAAATGCGCTTAATTTGCCACGCGCCTCTTTTGCGCTGTCTGCCGCAGTAACTAAAAACCCCTGCTCGCTAAGATATTTGCTAAGGAGTGCGCGCAGCCGGTCATCATCGTCGACAACAAGTATATGCGGTTTATTATGCGCCATGTTATTTCCGTTTTCTCTTAAGCAATATATAATAAGCGCCGCTGCCGCCATGCTTAGCTTTCGCCGCATCATAGGCCAGCACCTGCCCACTTATATCCGGCGTATCCAGCCACCCTGGGAATGCCTGCTGCAATACGCCGCTTCCCTTTCCGGTAACTACCAGTAAGCGGCGGCTGCCTGCCTTGATATGCTTCTGGATAAAGCTGGTAAATGCGCTATGGGCTTTTGCCTGTGTCATACCATGAAGGTCGATAGTTGCATCAATTGGTTCCTCGCCACGCTTGAAACGTCCGGCGGTGTTTTTATCAATCCCCGAATAATCGCCTTTTGCTTTCAGCGGTTGTTGTCTGTGAGCAGTATTAATATTTCTGGAGATTTTTTTGTGGGTTTCACTTTTTCTTTTTACCTTTTCTATTTTTTCCAGCCCTTTTGATTCTTCCGTAATTACGCCGCTTACAAGCGGGGTATCATTCCTGGTTACATAATTCCATAAAAGCTGTTCTTCTTCGGTTAAGTTACGTTTACGAACCATATTATATCACGGCATCTGGGAAACAATTTCTTTGGGTATTAAAAGGCTGTAGACACCATAGTTTTTCATATATCCTGCCATATACTCGGCATTATCCCCTGCACCAAAAAATATATCGGCCCGCACAGGGGAGCGTATCGCCCCGCCTGTATCCTGCGCGATCATCAGGCGGTTAAACGGGGTTTGGCCGGATTGCCCTGGAAGCTGGGTTTCCATATAAAGCGGCAGGCCATATGGTATGTATTTATTATCAACCGCTATGGAACGGAGAGGGGTAAGCGGAGCGCCAATTGCACCAACGACAACCGGCTTGTCGATTACTTTAAAAAACACATAGGAAGGGTTGCGCTGCATCAGCCCGATTGCCTGGGCGGGGTGCTCATACAGCCACTGGCGGATAGTAAAAAAATTGACATTGTCCTTGGAAAGATAACCTTCATCACCCATTATTTTTCCCAGTGAAACATAGGGATGGCCGTTCTGGTCCGCATAGCCTATACGCAGTTCACGGCCATTTTTCAGGCGCACACGCCCGCTGCCTTGAATCTGCATGAAAAACAACATTACCGGATCATCGACCCAGACTATTTCAAGGCGGCGGTTGGCAAGCCTGCCGCGCTCAATTTCCTCGCGGGAGTAATATGGTTTCTGGTTTTTAAGTTCGGCAGGAACAGCGTAAAGCGGATATTTAAAATCGCCGCCCTTGCGTAGCGAGCCATACAGAACCGGCTCATAATATCCTGTAAACAACCCCTGTTCCTTGCCGTTATTCGCTATACGGTAAGGCACAAAACGGCGCTCAAAAAATTCCCGTGCCTGCAATTGATTGGTTGCGAGATAGGCATCGTTGCACAGCGAGGCCCAAAGCATCGAGTTTATATTTATGTCGCTGCCGCTGGTGGTTGGGCGTGATTTTTGTGAAAGTATCTTGCAGGAATTTTTAAAAACTTCCAGGGCCGCCATATGGTCTTCGCGCTGCCAATCCTTAAGGTCTTCGAATTTAAGAGTGCGTGCTTCAAAATGATCCTGCGGACCAAAAGAACAGCCTGTTATAGCAAGCATCAGACCGGCGGCAAATATTAATCCACGTGAAAACATCAGGTTTCTATTATCTTCCAGTTAGGATTTTTTGACGTGACATCGCGCTCAAAAGACCATTCATCATTTACGTGCTGAACATCCGAAGGGTCACCACCAACAATATCACCATTTTTTGCACGCTCTATTGTCACCTGCTCACTTTCAAAACGCACTGTCAACTGGGCATTATTGCGGTCGATGCTGGCTTTTGAAATCTCGATAGGCTTAACTGAAAGCAGCGTGGTTTCCTGGCGGTTTTCCTGTTTATCACGCGCATCAATATCGTTTGCGAACTGGTTATATATTTCTGTTGAAAGCAGGTTTGCCAGTGTCTGCTTGTCGCCTTTAACAAAGGCATCGAATACCATTTCAAATGCCATTTTTGCGCCATCCATAAAAATACTGGCGTTAAATAACGGGTCTTTGCTCTTAATGTCATTGATGCCCTGAAGAACATCACCGCTTCCAAGGGCTGACGTATAGGGATCCATATCCACCTTGGGACGGGGTTTAATGGTTTTTTCGCTTAACTGGATTATTGGTTCCTTATTTTGCTCAACGTTTGGGCGCGGCTGAAAAAAATCAGGCTTGTCGTGTTCGTTCTTCTGCCCAAGGACGCTACGCAGCCTTAGCAAAATAAAGCCAGCTATAAGTGCCAATATTATTATATCCGCATAAGGGAACTCTTCAGTCATATATTACAACCCGTTTCTTGAATATAAGATTTTTATGGAAATCATATCATGTATATGTTTTATTGCGCGACAGAGCAAATAAATATAAGACATCTTAAAGGAAAAATCTATGGTTGAGAATAAAACTCCTGCTGAAAAAGCACAGGCTCCCAGTTTTGTCATCAAAGGGCAGTATGTAAAAGATATTTCATTTGAAAACCCTAATGCCCCACAAAGCCTGATGGTAACTAATTATACCCCTAAAATTGAAGTTAATGTCGAGCTGAAAGCACAGAAACTACAGGAGAATATCTACGAAACCACTTTGCATATAAACTCACGCGCAGTCAATGACGGGGCGCCGCTTTTCCTCGTAGATCTGGCATATGCTGGAATTTTCGAGATAGCCAATGTGCCGCAGGAACATATTGAGCCACTGATTATGGTAGATTGCCCGTTCGTTTTATTCCCTTTTGCAAGGCGGGTTATCTCAGACCTTACCCGTGACGGGGGATTTCCTCCTTTAATGCTCGATCCTATTGATTTTCATACGTTATATATGCAAAACAAGGCCAGGGCCTGATATAAAGGCCGGGTTTATAAATATAAACAGCGCATGTGGAGTAAAGCCACACCTGTGGCAATCTGGCATCAGTTTAGCAAAAATATACATGATATTGGCGGGTTTTTGTATAATTTACCTGACAATCAATTGTTTAGTAAGCTATTAAACGTAGATTATGTCTGTGTATGGTGTAGGAAATATGCGTTGCATTCGGGGTATCATTTGAATTATCTTCCGAATTCAAATTCTTGCTCGTGAAATACAACTAGATATTGAATGCTTATTAAAACTGGAATTATAACTTTTAAATATAAAGGAACTGCTCATGATTACCCTTAAAAAAGCTTGCATGTTTGCTACCGTCAGCCTCATGCTCTCTCCAGCCAGCGTTTTCGCTGCTGAAATGGTGAAAGACGTTGTAAAAGATACCAACAAAAATATCGTACACAGCACTAACGGAAATTGCGTTATCACCAAATGGGATGCAGTAAGCGATGAATGCAGCGGTAAAAAGCTTGCAACTATTGATAAAGAACTCCTCAATGTTTACTTCGATTTCAACAAATCAACCTTGAACGCTAAGGAAAAAACCAAGCTTGATACTGTTTCCAAGCTGATCAAAGAATCAAAAGAGGTTGAAACCGTTGATATTGCTGGTTATGCTGACAGCATCGGTAAGCATGGCTACAACAAAAAGCTTTCTGCTAAACGCGCTGAAACCGTTAAAAACTACCTGGCTAAAAAAGGCCTCAAAACCCGCAAGCTCAGCGTTGAATCTTTCGGTGAAGCTAAACCTGTTACCAACTGCGATCCTAACCTCGCTAAAGCAGACCTGATCAACTGCCTGGCTGAAGATCGTCGCGTTGAAATCAGGCTGGTAATGAAGAAATAGTTTCTTCTTACCCTGATTAAAAATTAAAGGGCCTCTTTACAGAGGCCCTTTTTTTTGTAAAGAAAATGATTCTCGCTTTTCCCTGGATGATAAGCTCCTGGCAATTGCATTTGATATTTTCTCCAGCCTGTCATGCCGCCGGATGGCGGTATCCGGCATTAAGCCTAAGCTCCAGACCCCGCAACAAGTGCGGGGTGACAGGGGTCGGGTGCGGGGCGGCAGTTCTTATCGATCCTGTACTGCTGATTGCCTGTAATTATGCTTCTTCAAGCCATAATGGGGATTTAAGCTTAGAGAGCATAGCTTTGTGGGCTTCTTCTTCCTGCTCACTTACTGTGAATATCCTGGCCTCCATATAGGTTTTCGCTATTGCGACCTTATTGCTTTCTGATGCTATCTGCTTGCTTGCAGCGTCCAGCGCAAACATGGACTGCCTGCCGCCGCACAGATCTAAATATACTTCAGCAAGTAATTCAGCATCTAATAAAGCTCCATGCTTTGTGCGGCCCGAAAGGTCTATATTGAAGCGCTTACAAAGCGCATCAAGGCTTGCAGGGCTTCCGGGGAATTTTTTGCGCGCTATCAGCACAGTATCAACCGCCCGTTCCATTGCTACTGCTGAAAAACCATGCTTTTCCAGTTCGAAATTTATAAATTTCATATCGAAGGCGGCATTATGGATAACCAATGTTGAATCTGCTATGAATTCCAGAAATTCATCCACCTTCTGCGAAAATACGGGCTGTCCTGAGAGAAATTCAGAGGATAGGCCATGCACACGGAAAGCCTCCGGCGGCATATCGCGCTCAGGGTTCAGGTAGGTATGGAAAGACGCGCCGGTACGCAACCCATCAACCAGCTCCACACATCCGATTTCGACGATACGATGTCCAGAAAAAGGGTCAAGCCCGGTGGTTTCAGTATCAAGTACAATCTCGCGTTTCATAAATTGATGACCAGTTGTTTCAACATTTTAAAACTATAGGCCTTTCCAAGCCCGGTGGGAATTACAAAATCTGCCCGGTTGCGCTTTTCCATGTCCTGCATCTGGCTTGCGATTATCCTCTCGAATTTTTCTGCGGTCATACCACTGCGCGCCATTACCCTCTGCCGCTGGATAAAATAAGGCGCCGTCACTACAACCGTGTAATCCACACGGTTTTCACCCGCCGTTTCAAACAACAGCGGTATATCCAGCACAACCAGTTTAGCTCCTAAGCGGCGCGCCCGGCTTATAAACTCATTTTCCATTTCCTGAACCAGCGGATGCAGTATATTTTCCAGTAATTTCAGCTTTTCCTTATCCAAAAAAACTATCTGCCCCAGGATTTTCCGGTCAACAATTCCTGATTTTACCGCATCTGGAAAATTTTTACTGATTATGCCAACTGCCGCACCATTTTTCCCAAGCAGTTTATGAACACAGGAATCAGCGCTGCAAATTTTAGCGCCAAGGCTCGCAAACTGGCCAGCAATTGTACTTTTCCCCATTCCGATGCTGCCTGTAAGCCCGATTATGATCATTGCGCAATCCCGCATAAAACATGTTTGCGTAATTCTTCATTCACTTCCGGCCTTACTCCAAACCAAGCCTCAAACGCAGGGACAGCCTGATGCAGCAACATCCCTAAACCATCAGTAACTGGGTTACCACGATCCTGTGCCTGCGCGAGTAACGGCGTTAGGAGTGGCGAATAAACTATATCTGTAACCAGTGCGGTTTTTGGTAACAAGAACAGATCTATATTAAGCTCTTCTTTTCCTTTCATGCCAAGGCTGGTGGTATTTACCAGCAGGTCAGCCCCTTGCAATATTTCGCTGCGGCTTTCCCAGTCAGCTATTGATGATGGACTGTTGATAACAGATGATAAATTTTTTGCCCGGTCAAGAGTCCTATTAGATATTACAATCTGTTCAAAACATAATTCACCAAGAGCAAAACAAACTGCCCTCGCAGCGCCACCCGCCCCAAGCACTACCGCTTTTTTATTTCCCGTAATATATGGCTTTATATTTTCTGCAAAACCATAAGCATCAGTATTAGTACCGCGCAATTTCCCATCTTTATTTATTATGGTATTTACTGCTCCTATATTTTTTGCGGTACCGTCTACATAATCCAGAAAATCAATTACTGCTTCCTTGTGGGGAATGGTCAGGTTCACGCCGCGAAAATTATTATCGCCGCGTATTGAAAAAATAAATTCTGTCAGGTTTTTCGGCTCTACCGGATATGCTTTATATTCCCCGCCAATATTATATTTCTCAAGCCAGAAATTATGAAGCCTCGGTGAAAGGCTATGCGAAACCGGCCATCCGACAACTCCAGCTTTTAATATAGCGCTCAACTGGCACCTTCCAGTTTTTCCTGATGCTTTTTTAAATATTGAACTATAGTTGCTGCTGTTTCTTCAACAGATCGTTTCGTAACATCAATTACCGGCCAGCGGTTCTTGGAAAACAGTTTGCGCGACTGCGCTATTTCCTGCTGCATATATTCCATATCAATATAATTTGTTTCCCCTTCCTGGCTAAGTGATTGCAGGCGGGTTTTTCGTATCTGCTGCAAACGTTCAGGATTAATAGTAAGCCCAATTATAAGTGGTTTTTTAAGTTCTTCCAAGCCTTGCGGCAGCGGGCAATCAAGCACCAGTGGTATGTTAGCTGCCTTATAACCTTTATATGCAAGATACATGCAGGTTGGAGATTTAGAGGTGCGTGATACACCAAGTATTATTATATCTGCTTCGCCCATTTCCCAATGCGCCTGCCCGTCATCATGCGCCAGAGCGTAGTTTATTGCATCCATTCTGGTGAAATATTCTTCGTTCAGTTCATATTGTTTTCCGGCCTGCGCATGGCTTTCAACACCAAGGTAATTAGACAGTTCATTAACAACGCCGGATAATACTTCTATGCAGGGAAGCCTTAGTTTATTACATTCTATTTTAAGCATGTCGCGCAGATTGTGATCGGCAAGTGTATACATAACCACTCCCTGATTTTTCCTGATCTCTTCAAGGACTTTTTCTACCTGCGCTTTACTGCGAATCAATGTCCAACTGAATTCTTCAGCATCAACATCATCAAATTGCACTAACGCCGCACGGGCAACACTACCTACTGTTTCGCCTGTTGAATCTGAAACCAGGTGTAAATTAAATTTTTTCATTCTTATAACTCTGTCTTATAACTCTGTGGATAATTTATGTGTTTTTCATGTGTAGATTAATGGACAGCATTTTATCCCGATTTTGGTACATCATACTACTGTTTTTATACACATGTGAATATCATGGCATATACGTTATTAAATACATGTATAATAATAGTTATACACAGGTTTTTGTAAATTTATTATTTCTATTATTTTAGTATATTGAATAACTTATTACTATTATCAATTATTTATCCAGAAAAATTGCTAATAGTGTATTTTGTGGATAGTAATGTATATAAAAAATAATCCCCGTAAAATCTTTGATAACTACTACTACCTTAAAAAAGAATATAATATTTATGATTAATAAGAGTAATATTTTTTTGTCGAGTTTGAATAATGTCCATTCAGGAAAAATACCTTTCTGGTTTATGCGCCAGGCAGGAAGGTATTTACCGGAATACAGAAATGTGAGAAAAAATTTCAGGAATTTTTTGGAATTTTGTTACACACCGGAAGCAGCATGTGAAGTTACTTTGCAGCCTATTACTCGCTATGGGATGAGTGCCGCTATAATATTTTCAGATATACTGGTAATTCCTGATGCGCTTGGCGCCGAAGTAGATTTTATTGAAGGAACCGGTCCGGTGTTGGAGCCGGTTTTAGATATTTCAAAATTAAACAGGAATAATTTTAATGAGAAATTAATCCCGGTTTATGAGGCCATAAAGCTTACCAGGAAATCACTTTCTGATGATACAGCCTTGATTGGATTTTGCGGGCTGCCATGGACGCTGGCGTGTTATATGGTTGAAGGGAAAGGGAGCAGGGATTTTGCAGCGGTTAGACGAGCTGCATTTTCCAAGAAGGAATTTTTTACATGCCTTATTGATATTCTTACAGAAGCTGTTTCTGAGCATGCGATAGCGCAGATAGAGGCAGGGGCGCAGGCGATACAGTTGTTTGATTCATGGGCAGGTGTTTTAAGCGAGCAGGAGTTTTTAGATTATTCAATAATTCCCAGCAAAAAAATAACTGGTGCGATAAAGAAGAAATATCCGCATGTGCCGGTTATAGGTTTTCCAAGGCTTAGCGGTAGCAAAATTATTGATTATGCAAAAGATAGCGGAGCTGATTGCGTAAGTTTTGATGGATCTGTTTCGCTTGATTATGCAAAAAATGAGTTGCAAAAATATGTTGTTCCACAAGGAAATCTAGATCCGGTATTGCTGGCCGAGGACAAAGAAGGAGCCGGGGAGCAGGCAAAAAAAATTATTGCTGCGCTTGGCGATAAACCATTTGTCTTTAATCTGTCGCATGGTATTTTACCGCATACTCCTTTGGAAAATGTGTCGTTTGTATGCGATATAATTAAAAACAATTCTTGATTTTTGCCTGAATGAAATGACCAAAAAGACCGCTGTAATACTATTTAACTTAGGTGGGCCGGATGAAATAAAAGCGATAAAACCGTTTTTGTTTAACCTGTTTTATGATCCGGCTATTATTGATTTAAAAAATCCGTGGCGGTGGATATTAGCTAAATTTATTTCGGCTAAGAGGTCGATAAAGGCGCAGGGGATTTACAATAAAATTGGTGGAAAATCGCCAATACTTGAGCTTACTAATATACAGGCAAAAGCCCTTGAAGAAAGGCTTTCAAGAAATAAAGATTCTGAATATAAAGTTTTTGTATCTATGCGTTACTGGCATCCAATGAGTGATACGGTAGTAAAAAACGTGCGTAATTATTCGCCGGATCACATCATACTTCTTCCCCTTTACCCGCAATATTCGACAACAACGACAGCCTCTTCTTTTGCTGATTGGAAAGCCTCGGCAGATAAAATAGGAATGGATATACCGACAACTAAAATATGCTGCTATCCTGCCGATCTTGGGTTTATTACCGCCCATGCGAAGTTGATAAAGGATGCCTATTGGAAAGCTTCGGAAAATGGGAAACCGAGAGTTCTTTTTTCTGCGCATGGGCTTCCTGAAAAAATAATTGAAAAAGGCGATCCGTATTGCTGGCAGATAGAAAAAACGGTGGCGATTATAATACAGATTCTGGCTATTGAAGGATTTGATTACAGTATTTGCTACCAGAGCCGTGTCGGGGCTTTAAAATGGACATCTCCTTCTACAGAGCATGAGATTAAACGGGCGGGAAGCGAAAAAATACCTGTCCTTATAGTTCCTGTATCGTTTGTTTCAGAACATTCAGAAACACTGGTAGAACTTGATATAATATATCGCAGCCTTGCAGAAAAAAGCGGGGTTACGGGCTATGTACGTGTTCCTGCGCTTGGTACAGAGCCAATGTTCATAGATGCACTTGCTGATTTATGTATAAACTCTAAGGAAGGAAGCGTATGTTCTTTTAAAAATGAACGTTTCTGTCCAAAAATTATGGGGCAATGCCCTTATTCCGAGGAAGGAAAAAAAGCAGCATGAATGGAGATTTATATCCGTGGATAAAATCATTGCATATTATTGCTGTTATTGCATGGATGTGCGGGATGTTATATCTGCCGCGCCTGTTTGTCTATCATACGCAGGTAAAAATTGGCAGCGAGGCTTCGGAGCTATTTAAAATTATGGAGCGCAGGCTTCTGCGTTTTATTATAAATCCGGCTATGCTTGTAACATGGGCCGCAGGGCTGTGGCTGCTGTTTTATACCCATGCCCTTGACCCGGCAAATGGCAAATGGATGCATTACAAGCTTGTGCTGGTTATTTTGATGCAGCTTGCGCATGCGGCCATGGCGCGCGCGCGCAGGCAGTTTGCAAATGATACAAATACTAAATCCGCAAAATATTACCGGATACTGAATGAAGTCCCGACGGCTTTATTGATAGGAATAGTTATACTTGTAGTTGTAAGGCCATTTTAAGTTTTAAATAATAATATAAAATTATGGCAAATACCCAAAAAAGAAAGGCCAAAAAAAGGAAGGCTTATGATTTTGGGGTAACTGCTGAAAAGCTGGCGGCGGTTTTTTTGATAATGAAAGGCTACAGGATAATTTCGCGCCGTTACAGGAACCCCAAGGGTGAAATAGATATAATTGCTAAAAAAGGAAATACCCTTGCGATAATTGAGGTCAAAGCACGCAAGGATTTTTCAAGTTGCGCCTATAGTATTACTCCATGGAAACAGAAGAAAATTTTATCAGCTACAAATTGGCTTATTGGAGGTAGCGGTAAAATAGCTGGACTTAATATGGCCAGTGAACATAATATACGCTTCGATGCTATACTGGTTATACCGATGCGGCTGCCTAAACATATAAAAGATGCATGGAGAGTGTGAATGCGTGCTATTAAACTTAGTGTCTACATATTGGGTGCGATAAGTGTTTCCGGGTGCGTTCCCCTGGTTTTAGGAGGCGCTACCGAAACCGCTGTAGTTGCCGCGCAGGAACGATCTGTAGGTAACGCAATTGATGATGCCGCTATCGTTATTAAAATAAAAAACCTCTATGCCCAGCAGGATTACAAAGACCTGCTTGCCAATGTTGAAATAAAGGTAGTTGAAGGGCGTGTGCTTTTAACCGGTAATGTTGACAAGCCTGATTCACAGATTGAAGCGGTAAAGCTTGCATGGCAGGTTTACGGCGTGAAGGAAGTAATGAACGAGGTGCAGATAAATGATAAATCCGGTTTCTGGAATTATGCAAAAGACGTCTGGATAAGCACCCAGGTGCGCACCCGCCTGCTGTTTGGCAAGGATATACATAATATAAATTACTCGGTAATTACCGTGAACCAGGTTGTATATCTTATGGGTATTGCCCAGAACCAGGAAGAGCTTAACCGCGCAACTAATGTTGCCAGCGCAACCAATTATGTTCAGCGCGTGGTCAGCTATGTGCGGCTTAAAGATGACCCGCGCCGGGGTTATTTGCCGAATTAGGATGCTATGAAACTCCGTGTTGCCATACAGATGGATGCGATTGAATCCATAAACCCGCGTGGTGATTCTACGTTGCTGTTGGGGATTGAGGCCATAAGGCGCGGGCATGAAGTTTTTTATTATACACCTGACAAGCTTAGTTACCTTGATGGGGATATAAAGGCATGGGCGCAGCCAATAAAATTTTTTGACGATCCAAAACATTATTATGAACTGGGCGAAAGTTTTTCCCTGGATTTAAAAACGATGGATGTTGTTTTGCTCAGGCAGGATCCGCCATTTAATATGGAGTATATAACCACTACATATTTACTTGAACAGTTACAGCCAAAAACCCTGGTGGTCAATGATCCTGCAAGCGTGCGCAATAATTCAGAAAAATTATTCCCGACATTAATTAAAGAATTTATGCCACCTACCCTGATAAGCGCTGATATAAGGTATATAGGTGATTTTTATGCAAAGCATAAAGATATTATTATAAAGCCGCTTTATGGCTATGGTGGGCGCTCGGTCCTGCATTTAAAAGATGGGGATGATAATTTCAAAGCGCTAATGGAAATGCTGTTTGCAAATAGCAAAGAACAGATAATCGCGCAGAAATTCCTGCCCGAAGTCAAAGATAGGGATATGCGCATAATACTCATTGATGGGGAAATAGGAGGCGCGGTTGGACGCATCCCGGAAAGCGGGAATATTCGCGCGAATATGCGGGTTGGCGGTAAAGCAATTAAGGTAGAGCTTAGCAAAAAGCAGCGTGAAATTTGTGAAGCATTACGCAAACCGCTAAAAGATAAAGGGATTATTTTTGCAGGTCTTGATGTTATTGGCGACTGGCTTACTGAAATCAATATTACATCGCCTACAACACTGCGCGCTGCTAACCAGTTAAATGGCACTCAGCTAGAGCGTAATATCTGGGATGTTATTGAGAGTAAATTGATCCCGTAAATCAGCTACCCAGTCCTTTAATTATGTCGGAACTCTTCAATATGAAGGCTGCCGTCACGACCGAGATAGATGACTTTGCATCCTGTTATGAAAGCCTCATAATGGGAACAGCCAGCCTCCATGATACGGCGCAGGAAAGTTCGATATTTAATCCGGCCTTGCTGTATATCGACGACAGCCTGTTTTACTTCTGCGGCATCAAGTTGCTCGGGGATAGCAATATCCTCAAATGCGAAATCTCCTGTGTGCATTTCGCCGTTCCTGCCGTAACTGAATTTCTTTTTAGCCACAAGGTCGACCATGTAACGCTCAACACCAGCTTCAGACAACCTCATCACAACTTCGGGGAAAGTGATTTGCTCGGCAAGGGATAGTGAGGTGCATTCTTTTATTACTTCAGTTTTCATCAGCTTCTCCTTATTATGCGGAATAACTATATGAGTTACATATGAAATATCTGTCAATATCTTAAAAGGGTATTTTATTCACCGAACTACCGCATACATAAAAACATCAATTAATCCGCGGCTGGAGGGGTAGAATTTCCGAAGCAGCCCTTCTCGCTCATAACCGCATTTTTCCAGCACGCGTATGGAAGCTTTGTTATCAGGCTCAACAACCGCCTGCACACGCTTTGCTTCGCACTCACCCAACAAAAAATCCCTGACCAGCGCCAGCGATGTTGAAGCCACGCCTTTGCCCCAGTAGGCTGGTTCAACCCAATATCCTCCCTGAAACAGTTTAGGGTCCTTTCCCGTGCTGCTATTAATAGCCCCAATAATTTCTCCGCTTCGCTGGATCATCCAGATATAAAACTCCTTTCCCTGCACATTATCCAACTGCCTGTTAAAATGGTTGTCGCTATATGGAAAAGGTTTGCTTAACCGCTGATTTATTTCAGGAATATTCGCAAGACGAATATAATCATATTCATGATCTGCCGTTAATGGCAGCAACCGTATATTTTTATTTTCCAATATTTTCATTATTCGATTTAGACACTCACCCTTTTAATTATGCTGACCTTAAACATGTTCCAGAAATTCCTTAAGCACAATAGCGTGCGTATGCTCTGTATCCCTGGCACCATATAACAAAATCAGTGTTTTATTGCCAGCACGTTTCAACAACTCCTTAGCCTCATCTCGCCTATCAGCCAGTTCTTTTTTATATTTAACCCTGAAGCTTTCCCATTTTTTGGGGTCATGGGAAAACCATTTGCGAAGTTCCGTGCTGGGTGCCAGTTCCTTGCACCATTCATTGAGATTAGCTTTTTCCCTGGTTATTCCCCGCGCCCAGATGCGGTCAACCAGTACGCGGTAACCGCTTTTCTGTTCTTCATCATAAATACGCTGCAATATAATATTCATATCTATTTCCTAGCTGGCAAAAATAATTCCTTGAAAAGCAGTGGTTTCGCAATCGCATCAGCAAGGCTGTATTTAGCAAGCGTGCCACAAAAAGCGCGCATTGATTCCTCGAATATTATTTTCAGGCCACAGGCCGATACAATATTGCAGCTATTATATTTACTATCAAAACATTCGACAATATTAAAGTCCGGCTCCAATATTTTTATAACCTGCCACAGATTTATTTTTTCCGGTGGCATATTGAGGCGTATCCCCCCGCCCTTACCTTTCATACTGGAGATATAACCCGCCTGCCCAAGCTTATGCACGATTTTAACCATATGGTTCAGTGAAATATCATATTTTCCGGCAATTTCCTTTGCTGTGCAAACCCGATCTTGATTCATGGATAAATAGATAAGTGCGCGCAGCGAATAATCAGTAAACATTGTAAGACGCATAAAGCCCCGAAATAATTATTGACCATATTTGGCAGCGATAGTATATATTTTAAATATGTATATATAATACATATTATAAGGAAACAATGTGGAAAAGCTATCAACTATCACTGAGGAAAGTATAAAACTCCTTGTCGATAGATTTTATAACAAAGTACGCTCAAACAAAGAATTAGCCCCTTTATTTGAGAATGAAATAGGTGTTTCAGATTCAGACTGGCTGCCGCACCTGAAAAAAATGTATGATTTCTGGTCTTCGGTAATGCTGACCAGCGGGCGCTATCATGGCAACCCTATGAAAAAACATAAAGACCTTCCGGAATTTGATATAAAAATGTTTGACCGATGGCTGGAATTATTTGCCGAAACTGCAAGCGAAGTCCACACCCCTGACATAGCAGGGATTTACATGGCCAAAGCCGAACGTATAGCTGGCAACCTTAAATTCAACATTTATCAACAGATAATAGTTGGCTAGTCCAGCACCCAGTCCGGCCTTACCCAGTGACAGCTATAGCCGCCGGGATGTTTCTGCAGGTAATCCTGATGATATTCTTCGCCCTCGTAAAATATGGCCGCAGGCTCCAGCGTAGTTGCAACTTTTCCCGGCCATTTGCCCGAAGCATCTACCGCCGCTATAACTTCCTTTGCTATCTCTTTTTCCTCATCATCGCCGTAAAAAATCGCCGAGCGATATTGTGTGCCCCGGTCATTGCCCTGCCGGTTAAGCGTGCTTGGGTCATGGATACGGAAGAAGAATTCCAGTATTTTTTTAAGGCTTATTTTTTCCGGATCGTAAGCTACTTCCACAGCTTCCGCATGGCCACTCCTGCTATCATGCGTATCGTCATACTTTGGGTTTATAAGATGTCCGCCTGTATAGCCTACCCTGGTCCTGCTAACACCCGGCAGTTTACGCAGCAACTCCTCCATGCCCCAGAAGCATCCGCCAGCAAGAATTATTTTTCTCATGCAGCGCTGCCTTTCTTATCAAAGAGCGCGGCATACTGGCCATAGCCCTCATTTTCCAGCTTATCCCTGGGAATAAAACGCAGGCTCGCGGAATTTATGCAGTAACGCAGGCCCCCCCTATCCCTTGGGCCATCATTAAACACATGGCCAAGATGCGAATCGCCATGCCTGGAGCGTACTTCAGTGCGCTGCATAAAATGGCTGGTATCGCTACGCTCAAGCACATGCGAGGCCTCTACCGGCCTGGTAAAGCTCGGCCAGCCGCAACCGGAATCGAATTTATCTAGCGAGGTGAATAATGGTTCGCCCGATACTATATCGACATACAAACCTTCTTCCTTATGCTTATTGAACTCATTAGCAAATGGTGGCTCAGTCCCGTTATTCTGCGTAACCTTGCGCTGTATGGGAGTAAGTTTTTCTATAACTTCCGGGTCTTTTTTATATTCTCTCATATATTCTCCTATTTATCCCGGTAAAGTTCGGGAAAATATTTTTTTACATTATCAACGCGTGGCCAGTCATAAGCTACGATATAGGCATTAGTTGGGTTAAGGGCTGCGTAGTTATGGTGATATTCCTCTGCCGGATAAAACTTCTTAAGCGGCTCCAGCGTAGTAACTATCGGCATGGTGAAGGCTTTATCCTGTGTAAGCTTATCTATCATATCCTGACCGGCTTTTTTCTGCGCCTCATTAGCATAAAAAATTGCCGAACGGTATTGTGGGCCGTGGTCAGGTGTCTGGTAATTAAGTTCGGTCGGGTTATGGGCCGCAAGGAAATAAATTTTCAGTAGCTGCCCAAGGCTTACCTGCGCCGGGTCATAAGTAACTTCCACTGATTCAGCGTGCCCTGTTTTACCGCTGCCTACCATTTCATAATGCGCCGTGCCTGCCTCACCCCCGGCATATCCCGGCATTACGGACTTAACACCGTTTACATGCCTGTAAACCGCTTCCATCCCCCAGAAGCAACCACCCGCCAGCACAATTTTTTCATCAGCAGCGTAAGCCTGCGCAGTAAATGTGAATATTAAAGCTAATAATAAAATCCTAAGCATAAAACTAATTCCCGAAGGTGAAGGCGTAGGCTTCAAGACCCGGCGCGCCCGCCGTAATTTCCAGTAATCCCGACTGCGCCCTATCCTGCTCTATAATCTCATATAATTTTTGCTGGTCCACTATCAATTTTCCATTATCTTTCCCATTCAGGCTTATGAAAACATTAATTGGTTTTCCCTTTGGCGAACCAAGCACAAGGAAAACTTTTTTTGCCATAAAGTTAAAGCGAATGGCTGAACCTTGCGCAGCCGAAACAATCCTTTGCCTTTCTATCTTCCATTTGCCAAGGAGCGTCCATTCATTAGCGTCCAGTATACCCGGATAACTGTAATCCTGAATTTTATCTGATTCCATCTCCTGCTGGCTTGAAAAACGGTCCGCGCGATTATAGCCAAGATAGGTTTCCGGCGTCTGGGCGCTGTTAGAGGCTGCTTTCTCCGGAATTATGGTTTCTTCCTTATCCAGCCCCAGCAAATAGCGTATATTATTTTCTGTCTGAGCATAATTACCTTCGCCAAAATGGGTATAAACCACCTGCCCCTGCTTATCTATCAGGTAATGTGCTGGCCAGTAGCGGTTTTTATAAGCACTCCAGGTATCAAGCTTATTATCCAGCGCCACCGGGTATTTAATGCCATAGCGGGAGGTTGCAGAAGCAACATTTTCCCTGTTTTTTTCGAATTCAAATTCCGGCGCGGACACACCGATAATCACCAATCCTTTATCCCGGTATTTTTCGTCCCACGCAGTTATATAAGGCAGGGTACGGATGCAGTTGATGCAGGAATATGTCCAGAAATCTATAAGTACCACCTTGCCGCGCAGGCCATGCATGGTAAGCGGGTTGCTGTTCAGCCATGCTTCGATACCCGCAAATTCCGGTGCAGGATAAGGTTCAGGCAAAGCATCTTTTAATTCCGCACCGGGTGAGGAAATTACCGCTTCCTTTTTTGCAGAAAGTGAATTTACATCCACTCCTGAAGCTATAAAAGCAACAGCCAGCAATATTATAATACCGAAGATTTTACGCACCGCTTCAGCATGGGCAGTGACAAATCCGAGTTTCCCCATAATCTTCCGCCCTGCCAGTGAAATCGCAAGCATAGGCAAGCCAGCGCCTATCGCAAATGGCAATATGACAAACAGGCTGGCAATGTCGCTTTCCTGGCGTATAACCTGCACCAGAACCGCCGCCAGTATTGGCCCTGCGCACGGGGTCCATACCAGCCCGATAAGTATACCTATAATAATCCCGCTTAAGAATCCGCCTTCATTATTTGTTGAAATCCTGCTTCCCAGATTGGCAGCTCCCTGGGTAAGGCTGCTGAATTTTTCCGATAGTTTTGTTGAAAGCAGTACCAGCCCAAAAGCTGCAAGCAATATAAGTGATGCGTCCTTAATTACATCAAGATCTATTCCCAGGGCATTTACCAGCTTGCGTGAAGCAAAGGCAAAGGCAGTGAAAGCCAGCACGAACCCGATAATAATGCCAAACGGTCTTTTTCTGCCACCCTCGATAGAGGTGGACAGAACCAGCGGCAACACCGGAAGGATACATGGCGAGGCAATCAGCGCCAGCCCTTCTAAAAAAGCAAGCACTGGCTCTATGAATCCCATGTTAAACCTCTTTTGGTATGAATTTCAGCGCCACTCCATTATTGCAGTGCCTGAGTCCGGTTGGCTTCGGGCCATCATTAAATATATGTCCCTGGTGTCCGCCACAACGCGCGCAGTGATATTCGGTGCGTGGCATTATAAGTTTATAATCGGTTTTAGTTTCTATATGGCCTGGAATAGTGTCATAAAAACTCGGCCATCCTGTTCCGCTGTCAAATTTATAAGTCGATGGGAAAAGCGGAAAATCACAGCCAGCACAGGTGAACATGCCATCGCGGTGTTCGTCATTAAGTGGGCTGGAAAAAGCGCGCTCAGTGCCTTCACGGCGCAGCACATCATATTGTTGGGCGGTAAGTTCCTTTTTCCACTGCTCATCGCTTTTGCTTATTTTTTCAATCGCCTCTTCAGCAAAAGCCCTGCCGATTTTAAAAATACCCTGAAATGCGGCTATTCCTGCCGTGCCCAGCATTAATTTTATGAGTTCCCTCCTGCGCATAATGCTTCCCCTGACTAATATAGAGTAAATATGGATCAGCTATCCAGGAAATCAACCTTACCGGAAGAAAGGTTGAGTACAGCGCCCTTTATCTTGATTTTACGCTGTGTAAGCATTTCCTCTATCAACCTGCTGGAGTGAGAAAGCTGGCTGACCGATGCCGCCACATTCGCCTCCACGCAACGCGTGAATTTTTCATCTTCATTTATATTATTCATCTGGGTTATCGAAAAAATATGTGGCTTGATACGGCTTACTATATCATGGATATTTTCTGAAGGTATAGCGTTTGAATGTTCTATATGGTCAAGCGTTGCCCTTATCGCTCCACATTGCGAATGCCCCATTACCAGTATCAGGCTGGTGCCAAATGCGCTTACTGCAAATTCAACGCTGCCCACCAGTGATGGCGCTATTATATTCCCCGCCACGCGAATAACGAACAGGTCGCCTATATCCTGGTCAAAGATCATTTCAACCGGCGCACGCGAATCCGAGCAGCATAGAACAATTGCTTTTGGAACCTGCCCGTTCTCGGAAAAATCCTTGAGTTTGCGCAGCGATAATTTTGAATCCTGTATCGACTCGCCTTTTAGGAATCTTTTATTACCTTCCATAAGGTCTTTAATTACCTGGTCAACTTCAAAGCTTATTTCCATATTCTATTCCTTATATCCTAGAGACTATTTAAAACTCGCTAGGTTCAGCCAAGCAGGTTAGGCTGGTTGTCAAACATAGTAGAGTTTTAAAGCAGTCTCTTATTAACACTACTATATATATATTGCAAATATGCTGTAGTTGTTTGACTGATTAGCTTTTTTACGCTAAATTCCAGCAATTATCCTTCTATTCTGTCTGGCTAAGCATGACTTTTATAAAATCATTACCTATATTTGCTTCTTTGCTGGCCATGACAGCATGCGTACCCGCGCCTACTAACCAGGCACGTATCCAGAAAAGCAGCGGGCCTTCAGAGCCAATTATAGAAAAACCGGCAGAGGATCTCTCACGCGGAGCTATACCATCTGATGCACAAACTATAAAAGTAGCCTTGCTTATACCTTTGTCAGGGGAAGCAGCCCCTATCGGCAATTCAATGTTTGATGCCGCGACACTTGCGCTTTATGATAGCTATCTTAATGTCCCGTCTGGCCAAATAAAGGCTCAGCTTATTTTAATGCCTAAGGATACCGGAATAACCACCGCCGAAACTGTAAAAACAGCGAAACAGGCCATTGACCAGGGCGCTACTTTTGTTATTGGGCCTTTATTTGGGCAATCTGTTACTGCTATTAAGCCTATACTTAATAATAAAAATGTAACCATGATAAGCTTTTCTAATAATAAAGCTGTGGCGTCCGCTAATGCCTATACTTTTGGTTTCCTGCCCGAGCAACAGGTTGAGAGGATCGCGGAATATGCTTATTTAAATAAGCTGCAACGTGTAGCACTTCTTGCACCTAATGATGCTTACGGCGAGAAAGTCCGCGATACATTATCGGAAGTATATCTTAAAAAAGGCGGGCAAGTTACTTCTGCAGAATTATATGCGCCCAGCCAGAATAATATAGATGCTGCGGTTTCACGTATAGCGGCTGCTTATAATAATTCGCCTGAGGACCGCAAATTCCAGGCCATGTTTATTGCCGATAGCGGAAACCAGATAAAGAATATCCTTAAAGCTATACATAAGAATAACCTGAGCCTGAAAAAAATAAAGCTTCTGGGAACAGGCCTATGGGATGATGAGGAATTGGCAAAAATTCCCGATATGAATGGCGCATGGTTTCCAAGCTCACCTCCAGAAATATTTAATAATTTTGAAAGCCGTTTTTCTAATACTTATGGATATAAACCCGTAAGGCTTGCAGGGCTTGCATACGATGCCGTAACGATTGCCGCACAAATCGCAATGTCCGGAAATGGGATTAATACAGGGGCACTTACCGACCCTAAAGGATTTTCAACTCCTGCAGATGGTCTTGTAAGGCTTATGCCATCAGGTATTTCCGAGCGTAAACTTGCTATAATGGAAATTACCCCGCAAGGTTTCAGGGTAATTGACCATGCCCAGAAAAATTTTTCAGAGCAATAAAATTTTCTATTTTCATTAATCCTTCTTTAACTAACCCTATGCTACATCAGTATAGTTTAGTTTTATCCTTTTAACGCGATTTACAGGAAGTAAATTTTATGAGACTCTTAGCCAACCTTAAAATATCTGTAGCAATATCCTTATTAGTAGCAGGTGCATTTATTGCAATTGCCATGCTTTCCTCACAAATTATCATTCGCGATATAAATAATATGCGCGAAGTTTCTGAGCTGTCACAGCTATCATCGCTGGCGATAAAAACGAGCTCATTATTGCATGAAAACCAGAAAGAACGTGCTTATACAGGTGTATTTGTTGGCAGCAAAGGGGAAAAATTCAAATCAGAAATGGAAACCCAGCGCGCTGTTGTCGATAAGAAAAAACAGGAAGTTCTTGATTTCGTAAAAGACATGAACCGCCAGGTTTACGGCAAAGAATTCAATGAAAAATTGGATGACATGCTTTCTGATTTATCAAAACAGGAAGGCATCCGTTCTTCTGCCAGCTCGCTTTCTATCGAACTGCCTGATGCTATCGGTTACTATACCAAGCTAAACGGAAAAATGATTGATCTGGTAGGCTATATGCCAAACCTTAGCCATGATCCGCAAATTTCTCTCGCTATCGTTTCTTTCGCAAACTTCATGAAAGGTAAAGAATATACCGGTATTGAACGTGCGGTTGCAGGCGGCGGATTCAGCACCGGTAACTTCACCCCGGCAATAATAAGCAAACTGCGCGAATTGATCGCGATGCAGAATGCTTATAAAACCGTATTCCTTTCATACGCTTCAGCAGAACAGAAATCTTTATTCGACAAAGTTTTAAATGACCAGTCAGCTAAAGATGTTGCCAAGATGGAAGCAATCGCACTTGATAACGACCCTGAACAGGTAAAAACAGTTCAGGCAACTGTATGGACCGATACCATTACCAAAAAGATCAATGGTATGAGGGAAGTTGAAGAATCTTTTGCTAATGCGCTTGCCAATGAAATGGAAAAGAGCACAAAAGATGCTAAACAGGACCAGATCGCAAACTTTACCATGTTAGGTATAGTTGTTGCACTTATCACCGTGTTCTCATATGTGATGGCACGTGCGATAATTTCCTCACTTAACAAAGTTGCAGCAGCTACTGAATCACTTGCTGATGGCAAACTTGATACCGTACTTCCTCCACGTACCAACAATGAAGTAGGTAAAATATTTGCAGCACTTGAGGTATTTAAAGAAAATGCTCTTCAGGTTGCAAAACTCAAAGTTGAGCAGGAAGCGCGTGATAAAGCGGCGGCAGAAGAAAAACGCCGTGCAATGCACCAGATGGCTGATAATTTTGAAGCCTCTGTTAAAGCTGCTGTATCACATGTAGCAAGTTCTGCTACCCAGATGCAGGCAGGTGCTGAAAGCGTAACCCATATTGCTGAGGACACCAAAAAACGCTCTGGCGTAGTAGTAGATGCTTCTACCCAGGCAGCACAGACCTCAGCACAGGTTGCGGCAGCGGCAGAAGAGCTTACCGCTTCAATTAAGGAGATCAGTGAGCAGACCCAGAAATCAAGCCAGATAGCTAACGAAGCTGCTTCTAAAGCTGAGTTCGCAAAAAGCGCGATAAACCTGCTTTCAGAAAAAGCTATGAGCGTTGCCCAGATTATCGAAGTAATTACGGGTATTGCAGGCCAGATCAACTTGCTGGCACTCAACGCTACCATTGAATCAGCCCGCGCTGGTGAAGCAGGTAAAGGCTTCGCGGTTGTGGCTTCGGAAGTTAAGAATCTTGCCAACCAGGTGGGCAAAGCAACCGGGGAAATCACCCAGCAGATCAATGAAATGCAGGGCGCTACCAAAACCTCGGTTGATTCGGTTATGGATATTCTGAACATCATCAACCAGGTATCGGTAAGCACCTCGGCTGTTGCTTCTGCGGTTGAAGAACAGTCAGCAGTAACCACCGAGATAGCAAATAACGTTGCCCGCACCTCAAGCGGCACCCAGGAAATATCACAAAATATGTCCTCGGTTCAGGAAGGTGCAGAAAAAACCGGTTCTACTGCTTCTGAAGTATTGCAGTCTGCTAAGAATCTTAACCAGCAGTCTGGTATACTTAAACAGAAAATCGACGAATTCCTGCAAACCATCAGGGCATAATTACTCCTCAATCCCATTGTTTGGATGACGCTGACCTCCCCCTTAACCGGGGGAGGTTTTTTTATATCAGCAGATCAGCGGTAAGCCTGTTTAAAAGCAGGCGGCCCTTTAAGCTGGCTCTCAGGGCATTGTCATCATTTTCCAACAAGCCCTGTTCTATATAAAAATCACGCTTTGCTGTATTTATATGCTTCTCTAGCTCATAGCCGGTGCGCTTTTTAAATTCCTGATAATTTATACCGCCAAGAAGGCGCAGCCCCATCATCAGCCTTTCTTCTATTTCAATATCAGGCGGAACTTCCTGCCATATCTCAACCGCATTTCCGTTTTTCTCTACATTCTCAAGCCAGCGTTCCGGGCTTTTAAGTGTCTGGGTGGCGATACGTTTTCTGTCTACAAGCGTAGCGCCCACGCACAATTCTAAATTTATACGCCCATGCGCCCCCGGCCCCACACCTATATAGCTGGTTCCGTTCCAATAACTTAAATTATGCCGCGATTCCTGCCCAGGGAGCGCATAGTTAGAAACTTCATAGGGCGCAAAGCCAGCCAACCCCATCTTCTCTTCAGTGAGCTTGTAAAGGGCTTCTGACAGGCCTTCATCCGGCATTACGAATCCGCCTTTGGCATAGGCATGGTAAAACGCGGTATTTTCCTCTATGGTAAGCTGGTAAAGCGATAAATGCCCCCCTGCCAGTTGCAAGGCTTCGGAAAGCTCCGTGTTCCAATCCGCCATTGTCTGGTTTGGCCGGGCATAGATCAGGTCGAAACTATAGCGCTCAAAATTTTTCCTCGCCAGGTCAATAGCCGCTATCGCCTCGCTGGCGCTATGTCCCCTGCCCAGGAACGCAAGCTCACTATCCCTAAGCGATTGCACCCCAAGCGATACCCGGTTCACCCCTGCGGCTTTAAAATCAGGAAATGTATTGGCCTCCACCGAGGTCGGGTTGGCCTCAAGGGTAATTTCTACCCCCCTATCCATTTCCCAAAGCCCCCCTGCCTTGCTGATAATGGCTTCCACCGTAGCGGGGGGCATTAGCGATGGGGTTCCGCCGCCAAAAAAAATACTGCTTACTACAAAGCCCCCCGTATGGCTGCGCATATATTCCAGCTCGCGCAGCAATGCCCCCCTCCACCGCCCCTGCTCTACATTTTCGCGGACATGGCTGTTAAAATCGCAATAAGGGCATTTTGACCTGCAAAACGGCCAATGTACGTAAATTGCCAGCTTAGGCGGCTCGATAATCATAAAATTGATATAAATTGAATAATTATAGTGGCTTGAGAAAGGAATTTCCCATGGAAGGCAAGGCGAAGTGTACGAAAGAGTACATGAGCCGAAGACTGACATAGGGAAAAACTTAAATCAAGCCAGTATAGCAGGGTTGTTGACTGGCAAGCATTAGTATATAATAGCGAAAAACGCCACCAGCTAAATTAGAATGCAGAATAAAACCAAAGACCAGCAAGCTATATTATCGCTACTTACCCAGATATATCTGGAGATAGTCGATATAGAAACACGCTTCAAGCTTATTGCCGGTAAAGGCGATATGCGTCCGCGTATTGATTATTTTCATGATGCGATCCGCGCTTTCACTTCCGATGGAGAAAATTCCCCCCGCCTGAGCGTGGAACTGCTTTCTTATGACCTGCGCTGCCTGCGCTATATCCAGAAAATGCCCCTGGCCCCTTTCCGCGAAGGTGGCGAAAGCCTATCCCCTTCTCAGGATATAATCACCATGGAAGCAGGCCTGCTGCCTCTTGGGGGGCGAGCTGACCGCAAAACCCGCGCGCGCATAACCGAGCTTTACCAGAATTATGGCGTCATGTTCGCTGCCTTGTTAAAGCCTGCCGCTGAACATGACTACCAGGAGCGAACCGACACGCTTAACCAGGACGTGAAGGACATTCAATCCATAATCGTTGAATTTGAAGGCAAAGCCGATGCAAAAACCATATCTGAGCTTACCCAGCAACTGGAAGAGCCGGAATTGCGCGTGATACTTGCCACCTTTATCCAGCAGAAAAAGCATAAGAATATCGCCGACATAAAAAAATTGCTGGGACATCTGAAAAACCATATAGCAAAAAAAGACTCAGCTATAAAATCCATAGAATCAGCTCATATGGGTTTTGCAGTCGCCCAGCTTGGGATTTTCGAGGAATCCAAGGATATGCTCAAGGGGCTTGCAAAAGAGGGCATGAATTTAGTAGGAAAATTCGTAGAAGCATCAATCGCTGACACCCGCAAACAAATGGGCAGGCAGCAATAATATAACCAGGGAAACAAAATGAAAATTTTATTGATAGAAGATGATAACGAATCTGCGAAATACCTGCTTAAGGGGCTTCGTGAACAGGGGCATGTGGTTGATCACTGCATAAGTGGGCGCGATGGCCTGTTCCTTGCCACCACCGAGCATTACGATGCCATGATTATCGACCGCATGTTACCCGAAGTTGACGGCATAACTATAGTCCAGACCCTGCGCGCCTCCAACAACCAGACGCCGATAATACTACTGACCGCCCTTGATAAGGTGGAAGAGCGTGTAAAGGGGCTGAAAGTCGGCGCCGATGATTATCTGGCCAAGCCTTATTCCTTCTCAGAATTACAGGCGCGGCTGGATGCAATTACCCGCCGGAAGTCTGGCGAAAAAACCACCACCACCTTAACCTGCGCCGATCTGGAGATGGATCTGCTAAGCCGCACGGTTAAACGCGGTGGAAAAGTCATCGACCTGCAGGCACGCGAGTTTTCCCTGTTGGAATTCCTGATGCGCAACCACGGCACCGTAGTCACGCGCACCATGCTCCTGGAACATGTCTGGGATTATAATTTCGACCCTCAGACCAATGTGATCGACGTACATATCAGCCGCCTGCGCCAGAAGATCGATAAGGGCTTCGATAAAAGCCTTATCCAGACCCTGCGCGGCTCCGGCTATAGGATTTCAGCGAATTGATATGAAACTCGGATTCACATTAGTTGAACTTTCCATTGTCCTTGTAATTATTGGGCTGGTTATAGGCGGCGTGCTGGTAGGGCGTGATTTGATAAAGGCTTCAGAGATCCGCTCCCAAATAACACAGATTGAAAAATTCAATATTGCTGTAAACACGTTTAAAACTAAATATAATGGGTTGCCAGGGGATTTAAAATATACTGAGGCATCTGCATTCGGTCTATATGCTGTGACATATGCACCATATATCGGCTATTATGGATATGGTGACGGTGACGGTATATTACATAAGGCTAACGGCGCAACCAACGTGCCGTCAAATGTCACGGCGCTTTTTGGCGAACCGCTTATATTCTGGCGCCATTTAAGCGATTCCAATATGATCGATAGCGGGCTTGGCAAGAGAATGAATAATGCTGCGGAAATCACTACCAGCATACCTAGTGACTATTTGCCTCTTGCCAAAATAGGTACAAAAGCAACTATACAAGCAAATTCTCCGGGTAATAAAATACATTATTATGTATTAGCTACTGTTAATTCTGTTGCTGGCGCTGGCGCTAATGGCACCAGCACTAATTCAGTAACGGCTCTGGAAGCATATCAGATCGATAGCAAAATTGATAATGGGTTACCTGGAAGCGGCAGCGTTTTTGCTATTAATGGCTCAAATGATCTAAATTCATATGTGACATGGAATACATTATCTGCAGTCCCTGGCTGCGTTTCCGCTGGTGCATATGCAGTTAATCCCGGAACAACAGCCGATTGTTCATTGCGTTTTAAATTTCAATAAATAAAAAAGCCTAGAATGAATAAAAACGCTCTATATACCGTCGCCCAGCCTTCTTAGTATCTCGTCAAGCTGGCTCAGCGAATCATAAGTGAGGATTATTTCCCCGCTTTGCCCACGGTCATGGATGGCTACTTTCAGGCCAAGATTTTCCGACAGTGTTTCTTCGAGCGCGAGTATGTCCGGATCGCGGTTTTCCGGTGCGCGGTAACTACCGCTTCCTGCTTTATTCATATTTTGCGAACGTGAGTTAGTGCGTTTCTGGTTGCCCTGCACCTCGCGGCTTATCTCTTCCGCCTGTCGCACCGAAAGCCCCCTCGCCGCTATTTCCTTAGCTATCTGTATCTGGTTGGGAACGCCAATAAGCGTGCGCGCATGGCCCATGGTAAGTGCGCCCTTATCCAGCATTTCCTTTATCTCGTCCGGCAGCGTAAGCAAACGCAACAGGTTGGTTACGTGGCTGCGGCTTTTGCCGACAATACCGCCCAGTTCTTCCTGGGTATAATCAAACTCCTCAATAAGGCGCTGATAGCCTATAGCTTCTTCGAGTGGCAAAAGATCCTGACGCTGTACGTTTTCAACGAGCGCCAGTTCCAGAGCCTGCTTGTCGTCAATTTCACGGATGATGACCGGAACGCGGTTAAGCCCGGCAAGCTTGGCTGCGCGCCAGCGACGTTCACCAGCGATTATCTCATAACGCGATGATAGCGAAGTCGGGCGGACAATTATTGGCTGCATCACACCATTGCGGCGGATGGATTCCGAAAGCTCAGCCAGCGCCTCTTCATTAAATTGCGTACGTGGCTGGTATTTACCCTGTATCAATTGTTCAACCAGAAGCGTATCTATTCCTGACTGTTTATCGGGGCTTGCTTTAGCTGATGAGGAAGTCTGGGTGGCTGGCGCAGGGGCCGGAGCCTGATTATAATTTTCAGAAATGAGGGCGCTGAGTCCCCGGCCTAATCCGCGTGTCGTGGTGGTGGTCATAATATTTCTCCCGGTTTTTAATTGTTAGGCAGCTTCTAATTCTTTATCCAATGCACGTTCGCGTTTGAGAAGTTCACTGGCGAGCTTTATATAGGCTTTTGAACCTGCGCAATTCATATCATAAATCAGCGCTGGCTTACCATGTGACGGGGCTTCCGACATACGGATATTTCGTGGTATAACAGAGTTATAAACCTTATCACCGAAATATTCGCGTACATCATTTTCGATTTGCTCGGTAAATTTATTACGGCGGTCATACATGGTAAGCACTATGCCATGTATTGATAAATCCCTGTTCAAATTTGCCCTCACCAGCTCTACGGTTTTCACCAGGTGGCTAAGCCCTTCCAGAGCGTAGAATTCGCATTGCAACGGTATCAAAACGGCATCGGCAGCAACTAATGCGTTTATGGTCAGAAGCCCAAGTGATGGCGGGCAATCTATAAGTATATAGTCATAATTATATGGGTTTCCTGACAATGCCTCCTTAAGGCGAAACTCGCGCTTTGCCATTGTCACCATTTCTATTTCCGCACCCGACAAATCTATGGTTGCCGGTATTATATGGAGGTTAGGAACTGCGGTTTTTTGTATTGCTTCCCCGGCGGTTGCCTCGTTTAATACTAATTCATATGAGGTTATTTCACGTTTATTCTGGGCTATTCCAAGACCTGTGCTGGCGTTGCCCTGTGGGTCGAAATCTATAATCAAAACTTTTTTATCGACCGCCGCTAAAGCGGTTGCTAAATTCACAGTGGTAGTAGTTTTTCCAACCCCACCCTTCTGGTTTACAATCGAAAGTATCCGTGGCTTATTTGATTGTGATTTTTCCATTATAATACCTTCCTGATATTAGAGAACTCTAAGATAACGCTCTGTGAGTCAACAATACTGGGGTTTACCACCATATCATATCGCCAATTCAACAACGCATTTTCATTTTCAATACTATAATTTTTTCCTTTATGAAAGAAACATTTTGTTTCATGTGAAACTGATTTTGAAATTAAATGAAATAATTTATCGAGGGGGGCCAAAGCACGTGAAACAAAAATATCTATATTGTCAATTTTACAATTTTCTATTCGCTTATGATGAATAGAAATTTTTGTATTTGTAACTCGCGCCACCTCTCGTAAAAATGCTATTTTTCGAGAGTCACTCTCGATTAGGTGGATATTTTTAAACCCATAAATAGCAAGTGCCATCCCTGGAAATCCGGCCCCGCTTCCCAAATCTACAATTATTTTTTCTCTATCATCTATATATTTTACTAGCTGTAGGGAATCTAAAAAATGTCGGCTCCAAATATCTGTTATTGTATCTGGCCCAATCAGATTTATTTTATTCTGCCACTTTAAAAGCAACTCATAATAGATTGATAATGATTCAAAAGTTCCACGTGGAACCGGAATGTGAGAATTTAAAAAATCGAACGGCTCCTTAAGCACAATTTTTTATCTCATTATCATTATCAGAAGTGGATTTTTTGATATAACCAATCAATGTAATGATGGCCGCCGGAGTTATACCCTGTATACGACCAGCCGCCCCTATATTATAAGGGTTATGCTGCTTCAATTTATTTTTAATTTCGGTTGATAATGAAGGGAATGAATCATAATTGATGGTAGCTGGTATAACCAGCCCCTCTTCCCGTTTAAAAACCATTATATCCTGCTCCTGCTTATCCAGATAGCCGTCATATAATGCCTCAGTTTCCAATTGCTCAACAATCGCTTTAGGCATTTCATTTAGTTCGGGCCATACTCTGCAAATATCAGAAAATTTTATATGGGGATAGGTCAGAAGATCAAACGCCGAGCGACGTACGCCATCGTGATTCAATATAATATTTGATAATTTTGCCTGGTTGGGAGTGATATTTAATTGCTTCAGGGTTCCACGTGAAACTGAAAGAATTTCTAATTTTTTCTCAAACACTATTTTACGGGCCGAACCTACACACCCAACATCAATCCCCTTCCCTGTCAAACGCAGATCGGCATTATCAGCCCTCAAACTAAGCCGGTATTCCGAGCGTGAAGTAAACATCCTATATGGCTCACTGGTTCCCATTGTTATGAGGTCATCTATCATAACACCTATATAAGCATCTGAACGATCAATAATAAATGGCTCGCTACCCGCTGCTGCCAAAGCCGCATTCACCCCGGCTACCAGCCCCTGCCCACCAGCTTCTTCATAGCCCGTGGTCCCGTTTATCTGGCCGGCAAAATACAAGCCGGAAACTTTCTTGGTTTCCAAAGTCGGCTTTAATTCCCTTGGATCAACAAAATCATACTCGATAGCATATCCAGGACGGATGATAGCCACCTCCTCCAATCCGGGAATGGTTTTTATCATAGCTACCTGGATATCTTCCGGTAGCGATGTCGATATACCGTTTGGATAAACTGTATCATCATCTAGCCCCTCTGGTTCCAGGAAAATCTGGTGATTTTCCCTGGCTGAGAAACGGACAACTTTATCCTCAATGGATGGGCAGTAGCGTGGCCCGGTGCTTTCTATCTGCCCTGAATACATTGGTGCCCTATGAAGGTTCGCCTTTATAATTTCATGGGTTTTGGGGTTTGTATGGGTAATGAAACAGGAAATCTGTGGAACCGTTACCTTATCCGTCATATATGAAAATGGCGAAGGTGGATTATCGCCTTTCTGTTCTTCTAAAATACCCCAATTTATGGTTTTGCCATCCAGCCTTGCCGGGGTTCCGGTTTTCAACCGTCCTACATTAAAATTCAGTTTTTTTAGTGTGTTGGAAAGCCCTATAGATGGCGCATCCCCTACTCTTCCGGCTTTTATTTTATTTTCGCCAATATGCATAAGACCATTTAAAAACGTCCCGGTAGTCAGAACCACCCTGCCCGCCTTTATTATTTTACCCGAACCAAGGACAACCCCCTGCACCACGTTATCCGGGCTTATGAGCAAATCCTCAACCGCATCTTCTATTATCTGAATGTTATCATATTCCGATAGGATGGACTGCACCGCTACCCTGTATAGCTTGCGGTCGGCCTGGGCGCGTGGCCCCCTCACCGCTGGTCCTTTGCTGGCATTTAATATCCGGTAATGGATACCGGCGCGGTCAATCGCCCGTCCCATTACCCCGTCAAGAGCGTCTATTTCCTTAACCAGCGTTCCCTTGGCAATCCCGCCAATCGCCGGGTTGCAAGACATTTCTCCAATGGTTGCAGATTTATGGGTAATAAGTGCGGTATTGGCCCCTACCCTTGCCGCAGCCGCTGCGGCTTCCGTTCCGGCATGGCCGCCGCCGATGATGATTACGTCAAAATTCATAATTACTCCAATCCTGCGGCGCTTTAGCGAGCGCAGGATGCTATTTTCCTATACAAAACTGGCTAAATATGACGTCTAATACATCATCCACCTGAATTTTTCCAGTTATTTTACCTATAGCCAGTGCAGCGCGGCGCAATTCCTCGCAGGAAAGCTCCAGTTCCTTATCCTCCACAGCAGCGGCCAGCAGTAATTCAGCTTCACCAAGCAACGCCCTGTGCCTGGCACGGGTAATAAGGCTGGAAGCCCCATAAGCAAAGCAATCCCTGACTTTTTCCTCGATCCTTGCAAGCAAATCGTCTATGCCTTGGTTGGTTAGCGCTGAAATTTCGACAATGTAATCCCCGCGAATACGGGGATTTAGTGCCAAAAATTCTGTCTTAATTTGTTTGAGATCCACGCTCAAGGCGGGGATGACAGCATCAGATTTACTGATTATTACGATAGTGTTTTCATCGAGCAATTCTTTGGTATGAGCGTCCATTTCAGGAAGCTTCGAGCTGTCAAATAAAGCCAGCTTTATATCAGCCTGCCCTGCCCGCACCCGCGCCCGGCTTATGCCCTCCTCCTCCACCTCATCTTCCGATTGACGAAGCCCGGCAGTATCCATGAGCAGCACCGGGTATCCAGCAATATCCATATGTATTTCAATGACATCACGCGTGGTTCCGGCATGGTGGGAAACTATGGCCGCTTCGCGCCCGGCCAGCCTGTTCAGCAAACTTGATTTCCCGGCATTGGGCGCACCTACTATAACAATCGACAAGCCATCACGCATACGCTCACCGCACTTATTATCAGCAAGCGCCGCGCTTATTGATTGCCGTAACCCCATAATCGTTTCGTGCCACTGTGCAAGCACTGATTCCGGTATCTCTTCATCAGGAAAATCAATATAGGCTTCAAGCAGCGCAAGGCAATTTATAGTTTTTGCGCGGATTTCATTGTAAAATCCGCTAAGCTCACCATTCATCTGGCGCAATGCCTGTGATTTTTGCATAATGGTTTCGGCATTAATGAGGTCGGCAAGGCCTTCAGCTTCCATTAAATCCAATTTCCCATTTAAAAAGGCCGTACGCGTGAATTCACCAGGTTCGGCGGCATACATACCAGCCGCACCCGAAAGCACCGCTAGAATCTCACGTATAACAGCAGGGCTTCCATGCAGGTGCAATTCCACAACATCATCGCCGGTAAAGCTATGCGGAGCCTTAAAATATATAGCCAGGCCCTTATCGATTATCTCCCCAGTAGCCGGGTTTTTAAAAACCGAGTATTTAGCAAAATTAGGAGCAGGGCAGGGAGCGCCAGTCAGCAGAGCAAGGGCAGGGGCAGCATTTTTGCCAGATATGCGGATAATAGCAACGCCGGATTTAGCTGGCGCAGTGGCAAGGGCGAATATTGTACGGTTGGTCATTTCAAATACGCAGCATCTATCAGGGTTTTGGTGTATTCGTGAGCAGGCTTGGCGAAAATTTCAGCGGTTGCGCCTTGCTCGACAATTTTACCGTCTTTCATAACAATAAGATTCTGGGCAATGGCGCGCACAACGCGAAGGTCATGGCTGATAAATAAATAGCTTATCCCGCGCTCTTTCTGGAAATGCTTGAGCAATTCTATTATCTGCGACTGCACCGATAGATCAAGGGCCGAGGTTGGTTCATCAAGCACTACTAATTTTGGTTTCAGAACCATAGCACGGGCGATGCTGATGCGCTGGCGTTGTCCACCGGAAAATTCATGGGGATAGCGCTCTTTTATATCAACTGGCAAACCGACTTCCTTTAGTATCTGGTCTATTTCTGCCTCCCGTTCGCCCTGCGTTTTTTCCGGATAATGAACCAGTAAACCTTCCTCAATTATCTGGCTGATACGCATACGCGGATTAAGGCTGGAGTAGGGGTCCTGGAATACAAGCTGCATACTGGAACGTAGCGGCCTGATAGATTTTCCGTTCAGCGTATCTATTTCTTTTCCAAGGAAAGCTATTTTTCCTTCACTTTTAATAAGGCGTAAGAGCGCAAAGCCAAGCGTTGTTTTGCCAGATCCGGATTCACCGACAACGCCCAGGGTTGAAGCGCCAGGAACGGCCAGCGAAATATCATCAACCGCTTTTACGTATGAGGAGATACGCCGGAAAATGCCGGTTTTTATTGGAAAATATACTTTCAGGCCACGGCATTCGATTGCAGTTTGCGCATCAGCAGGAACGGGCAGGGGGTCGCCCTTTGGTTCGGAATCCAGCAAATGCCTGGTATAGCTATGTTTTGGATTCTGGAACACCTCAGCAACCTTACCCTGTTCCACAATCTCGCCGTTTTTCATTACCATAACACGGTCAGCAAGGCGGCGCACCAGCGTCAGGTCATGGGTTATGAAGAGCATAGCCATATCCATGGATTTCTGCAAATCTTTCAGCAGCTTCAATATCTTGACCTGTATAGTCACATCCACCGCTGTGGTCGGCTCATCGGCAATAAGCAGATCCGGGTTATTGGCTATCGCCATAGCGATCATCACCCGCTGGCGTTCACCCCCGGAAAGCTGGTGGGGATAAGCATCCAGCCGGTCTTTGAATTTTTGCAATCCAACTTGCTCTAATAGCCCCGTAATCCGCTTTTTATCATCTTTTGTCAGCATTTCACCGATCTGCGCGCCAATAGTATGCAGCGGATTAAGCGCTGTCATCGGCTCCTGGAAGATCATGCTGATTCTATTTCCGCGCAGATTTTTGAACTTATCTCCAGCAATTGTTTCGCCATTAAACTCTATGCTGCCGCTTATGGCCGCACTTTTTGGTTGCAGCCCCATGCAGCTAAGGGCGGTAAGTGATTTGCCCGAGCCTGATTCACCAACTACCGCAAGCATTTCCCCTTTATTCACATAAAAGGAAATATCGCGCAGAATTTGCGTACGCCCAAAGGAAAGGGAGAGGTTTTTTACAGCAAGGAGCGTCATAAATCTCCCTTCTGAACCTTGTAAGGGTCAAAAGCATCGCGCACAGCCTCACTGATAAATACGATCAATACCAGTAGCAACGCAATAGTTATAAACCCGGTAAAGCCCAGCCACGGCGCCTGCGGATTATTTTTTCCCTGTAGCAGCAATTCGCCCAGCGATGGTGAGCCGACCGGCAGGCCAAAACCCAGGAAATCAAGGGTGGTAAGCGCGGTTACTGCGCCACTCATCATGAATGGTATCATGGTCATGGCTGCAACCATCGCGTTAGGCAGCACATGGCGTATCATGATGCGCGGCTCTGCGACACCCAGCGCACGCGCCGCTTTCACATAATCAAAATTACGTGAGCGCAGGAATTCAGCGCGCACAACCCCGGTAAGCGACATCCATTTGAACATAAGCAGGATAAGCAATAGCCACCAGAAATTAGGCGTAACCAGGCTGGCAAGTATTATAAGCAGGAAAAGCTCGGGAAGCCCACTCCATATCTCAATAAAACGCTGGAAAAGCAAATCTGTCCAGCCCCCGAAATAACCCTGCACCGCACCTGTGAATATACCAATAACCGCGCTTAGCACAGTAAGTATCAGGCCAAACAAAACCGAAATGCGGAAACCATACATCAGCCTTGCCAGAACATCGCGCCCCTGGTCATCGGTGCCAAGCGGGTTAATAGCGGAAGGCGGCGAGGGGGCAGGAGCCTGCAGGTCATAATTTATGGTGCTGTAGGAAAAGCGAATGGGCGGCCATATGGCCCAGCCATTTTCCTTTATTGCATTTGCGGTTAAAGGATCGCGGTAAACTGCTTCGGTCTGAAAATCCCCGCCAAATAGCCTGTCAGGATAAGTGGCAAAAACCGGGAAATAAAACTCGCCCTTATATTTCATAATTATAGGTTTATCATTGGCAATCAGCTCCGAGCATAAGGTCGCGGCAAATAGCGCCATGAATATCCAGAAAGCCCAGAACCCGCGCTTGTTGGCGCAAAATAATTGCAAACGGCGGCGGGTGAGTGAGGAAAGCTTCATACTTTAACCACCCTTACCCTCACCCAGGCCCTCTCCCTTATGGGGAGAGGGGGAAGTGTATTTTGCAAGCCAGGCTATGCTCCTGGCCGTAACATCACCCCAGAAACGAAGCAGCGCATGGTTTCCGCCTTCATAGACCACCAGCTCATGCTCCTTGCCATATTCCTCCAGCTTTTTTGCCATATTTATCGAATGGCTAACGTCAACCCGGTCGTCAGCATCGCCGTGGAGCAGGAGCAGGGGAGCGTCGATCTCATCAGCCCAGCAAACAGCAGAGCGCTTTTTATAAGCTTCCGCACGTTCACTTTCCGGCACTTTAATAAGCTTGCTATACACATTTTCTTCCATGCCCGGCCTTTCGACTCCGCTTTGCCCGAGATCCGAAACTCCTGCGATGGAAATAGCGGCAGTTATCGACTTATTTCTACGCAATGACATATAGGTCATCATCCCGCCGCGCGAATGCCCTTGAATAAAAATATTTTTCCCGTCCCATGCCGGGTTTTGCCTGGCTGCTTCTATTAAATTCAAAACATCATTAACATCAGAGCCGCCAAATTCCTCCATTCCTTCGCCGCCGTCATTGCCCCGGTAATTGGAAGCATAAACAATATATCCGGCACGGGCAAAAGGAATCATGGAGCGCATTACTGCAAGCACGGTAAGTATCCCGAATTCGCGGTTCCCGCCACGGTTATAAATAAATATAGGGTGCGACTTAGCGGAAATCTTGGCGGGAATCGCCGAAATCCCAGTAACTTTCAGCCCGTCGCTTTCGTAAACAATCCTGCTTACTTCAACATCGCTAACTTCCTGGTATTCCCGGCATATTTTATCATAAAAAACTTCCGGCAAGGGCGAGGGGAAAACTCTGGCCTGTGTTAAATGTTGCAGGCTATGTGGTACGAATTTTTCGGAAGAAATTATCATACTTCCCTCCGTTCGAAATCTATGCGCGGGTCAACCAGCATATAGACAAGGTCGCCTATCAGGTTAAATACCAATCCCAGCAGGGTAAATATGAATAATGTGCCAAACATCACCGGGTAATCGCGCCCTATAACCGCTTCATAACCCAGCAAACCAAGGCCATTTAGGGAAAAAATTATCTCGATGAGTAACGCACTGGTAAAAACGATACTAAGCAATGCGCTGGGAAACCCGGCGATGATAATCAGCATGGCGTTGCGGAACACATGGCCGTAAAGCACCTGGTTCTCTGAAAGGCCTTTAGCACGGGCGGTAAGCACATATTGCTTGCTGATTTCCTCTAGGAAATAGTTTTTGGTAAGCATGGTAAGGCTTGCAAAACCGCTGATTACCATGGCAGTTACCGGCAGGGTTATATGCCAGAAATAATCAGTTATTTTCCCAAAAAATGAAAGTTCGTCCCAATTATCGGAAGTAAGCCCCTTAAGCGGAAACCAGCTCAGGTAATTTCCACCCGCAAATACGATTATCAGTAAAATCGCAAATAAGAAGCTGGGAATGGCATAGCCGATAATTATAAGCCAACTGCTTACTATATCGAACCTGGAGCCATTATGGACCGCTTTACGTATGCCCAGCGGGATTGATATCAGATACACCAGAAGCGTAGTCCACAGCCCCAGCGAAATGGTTACAGGCAGGGTTTTAAAAACCAGGTCGACAACACGTTCATTGCGGAAAAAACTCTCGCCAAAATCAAAGTGCAGGTAGTTTCCCATCATCTGCAAAAACCTCTCCAGCGGCGGCTTGTCAAATCCGTACATTTTCTCGATCTGCTTGATGATTTCCGGATCCAGCCCCCGCCCACCGCGATACATGGACTGGGTGGTGTTGGTGGTATCCAGCCTGGCCGCCATATCCGTGCCACCCCCGGTTATCCTGTCTGTCGCATGGCCGGAAGTAATATCAGTAAGCTGCGCCACCATGCGTTCGACCGGCCCACCCGGCGCCACCTGGACAATGACAAAATTCAACACCATAATCCCAAACAAGGTCGGGATCATCATAAGCAGGCGGCGGATAATGTAGTT
>JBDHUC010000014.1:0-49999 GCA_039808985.1 Alphaproteobacteria bacterium | reverse complement strand
ACATCTGGCAGTTGTTCCTGCTACAAAATGCTCCATTAATCGTTGTTGTTTCTCTTTACTTATTCTGCTCTTTCTCATACCATCCATAGATAACATTAACTAGTTATCTGGGACAGCCCCAAATTTAATTCAGTCAATCGCCAAAAAATTATGTGGCCAAAATTATGGTCGATTACATATGCACAAAATGCCATTATATAGGCAAACCAAAGAAGCAAAAGCGCGGCAGCGCAAAGACTGAGTTTTTTTGCTGGCTGCTCTTCCCTTTTGGCCTGCCATATACCATCTGGCGTATGTTCAGCAAATATAATATCTGCCGCCATTGCGATGACCAGTTCCTGATATCAGTAAACAGTACCACCGGAAAAAAGCTAGTTGAACTTATGGCCGCAGATGACCAAGACGAAACACCTCCAGCACCATCACAGACTCATGAGCCGCAGCCTGAAAAGCCACGCAAGAAACCTCATGACCCCAATATTTGGTAGCGTAATTCCTTAAAATTTAAATAGGAATTGCGCTCAGCAGAACGAACCGCCTGTTGAACCAGTGAGTTAGGCGCAAGCCACGCAGGATATAACGCCGCCACAGATAGAACCGCCAGAGCTGAGTCAGGATTTAGAACGGTAGGCGAAGCGGCGCTTAAGGATACGGCAGCGGAATAATCCTACGGTTGCGCAGTGCCGTTGGTAGAGAGTATTTTCCACCGTCCCTCGCCGCTAGAGGCGGGGCTTGATAAATAGGGCAATCGCCCTTGACAATTACGGCGGGGGGCACTACTTTTACTAGTACAAGTAAGTGTTCTCATCTTGGGTTGGAGAGTTTTTGGGATAGGTGTTGATGTTCTTCATTCAACACAAGGCGGTAATGATCGTGAAGGAATAACAAGGGTTATCTGGTGTCACCTGCTGGCGTTTTTACTCCTCCTCCTACTTCTGTTCATTCCGACAAAACACAACCTCCTCTAATCTTGATTAGCTACGCTTGAATCGAGAGAGGGTTGATGTTGTGAAGCCAAAGCCACCAATAGAAGAAAAATCCGCGCCTGCTGGCACGAAATTTCGTGATGCAGAGAAGCATCGTTCCCTTCCTCCAATTCCAGGGCATAGTTAGCAGGCTCCCACCCTTCTCCCCCTAATTTGCTATATAAAGAAAAATAAAACATATTAAACATTATAATTTAACAGTAGTTTTCCATGCATGAAAATGCCAGCAAACCTTATTCACTACTTTTATTCAGCGCCACACTCCTGATAAGTTCAACATTGCTATTCTGGATCCAGCCGCTTTTTACCAAGGCAGTCCTGCCTATCCTTGGCGGCGCCCCGAATGTATGGAATACGGCGATGGTGTGCTTCCAGATGCTACTTCTTGCCGGTTATTGGTATACTGACCGTCTGACTGCAATAAAACTTCCGCGTATGCAGGCACTTCTCCATTCCATAGTGGTTATAATTGCCGTTTCGTGGATGTTGGCAGTTCCAGCCAAGGGTAACCCCTCGTCTGATGCCTACCTTACCCCTGTTGCATGGCTTATAGGAGCCTTACTTACCCATATAGCGTTCCCATTTTTCCTACTTTCCACCACTTCAACACTTATCCAGCGCTGGTATGCGGATATAAGGCCAGACACCGAAATTTACTGGCTGTACGCAGTGAGCAACGCAGGAAGCATGTTTGGCGTACTTGGTTTTATAGCTATTATTGAACCACTTATAGGACTGGGCGAACAAGCAGTGTTTTTCAAAATATCATTTGCATGTCTTGGGATATTACTGCTTTGTTGCGCATTAATTTATGGAAAACAGAAACATATCAATTTTTATAAAACAGAAGCAAATATAAAGCCAATAACCTGGAAGTATAAACTCCGCTGGCTTTTGCTGGCAGCGGTTCCTTCCAGCCTTTTGCTTGGAACTACCACCCATATAACCATGGATATAGCGCCGGTACCGATGATATGGATGGTGCTTCTTGCGCTTTATATAATAAGCTTCATAGTCGCATTCGGCAACTGGAAGCGCCTTACAATTAATTTCCTTCTAAAACTACAACTTATATTATGTGCGCCCCTTCTGTTTGAATTTTTCCTAGACATTACCTCCTCAGCGGGAATAAGCATGATGTTCTGGCATATGGCAGCATTTTTTGTAACGGCACTTGTCTGTCACCGCCTACTTTATGAATCACGCCCACACTCCAGCCAACTCACCAAATTTTATCTCTATTTATCCATAGGCGGCGCAGTAGGCGGCATGGCTACAAATTTTATAGCACCATTGCTATTCAGTTCACTGCTTGAATACCCACTTACTTTCGCACTAGCGCTTATGCTGCGCCCTGCGACAACACCTATCAGATTAACATGGCGCAAGGATATTTCTATCGGAGCTTCTATTTTTGCGGGGCTTGCGATTTTATTTTATGCCGCCAGGCCACTCCTAAACCCATTTAATAACGGGCTGATCGGTATACTTTTAATGCTTGGCATATTCATAATAAAATATTGCTTCGACCAAAAATATATGCCGCTGCGCCTAGGCGCATGTTACGTTGCGGCAGTGCTTGCCGGTGTTGTACTTTCCGATATACGTGGCAAAACAGCACAGGCCGAACGCAATTTTTATGGCATAATCACCGTTGACCGCTCTGACCCGGAAGCATACCTGATGCGACATGGAACCACCACGCACGGCGCCGAATACAAAGAAGGGGAAAAACATTTAATACCACTTACTTATTACCATCCATCCGGCCCGCTTGGTGAATTGATGTCAACAGCCCTTAAAAACACACAGCCAATCCATACTGCCATAATCGGGTTGGGAGTTGGCAGTATTGCATGTTACGGACGCGAAGGCGACCTGTTCACATTTTATGAGATCAACCCTGCAGTTATAAAACTGGCCAATGATAAACGCTATTTTTCCTACATGCATGACTGCAAACCAAAAATAGAAGTAATATCCGGGGATGGGCGCATCAATATTGAGCATGAGCAGCGCAAATTTGATATTTTCATCCTGGATGCCTTTACATCTGACTCGGTTCCTGTGCACCTGCTTACCAAAGAAGCTTTCGCAGCATATGCTGCGCATTTGAAGGAAGGCGGGATGATATTCGCGCATATAAGCAACCGCTACCTTGACCTTACCAGAGTACTTACAGCAACTGCAAAGGCAGAAGGAATGGCTATAAAAATATATACTGATAAAACTACAAAACAAGACCGCTATAAACAGCGCTCAACATGGGCAGTCCTGGGCAAGGCAGAAAACATCAATAATATGAACCTACCTGCACATTGGGATGCAGAGGATGCCGATAGGCCAGCAACATTATGGAGCGATGACTATTCCAACATTCTACATTTAATAAAGTGGTAAATATGGAAAACACCCCACTGAACCGGCCACTATTCTCTTCAATTATATTGACATTATTCCCTGAAATGTTCCCAGGGCCGTTAGGACATTCGCTGGCTGGTAAGGCGCTGGAGAAAAATATATGGTCACTTAAAACCCTGCAAATCCGCGATTTTGCCACCGACAAACATAAAACCGTGGATGACAAACCCTTTGGCGGTGGCACTGGCATGGTTATGAAGCCCGATGTTCTTGATTCCGCAATAGAATATGCCAAGACCCTGACCACTGCCAAACCCACCATCATCTACCCTTCCCCCCGTGGCATCCCTATCACTCAAAAATTAGCAAAAAACCTTAAAAATGAGCATCTTATAATATTATGCGGAAGATTTGAAGGGGTAGACCAGCGGGTTATAGAGCATCACGACATGCTGGAGGTAAGCCTTGGGGATTTTGTGCTTTCGGGCGGGGAAATAGCGGCTATGGCCCTGCTTGACGCCTGTGTGCGGCTGCTGCCGGGCGTTATAGGCAAGGAAGATGCTCTTTCGCAAGAAAGTTTTGCCACCTCTTCAGAATTTGCTAGACTACTGGAATATCCGCACTATACTCGCCCCTCATTTTGGAATGGGAAATCAGTACCAGAGGTGTTACTTTCTGGCAATCACGCGGAAATCGAAGCGTGGCGGCTTGAGCAGGCAAAGATGGTTACGCGCGCTCGCCGTCCCGACCTATTGAATAACCTATTGAATAATGGTCCGCTAAATGATAGCGGCAAGAATAAAAAGAAGGAAAATTGATATGAATTTATTGCAAAAGATCGAACAGGAAACCATGCAGAAGCTGGCAACCGGCAAAAAAATTGATGATTTCGCACAGGGCGACACCATTAAAGTCGGCGTTCGCATCATCGAAGGCAACACTGAACGCACCCAGATATTTGAAGGTATCTGCATCGGAAAACGCAATGCAGGCGTACGCTCGTCATTCACCGTGCGTAAACTCAGCCACGGCGAAGGCGTTGAGCGTGTATTCCCGACCTATTCCCCGCGCGTTGAAAGCGTTGAGCTGGTACGCAAAGGCGAAGTGCGCCGCGCAAAGCTTTACTATCTCCGCGGCCTCACTGGTAAAGCTGCGCGAATTACTGAAAAGCGCGACGCGAAGAAGATTGATGAATAGATGAATTGATGATTGGATTAATAGATAATTGATGTTATTTCTATTTATCTAATCATCCAATTATCCAAGCATCTAACATGAAAACTCTTTTTGATAAAATATTTGATTCCCATCTCGTATCATCGCAGGATGACGGCACCTGCCTGATATATATTGACCGCCATCTGGTGCATGAAGTTACCAGCCCACAGGCCTTTGAAGGACTGCGCGTAAGCGGCCGCAAAGTGCGCCGCCCTGATGCCACCCTTGCTGTCCCCGACCATAACGTACCCACCACGCCGGAGCGCAAACAAGGCATCATTAAAGATGAAACCTCACGCATACAGGTGCAGACACTGGCCGATAACGCAAAAGAATTCGGCATCACCCATTACGCAATGGATGATAAGCGCCAGGGCATTGTGCATATCGTAGGGCCAGAGCAGGGCTTCACCCAACCGGGCATGACCATAGTTTGCGGTGACTCCCACACCAGCACTCACGGCGCATTCGGCGCACTGGCTTTCGGCATCGGTACATCAGAAGTTGAGCATGTACTCGCCACCCAGACCCTTATCCAGCGCCGCGCTAAAAACATGCTGGTTCGCATTGACGGCAAACTTCCGGCAGGCGTTACTGCCAAAGATTTAACCCTTGCTGTCATCGGCAAAATCGGCACAGCAGGCGGCACAGGTTATGTTATCGAATATGCCGGAGAAGCTATCCGCAACCTTTCCATGGAAGGGCGCATGACCGTGTGCAATATGTCGATTGAAGCTGGAGCGCGCGCCGGACTCATCGCCCCTGACGAAAAAACTTTTGAATATTTAAAAGGCCGCCCGAAAGCTCCGCAAGGCGCAGATTGGGACAAAGCCGTTGCTTACTGGAAAACCCTGCCATCTGACGCTGGCGCAAAATATGACGCGGAAGTAGTGCTTAATGCCGCTGACATCGCCCCGCAAGTAACATGGGGAACAAGCCCGGAAGACGTGCTGCCGATAACTGCGATCGTTCCTGCTGGCGACACACCGACCAAAGCCCGCGCACTGGAATATATGGGGCTTAAAGCCGGGCAGAAACTAACTGATATAGCTATAGATAAAGTGTTTATCGGCTCCTGCACCAATGGCCGCATTGAAGATCTGCGCGAAGCGGCAAAATTCGCTGAGGGACGCAAAGTAGCAGGCAATGTAAAGCTTGCTATGGTTGTGCCGGGTTCTGGGCTTGTCAAAGAACAGGCGGAAAAAGAAGGGCTGGATAAAATATTCCTCGCCGCAGGTTTTGAATGGCGTGAACCGGGCTGTTCCATGTGCCTTGCCATGAACGCGGACAAACTGGAAGACGGTGAACGCTGCGCCAGCACATCAAACCGCAACTTCGAAGGCCGCCAAGGCCGCGGTGGCCGCACCCACCTCCTCTCGCCCGCAATGGCTGTCGCCGCTGCGGTGACGGGGAGATTGGCGGATATACGGGAATTTAAGTAGAAAGTTGCCAGTTACCTGTTACTAGTTACCAGTAAAATTATGGGAAATAATCAGCATAAAAGCTATGAAGATCTGAAAGTCTGGCAGAAAGCCATAACTCTTAGCAAAGATATTTATCGTATAACCAAAAATTTTCCTAAAGATGAAATTTATGGCCTTACTTCACAGATACGCCGCAGTGCAGTTTCAATTGCTTCTAATATTGCTGAAGGTTGCGGGCGTAATAGCTATGGTGAATTTATCCAATTTATAGGAATTGCATCTGGTTCACTCGCAGAACTACATACCCAGTTGCTAATTGCTTTAGATGCTGATTATATAACCAAAGAAAATTTAGATGATTTACTGATACAGGTAAAAGAAATTGGTAGAATGTTATCTGGTCTTAAATCAAGCCTAAAAAACCCAGAACTTACTAGTAACAGGCAACTGGTAACTAGTAACTAACAAAGAGAAAAACATGAAACCATTTAATAAACTCTCTGCCATCGCGGCGCCGCTTCCGATTGATAATGTTGATACTGACATGATCATCCCTAAGCAATTCCTGAAAACCATCAAGCGCACCGGGCTTAAGGAAGGTTTGTTTTATGAAATGCGCTTCCGGGTGGATGGCACGCGGGTTGATGATTTCGTGCTGCATAACGAGCCATACACACATGCAGAAATTCTGGTTTCGGGTGCTAATTTCGGCTGCGGCTCTTCGCGCGAGCACGCGCCATGGGCATTGCTTGATTTCGGGATACGTTGCGTAATTGCACCGTCTTACGCTGATATTTTTTTCAATAATTGTTTTAAAAATGGTATGCTTCCTGTTGTCCTGCCAAAAGAGCAAGTAGCGTTACTGATGCAGGCAGCGCAAAACGGCAAAAAAATCAATGTTGATTTAGAAAAACAAACCGTGCAGGCCGAAGGGCAAAATACACCGGCCTTTTATTTTGAAGTTGAGCCATTTCGCAAACATTGCCTGCAAAACGGGCTGGACGACATCGGGCTTACCTTCCAGAAGCTGGATTCAATAGCAAATTACGAAGCGCAGCAGAAGCAGAATACACCCTGGCTGGCGGCCTGATGGGACACGAACACGAACATAGCCATTGCGATACGATTGCTCATGACCGCAAGATGTTATGGATAGTATTGCTTTTAAACGGGGCGATGTTTTTTGTTGAATTATGGCAAGGCATGCATGCGAATTCCAGCTCGCTGCTTGCTGACTCCATGGATTTTTTCAGTGATTCACTCAGCTATATCATCACACTTTATGTCATCCAGAAACATATACATGTGCGTGCCAAAGCCGCCTTGTTTAAAGCATCATTCATGCTGCTGCTGGCGGCTGTAGCGCTTATACAGGGTGTTGCCAACCTCGTTCATGGAACTGTCCCCGTTTACGAAACCATGGGAATAGTCGGCCTGCTTGCACTCCTTGTCAACCTGGTAAGCGCAATGCTGCTTTATGGATCACGCGGGCGTGACAGCAATATGCGCTCGGTGTGGCTGTGCAGCCGCAACGACATGTTTGCAAACATCATGATAATAATCGCTGCGTTTTTTGTAAGCGTTACCGGCTCGCTGCTACCCGACCTGCTGGTGGCTCTGGGTATCGCCTGGCTGGAAGGAAGCGCCGCCCTGAAAATCATCCGACATGCGAAAGAAGAGTTGAGAAGTTAATATGGTACAATTTGTAATTATAGCCTATGATGCTAAGGACGAAGGCGCGATGGAAAGGCGCATGGCCGCCCGCACCGCCCACACGCAGGCAATGGCCGAATCCCGAAAAAACGGCAATATGATCTGCGGTGCCGCTTTACTTGATGAAACAGGCAAAATGATCGGCTCTAATATCATCGTAAACTACCCGTCGCGCAAGGAACTGGATGACTGGCTGGCAGTTGAGCCTTATGTTGTCGGCAAAGTCTGGGATAATATAACAATAATACCGGCAAAACTCGGCGATAGTTTTAAGGATTTAATAAAATAAAAGGACAGCATCAATGACAACAAAAAATATTTTACTTTTGCCTGGTGACGGCATTGGCCCTGAAGTAATAACCGAAACAAAAAAAATCATCGACTGGTTTTCAAAAAATGGCAGCGTGAAATTTGAAACCAGCGAAGCATTGCTTGGCGGCGCAGCTTATGACGCGGTCGGCACCCCGTTTCCTGATGAAACAGTTGTAGCTGCAAAAAAATCCGACGCTGTGCTGCTTGGCGCGGTGGGTGGGCCAAAATGGGAATCGCTGCCGATTGCCTCCCGACCGGAAAAAGGCCTGCTTGGCATCCGCAAAACCCTTGGCTTATTTGCAAACTTACGCCCCGCCCAGTGTTTTGACGCGCTGGCGGATGCTTCCACCTTAAAACATGACATTGTTGCCGGGCTGGACATCATGATAGTGCGCGAGCTTACCGGCGGTATTTATTTCGGACAGCCGCGCGGCGTGGAAACCCTGCCAGACGGCACGCGTAAAGGCATAAACACCGAAGTTTACACCTCACCCGAAGTTATCCGCATTGCCCGAGTTGCCTTTGAACTGGCAAAAAAACGCGGCGGCAGGCTTTGTTCCGTGGATAAAGCCAACGTGCTGGAATGCACAGAAATGTGGCGCGAGGAAGTTATCAAAGTTGGGCAGACAGAATACCAGAAAATCGAACTGTCGCACATGTATGTTGATAACGCAGCAATGCAGCTAGTGCGCAACCCGAAACAGTTTGACGTTATGGTCACCACCAACATGTTCGGAGATATTTTGTCAGATGTGGCTTCCATGCTCACCGGCTCACTGGGAATGCTGCCGTCAGCTTCATTAGGAGAAGCCGGAACACCTGCCCTATATGAACCAGTGCATGGCTCTGCGCCAGACATTGCTGGCAAAGGCATCGCCAACCCGATCGCCACCATCCTTTCCTTCGCCATGATGCTGCGCTATTCTTTTGATATGAAAACCGAAGCCGACAAGCTGGAAGCAGCCATCAAAGCTGTTCTTGCCAAGGGACTCCGCACTGCCGACATTATGCAGGAAGGCAAGAAAAAACTTTCCACCAGCGAAATGGGGGATGCTATCCTTGCTGAGCTTGCAGCTTAGTTTTATTTTACGGTGAATTCGTAACTGCCGCTGGTTGCATGGTGGTCGCTGCACAGGCAGACAGCCTTCCATTTCACAGTATATTTTCCCGGGGCAAGCTCTGGCAATTCCTCACTGACTGTTACCTGATCGGGAGCAAGGCTTGGGGATGCTTCGCTTAAAAGCTTCCTGCCGCTGAAAACCTTTATATAGCTTTCCTGGATGCGAAGCGGCTCAGAAAAAACAATCTTCACTTCTGACGGAGAAGATTTAAGCACAGCGTTTTTCTTAGGGGAAGTCGACTGGATATGCGCATGCGCAAAAGCACCTGTGGGCACAATTAAAACCAGCAAAAATACATATAAAAAATGCACCAAAATACCAGATACTGATTTTGTATAGCGATATTTCATATAAAACCTCCCTATATTCGCGCTTATAAAACTTTGCTTTTAATAAGCAATGGAAAAAACAGGTTGACCACAAGATATTCTATGTTAGCGTCTTTGTAATGGTTTTCCTGTGGATAAAAACCACAGGAATGAAAATGGAATGCGGTGAAAACATGTAGTTTAATTCCGCAACTGCACCAGCAACTGTAAGCGATAGCTTATTGCACTATGCCACTGGGAAACTGGGAAGGCAGCGATCAAGCGAAAATTCGCAAGTCAGGATACATGCCATTAAAGTTTGTCACGCGCAAACGCTTCGGGCTGGGTGACTGATGGGGGATTTTCCTGATATAAGGAAATCTTTGTTTGCAGTGATGTGTATTAATTATTACGCATCGAGGTTTTATGAATAATGTTGTTACTAAATCTGCTGATATATCCACAAGTGCTGCCAGAGAAAAAATTGCCGCCCTCGCTTCTATTATCCTTGGTGGAATTTTTATTTTCATAATCGGTTTTTCGCATATCGAAGCCGTGCATAATGCGGCGCATGATACACGCCACTCAGCCGCCTTCCCCTGCCACTAATATACAGGGATTGTTTATGCAAAAAATATTCATCACCGCGCTGGTCGCGGGTATTGTCGCTGGCCTTTCAACTTTTGCCATACAGAGCGCGAAACTAACACCGCTTATACTGCAAGCTGAGGTTTACGAAGAAAATGCCGCACAAACAGAAACTAATTCCCATGCCGATGGGCACTCCCACGAACATGGCGAAGAAGCATGGGAACCAGCCAATGGCTTCGAGCGCAACGCTTACCGCCTGCTTGCCGATATTGGCATGGGCATCGGTTTTGCCTTGATACTTACCGGCGCGTTTTCGCTGCGTGGTGAAAAAATGGACGCAAAACGCGGATTATTATGGGGGTTGGCTGGCTTTGCTACTTTCTCCCTTGCCCCCACTTTTGGCCTACCGCCCGAACTGCCCACTACTCTTGCCGCCGACCTTGACTTACGCCAGATTTGGTGGCTGGCAACGGCACTGGCAACGGCAACAGGGCTATATCTTCTGGTTTTTCCACGCCATAACCTGCTTAAAATAGCTGGCATCGCCATACTTGCCCTGCCGCATATACTCGGTGCACCACATGCACCGGTTGGCGGCATTGTGCCAACTGAACTGAATGCCCAGTTCGCCGCTGCCTCGCTTACCGTTATGGCCTTATTCTGGGTAGTTCTGGGCACAACCAGCGGCTGGTTTTATGGCAGAAAAACTAATTGAACAATTTATTGAGCAATTTATCTGCTACATTTCCTATAATAACTAATACTACCCCTTCCATATTCACAACGTCCTTGTGGTGCGCAATGGTTGCTATTGTTGCCGCAACAACACGCTGGGTGGGAAGGGTCGCATCCATAATTGCAAGCGCAGGGGTCGCAGCAGCAAGCCCCGATAGCTGGACTTTCTCACTAAAGGCCGCCAAAGTTTTTTTCGGCATGTAAATAACCGTTGTCGCATTGTTATCGGCAAGCGCTGCCCAGTCAATATCCTGCGGCAGGTCGCCTTTATGGTCATGCCCGGTTACGAATTGCAGGCGACGGGCAGACTGGCGATGGGTAAGTGCAATTCCAAGCGCAGCGCCAGCCGCCTGTGCTGTTGTAATTCCCGGAATAATCTCAACCGGAATCCCTGCAACATTGGCAGCTTCTATTTCTTCCCCTGCCCTGCTGAAAATAAGTGGGTCACCACCTTTTAAACGGACAATATTTTTCCCTGAAGCCGCCAGCTTTAACATCATTTCGTTAATATCTGACTGGCGGCATGACTGGCCATGCCCACGCTTGCCAACTGGTATTTTTTCAGCTTCTGCACTCGCCATTTCCAGCACCTCTTTTGAAACCAGCGCGTCATATAAAATAACATCAGCAGCCTGCAATGCCTTAACAGCCTTCAGCGTTAGCAACTCATGGTCGCCAGGCCCAGCCCCTACCAAAATTATTTTTCCCATTTAATTTTTCCCATTTTACTATTCATTATCACTCCCAGCCACAAAATGAAAAAAACTTCCCGTAACATTACCAAGGCGCATACCAGCGCTTCCCAGTAAAGCGCCATTGGCATCTCTTGCCTCTCCCAAAGAAGCTGCTTCGCCTTGCTTTATAATGCTGGCATAGTGGAATTCATGCCCACGCACAACCGAATCTTTAATCCCGATTGGGCAATCAGCAGCAAGCCTGACCGCACGGTAGCCAAGATGCAGCTTCCGTTTAGCAAAAGAAGTTGTAATCGGCAGCAAGCCAGCCATTTCCCATTCTTTTCCTTCCGCGTCAATTATCGCATCGCCCAGCACCATATAACCGCCGCACTCACCATGCACCGGTTTTTGCACGGCAAATTCACGAAGTCCGCGCAAGAATTCCTGATTTCCGGCCAGTTTTTCCGCGTGCAATTCCGGGTATCCTCCTGGCAGCCAGCACATATCCGCCCGCATATCAGGAATTTCATCATCAAGCGGCGAGAATGGTAAAATTTCTATTCCCTGCTCGCGCCAATCCGCCAGCATATGCTCATAAATGAAGGAAAAGGCGATATCATAAGCTAAGGCTATTCGCCTTACAAAGGGATTCGGGATTCGGGATTCGGGATTCGGGAAAGAAATATATTCAGGAGAAGACAAAATCCCATCAATATCCAGATCCTTTTCCATTGCTTCAGCTAAAGCTTCAATCATTTTTTCTATATTTTCTATTTCGCCTGCCTGCACCAGCCCCAGATGCCTCTCAGGAATAGAAGGCACGCAACCACGAGGCAAGCCCCCAAAAACTTTTATGCCTACGCGTTCCACCCCTTTTTTTGCGAGATTGTAATGACGTTCGCTCGCCACATTGCCCAGAATCACCCCAGCGATTTTCACGTGCGGGTGGAAATTACTAAATCCCAGAGCTACAGCCCCTGCCGATTGCGATTGCCCACTTGCGTCAACAACCAGCACCACCGGCAAGCCGAACCTTGCCGCAATATCCGCGCTTGAGCCGTCACCGCTTGCACCAGTGCTTGCCACACCGTCAAACAGCCCCATTGAACCTTCGGCAATGATAATATCAGCACCAATACTCCCACGCGCAAAATTATTATCCAGAACTTCGCCAGACATTGTCCAGCTATCTAAATTATAGCTATTCCTGCCCGTTGCCACCTTGTGAAAGGCCGGGTCAATATAGTCCGGCCCACATTTAAAAGAACCAACCTTAAGCCCGCGACGTGCCAGAGCCCGCAGCAACCCTAGCGTTACCGTGGTTTTACCCGAGCCAGAACGCGGCGCGGCTATCATAATTCCTGAAGTCATAGTTACTAGTTACCAGTTACTAGTTGTCAGTCAAAGAATAGTTTGCATCCTTAAAAATAATTTGTGTATTAGCGTTTTGTTATCTTATAACTGGCAACTAGTAACTGGTAACTAGTAACTTGCCCACAATGCAAACAAATAAGCAATCTCAAACCCTCCGCAAAGGCTGGACAACAGGCGCCTGCGCCACTGCCGCTGCCAAAGCTGCCTTTACTGCGCTTATAACTGGTGAATTTCCAGATATGATTGACATTTTGCTGCCGCGTGGGCAGCGACCATTTTTTTCTATCGCCAAAAGTGAACTCTGCAATGATTACGCCTCTGCCAACGTGGTGAAGGATGCCGGTGATGACCCTGATGTTACACATGGCGCGGTTATCTGCGCTAAGGTGCGAAAGAACACAGCAGGAAACGGTATAGTTTTTAAAGCAGGCAGCGGTGTTGGCATTGTCACCAAAGCCGGGCTACCACTGGCAGTGGGCGAACCTGCCATAAACCCTGTGCCGCGCCAGATGATGCAAACCGCAATCGCTGAAATAGCTAAAAAATATGGCGTTAGCGCTGATGTGGAAATTGAAATATCCGTAGAAAACGGCGAAGAACTGGCAAAAAAAACCATGAACCCCAGGCTGGGTATTTTAGGCGGGATTTCTATTTTAGGCACAACCGGAATTGTCATTCCTTTTTCCTGCTCAGCGTGGATTCACTCAATTTATTACGGCATTGATGTTGCCCGCGCGCAGGGCTTAACCCATATCGCAGGGGCAACAGGGCGCACTTCCGAACTGGCAGTGCAAAAAATCTACAATCTTCCCGAATCCGCCATGATAGATATGGGTGATTTCGTAGGCGGAATGTTAAAATACCTGCGTAAACATCACAAAGAAAATTCTATTGAAAAAGTAACAATCGCTGGCGGCTTCGGCAAAATGTGCAAACTGGCGCAGGGTCTGCTTGATTTACACTCACGGGCAGGCAGCGTGGACTTGGATTTTCTTGCTGACATCTCAAAAATTGCCGAAATAAAACAGGCCAACACCGCCAAACATGCACTGGAAATAGCAACCGAACATAACCTGGATCTAGCCGCAATTATCGCAAACAAAGCCCAGCAAACTGCCGCCAAAGCCCTTAATAATCCTAACATATCATTGGAAATAGCCATCTTCGACCGTGAGGGCAGGTTATTGACAAGAACATAGAGCGTTTTTGCCTTAACTCCTATACCTTCTATGATACCCCGCATCATAAAGCGCCGATTCACGGAAATTTTCTTCTGCCAGCACCCGCCCAACAATAATCAGGGCGGTGCGTTCTATCTCCTTAATATCCACCAGTTTTTCAATGGTAGCGAGTGTTGCACGGATAATTTTTTCATCTTCCCATGTCGCCCGATAAACCACCGCCACCGGACAATCCGCTCCTAAAATCGGTATTAACTCCTCAACCACTTTACTAAGTGCATGAATGGAAAGATGCACAGCAAGAGTCGCCCCAGTGCGCGCAAATGCTGCCAGCGATTCCCCTTCTGGCATAGCAGAAGCCCGACCGCTGGTGCGGGTAAGCACCAGTGACTGCGCCACTTCCGGCAAAGTAAATTCCTGCGCTAAAGCCGCCGCCGATGCCGCGAAAGACGGCACACCAGCCGTCACCGTATAAGGAATATCAAGTTTTTTTAAGCGGCGGATCTGCTCCCCCATCGCCGACCAGATTGAAAGGTCGCCCGAATGCAGCCGCACCACATCCAGCCCTTTTTCATGGGCATCTATAAATTCCGCTTCTATTTTATCCAGATCCAGCGGCGCGGTATTGACAATTTTTGCATCTTTCGGACACCAGCCAAGCATTTCCTCAGGCACCAGAGAGCCAGCGTAAAGACACACAGGGCAGGATTCTATAAGCTTTTTCCCGCGCAATGTTATCATATCCGCAGCCCCCGGCCCCGCCCCAATAAAATGCACCGTCATTATTCATCCCCTATTGCTATCGCACAACTGGCGCCGCCTGATGTTATACGCGCACAAACCAGCCTTGGGTTTTTCCCTGCCGCCGCCAACGCTGCCACTTCCGCCACTGATGGAACCGCAAATAATTCCACCACTTTCTGCGAAACAGTCTGTGCAAGGTTTGCCACCTCCTCGCATCTTTCCTTTGGTATTACGACTAACGGCAAATCAAGCGCTTCTGCCGTGTGTATTATAGGCTCAGCATCATTTTTTACCCATGGGGTCGCAATGATTGCTACATCGCTTATTGCTATATCGCTCTTTTCCAAGGCAGCATGTACAAGCTCAATTATTTCGCCCACGTAACATTGTTTTCGGCATCCAATACCAATTACAATTCTTCCCTTGCCCATTTTCATTTTACCACGCTCCACTGCAAAACACTCATAGCGGGGCGAAGCCCTGTCATCGTCCCCACTGCTTCTGAGCGCTCAATACCTATACGGATAATATTTCCGCCATATTTTTTGCAGGCGGCAATAACCACTGATTCCGTTTCCAGCGTTACTGAATTAACCACCAGCCGCCCGCCTGTTTTCAGTGAATTCCAAGACGCGGCAATGACTTCTGGATTTCCTGCCCCACCACCTATGAATATCGCATCAGGTGATTCAACACCTTCTAAGGCCTGCGGTGCAATGCCTTCAATTATTTTAAGGTCTGGCGCTCCCAACGCAAGCGCATTCCGCTTTGCCCGCTGCGCCCGCTCAGGATTTTTTTCAAAGCCAATAGCGCGGTTTTGCGCGTCACACAACATCCACTCAATCGCAACAGAACCAGCGCCCAGCCCGATATCCCAGAGCAACTCACCCTTACGCGGCGCAAGGCTGGATAGGGTTATCGCCCGCACTTCCCGCTTGGTAAGCTGCCCGTCATTTTCAAAAAATTCATCGGCAAGACCGCAGGACACAGGTATTATTTTTCCTGCCGAGCCCTCATCTATTTCCAGCGCTATCATATTAAGCCTGGCTATATCCTTAAATGCAGAATCCAGAATCCCGAACTCCTTAACTTTTTCCTTTTTCCCGCCCAGATGTTCCAGCACCCAGAATTTAACCTTGTCAAATCCCCGTTTATTAAGCAAATCCGCAAGCAAGGCAGGAGTAGTTTCATCAGTTGAAAGCGCCAGTATTTTTACCTTTGGTTGCAAATATGGAATGATTTTTTCAATGGCTCTGCCGTTAAGCCCGATAGTAACCGTGTCCTGCAATGCCCAGCCAAGTTTGCTTGCCGCCAGAGTAAAACATGATGGCGCAGGTATCACCAGCATTTCTTCAATCGGGATATGGCGGGATAATGTCGCGCCAACACCATAACAAAAAGGATCACCGGAAGCGAGAACGGCTACTCGTGAATTGCGATAGGAAAGAATTTCTTTAATAGTATTTTCAATCGGGTTTGCCCAGGCAAAGGTTGCCACCCCGCATTCATTGCGGGGTCTGGAGTTACAATTATCGCTGGTAGTTTTGTCACCAGATCCCGCAACAAGTGCGGGATGACAGAAACCTGCCAACTCCAGATGCCGCGCCCCGCCAACCACCAGCTCCGCTGAAGCGATAAGCTCACGTGCCTGCGCGCTTAAACCATCAACCCCATTTTCGTTGATGCCAATTATTGATAACCAGCAATTTGAAACCATAAATATATTGTGATAATTTCTAATTATTATGACTGCAATGCTTCCGGTATATCCCTAGCTCCATGCAGCAAACGTATAACATCAATATGTGTTTCATATTCCAGAAAAAACAAAAGATAATTATTAAAATTATTAACAGTAATCATTCTCACGCCGCGCACCAGAGGAATATCCGCATAATGCCTTGAGCCAACACCCGGCATTTTTGCAAGAATTTTACAAGTTTCTTCCACGGCATCAATAAATTTTATGGCAGCATGCGGATTATCTTTTTGTATCCACAAAAAACAGGAATCAACATCTCTATCCGCTTTCGTGGTAAAACGGATAGGCTTCATTTTAATTTACGCTTGGAATTCCAGTAATCCATATCAGCAGCGATATACTCGCCTGATTCAAACCCTTCCAGAAGCAATAAGGAAAGGCGTTGCTCTAATTTTTTTCTTTGGTCTTCACGGACTAATTCACGCACATATTCACTGGAAGTGCTATATCCTCCCACCCTTACTTGAGTATCAATAAATAGCTTAAGAGCCTCAGGCAGCGATATATTCATTGTGGTCATTGAAAACCTCCTTTAATATTAGTATTATGCCATTTATTAGCAAATTTTGTCAATATTATATTTGCAACCATATGATAAACAAAAAAAACATACTTATACTCGGTGGAACAAGCGAGGCAAGCGAACTTGTGGCTTTGCTGTCTGGGAAGCCCGATATTCAAATTACATTGTCACTGGCGGGGCGGACAAAATCACCTGTTCTGCCGCAGGTAAACCACCGTATCGGCGGATTTGGCGGCATTTTGGGGCTGACTGATTATATAAAAGCAGAAAAAATCACCGCCCTTATCTGCGCCACCCACCCTTTTGCACAAAAAATGCCGTTTAATGCCATGGAAGCGGCAAAAATTGCTGATATCCCGCTATTATTCATCCTCCGCCCGCAGTGGCAGCCACAAGCTGGCGATAATTGGCTGGAAGTTGACAGTCACTCGCAGGCTATACTATCCTGTGGAGTGCAAAGCACCAGCACAGGATCTCAGCAATACGCGCCAGATCCTGCGCAGCCTGACGGCTCGCAGGATAACAGCCTTAACATTTTCCTCACCGTCGGCAGGCTGGAACTGGCACATTATGCCGCCTCTTCCCAGAAATATAATTACGTTATCCGTTCCATTGACGAAATAGAGGATAAACCGGTAAAAAAGGCAGTTTATATCACCGCCCGCCCGCCATTTACCGTAAAAAATGAGGAGGAATTACTAAAAAAATATAATATTGATTATATCATCACAAAAAATTCAGGCGGTGCGGCAACTGCTGCAAAACTTGCCGCCTGCCGTAAACTAAAAATCCCGGTTATTATGATAAGACGCCCACAACGCCCAGACTGGCTGCATGTGCAAAGTGGACAGGAAGCTATGGAGTGGATTCTGAAGCTAGATAATATCTAGGCGTATAAACAAATTTATCCACCTGCCTTGTACGGCTTGAGCCAATGATAAGCAGGCTTTGCATGGTCACATCATCAGGGTTCAGCTCAGAAAGCGTGGTTATTTTTACGCTCTCCCCTTCCCGTCCGATTTTTGTCGCAATAATGGCGATAGTATTTTCGCCTCGCGTATTTTTAAGTATTTCCAGCGCCTTGCACAAATCACCACCTCTATGTTTAGAAGTCGGGTTATAAATCGCCAGCACAAAATCGCCCTCGCTGGCCGCCCGCAGGCGTTTTTCTATAATCTCCCAAGGCTTAAGGTAAGTCGAAAGTGATATAACACAAAAATCATGCCCCAGCGGCGCACCAACACGCGCTGCCGCCGCCAGCAAAGCTGTAATGCCGGGTACAACCTCTATATCAAGTTTTTTCCACCCGTCTTTACCATTTTCCACCGCCTCGAACACCGCAGCCGCCATGCCGAATATTCCGGCATCACCACCAGAAACCACAGCTACTTTTGCACCTCCTGCCGCCAGCTCCAGCGCAAATTCCGCCCGTTCCACCTCCACCCCGTTATCGCTTGCATGACGCTTTGCTGTAACCGTTTCCGGCACTGAAGAAACATAAGGCGTATAACCAACAATATCAGTAGCCTGGTGTAAAACTTCATTCGCCTCAGGAGTAATCCATTTCTCGCTCCCCGCCCCCAGCCCTATTATTTTTAGCCAGCCAGCCATTATATTTTTCGCCCGTTCCCGGTTATTATTATAAGTGAAAAATAAGGTGCATTATCGCTGTTCACTGCATTAAGCGGCATTATTTTTTCTGCTTCCATCGTTCCGTATTCGATATAAATAGCTCGCTCAAGCAAGCCGGCATAAATAATTGCTTTTTTTACTTTGGCAAGGTTACGCCCCAGCTTCATGATTACGCAGGCGTCAGTATTTTTAAGCCGCCCCAGAAGTTCATTTTCATTAAGAGTTGCGGGAAGTACCGTTAATATATCATCACCCCAGGTTACAGGCGCACCCGCCGCCGCCCAGCAACCAGCCATCGCAGTAACGCCTGCAACAACTTCACAACTAAATTCGTCCACCAGACGCCTGTAAATATGCATGAATGAGCCATAAAAAAACGGGTCGCCCACGCATAACACCGCTACGTCTTCGCCAGATCGCAAACGCTTTGCAATTTTTTCACTGGAATCTTTATAAAACTCCCCGATAAGCACCTCATATCTTGGGTCACTAACCGGATATTCGGTAGTAACCGGGTATACCATAGGCATTTCTTCATGCTTATCAGTTATATAAGATGACATTATAGTACGCGCATGGCCAGTTTTCCCGCCTTTGGAAAAATAGGCAATAAGTTTTGTGCCGCTAAGTATACGCGCAGCTTTCAAAGTCATAAGTTCAGGGTCGCCAGGCCCCAACCCAACACCATATAGGGTTCCTGTTTTCATATCTCCTGCTCCTGGGCTATGGCATTTATAGCAGCAACAGTCATAGCACTGCCGCCCTTACGTCCACGAACCACAGCGTATGGAATTTTTCCATAAGCCATGAGCGCCTCTTTTGATTCAGCCGCCCCCACAAAACCAACCGGCATCCCGATAACCGCCGCAGGCAGGGGCGCACCGCCGTCCAGCATTTCCAGCAGATAAAATAATGAGGTTGGCGCATTGCCAATAGCCACCACTGCCCCTGCCATTTTGTCGCGCCAGAGCTCCATCGCCGCCGCCGAGCGGGTATTGCCTATTTGCTTAGCAAGCTCAGGCACGCGTGGGTCAGCAAGTGTACAGATAATTTCGTTACCAGCATGCAGGCGAGCGCGGGTGATACCGCTTGCGATCATCTTGGCATCACACAAAATCGGCGCGCCATTTTGCAATGCAGTACGGGCGATTTTCACCATATCTTTGGAGAAAAAAATATCCGCTGCCGCTTCTACAATGCCACAGGCGTGGATTATACGCACCGCCACTTTTTCTTCATCTTCATTAAAGCGGGAAAGCTCCGCTTCTGCGCGGATTATGGCAAAGGATTTGCGGTAAATATCTGCGCCATCCTGTATGTAATTATATTTGCCGGTCATAAAGTAATATCGTAACCATTTCCTGTTGCAGTTATGGTTATATCCGCTTTTTTGCGGTAAGCACAACCTTTAGAACAACCAGTTATATGCACCGTTTGCGTAAGGTTTGGAAATAATTGCGCCCACCTTTGCGCCAGTTCACGGGTATCGCCAAGTCCTGAGCTACAGGCTGGCGCGCCAACACAGGCATGGATACTACGCCGTGCATCATTATTATTAATTATAAATCCGCAAGCCTCCAGTTCCTGCAAGGCAGAATCTGCATTTTTGCGGCTGACACAAGGCAAAACAACCATGCGCGATGGAGAGAATATTACCTCGCCATTCCCATATTTTTCACAAATACCTGCAAGCTTCATTAAAGAAACCGCTTCTATTCGCCCAAAGCTTGCCGCTACCATAACTATTCCTGATTCGCCTGTAAATGGCTTAAACCCGGCAATAGGTAGTTGCGCATTAGAATCAGCAGCAATTTTTTCGCATTTTTTTACCCTTTTTAAAACCCCGGCTATCTGACTTACAATATCATGAGGAAATGGCGCTGCAAAATAGGCATCACATGCAATTCCTGAAAGTGGTAATACCCCACCACCATCAAGCACCAGAAGGAATTTATCGGGAAGCCGGATGTGTTCGCCATTGATAAATTGTACAATATCTTTTGCTACCTGCCGCACACCCGCATCACAAGATGGATCAACCCCAGCCAGCGGGCTTGTAATTATATTAAATGAATTGTCTTTTATGAAACCAAACCCTGCAAGGGATTCACGCAAGGCTGGATAATTTACTTCGCTTACGCCGCGCAATTGCAGGTTGCCACGCATGGTTAAATCTATATTACCATTGCCATATTCTGTAGAAACGCCTGCGATAGAACGCAGAATATTAGCTGTGGCCTTCCCAAACTCCAGCGGAATCCGCACCAGCAGGCCATCACCGCTTTCCATTGGCTTTTCAAGACTCGGACACCAGCCTTTTACAATATTCTTTGGAGATAACATCATTTATCTGTGAATATTATCCAACGGGCGTCCAGATTGCACATAACTTGTATAATTTTCCGGTTTTTTCTGAATATCCCTTGATAAGTTTTTACCCCCTACATAGATAAAATTATCAAATTCTCCAGGCTTAGGCATTTCAATTTCCGAAACAGGAGAACTAAAGCGCCCTTCTTCATATATTCTTCTTTGTATACGCCCTTGTCTAATTTCTTCAGAAGGTGGCAAAACTATAATTGCTGTAGTTTTATAATTAAACTGATCGGATTTTTTTGCACCGCTAAGACGTTTTTCCCGTTTTTCCAAAGTTGCATTAACACCTTCTATAAGTATATTGTCGCCTTTTTCTACAGCTATCTTCAGGCGGCTGTTGAATTCATCTATTATCGAATCATATTGCTGGTCATGCACCTGCGAAGCAGTAAGATTACTGCCCTTGCTACGCTCCTGCGCAATTCCATCAACTGAAATGAAGGTATACCCTTTAAGTATTTCTGGATTATTTTTTAAATATGTACTCTTACCAGCCCCTGGCAAGCCAATAAGCATTTTAATTTCCCGTATAGGTTTTTCAGGGCTTTCCATAATTATTCCCTCAATTATATTAACTCGATTATAACTTATTTTGCTGGAAATTCATTAATAATTTTTCATCCATTTTTTCTATAAATAACATATTGATAGAATTACTGCGAGGCAACCACAAGCCGCGCTCCCTCGCCTCATGAAGCCTTGTGATGATCGCCTGCAATGCCTGCGGGTTTTCACGCGCTAAAAATTCGCGCACTTCTTCATTATGCAGGTAATTATCAGCAATCATGTCAAATTGTGCTGAATCAACCTGTCCACTGCTTGCTGCCAGCGCAAACAGGTTATCTACTATATCAGCCAGCCCGGCTGCTCCTGCGTAACCGTGGCGCATCTGTCCCGCTATCCAGTCCTGGTTTAATGCCCGCGCATGTAAAGTCAGCGAAATCTCTTCTGCAAGGGTACGAACACTAATATTCCCAGGCCTTGTAGTATCAACGTGATACAGGCCTGGATTCGCACCCAGCATATGCGCAGCCGCTGAGAAGCCGCCTTCGCTATCGGCAAAATCGGCACCGCTTAAAACATCCACCTCGCGCATATCCTGCACATGTATCAACGCATTGGAAGCAGACAGGCGTTCTTTTAAATCAGCGCTGGCAAGCAAACCATCAGCGCCGCGCCCATAAGCAAAATGTGATGCAGCGATATATGCCATACCCAAATCAGCCCGCGTTTTCCATGCCCCTGAATCTATAAGCCCGGTTGTACCTGCGCCGTAGGCATTTGGCGCATTACCAAATATCCGCCATGAAGCCTCTTTTCCTGTAAGCTTTGCTATTGCGCGGACCGCATCGTCAAACAACAAAATCAGGTTTGGGAACATATCACGAAAAAGCCCGGATATCCTAAGCGTAACATCTATACGCGGCCATTGCATATCGCTATCTGTCATAATCTCAAAACCTGACACGCGCCCGGTTTTTTCGTCCCATGTAATATTAACACCCATAAGACACAGCGCTTGCGCTATCTCATCGCCACCTGTGCGCAATGTTGCCGAACCCCATAAATCCATCATGATATTTTTTGGGTAATCGCCATTATCCTGCATATAGCGGCGCACAAAATCCCCGGCTGCACGCAAGCCAATAACACTTGCTGTTTTGGTTGGTATCGTGCGCGGGTCCACCCCTATAAGGTTGCGTCCGGTTGGCAGTATATCCTGCCTTCCGCGTGACGGCGCACCTCCGGCGCTAGGCATAACGAACCCGCCAGATAATGCTGAAAGCAGGTTTCTCCTCTCGCTCGATGCACATTCCAGATCGGCTCCCCCACCAAATATATGCAGCCCATCACCTACACGTTGTTCTTTTATATCGCAAAGATGGGCTTCCAGAGCAGTCATAACAGTATTGTCATCAGCTCCAGCAAATGCCAGCCCCGACTTCCTGGCACGGAAAATAATTTCATCGCGCAGATATTTCATGCGCCTGCCATCAAGCCCTTCTGCTGCACTATATTCATCAGTCAGCGCCTCTAATTCCAAAAGCCCGGAAGCAAGCGCAACCTGTTTAAGCGGAGGCGTTAAATGGCTTATAATAACCGCCCCGATACGCCGTTTCGCCTGCGCCGCCTCCCCCGCATCCGAAACGATATATGGATATATGACAGGCACCGGCCCAAGAGCAATTTCTGGCCAGCAGTTTTGCGACAAGGCTACTGTTTTTGCCGGAAGCCACTCCAGGTTGCCATGCGTGCCTAAATGAATTAGCGCATCCATTTTAAATACGTCATTCAGCCACCAGTAAAAGGCAAGATAACCATGGCACGGCGGCATGGAAGAATCATGATAGCCGCTTTTTTTGTCAGAAGCAGAACCACGGTCAGGCTGGAAAGCAGTTATTATATTCCCGTTGATTTCAGCCGTAAAACTAAATTTACCGCCAGCAAAAAAACTATCATGCTCCGGCTCGCCCCAGGCTTCAATTACAGCTTTCTGGTTATCTGGCGGAAGCGCAAGGAAACGTTCCTTGTAATCAGCAAGTAAATAATGAAAATTCAGGCCACGGGGATTTCCTGAAGTTATATAGCCATTTTTTTCCAACAACTGCACAATAGCCCCGGCACTTTGCGGCGCATCCAGCCCCACCGCATAACCTTTACGGCCCAGGCGTTGCGGATAATCAGACATTATCAACGCTATTCTTTTTTCCTGATTTCCTTTTTTACGTAATGCAACCCATTTACTGGCAAGGTCAGCAACATAATCAACCCTGTTTTTCAGCGAATGGTTGAAGCTGCGCGTAAATTCCAATTCTGCATTTTTTTCACTTTCTGCTTTAAAGGAAATAGCCCTCGTGAAAATCCGTCCGTCTGCCTCAGGCAGAACCACCTGCATCGCCATGTCGCTGGTTGAAAGGCCACGCTTTGATTGTTCCCAGTCATTACTCTGCATATTAGCAGTTGCAACCTGCAATATCGGCACAGCAAGATAGGCAAGCGGATGCGCCCCGTTGCCCGCTGAGAAAACTGTAGCATCTATGATAATATCCGCAGGATTTTCGCCCAGTTCATCTTTCAGGGATTTAAGCGCAACCTCATCTTTCAAGCTTGTGAGCATAAAGGCGCGGGCACTGATTTTTCTTTCCTCCAATGCATCAAGCAACGAATCAACAGGCTCTATATCCGCCGCCTGGTAATGAGCACGATAAAAAATTACCATGGCTTTTTTGTCAGTTACGAGCTGTGAATCCCTATATAATCTCCCGCTATCTATAATTTCCGGAACAGGAATTTCACCCCCTTGCAAATAGCTAAGCACCCGCGCAGCATTTTCCGGCCCACCTTGCGCAAGGCAATTTTCTACTGCATTTAATTCTTCAGCAGGAACCGTTGAAAGATTAAAAAGCCTTGGGTCATGAATATGGCCCGCAACCATTATAAGTTTTATATTTTTTTCACGCGCCAGTTTACCCAGTTCATCCGCACCATATTTCCACCAGTCATAGCCACCAAGCAGGCGCACTAATATTACCTTGGCATAGCTTGCCACCTGCTCAATATATAAATCAACTGAAAGAGGATGCTTAAGTAACGAAAGCCGGGAGATACGCAGATTTTTTGTATTATTTGCCGCAAATGCCATGCAAGAAAGGTCGGAATCAGTAAAGGACAGGACTAAAATATCAGCAGGCGTCTGCTCCGGATTTAGCGGAATATCTACATCCTCAACCGATTGCGAATATTTTATTGATAAATGCAATTTAACCCGCCAGAATTTTTTTTATCGCCTGTCTGTCCAAACCTTTTTTCCCAATCACCACAAGGTTGCCATGCGTTCCCGACCTGGGCTCAAAATGCCCGTTCACCCGCCTTCCTACGGCCTGAACCAGGTAATTAAGAGGCTTATCTTTTATTTTCACAAACCCTTTAACCCTGAGCGCACCATGCTGTTCCGCCACCGAAACAATACGGTTGTGCAAAACGCCAGTATCGCTGACTTCGGGGAAATCTATAACAAAACTCTCGAAATCGTCATGGTCATGCTCCACTTCATTTTCATGGTGCGATATTCTGTTATCAACGTCAGATTCCGCCGCCGCATTTATACCAAGCAATATATCTGGTGATACCTTGCCATAAGCCGCCTGTATAATAGGTACGCCACGGTTTATTTCGCCATCTATTTCCATACGCACTTTTTCTATTTGCGGCACCTGCAACTGGTCAGTTTTGTTTAAAATAATCATGTCAGCGCAGAGTAGCTGGTCTTCGTATACTTCCGCCAGCGGGTTATCATGATCCAGCGTCCCTATCTGCTCTTTCTGCTTTGCTATTGCGCCCAGATCCTCGGCAAAATCACCAGCCAGTACGGCAGGAGTATCAACAACTACAATCACTCCGTCAACAGTCAGGCGCGAACGTATTTCCGGCCAGTCAAAAGCCTTAACCAATGGCTTGGGAAGAGCGAGCCCGGAGGTTTCAATTATTATATGGTCGAAACCATTTTCCATTTTGAGTATTTTTTCCATTGCAGGCAAAAAATCATCCGCCACAGTGCAGCATATACAGCCGTTTGGCAGCTCTATGATTGCTGATTCAGGGCAGGATTCATTCCCGCAGGCTTTTAATATCGCGCCATCAACACCTACATCGCCAAATTCATTTATAAGCAGCGCGATGCGCCGACCACCAGCATTTTCCATCACATGCTTAATAAGGGAAGTTTTCCCGGCCCCCAGGAACCCTGTTACTATAGTGGTTGGTATTTTATTTTTTATTTGCATATTACTCCCGTTCAGTTAGCTGGTATCCGCGCAATTGTTCCCTTGCGAATCTCCTGTGGCCGCAGGCTTAAAGTCGGCGTTCCCTCATCCGAGCCAGAATATATTTTTATATAATCAAGCACTGCCCTTACTCCGGATTCCACGTCAAGATCGCCTATTAAATATTTCCATTTATTACCTTGCGAAACCATAATGGTGCATGGCCTCTTGCAAACAGCGAAACATTCAACCGGTTGCAGGTCAACCTGGTTTTTATCAACAACCACTGCAAGCTTTTCATAAAATTCAACTCCGGGCTTTTGCTGGTTTTCCCCAATGCATGTCACACATACCTGCAGCTTTACCCTGCCTGTCATGATTTGTCCCTGTTTGCAACCATGGCCTCTTCAAAAGTAGCCATGCCATTAAAAGTTGCAACCGCGCAGCGCACAACAGAAAGCGCAACCTGCGCGCCGCTGCCCTCACCAAGGCGCATACCCAAATCCAGTATCGGTTTCATGCCCATAAACTGCAAAAGCCTCTTATGCCCCGGCTCTACCGATAAATGCCCGGCAAGACAATGTGCCAGAGCTTCTTTTGAGGTTAATTGCAATGCAGCCGCAGCAGCCGTTACCACGTATCCATCCAGTATGACAGGAATACGCAGCTCACGCGCTTTCCAGACCGCCCCGGCTATTGCCGCCAGTTCACGCCCACCGACATGCTGCAATAACGACAATGTAGAGCCCAGGTTTTCGCGATGCTTATCTAAAGCCATTGCAACTACTTTGCGCTTGCGCATAACCGCATCTTCATCAATACCGGTTCCGGTTCCCACCCAATCAGCGGCATCACCGCCAGCAATTGCATTGGCAAGGGCTGCCGCAACAGTTGTGTTCCCAATTCCCATTTCGCCAAGAATTATTATATCAGCATCCACCGGCACATTATCCATCCCTGCCTTGAATGCCTCTTCACATTCCTGTTCATCCATAGCAGGTGATACAGTAAAATCCTGAGTCGGATTATCAAGCTCCAACGCTATAACTTTCAATGTCGAATTCACTTCACGGCAAAGCTGGTTTATTGCTGCGCCACCAGACTGAAAATTTGCAACCATTTGCACAGTAACTTCAGAAGGAAAGGCAGAAACCCCCTGCCTGGTGATGCCATGATTGCCTGCAAATATCAGCGTATAGGCTTTATTTGTGCGCGGCCTATCAGTATTTTGCCAACCACAGAGCCAGGCAGCAATATTTTCCAGGCGCCCGAGCGAACCTTGCGGCTTGGTAAGGCTGTCCAGTCGCGCAATGGCATTTTTAAATGCCTCATCATTAAATTTAGCAAGAGAGTTTTTATCTAAAACAAATGGCATTTGATTTTTTTAACCTTTATAAAATTGCAGGAATATGTTTATAGTTTATGTAACGGGTTATGATAGGAAAATTTTTACTGGCTTTAAGTTTTTTTACACGGCTCCCCATAGGCAAGCATGACCTTGGCGCCCTTAATCTATCACAATCAGCAGCTTGGTTCCCTGTAGCTGGAGCTATAACAGGGCTTATAAGCGGAATTATCTATCTGGCGTTTTTGCATATGGGAATAAATGGCAGCATAAGCGCCTGGATTACCATATTTTTTCAGCTCATATTAACCGGAGGCCTGCATGAAGATGGCCTTGCCGATATGGCTGACGGACTGGCCAGTGGTCGCAGCAAGGAACAGAAACTTGCAATAATGCGCGATAGCCGTATAGGAAGCTATGGCGTTCTGGCACTTATCTGCATATTATCGCTTAGGGCCAATATTATCTCCGGATTTAATTCTGGCCACTCTACCTTGCTCATATTTATTGCGGCAGCATGTGCCAGCCGGGCGTTTTTAACAATATTCATGCACAAACTGCCTTTTGCCAGAAGTGACGGCCTGGCCGCAATGGCAGACAGGCCAGGGCTTTCACAGACTTTAACAGCCTGCACAATTGGCACAATATCTTTATTCCTCGCCGGAAAAGCAATGGTGGCAGTTACTGCGCTTGTAGCGCTTGCCACAATATATTTTACTATCAAAACGGTTGCGCTCAGGAATTTCGGGGGAATAACCGGCGATGTGCTTGGTGCAGCGCAACAGATAAGCGAAACAACATTGCTTTTGATATTGCTTATCGCCTAACGGTTCACGTAATTAATCCTGGCGCCGCCGCCTTCAAGGAAATATTCCACCTGCGTAACACTTCCATAGTCCAGTGCAAAAGAAAGCGCCTGTTCTGGTATTATATTAAGCGCATGGCGCAGGGCAGCACGTATCGTCCCGGCGTGGGCAACCGCTACCCACGGCCTGGAAACATCAACCTTCATCATATTTTCTATCCAGTGATCCACACGCGCACATAAGCCAATAAAACTTTCGCCCCCTTCCGGCTTAATTATAGCCGGGCTTTCCCATTTTTTTGATTTATCGGTAAGCTCCCATACCTCCTCATAGGTCTTGTTTTCCCAAATGCCGAAATTCTGCTCCATAAGCTCAGGAACAATCTGCAGCGGCGCAGTATTTTCACGCACTGAGCGCATAAGCCAATGCGCACTGTCAACCGCGCGTATAAGAGGGCTCGAAAACCACAGCGCATTTTCAGGAAGAGGAGTTGCGAGGTTGGCTGAAATACGCGGTATAACCGCCGCAATATCAGTCTGCCCGATATAGCGGCCTGAGCTTGCAACCGGCAAATGGCGAACCCAGTTTATCTGTAGAATCCCTGTCATTTATTTCCCTTTTGAACTTCGTTTAAAATATTTTTCATACGCGGTATGTTTTCCAAAGCTGGCAACCCAAAACGCAGCCACCCTTTATTGTAATCGAACATACGAACCAACACTCCGCTTTCAGCAAGTTTTTTATGCCAGTATGAAGCATCCGCCTCTACTAGCGTAAAAAGATAGCTATGGCCAATAACTTTAAAATAATCAGATAAAATATCCCGCCATACAACTGATTCCCGCGCAAGATTTATGTGTTGGTTTTCTATCCATCCAGAATCCGAAAACATCGAAGGAAGTGCGCAGCAGACAGGCGTTGCAACTGGCCATGAACCACTTACAGCCCTGAGCCAATCGCTTATTTCCCACGGTGCAACGGCAAAGCTTACGCGCAGGCCAGCAATGCCAAAAAATTTGCCGCATGAGCGCATTATAATTATATTTTTTTGGCTTTGCATATGGGAGATAACACTTATTTCCGGCACCAAATCGGCAAATGACTCGTCAACTATCAGCCAGCCATTTTTTTTTGCCAGTTCAGCAGCAAGCGCAACCAGCAATTCCGGGCCTAAAACCCGCGCATCTGGATTATTAGGATTGCAGATAACAGCAACATCCGCCTGCTGCATTTCTTCTATATTTTGCACATTGGTTACTTTATGCCCACCTGACAACCATATTTTTTCATACTCGCTATAGGTTGGCGATAAAATTGCCACGCTGGAAGCACCATTAGTTTGAAAACGCAGGCTGGCAATGGCAAACATAAGCGGCTGCATACCTGCTGCCATGTTTATTCTAAAAGAATCTGCCCCGTAATATTTTGCTGCGCTTTTAATGGCCATTTGTACTTCATTCACATCTGGAAGGCGGTTGGCAAGAGCATTATCCAGGACCAATGGATATGGATATGGGGTTATGCCGGTTGAAAGGTCGATATAGGGACGCGGCGCTTGCGGATAATTGATGGATATATAAGATAAATTTCCACCATGTTGCGTAATTCCATTATCTGGGTTAATAATCATTTATGAACCATTTTATTGCTGTAACTCTTGCCTGCGCCCTTGATGCCTGTTACGGCTACCCGGATTTTATTTATAAAAAGATAAAACATCCCGTGGTCTGGATGGGGGCAGTCATATCCTGGCTTGACCAAAACTTCAACAGGCAGTTGGAAAACGCCACAAAAGCAAGGATAACAGGCCTTGTTTGCATGATTTACCTGCTGGCCATAACTTTTATAATAAGCTACGCAATCGCCCATTACTTAGGATTTATCGGCCAGCTTATAGGAATAGCTGCATTGCTCGCAGGCCGAAGCCTTTACCAACATGTAAGCGCGGTTCATGAAGCACTAAAGCACGGCAACAAAGAGCTTGCCCAGGAAAAACTTGCAAAAATCGTTGGGCGTGATGTTGAAATTTTAGATGAAGCAGGAATATGCCGGGCTTCCATCGAAAGCCTTGCCGAAAGCTTTTGTGACGGCCTTGCCGCCCCTGTATTCTGGGCTATTATTTTTGGGCTTCCCGGTATCGCCTGCTACAAAGCAATAAATACAGCCGACAGCATGATAGGACACAAAACCGAACGTTATAAATATTTCGGCTGGGCAGCGGCAAGGCTTGATGATGCCGCTAATTTCATTCCAGCGCGACTTAGCTTCCTGATTATATACCTGTCGTCATTAAAGCCAATTGAAAGCCTTGCCAAAGCAGCAAAAGATGCAAAAAAACACAGGTCTGTAAATGCCGGATACCCGGAATCTGCCATGGCTTACGCACTTAATATAGAGCTTGGTGGAGCACGCAGTTATGATGGCGAAACAGATAATGCACCACTAATTGGCGCAGGGCTGCGCCGCGATGTTAATATAACTGACCTTGAGAAGGCCCTGGATTTATTTATACGCTGCTGTTTTTCCTGCTTCATTATAATGCTAATTGCAACATTTTATTGAGCACAATATTTTCTTCCAGTATATCCGCCCAGCCATCTATTATTGTTTCTATATCCTGCATATAGTTATAACCTGATTTCCCACCCGCTACCCGCGCCCGGAAAGCATCATTTGCAAATATGCCATGAATATAACTGCCCCATACCAACCCATCTTCAGATGACGCACCTTCGGGCTTTATTCCATGAAAAACCGGGCGCAGGCAATCTGCGCCTTCTGTTTTCCCAACATGTATTTCATACCCGGAAACACTTATCTTATTATACTCTCCTTGCCATTTGCTTACGGTCTTTTTACCAGTAAATACAGTGTCAACATCAAGCAGCCCCAAACCTTTAACTGTCGCCACAGCGCCTTCCACCCCATACGGGTCGGACAGGGTTTTGCCAAGCATCTGGTAACCGCCGCAAAGACCGATAATACGACCGCCACGCTGACGATGCGCCGTAAGGCCAATATCCCAGCCCTGCTCTTTTATGAATTGCAGATCCGCAATCGTGGATTTGCTCCCGGCTAAAATAACTATTTCGGCATCGGCGCTTATAGCTTCACCCGCAGAACACCATGTAACATTTACAGAAGGGTCATTTGCCAGAGGATCAATATCATCGAAATTAGCTATATGTGGGGTTTTTAAAACCATAATATTAACTCTGCCACCACTTGCCTGCTGCTTATTGCCCAATGACAGCGAGTCTTCCTGCGGCAGTTTTGCAAGGTCTGGAAAATGTGGGATAAGACCTAGGTTTTCCCAGCCAGTACGGTGGGCAATCTCTTTTGCGCCGCTAACAAATAATGAAGCATCTCCCCTGAATTTATTTATTATGAACCCGCGTATCATTTCCCGGTCCGCATCTTCTAAAACCGCATGGGTGCCAACCAGGCTTGCTATAACCCCGCCGCGCTCTATATCGCCAACCATAACCACAGGGCAATTAGCAGCCCGGGCAAAGCCCATATTGGCTATATCATTTTCCCTGAGGTTTATTTCCGCCGGGCTTCCCGCCCCCTCGACCAGCACAAAATCGGCATCCTCTGCCAGCCTGCGATAACTCTCAAGCACTACCGGAAGCAGAGATTTCCTATAGCTGTAATATTCTTTCGCGCCCATAGTTGCCGCAATACTTCCACGAACAATTACCTGGCTGGTTTTATCCGATTGCGGCTTCAGTAGCACCGGATTCATATGAAATGATGGCGGTATCCTTGCCGCCAGCGCCTGAAGCCACTGGGCACGCCCTATCTCGCCGCCGTCTTCCGCCACCGCAGCATTGTTGGACATGTTCTGTGCCTTGAATGGCACAGCTTTAATCCCCCTACGTACGAGCACACGGCATAAACCCGCAACCAGCAACGACTTGCCTACATCAGAACCTGTACCCTGGAACATTATGCTTTTGGCAGGCATTTAAAATTCAATACCCTGCTGGGCCTTGATGCCCTGCTCACGGAAAGGGTGCTTAACCATTTTCATTTCCGTTACCAAATCAGCAATTTCAATTAACTCCGGCTTTGCATTACGCCCGGTAACTATTGTGTGCATCTTGCGCTTTTCAAGCGCATTCAGCACTTCATCAAGCGGCAGGTAATCATAACGCAGAACGATATTAAGCTCATCCAGCAAAATCAGATTATATGAATCGTCAGCCAGCATTTTCTCGGCTATTTCCCAGGCCTTTCTGGCTTTTTCAATATCCCGTTCCCTATCTTGCGTATTCCAGGTAAACCCCTCGCCTGTTACTTCATAAGTCACAAGGCTATCAAATTTTGAAAGCGCCGCCTGCTCACCAGTCTGCCATGCACCCTTAATAAACTGCACAATACCGACCTTATAGCCATGCCCCAGCGAACGTAGGACCGTGCCAAAAGCCGCTGTGGATTTACCCTTACCAGTACCTGTATATACTATTAAAAGTTTTTTGGTTTTATCATTATTTTTTACAAGCTCATCCTGGAATTCCTTGCGTTTTTCCATTTTCTGCCTGTGTATACGGTTTTTTTCATCTTCATCCATTTTGAACCTGGCCCTTTACTATCATTGGCACGCCAGCAACCATCAACACCAGCAAATCCGCCACTTCTGCAACCCTCTGATGCAATATCCCTGCATAATCGCGAAACTGGCGCGCCAGGGCATTATCAGGCACAATCCCCATACCTACCTCGTTCGACACCAGTATAACCTCAGATTCAGTGGACTTTAACGAGTCTATTAATAAATCACTATACTCTACGATATTCAGCCCAGCGCCAAGCAGGTTGCTAAGCCATAACGTAAGGCAATCTATTAATATAACTGATTTTTCATTGTTTTTTGCACTTATTACGCCAGAAATATCTATAGGGGCTTCAATAACCGACCATTCATCGCCCCGGCGCGCACGGTGGCCTGCAACCCGCATAAGCATTTCCTCATCCAGCGCCTGCGCCGTGGCCACATATAGCTTGCGGCGCTCGGTTTTAGCAGCCAGTTGCTCACAATACCAGCTTTTGCCGGAACGCGATCCACCGAGAACCAGGGTGATTTTTGCCATTTTCAATTTATACCATTTTATAAAAAATCAACAAAAGAAGATGCAATCCTAGATAAAAATAAATCAATTTTCAGTGTTTTCTATAAGAAAATTTAATTGCCTCACTCTTAACACTTTGTTAAACAAGGAACCATACAATAGTTTTAGTTTCTTAATTCTATTGACATAATTATTATCTAACGTCAGTCTATAACCCTATGAGCAAGCAAACTACAACAGCTATTAAAGATTCGCGCAACTGGTATAAGGACCGCTACCAGGCAATCCTCCTCCAGCGCCGCATGTTCATGATTATAACTATAATATCAATGATCGCTACTTTGCTGGCTATGTTGATAATAGTGCAGATAACCCCTCTTAAAGGCGTAGAACCGTTCCTTATCCAGGTTGACTCGAAAAGTGGCATAACCCAACTGGTTGACCCGCTTACAATCAAGGAAGTTACAGGCCTTGAATCAATTAACAACTATTTCATAGTACAATATATCAGGGCGCGTGAAAGCTATAATGTCCGTGATATAGCCCGTAATTATGCTACCGTCAGGGTGATGTCGGAGCCAACAAGGGTTTACCAGCAATTTAAACGCGAGGCAAACCCCGCAAACTCACAAAGCGTTGCAGCGCGCATGGGCGCTGCCGGGTCACGTTCGGTAAAATTCAAATCAATTTCTTATATCAAGCCAAACCAGGCTCAGGTACGCCTGCTTATAGAGGAAAGTGCTGCTAATGGCGGCACATTGCAGTATCATAAAATTGCCACCATAGTATTTGAATATGCTAAACTTGAACTAACCAATGAAGAACGTTATATTAACCCACTCGGTTTCCGTGTGCTGGAATACCGCGTAGATGAGGATGCAATGCCAAAATGATGACACGCAAAATTATAAAAAATATTCTGCCAACTGCGCTGCCGCTGGCAATTCTTTTAATTAGTGTAGCTTCACCGCATCAGACGCTAGCTGCCGATAACGCGAAAAAAGACTCCGGGAAAACTTCCCAGGAAGCAAGTGATAAGGATATATCCCCATCAGAAGGCTCCTCCGATACAGCAGATGCTGATTCACATGATGCAAAACCTTCAAAGAAAACAAAATCTTCTAAAACGAAATCCTCCAAGGAAAAAGACAAAGCAGCAGCGCCAGAACCGGAAAAGGATACAGCTACTGATTCTTCCCGCGTAAAGGAGCTGGTATATAATGAAGCAAACGTATATGTTATACGCACAAAATATGGCTATCAGACCAATATAGTTTTCGACACTAAAGAAGAAGTCCAGACAATATCGGTGGGTGACCGCAGCCTATGGCAGATAATACCTGCTGGCAACCGCCTGTTCATCCGCCCGTTGACTGATAATATCTCTACTAATATGACACTGCTTACTAATAAGCACTCATATGAGTTTGATCTTAAATCCGTTCCGGCAAAGAATGACAGCAACGTATATGTGGTACGTTTTACCTACCCGGAAAAAATGGCCCCAATCATGGATAACTATGCTTTTGCGCCAACATCTGTCGCCGCTGCGTATACTCCTGTGCAAGCATCATCCGACCTTCAGGCTAAACCTTTGGTTCCTGTTGCTGAAGCACCCAAGCAAGCTGCGCTGGAAGCGGCAAGCCCTTCTTCCATTGGCCTGCTGCCTCTCCGCTATAATTATAGCTATACTTATGCAGGGCCTGACGCCCTTGCCCCGCTTCAGGTTTATGATGACGGAAAATCAACTTTTATAAAATATAAGGAAATGTCTAAGAAAGCTCCTGCTGTTTTCAGTATTGATAGCAGCGGCAAGGAAACTCCTGTTGCAGCTACAGTCAAAGGGCCTTCGCTTGTAATTGACAATGTGGCAAGCGAATTGGCGTTACGCAGCAGCGATGGCGAAATAAGAGTTTATAATGAATCATTAAGCCCACGGTAAATTATGGATAACAATACCCCAAATGATCAAAATGGCTTTCAGGACACGCAAGGTGTAGATACCGTTCAACAGGTTAGTCGTTCATTTACCAAAAACAACCTTACAGTGATAATAGCCTCTGTTGTTCTGGTCGGTTTCGCTTATTTTATGTTTTCCTCCATCTTCAGCCCTCCCCCTAAACCAAATGGGCCAGATCTACTGGTAAGCGCCAAAGGGGGCAAAGCAAGCAAGGTAGCAACCGGCCCTAACAACAGCAACAACGACAATAATAACACCAGCGCAAATATGACTGGCGAGCTTCCGCAGCCTCCGGTTGCTACTTTGCAGCCTCCGCCGCCGCCTGTTGAAGCCCCTGCGCTGCCAACACCTGTTATTCCTCCGCCAATGGTCGGCACCATACCGGGAATTGAAGGAAGCACCAAGCTTAATTCCAATAGAGTTGCTAATATCTCAGAAGAACCTCCTCCTCCTCCACCACCGCCGCCTTCGCCTCCGGTTCCAGAAATTTCTAATATTGGCAAGAATAAAGGGGTCGACCTGAAGGATAAGAACACTAAACAGAGGATACGCTCTAACATGCTACTTATTGATGGGGCTGTAAAAACCAGCAGCGCAAGAACCAGTGGCGGCCCAACAGGCAATGACCCTAACAGCGCCTTTGCCGACAGTGTGATACGCGGAACCCATGCAGAAAAAGAAAATGCTACTATATTGAATGATTTATCCATGACGATAGCGCAGGGCAAAATCATCAATGCCGTTTTGGAAGTGGCTATAAATACAGACCTTCCTGGCCCTGTACGCGCTATAGTAAGCCGCGATACTTATGCCGAATCTGGCCGCGCTGTCCTTATCCCAAAAGGCTCGCGCCTTATCGGAACCTATAATACAGGCATACTTCATGGCCAAAGCCGCGTCATGATCGTATGGACCCGCTTGATACGCCCAGACGGTATAGATATAATGATCGGCTCCCCGGCAGTTGATAATCTCGGTCGCGCAGGCGTTGTAGGATATACCGACAATAAATTCTTCGATATATTCAGCGCTGCAATACTTACCACAGCACTCACCATAGGCGCTGCCGTAGGCACTGAAGCAATATTACCGCAAAAGAACGGCGCTACTACCACCACAACTCCTGAGGGCAACCAGACAACAACAACAACTCCAAGCCAGCAGGCAGCAGGTACGGCTGTAACTGACCTTGGCAATACCGGGAAACAGGTTGTCCAACGCATAATAGATATTCGCCCGACCGTAACAATTGATCAAGGGACAATAGTTAATGTATTCGTGAACCGTGATCTTACCTTCCCCAGCGATGTGGCAGGCGGTCTATTCATACCGTAATATGGGAATAGAAATATGAGCTTATCATCGCTTACCGCGCTAGATACCTATCTTGCTCCGCTTAAGCAATATTTTGATATGCCAAAAGTAAGCGAAATTTCTATAAACAAACCTGGTGAAATATGGGTGGAAATTGGTGGTGACATGGAATGCTACAGCGTTCCCGAACTTAACCATGAACATCTTAAGGCGCTGGGAAGGCTGGTCGCGCAATCCGGCGAACAACATATAAGCGAAGAAAATCCCCTGCTTTCTGCCACCCTGCCACAAGGCTATCGTATACAGGTTGTATTCCCGCCAGCTATAGAACCGGGGCTTATAGCTATCTCTATCCGTAAAGCAACAACTGTAAATTTAGATTTGGACCAATATGAAGCCATAGGCGCTTTCCAGTCAACCCTGGTGCGTAATGAAGCCAACCCTGTAGATTCTGAACTTCGTTCCCTGCTTGATGCTGGCAGCATCAAGGATTTTATAAAACGTGCAGTACTTGCTAAAAAAAATATTATAATAAGCGGCGGTACATCAACTGGTAAAACCACCTTCCTAAATGCCGCCCTTAAAGTTATACCGGCAACAGAACGTATCATAACCTGCGAGGATGCAAGGGAAATAATGATACCGCATGTGCCTAACCGCGTTCATCTCCTGGCTTCAAAAGGTGGCCAGGGCCGCGCGAAAGTTGACATGCAGGACCTTATCGAAGCCTGCCTGCGCTTGCGCCCCGATCGCCTCATGCTTGGTGAGTTACGCGGCAGGGAAGCATTCTCTTTCATGCGTGCCGTAAATACCGGCCATCCAGGCTCTATCTCAACACTCCACGCCGACACACCAGCCCTTGCCATGGAACAGTTAATACTTATGATCATGCAATCCGGTCTTGGAATGACAAGGGAACAAATAAAAGGCTATGTAGAAAACGTAATTAATATTATAGTACAGCTCAAACGAGGTGAGCACGGAATGCGTTTCGTGTCGGAAGTATATTTCAAAGAAAGCCTTTGAGTGAAAAATGGCAGAAGATTATAAATCAATCAACGCGAACCGTGCGACTGCCAATAGTGTTATAGTAACCACAATCATAACCATAATAATAGTCGTTCCGATAACTATTGGCGTTCTTATCAGCCTGTTTTTATTTTACGGTAAGGATTTCATCGGCTCCCATATTGACGACCCTATTCTTTTAATAAAACAATATATGTCGTTGCTTGATTACTGGTGGGCCAACTATTCAAACCCCCGCCTCCCGAAGGAAGTTACTTTTAAAGCCATAGGCCCGGTTGGCGCCGCCGCAGTTATAAGCCTGATACTTTTATACATGGCCCGTGCGCCATTGCTTGATTTCCGTCCCTTCAAGCTTAAAGAAAGTATCCATGGCGATGCACACTGGGCCAGCGAATCAGAAATCCAGAAAGCTAAATTACGCGCCAAACGCGGTATGCTTATCGGCAGGACCGGGATGAATAACTACCTTATAGTGGATGATTTCCAGCATGTACTTTTATTTGCACCAACAGGTTCTGGTAAAGGTGTGGGCTTCGTAATACCAAATCTATTATTCTGGGACCAGTCGGTCGTCTGCCATGACATTAAAATGGAAAACCACCAGATAACCAGCGGTTACCGCAAGCGCATGGGACAGGAAGTTTACCTGTGGAATCCTGCTGATCCGGACGGTATATCGCATTGCTATAACCCGCTGGACTGGATTTCCGAAAAGCCCGGCCAGATGGTCGATGACGTGCAGAAAATCTGTAACCTTATCCTCCCTGAGCAGGAATTCTGGCAGAATGAAGCACGCTCGCTGCTGCTTGGCGTCATTTTATACCTTGTCGCCGTGCCTGAGAAAGTAAACAGTTTCGGCGAAGTGGTGCGTACCATGCGCTCCGACGACGTGGTTTATAACTTAGCAGTGGTGCTTGATACTATCGGAAAGCGCATCCACCCGGTTGCTTACATGAATATCGCCGCCTTCCTGCAGAAAGCTGATAAGGAACGCTCCGGCGTAATTTCAACCCTCAACTCCGGCCTCGAGCTCTGGGCAAACCCGCTGATTGACGCAACCACCGCGCGTTCGGATTTTGACATGCAGCTCCTTAAAAAACGCAAAATGAGCGTGTTCTGCGGCGTAACCCCGGACAACTTGAAACGCCTTGAGCCACTGCTAAAAGTATTCTACCAGCAGGCAACCGATTTCATGACCCGCAACATGCCGCGCAAAGACGAGCCATATGGGGTTATGTTCATGATGGACGAGTTCCCATCCCTGGGTGAAATGCCGCAATTCCAGGTGGGTATCGCTTATTTCCGCGGATACCGCGTCAAGCTGTTCCTTATCGTGCAAGATACACAGCAACTCAAAGGGATTTACGAAGAAGCAGGAATGAACTCGTTCCTTTCCAACTGTTATTACCGCATCACCTTCGCGGCGAACAACGTGGAAACTGCAAACCTTATCTCGCAGCTAATCGGCAATAAAACCGTGCAGCAGGCATCACATACTAAACCTAAATTCATGGATATGAACCCCGGCGCGCGCACCACCAACACTTCTGAAGTACAGCGCGCATTGCTCCTGCCGCAGGAAGTTATAACCCTGCCGCGTGATGAGCAGATAATACTTATCGAATCATTCGCACCGATACGCACTAAAAAAATCTTTTATTACGAAGATAAATTCTTCACCCGCCGCCTGCTCGACCCTGTTCCAATCCCGCAGCAGGAACCTTACGACCCGCGCAAGCGTAAAGCCGCAGAAGCCCCGGAAAAACCGGATGAAGCCCCGCCGACACCACCAGAAGGTGAAGCCGCTGAGGCTTAGCGGATTACTGATTATTGATGATGTATAACAAATATAATCTGTCATCTTGCGTGGCATAAGTATCTGCGCAGGATCTATATAATTTCAAATCCTTGCGTAGAGCCGCCTCAAGCTAATGATTTGACTTTTTAATAATCAAAGCCACTGCCCGAACCTTTTTATATACCATTGCTTTATAGCTGTAACCATCAGGCAATAGCCAAGAAGTATTGCGGCTAGATATCCGAAATAGGAAAGCGGAAGAGGAACCATTCCCGCAGCGGTCCCCACACTGATATAGGGAAGGATAACACCAATAGCCATTACCACAATAGTAGATACCAGTAGCGCGGTAGAGGCCCGGCTGCCGATAAATGGCATTTTTTCCGTGCGTATCATGTGCACTATCAATGTCTGGGTAAGAAGCCCGGATACAAACCACCCGGTCTGGAATAATGCCTGCATGGCAAAATTATTGGCGGAGAAAATAAACCACATAACAGCAAAAGTCACATAATCAAAAATAGAGCTGACCGGACCTATAAAAAGCATGAAACGCTTAAGCTCTATCGCCTCCCATTTGCGGGGTTTACGCAAATAATCGTCATCCAACTTGTCAAAAGGTATTGCAACCTGTGAAATATCATAAAGCAAATTCTGGATAAGTATCTGTACCGGAAGCATAGGCAGGAATGGCAGGAACAGGCTGGCTCCCACCACGCTGAACATATTACCGAAATTGCTAGAAAGGGCCATTTTCAGATATTTTACTATATTGCCAAATACCTTGCGCCCCTCAACAACCCCTTCTTCCAGCACCAGCAGGCTTTTTTCTAAAAGTATTATGTCGGCTGATTCCTTGGCAATATCGGCAGCAGTATCAACCGAGATCCCAACATCAGCAACGCGAAGAGCTGGCGCGTCATTAATGCCATCGCCAAGGAAACCTACCGTATGACCGGCTGCCTTGAGCGCAAGTATTATCCTGGATTTCTGCATGGGCGAAAGTTTGGCAAATATGGTATTTTTCTCCACCATCTCATAAAGCTCACCATCAGTCAGCCTGTCGATCTGCACACCATCTACAGAACCTTTAATATCCAGCCCCACATCGTTGCATATCTTACGGGTAACAATCGCGTTATCGCCGGTAAGAACCTTTACATCCACGCCGTATTCTTTAAGCGCGGTAAGCGCCACCCGCGCAGTTTCCTTCGGCGGATCCAGAAAGGTCAGGAAACCTTTTATAGTTAGCGACGATTCATCACGCTTGTCATATACCGATTGGCTTACCGCAATATTTTTATAGGAAACTATGAGGACACGGAAACCATCTTCATTCAGCGACTGAGCTATTGCCCGGAATTTTTCCCGCGCTTTATCATCCAGCGGCAGTATCTTGTCATTGTGTATATAATTATTTGAAACAGCCAGCAACTCCTCTACCGCGCCTTTGCAGATAAGAATGTGGCTGCCGTCAGGCTCGGAAACAATAACCGACATGCGCCGCCGCTGGAAGTCAAAAGGTATCTCATCTATTTTCTGCCACAGCTTAAGCTCATCCAGCCGCCCACTTGTTTTATATTCCTTATCAGCTTCATCAATAACGGCGCTATCGAGAAGATTGCGCAGCCCGGTCTGGTGGTAGCTGTTAAGCCACGCATAATCCAGCACTTCGTGGCTTGGCTCGCCGTCAATATCCAGATGATCATGCAGTATAATATGATCTTGTGTAAGCGTTCCAGTTTTGTCAGTGCATAGCACATCCATCGCCCCGAAATTCTGTATAGCATTTAAACGCTTCACCACAACCTTGCGCTTGGCAAGGGCAATAGCCCCTTTGGCGAGGTTGGAGGTTACGATCATCGGCAGCATTTCCGGCGTAAGCCCTACGGCTATGGAAATGGCAAAAAGCAATGCCTGAGTCCAGTCATGCTTGGAAAAACCATTGATAAAAAACACCATAGGCGCCATGGCAAGGATAAATTTTATCATAAGCCAGCTTACATTTTTAACGCCCTTATCAAAACTTGTCTGCGGACGCTCCCCGGTTATCGCCCTGGCCAGCGAACCAAAGTAAGTTTCCCGCCCGGTTGCCAGAGCAACTACAAGCCCACTGCCGCTTACCACGTTGGTACCCATAAAGCCGATAGTCTGCAGGTCCATGCTGCCCAGAGGCACATAAGTAGCTTCTGAAAATTTCTCAACCGGCAGTGATTCTCCGGTAAGCATTGCCTGCGAAATGAATAAATCCTTGGCAAAAAGCACCCGCACATCCGCAGGAATAATATCACCCGCCGAAAGATGAATTATATCGCCAACCACCAGGTCCTGCATATCTATATCAAATTTACGGCTTACCCCGTTTTCATCAAAACGGTTTACTGTCACGCTGGTACGCACCATATTCTTAAGCTCTTCTGCCTTTATGCCAGAGCGATATTCCTGGAAAAATTTTATGCCCACGCTGATGGCAACCATTATCGCCATCATCGCAACACTTTCCATATCGCCAGTAAGCCATGAAATAAGGGCAAGTATGGTAAGCACTGCGTTAAATGGGTTCAGGAAACAATGCAAAAGCTGTATATACCAGGCGTCTATCCCTTCCCCGCTTACAATGTTTTTTCCATTTTCAAGCAGGCGCTCTTCCGCCACTTCATCTGACAGACCATCCATTTTCGTGCCAAGCATATTAAGCAGTGCCACACAATCATGCATTTGCGCCTGTTTAAGCTTTTCAAGCAATACCTGCTCGGAAATATTCTTGGATGCCTGTTTTTTCATGCCCAGACCATTCTATTTACGAAATAATTTTGATATTCAGATAACCTTCTACGCTCTCCTCTACACCATCGCATAGCAAATGGCTAGGGATGAACTTAATTATTCCAAATAATTACTATGAAAAATTATTCGACAAGCTGCAAATTGCCATGTCTATTATATAATCATTATGTAAATTGTAACCAATGAAGGAGTCCAAATTTATATGAGCAACCCTATTGAACATTTTTTAGAACGGGCATTATTCGCCAGCCGCTGGCTTATGGCCCCCATGTATCTGGGACTTGCACTGGGCCTTGTTCTGCTGCTTATAAGCTTCGCACAGGAATTCATACATTTATTTTCTTCCTTGCCTGATATTTCACAAAACGATGTTGTGCTTGGAATATTATCGCTAATCGACCTGTCGCTTGCGGCTAACCTACTGCTTATAGTTATTTTTTCTGGTTATGAGAATTTTGTTTCCAAAATTGATACCGCCAACCATAAGGATAATCCTGAATGGAAAGGCAGTGTTGATTTTTCAGCACTTAAGTTAAAGCTCATCGCCTCAATAGTCGCTATTTCCGGGATTCACCTGCTTAAAATATTCATGGATATAGGAAAAACACCGGAACAGCACATTAAATGGATGTTAATCATCCATGTGGTTTTCGTCTGCTCCGGCGTATTACTTGCACTTATGGATATGATTGCTGTACGCGCCAAGCATTTTAAGAAAATGTAAGGCGCGCAAACATCTTATTTCATGGGCTTATTCCATGTGCTGGCCGCCATTTATGGATATAGTTTCGCCAGTGATGAATGATGCTTCATCAGCCGCCAGGAAAACCACGGCACGCGCTATTTCTTCCGGTTCGCCCAAACGCCCAACCGGTATGCCATCAACTATCTTCTTCATAACTTCTTCCTTGACCGCCTTGACCATTTCAGTTGCGATATAACCAGGAGCAATAGCATTTACCGTGATGCCGCGGCTTGCGGTTTCCCGCGCCAGAGCCTTGGTGAAGCCGAATATACCAGCTTTTGCCGCCGAATAGTTGGTCTGCCCGAACTGGCCGAGCTGCCCATTCATAGAGCTTATATTAATGATACGCCCGAACTTATGATCACGCATTGAATCAATTACTGCGCGCGACATGTAAAAACATGAATTAAGGTTGGTATCAATTACCTCGTTCCACTGCCTGGCATCCATCTTATGCATAGCGCCATCGCGGGTGATACCGGCGTTATTAACCAGTATATCTACATGCCCACCAAGCTTTGCCGATACTTTTTTTATACCGTCCACGCAGGCATCATAATTAGCTATATCCCATTTAAATACCGCAATACCATGTTCTTTGCTGAATTCTTCGGCAACATCATCACGAGCCGCATAGGTTGCAGCTACCTTATATCCGGTTTTCTTAAGCGCTATTGAGATTGCCGCGCCTATACCGCGGGTTCCACCTGATACAACTGCAATTCTTTTGGTCATAACTTATCTCCATTTTTAATTTGCCTAGTAAATAGCACCCAGTACTTCGTAATTTGTAAGTAATACGAACTACGAATTACGAACTACGCATCTATGAACGTTCCACACACATCGCAACTCCCATGCCGCCACCGATGCAAAGTGTAGCGATAGCTTTTTTGGCATCCCTGCGCGCCATTTCATAAAGCAAGGTGGTAAGCACACGCGCTCCCGATGCGCCAACCGGATGACCAAGGGCAATAGCACCGCCATTTACGTTTACTTTGCCCATATCCCAGCCCATTTCACGGTTTACCGAAATTGCCTGCGCCGCAAATGCTTCATTGGCTTCAATCAAATCCAAATCGCCAATTGCCCAGCCAGCTTTAGCAAGAGCCTTTTTGCTGGCAGGAATCGGGCCAGTTCCCATTATCGCCGGGTCAACACCAGCATGCGCCCATGATTTAATAGCAGCCATTGGCTTAAGCCCGCGTTTGTCGGCTTCAGCCCTTGTCATAAGCATGACAACCGCTGCACCATCATTGATACCAGAAGCATTACCGGCAGTAACTGTTCCGGCCTTGTCAAATGCGGGTTTTAATTTAGCCAGTGTTTCGGCTGTGGTATCGGCTTTTGGATGTTCATCAGTATCAACTGTTATGTCACCTTTGCGCCCACTTATTACAACCGGCACTATCTCATCCTTGAATTTCCCAGCTTTTATAGCTGCCGAGGCTTTCTGCTGCGAACCCAGAGCCAGCGCATCCTGCTCATCGCGGGTTATACCGAACTGCTTGGCAATATTTTCAGCAGTAACCCCCATATGCACATTATGGAACGGGTCAACCAATGCATCATAAAGCATGGTATCAACCAATGTAGCGCTGCCCATTTTAACACCGGTACGCATAGGAACAGCGTGTGGCGCCTGGCTCATGCTCTCCTGTCCACCTGCAATAACTATGCTGCTGTCACCGTTTTTAATAGCCTGGTATCCAAGGCAAACAGCGCGAAGGCCAGAACCGCATAGCTGGTTAATGCCCCATGCCGGAACTTCCTTGGGAAGGCCAGCATTAAGGGATGCCTGGCGCGCCGGGTTTGGCCCAGTATGAGCGGTTAGAATCTGACCTAAAATCACTTCAGAAACATCACCCCCGGCAACTTTGGTACGGGCGATAATTTCCTTGATAACTATTTCGCCAAGCTTATGCGCTGAAAGCGAACTTAACGCACCATTGAATGTGCCAACAGGTGTACGCACGGCATTTACAATAACAATATCATTAGCTGCAGTCATGTTTTGCTCCTTCACATTGAATTTCGCCTACTATGTAGGTAAGCATTAATCAATTGTCCAGTATTATTATAATAAATCACCCTGCCTGTGCTGCGCTGCAACATAAAGCCTGGCGTCAAACACCCGGACTCCTCACCCACCGTAAAACCGCAGCAATAAAAATATTCATATTTTTATTGTAATAAAATTAGATATTCCTTGATGTTGGAAGCGTATTAATTTAACTTTGCGCTTTCATATATATATTATCTGCCACATAAGGATTTCACTTTTTTATGTCTTTGGATTATTCAAGAAAATATGCGCTTATAATAACCCCGCCTGAAGAAGGCGCCCTTGCGGCATGGAATGCGCTTGCGCCGCTTATGGATAAGCTTGGCATCCCAAGCAAGATAGCCCCTATGGATCTGGCAAGCCGGGTTCTTACCAACGGAGAAGCGGTTGCCAATGCCATAGAGCAGGTAAAAAATGATGGCAACGCAGTATATCTTAAAGGGCCCGGAATAACGCCTTCTGACAAACAGATGCTGGAAACAATAACCAGGCTGGAACAGAAAAAAGCATTAAAATTCAACTTAAATGACAAGAATGCCCAGAAGGAATTGCAAGATAAGGTTGACAATCTGCGCATCCAGCATAAGCCAGAAACTTCTGAGCAGAATATGGCAGCCTTTGCAGCCGCAGTTAAAGCCTGCCTGAATAAAATAGGCAGCCCGAATGCAAAATGGCGCGATGACCTTCAGGTTACGCTGGAGCGCGGCGTATCCGATGCACTCGCCAAACGCTCAACCTATAAGCCAGCCGTTTGGAATATAGACACGCCTTTTGAGGTGCTCGCCATGTATTCCAATTCCAGCAATACACTGGAAGGCAGAATAAATAACGGCGCAATGAAGATAGTTTATACCGGGCTGGACGGGAAAGAAAAAATCACAGAGGAAAAACTGGGTGTTGGCAGCTCAATCCGCCTTTTTTCAGCCACTTTGAAACAAGTGTCAGATTTCTTAGAAGGCAGCGCTGCAAAAATTGAAAAAGCCAAACAGATAATGCATGGGAGCAAGGCCACGGTTATTTCCGAATATGACGTAACCCTGAATAAAATTCTCTCACAGAAACTTTTTGAGATGGGCGCAAGCGACAAGATAGCAACCTACGCCCTGGAAAAAGACAAGGCCGGGAACATCGTGAAGAACGACAAGGGCGCCCCCCTGCTTGCTACCGGCTTTCTTATAGATAATGTACATGCTATACTTGCCAACCGTTCGCCACAGTCCGCAATGCTCATGATCTCGCTTGATCAGTCATACAGCGAAGCAGTACGTGAATTCTGGAAATTAGTGCGTGAAAAGAATGGCTTTAAGGCGCCGGTGAATTCTTCGATAATCCGCCTGTCAGCAACCAAGGACCATTACAAGCCGTTCCAGTTTATTGGCGGCAGTATCAAGGTCTATGACGGAAGCGGCAACAGCATATTATCAAAAAATCTTGGCAGTGATGATATTGCCATGATAACCGTGCTCGACCGCGACCGCCTCAAGCAATCCATCAAGAATGTGTTTGCCGATGCGGTAACCAGCAGGAAAAAAATAATCTTCGGCTTCGATAATGATCCTTATTATGAAATAGCGCGTGAAGAAGTTAAGACAATAGCTCCAGCTTACCCGCAGGCACAGTACGAAGTACTTAAATCAAGCGAAGCAGCAGCTAAATATTTCACCGGCGGACTGAAAGACACCTTGCTCGTCTGCTCCAATATCATGGGCGATTTCTATACCGATATAGAGCTTGCTGGCAAAGGAACTTCCTATTCGGTGGGAACCCTTGGCGATGGCCGCAAGGCAGTAGAACTTGGAACCGGTGGAACCGCGCCCGATCTCCTTGCCAAATGGAAAGAAGACGGGGTATTGCAGTTCAACCCGATGGCATTTGTCGAAGGGCTTTCTTATGGGGTAAAATATTCCGGCGAGCTTATGCAGCGCGACGGAGTTGATAACAGCCTTGCCAACACAACCTCGCAGGCCCTGGAAAAAGCCCTGTACGCAACCACCGATAACGGCATAGTGCTTCCGATCTCCAAGGGCGCGTTCACGATGAAAAAAGGGGCGCAGGAAACTAAGGTCAGCACCCATACTTTTCTTAAGTCAGTTGAATTGGAAACCCTAAGGGCACTTAATGGCAAGCACAATATTGCAAGCGACAGTACAATAAAAAAAGCCGAGGGTGAACTGGCTAAAATGATAGCTTATGACAGCGCAGTTTTTGCGATTCTTGCCAGCGGCAAGGCAGATGAATGGAAAGCCGCGAATAAGGCTTATAACGAAGCAAGGGAAGCAGCCGGGAAAATAGATCCGTTCAACCCCGACTATAGCCTCGACTTCGAACTTGGGAATGAAAACGAAATAACCCCAGAAAAGCTTATCGAACTGCAAAAAAATCGTAAGCTGTAATAAAACCATGGCCTTTTCCTCGCTGCGTGATTTCATTTCAGAACTGGAAAAAGAAAAGCTGCTGCTGCGGGTTAAAACTCCGATATCCACCAATCTGGAAATGACTGAGATTGGTACACGCCTTATTGCCAACGGTGGCCCTGCTGTTCTGTTTGAAAATGTTGTGGGCAGCAATATACCTGTACTAATAAATTTATTCGGAACCGTTGAGCGCGTAGCCAAAGGCATGGGCCGCAAACCAGAAGAGCTGCGGGAAATAGGAAAAACACTGGCTTTCCTCAAACAACCCGAACCACCCAGCGGCTGGAAGGAAGCATGGGAAATGCTGCCGGTGCTTAAAACCGCAATGTCCATGTCGCCCAAAACAGTTGGAAAGGCTCCCTGCCATGAAGTGGTGCTTACAGGAGATGATATTGATTTATCGAAGCTGCCTATCCAGACATGCTGGCCAGGTGAACCAGCGCCACTTATAACCTGGCCGCTGGTAGTAACCAAAGGCCCAGGTGACGCAAAGGAAGATAATTATAATCTCGGCATATACAGGATGCAGGTGCTGGGCAAAAACAAAACCCTGATGCGCTGGCTAAAGCATCGCGGCGGAGCGCAGCAACATGCACGCTGGGCGAAAGAAAAGCGCGAGCCATTCCCGGCAGCCGTAGTTATAGGTGCTGACCCGGCAACGATACTCGCCGCCGTGACCCCAGTTCCTGACACGCTCTCCGAATACCAGTTTTCCGGACTGCTTCGTGGCTCAAAAGTCGAATTAGTGGACTGCAAAACTGTCCCCCTTAAAGTCCCAGCGCAATCGGAAATAGTGCTGGAAGGGTTCGTAAGCCTTGATGAATATGGCGATGAAGGACCGTATGGCGACCATACCGGATATTATAACTCAGTAGAGAAATTCCCGGTTTTCACCATAACCGCAATTACCATGCGAAAAAACCCGATCTACTTAAGCACCTATACCGGAAGGCCACCAGATGAGCCAGCAGTTCTTGGTGAAGCCCTCAATGAAATATTCATTCCGCTACTGCAACAGCAATTCCCGGAAATTGTTGATTTCTGGCTGCCGCCAGAAGGCTGCTCCTACCGTGTGGCTGTTGTATCCATAAAGAAGGCCTACGCTGGGCATGCCAAACGCATAATGATGGGCGTATGGTCATTCCTGCGCCAGTTCATGTATACAAAATGGGTTATAATTGTCGATGACGATATAAACTGCCGCAACTGGAAAGACGTAATCTGGGCAATTTCCACGCGCATGGACCCGGTGCGCGATATGACTCTTATCGAAAATACGCCAATAGATTACCTCGATTTTGCTTCCCCGGTTTCAGGGCTTGGTGGCAAAGCAGGACTGGACGCTACCAATAAATTTGAAGGCGAAACAAGTCGCGAATGGGGAAATAAAATCTATATGGAACAAAGTATTATAGATAAAATTGATAGCTTATGGGCAGAAATTGGCCTTGCGAAAGCAAAATAGTTAAAGGGTTTATTAACCAAGAATTGCTATTATTAAGCCTCAACAAAAGGCCTCCCAATGGATATTAATAACCCAGATTTGAACCTGTCCCAATATGCAAGCCAGTCACTAAGGCTAATGCAGCAGCGTGGCGTTGCCCCAACACCTGAAAATTATGCCGTATGGTTTCATTACGCGCTGGGCGACAATAGCGACCTGAATCATGAAATAAGAACTATTATCAATAACAACCTTGGCTTTACCAAAGAAAACAACTCCTATCTCTACCATAAATATATTATATCCAACCGTAACCAGAAAGTTCTTGATGACGCAACGGTAAACACGCAGAAAATATTGGTGGAGGCCCTGCGCATAGTCAATGATTTCAACGGCGAAACCAAGAGCTACAATCATGACACTGATGAATATCTGGAAAATATATCCCGCGACTTCGCAGGAAACGAGAATGTAAAAAGCATATTCAAGGAACTGATCGACGCAACCGCAAAGCTACGCGCCAGCGGCGAAAATATATCCCATAAGCTTGAAGAATCAACCCGCGAGATAAACCATCTCCGCAAAGACCTCCAGCAGGTAACTGTCGAGGCCCAGCGCGACTTCCTGACAGGAGTTTATAACCGCAAGTCGTTTGAGCGCCTTATAGACGAACAAATGTTGATCTCAAAAGAAAACAACACCGAACTATGCCTGCTTATGATAGATGTTGACCATTTCAAGCAGTTCAATGATAAATTCGGGCATTTGCTGGGCGATGAAGTGCTGAAAATCGTAGCCCGCACCCTTACCGATACTATCAAGGGTCGTGACGTGGTAGCCCGCTTTGGCGGGGAAGAATTCGTGGTTTTCCTTCCTGAAACCCCAATCGAAGGCGGCATAAAGGTGGCTGAAATGATAAGAACCAGCATAGCCGGAAAATCCCTGAAACGCCGCGATACCGGAGAAACATTCGGAAGTATTACCGTTTCCCTGGGCGTTTCACGCTTCCGCCCTGAAAGCGATACCCTGCTTACCCTTATAAAAAGGGCCGATGACGCGCTCTATTCCTCAAAACATAATGGCCGTAACCAAGTAAGCAGCGAAGCCTAAATTCCTGGGCAAATACTGACATTTGACATTGACTTTTATCCCGATGCACCCTAGAAACATGCTTCTTTTCGTTTCCCGTGCGATTTTGCACACGAAGGGGCTCGTAGCTCAGGTGGTTAGAGCGCACGCCTGATAAGCGTGAGGTCGGCAGTTCAACTCTGCCCGGGCCCACCATTTCTCAACGGCGCATCCTATTAATCAGGACCATGCTGCTGCGATAGCGGCTTGCAGTGATGCATCTGCAGGCATTACGCTGCTTGTCTGGGGGTTGAACCCTGCATGTCCAGCGCTGTAGCTTGCCATAGC
>JBDHUC010000013.1:0-50619 GCA_039808985.1 Alphaproteobacteria bacterium | reverse complement strand
TCGCCTAAATCGTAGAACTAAGCGTTATTCCAAGTCGATTGAAATGCTCAGATATTCTGTATATCTCTGGATGAAAAAAGATTGGGTGTTAAATACCATCTATCTATAGTTGACAATGCCTAATTATGGGCATAAATAAAAAGAGCTTCTATTTTAGATGGTTATTGTATATAATATAGCATTGTTTCATGTATAATCCATAAAAAACGAATTTCATCGCAACAAATATATTGGCATTGCTATACTTATTGCCTTGCTGCTGCAATGCAGCAAGAAATCATTGTATTTTATTGCATTAAATACTTGCAAAGCTGGTTGTTTTTCTGCTTTATAGCGTTTAATCATCACGCTTAATCCAGCTTAATATATTTGTGGGGTTCCCATGTCCAAAGCGGCAAAAAAAATTGCAAATGAAATTCCTGCGGGTAATGCACCAGTAACCAAAGAACTGTTGCTGTCGTTATACCGTGAAATGCTTACTATCCGCCGCTTTGAAGAAAAGGCCGGGCAGCTTTACGGCATGGGGCTTATCGGCGGCTTCTGCCATTTATATATTGGCCAGGAAGCGGTTGTGGTTGGGATGCAGAACTGCATAACTCCCAATGATGCGGTTATCACCAGCTACCGCGACCATGGGCATATGCTCGCCTGCGGCATGGACCCAAAAGGGATAATGGCCGAACTTACCGGGCGCATTGACGGGTTTTCCAAAGGCAAGGGCGGCTCGATGCATATGTTCTCGACCGAAAAGCATTTTTACGGCGGGCATGGTATAGTAGGCGCTCAGGTGCCGCTGGGAACCGGTATCGCCTTCGCCCATAAATACCGCAAAAATGGCGCTTTAAGCCTGGTTTATTTCGGTGACGGTTCGGTTAACCAGGGGCAGGTTTATGAAGCATTCAATATGGCATCACTGTGGAAACTCCCGGTAATTTATATTATTGAAAATAACGAATACGCCATGGGGACTTCGGTAAAACGCAGCCATTCAACCACCGAGCTTTTCCGTCGCGGCGAAGGCTTCGGTATTCCAGGCCGCCAGGTAAATGGCATGGATGTGGTGGCGGTGCGCGAAGCTGGCGCGGAAGCAGTCGCCCATGTACGCGCAGGAAACGGCCCATTCCTTCTGGAAATGAAAACTTACCGCTATCGTGGCCATTCAATGTCGGATCCGGCGAAATACCGCAGCAAGGAAGAGGTCGAGGATTACAAAGAGCATCATGACCCTATCGAAGGGCTTAAATCGCGGCTGATAAAAGAAAAATTTGCCAATGAGGATTCACTCAAGGAAATTGATAAGGAAATAAAAGCTATAGTGGCAGATGCTGCTGATTTCGCCCAGAAATCACCACAGCCGCCTGAGTCAGAATTATGGACTGACGTATTGGTTTAATATGAGAATGCACGTGAGAATACTTGGTTCATTGCTGATGCTTTGTATGCTCTCCGCCTGCGGTTGTGTTAGCGAAGCTAAAGATGATGCAGATGTTTCAGGATATTTCTCCGGTTGCTGGTCTAAGCTTAAGAATGAAAAAGCGCAAAATCCGGGGCAGGATAAAACGCAGGATTCCAGTAAAAATTCTGTTAATTGACAAAATGCGTACGTACGTGCTATGGTGATTATATGAAAAATGAAATTACAGTTACTGAACTGCGCAGTAATATCTATGCGATTATTGATGAAGTAATCCGCACAGGTGAGCCTGTTGCTGTGCGCCGTAACAATAAAATCGTAACCGTTGCTGTTCCTAAAAAAACATTATCAAAGGGTAATAAAAAAGAGAAAATAAATGATTTGTCGAAATTACGCCCTTTTATGAAATTGCCTTATCCTGAAGAAGATTATATTTCCATGAATCCTGATGAATGGAAGCCTTCGTAAAATGGTGGAAGATAAATTTATTTTTATTGATACGCATATTCTATTATGGATGGCAAGTAATGGCATGAAAAGCCTTACGGCATCTGCCCGTAAGTCTATGGATGGCATTATTCTTAAAATATCTCCAATGTCTGTTCTGGAGTTGCATTATCTTTATGAAATAAAACGGATTCCGCTAAAGCCTTATGATATTCTGGACAAATTCAAACAATTTTTACATATAGAAATTTCAAAATCAGGTTTTGCCGAAGTGTGTGAAATCGCTGGTGGGATAAGCTGGACGCGTGATACATTTGATAGGATTATAGTTGCGGAAGCGGATTTGCATAAAGCAAAATTGGTGACGGCTGATGAGAAAATTTTGAAACATTACAAACGTGCAGTATGGTAAAAGACGAGAGGTAATATATTATGGCACAACAGACAGTAAGGGTTGCACTCAGGGACGCTATGGCCGAGGAAATGCGCCGTGACAAGGAAGTTTTTGTGATGGGCGAGGAAGTCGCTGAATATCAGGGCGCTTACAAGGTTACTGAAGGGCTGCTTGCGGAATTTGGCGCGCAGCGCGTGGTCGATACCCCGATTACTGAGCATGGGTTCGCCGGTCTTGGTGTGGGCGCTGCCATGATGGGCCTGAAGCCGGTTGTTGAATTCATGACCTTCAATTTTGCGATGCAGGCAATGGACCATATTATAAATTCAGCGGCAAAAACCAACTATATGTCGGGCGGACAGATACGCTGCCCCATAGTTTTCCGTGGCCCTAACGGAGCGGCCTCACGCGTTGCTGCCCAGCATTCACAATGCTACGCCAGTTGGTATGCTCATGTCCCAGGATTAAAAGTTGTTGCCCCGTGGGACGCGGCATCGGCTAAAGGCCTGCTTAAAGCCGCGATACGCGACCCAAACCCGGTGATATTTTTAGAAAACGAGATACTTTACGGCCAGAGTTTTGATGTGCCGGAAGGAGATGATGTAACTCTTGAAATAGGTAAGGCCGCTGTGGTGCGCGAAGGAACTGACGTAACTATCGTCGCTTTCTCTATAATGGTAGGAAAGGCCCTGGAAGCAGCCGAACAACTGGCGGCGGAAGGTATAAGCGCTGAGGTTGTTGACCTGCGTACCATCCGTCCGCTTGATACTGAAACAATTATTGAATCGGTAAAGAAAACCAGCCGCTGCGTAAGCGTTGAAGAAGGTTGGCCTGCTGCTGGTATTGGCGCTGAAATTGCTGCGGTTATAATGGAGCATGCATTCGATTACCTGGATGCGCCGGTAAAACGTGTGGCCGGAGTTGATGTGCCGCTTCCTTATGCGGCTAACCTTGAAAAGCTGGCGCTTCCGCAAGCCAGCCATATAGTTGAAGCAGTAAAAGAAGTCTGCGCGAGGGAAATATGAAATATTTTGTAGTGCTTGTTGCCTGCCTGCTTGTTTCTGTGCCTGCCTATGCGGACAAAACTATGGGCAATAATTCTCCTGCATGTGCGATGCAGGATCAGATAAGTATTTCCGTAAATTTCAACCTTACGGCAGATAGTTTTACCCAGGCTAAGGCTAAATATGACGAAAAAATACAATCAATTACTGACTATGCAAACAAGCAAAACATCAAGAAATTTGATTTGCAGTCACTTAATTATAATATCAATAATAATTACAATAATGGAGCGCAAGGGTATCAGCTAAATGGTAGTGCCAGTTTCCAGGTTAGTCGCCCCGAAGAGGCCTTTAAGTTTGCAGAATTCCTTACCCAGCAGAAATTTAACGTGTCGGTGAACGGCAATAGCTATAAAAACGGCATGTGCGGGAATGTTAATAATGCCGAGAATCGTGATTAATTATGAACCTTGCTGAGCTTCGTGCTAAAAAACCTGAAATTATGAAAATCGCTTCCCAATATGGAGTTAGTGAAATTAGTGTGTTTGGCTCAGTTGCAAGAGGGGATGCAGATGAAAATAGTGATGTTGACTTAATGATAGATAAGTTTGATGGATCGTTATTCGATATGGTAGACTTTAAAAGTGGCATGGAAGTATTATTAAAAACCAGTGTTGATATTGCTGAAATTTCTGTAATAAAAAATCCGTTGCGTAAGCGCTATATGCTACAAGATGCAGTACTGCTATGAAAAAGAAAAAAGATACAGCCGTTTATATTTGGGACATTTTGTATGAAATAGATTGCATAGATAAGGCTTTACAGCTTGGAAGTCTGTATGATCTGGTAATAAGTCGTTCGGTGCTTCGTTCATTTACAGTGATTGGTGAGGCCAGCAAACGGGTAGACGAGGCAGTAAGGATTCAAAGCCCTGACATCCCATGGCAAAAAATTATTGGTATTCGCAATATCATAAGTCATGATTATGATGAAATAAATTTACAAATTATTGAAAAAATAATAGCCAACGATATGGATATATTGAAAACTAACCTATTAAGACTTTACAAAACACTTACAGGAACTGATTACCATGCCAATTGAAATTTTAATGCCTGCGCTTTCGCCAACCATGACCGAGGGGAACCTCGCCAAATGGACTGTTAAGGAAGGCGACAAGATAAAGTCTGGTCAGGTAATTGCCGAAATCGAAACCGATAAAGCCACCATGGAAGTAGAGGCGGTGGATGAAGGCGTTGTTGGTAAAATAATTGTTCCGGCTGGAACGGAAGGGGTGAAAGTAAACGAGCTTATCGCGCTGCTCCTCGAAGATGGTGAGGATAAAAAAGCTTTGGATAGCTATAAACCGAAGGCTGCGGCTGCGAAACCAGCCACAGAGAAAAAGGATGACGGATTACAGATGACGGACGACAAGAAGTCAGTTCCTCCTGTGTCATCTGTCATCAGTCCTCCGTCATCTGGGCGCGTATTCGCGTCCCCTCTGGCCAAACGCGTTGCGGCTAATGAGGGCGTTGATATACGCATGGTTGCTGGAACCGGTCCGCATGGCCGTGTGGTAAAAGACGATGTCCTGAAAGCTTTGGCTTCCGGCGCAACTGGCAAAGGCCGTGTTATGCGCAACCCTACTGAATTTACGAAGATACCTAACAACAATATGCGCAAGGTCATTGCGCGCCGCCTGACTGAATCCAAGCAGACTGTGCCGCATTTCTACCTGACTGTTGAGTGTGAACTGGATAAATTGCTAGAAATTCGCAAGGAGATAAATTTCGATGCGGAAGCCACCGCCGGAAAAGATAAAAAACCAGCCTACAAGCTCTCGGTAAATGATTTTATAATCAAGGCAACCGGCCTTGCGCTTAAGAAAGTGCCAACTGCCAACGCTTCATGGAGCGACGAGGCGATATTGCAATATAACAATGTCGATATTTCTGTAGCTGTTGCAATTGATGGTGGGCTTATCACCCCGATAGTAAAAAATGCCGACCAGAAAAACGTGGTTACTATTTCTAACGAAATGAAAGACCTTGCTGCGCGCGCAAAAGCAGGGAAGCTGGCGCCGGAAGAATTCCAGGGTGGCGGTTTTTCTATTTCCAATCTCGGCATGTTTGGCGTTAAACAGTTCGCTGCTATCGTAAACCCGCCGCAGGGCTGCATATTAGCGGTTGGGGCAGGGGAGGACCGCGCTGTGGTCCGCCATGGTAAAGTGGAAATCCGCAATATAGTTGACCTTACACTTTCGGTTGACCACCGCGTTGTAGATGGCGCAGTAGGAGCGCAGTTCCTTGCAGCACTCAAGCATTATATCGAAAGCCCAAGCCTGATGTTGCTGTAGAAAGGCGTAATAATATGACAAAAAAATTATCTGGATATTTGCTTGTCGCTTTTATAAGTGTATTTGCATTCCCAGCCTTTGCCCGTGGAGTTGCCCCGGTTACGGTAAAGGAAGGAACGCCGGAGATAGCAAGCGCTCTTGATAGCTGGAAGGGAGCTGTAGAAGGCGGTGACGCAGAAGCAATTGTCGCGCTTTATGACAAGAATGCGATAATGATATCAACATTTGTGCAGCAACCTATTACCAAACGCGCCGATTTGCTTTCATATTATAAAAAAGTCGTGTCTAACCCGGATGTACGGGTTGAGGTGCAGGAATCGCATCCGCGCCGCTTTGGTAATGTTGCGGTAAATACCGGGCGTTATACCCTTAGCTATACGCAGGAAGGCGAAGAGGTTGTGGTGCCTGCGCGTTTCTCATTCGTATATCAATTGCAGGGAGGAAAATGGGTAATTGTTGATCACCATTCCTCGGCAGTGCCAACCCCCCAGAATTTGAATAATACCAATTAATCTGGAAATAAATTATGGGGAAAAACATAGAGCGCGGGTTTTTCAGGCTTTGGGTTGTATTTGCTGTGTTGTGGATCGGCTGTATGGGGTTTTATCAATATAATGAAGCAAATAAAGCTGAAAAGAACAGCATTACCTTGTCTTTCTCAAAAGATTCGCAGATACGCATTGATGCTAATGGTATTTCCGACAATAAAGACAAAAATCAGCAGCAATTGCAGCGCCTGGAAATAATATTCCTGCCACCGCTTCTTCTGCTTGCGGTATTTCCTGTAGGCGCTTGGCTTATGCGTGGCTTTAGATCAGATAAGTAAATAACATTAACAAACAAATCCTATATGGGTTTGTTAATAAAAGGAAAGACTATGACTGAGCAGAATTTTGATGTTGTTATTATTGGTGGTGGCCCAGGCGGTTATGTGGCAGCAATCCGCGCTGCGCAACTGGGTATGAAAACGGCTGTAGTTGAGCGCGAGCATATGGGCGGCATCTGCCTTAACTGGGGCTGTATACCAACTAAGGCATTGCTGCGTTCAAGTGAAATTTATCATTTGATGCATAATCTTGATGCATTTGGCATAAGCGCTAAGGATATTAAATTCGACCTTGCAAAAATCGTAGCGCGGTCACGCAGCGTTTCTGCTCAGCTTTCCAAGGGCGTATCGGGGTTGATGAAGAAAAACAAGGTGACTGTGATTGACGGTTCGGGAAAACTCGCAGGTAAAGGCAAGGTTGCAGTTGAAAAGGATGGCAAGAAAGTCAGTGAACTGACTGGTAAGCATATAATACTTGCAACTGGTGCCAGGGCACGCACCCTGCCGGGCCTGGAACCAGACGGCAAGCTGGTATGGACCTATAAAGAGGCGATGCTTCCTGATATGATGCCTAAGTCGCTGCTGGTAGTTGGCAGTGGTGCAATCGGTATTGAATTTGCCAGCTTTTACCGTTCCATGGGCGCGGAAGTAACAGTTGTTGAAGTTATGGATAGGGTGCTTCCGGTTGAGGATGAAGAAATTTCCAAGCTTGCACAAAAGGCATTTGAAAAGCAGGGAATGAAAATACACACATCTACAAATGTAAAATCCCTCAAAAAAGGCAAGAATAATGTGACGGCGACCCTTGAATCTGGTGGTAAAACCAGTGAAATTACAGTTGACCGGGTAATACTTGCGGTAGGTATAGTCGGTAATGTTGAAAATATTGGGCTGGAAGGCACCAAGGTAAAAGTTGAAAAAACCCATGTCATTACTAACCAGTGGGGCGCAACTGACGAACCGGGGGTTTATGCTATTGGCGATCTTACCGGGGCTCCGTGGCTTGCGCATAAAGCCAGCCATGAAGGAGTTGTCTGCGTGGAAAAAATTGCTGGCCAGAAAGATGTCCATCCCATTAAAACCCAGAATATACCAGGCTGCACCTATTGCCACCCGCAGGTTGCAAGCGTAGGCCTTACTGAAAAAGCCGCCAAGGAAAAAGGTTATAACGTAAAAGTTGGCCGCTTCCAGTTTATAGGAAATGGCAAGGCAATCGCCCTTGGAGAGCCGGAAGGGCTTGTTAAAACTGTGTTTGACGCTAAAACCGGAGAGCTGCTTGGCGCGCACATGATAGGCGCGGAAGTTACTGAAATGATACAAGGTTATGTGATTGCCAAGACCGGTGAGCTTACCGAAGCCGACCTGATGCACACGGTATTCCCGCATCCTACCTTATCGGAAATGATGCATGAATCAACGCTGGATGCGTTTGGCAAAGTCATACATATGTAGTATAATAATTCAGGATATTTGGGGTTTTTACCTATGCTGAGTTCGCATCAAAAAGGTTTCACGCTTCTCGAGCTTGGCATAGTTTTGCTGATTATAGGCACTGTTACTGGTGGAATGATGGTTCTGTTTAATCAGAATATTGACCAGCGCCAGATACAGGAAACCAACGTGAAGATGTCTGCTATCCAGCAGGCGCTTCTAAATTATCGCCGTGCTTTCAACCGCATACCTTGCCCTGCTGATGCCACGCAATCTATGGATGCCACAAGCAGTAATTATTTCGGCGTGGAAGCGGCAAATATGGGAACCTGTACAGGAGGAACGCCTGCGGCGAATTTTTCTATAGCCGCCAGCACCTTTACCGGCAGCACTACCAATGGTTCTTACGTGGTTACTGCGGTAAGTTCAACTGCCGGTCTGGCAATCGGTACGCTGGTATCTGGAACCGGAATCCCGGCAGGAACTTCAATCGCAAGTATAGACAGTGCAACGCAAATTACGCTGGATACTGCGGCTACAGCAACTAATGCCGGTATTACCATAAGCCGCTATACAGTGGTTGGCGGAATGGTTCCAACCAAAACCCTCCAGCTCCCCGATGATTATGCCATAGATGGCTGGGGACGCAGGATAATGTATATAGTGGATGTAAATATGACTGGCTTATATGGGGCATCGAATATACCAGTAACCGACAGCGCTACTAACCGGATAACAGTAACCGGCGCAGCATCTGCGGCAAAAACAACCGGGGCAGTATATTTACTCTTAAGCTTTGGAAAGAATGGGCATGGTGGATATAGCAGGAACGGAGCGACTGCGCGCCTTGCCAATTATATAAGCGCTGATAGCGATGAGCTTACCAATTGCCATTGTAATAGCTCAGCCGCAGCAACTGCATTTAGCGCAAGCTTTGTGCAAAAGCCAATGTCGATCGGTGCGTTTGACGATATTGTAGTATATGCTACCAGGGCCGACCTACGTAGTTTAAGCGAATAAGCGGCTAGAGCATTTTCCATTTAATCGTGCGTGTTGTTATCCTTCGCCTCATGTACTATTGTACACTTCGCCTCGGATGCCTAACGCACAACTAAAGCGAAAACGCTCTAGTTTAATACCTGTCATATTCGCGGTGCTCGTGTTCACGCCTGTCGTGATCCCAATGCCTGCGGTTATGTTTGCCATACCAGTTATATTGATATGCATATGCAGGGTATGGATTGCGGTAAACCACAGGATACTGCCTTACTACATAAACAGGTTGCGGCTGCACATATACAGGTTCACTGTAATAAACAGGCTCGTTATAATAAACCGGGGCAGGTACGTAGCTTGCCACTGGCGCAAAAAAACTGAAGCTGAAACCACCGGCATTGGCAGCGCTGGTTCCCATAACAAGTAAGGCCGCGCTTAATAATAATGTCTTTTTCATAACCACTCCTTTTATAAATAATTACTTATTTAATTGAAAGTATAATAACACCTACTCCTTACTGGCAGATGGAATCAATATTACAGATAGTTTAATATATAAATTTTATATAAAGGAATGGCTTTGGTGCGTGGCATGGTGCGCTGTTGCTTCGCGCAGGGCAAATTTATCAGGAGGCTGAATATATTGCCCGAATGGAATAATAGTTTCTTTGCCACCGGTTTTTATTTGCAGGAAAAACCTGGTAAAACCATCGCTTTTAGGCTCAACATGGAATTGCAGGATTCCGCTATTATTATTTTCTATATTTAAGGGGTGGCAATGTATGAAATTCTCGCCATCCCTGCTGAACCCTACCAGATGCGCATATGCCCCCATTAACGGCTCGAATTTAACAGGCATGCTGTCTTTTGAAACACTGAATTGCAAATTGGAACTTCTGCCGCTGGCAAGCGGCGGGTTTGGATTAACCACAATATTTACCCCATCTTCAGAAGCTGAATTTGCATGCTGTATGATGGCTGGGATTTTATAATCGCTTATTGCTTCAATTTTATTTCTCTGTACCTGGTTTGAAGCATCTTTTTGCAGCGTAAAATCACTCCACATGCTATATTCACCTTGAATTTTTGGGGTGAATGAGAAATTGAATGAATTGCTGTCTTTGTTAAACCCGGGATGGATATGATGGTAGTCATTAAGAGAATTATCAACCATCATTACATGCAGTTTATTAGTGTAGGTTTCTTTTAAGTCTTCCGGCGTTATCAGCTTACCGCCTGCATCGGCTATCTTAAATTCTATCTTGCATTCTTCTCCTTGCTTTATGGGAGTTTTATTTATTATTTCAATTTTAGGCGGCTCATTTGAAGGTTCCGTGGCTTTATCAAGATATATAGCCCCAGCAACGGAAAGTGCGGCTCCGCCGCAGGTTATTATATGGGTCAAGGCGCTGCCGATACCGGCCCCGGCTGCCGCAACATTCATGCTTCCTATAGAGCCAATGGCTGAAGCAGCAGAAGCAAGTGCGCTGCTGATTACTCCGGCTCCGGCAAATGATGCGAGATATGTAAGGCCAACGCTCAATCCCGTAAGTATACTGGGCAGGGCAATCAGGATCGAGGTGGTAAGAGCCGTATATTTTATTATTTTTCCCCAGGAAATACCATCTTCCTTATGGTGCTTTTTTTCCAGGTAATTGCCAAGCAGTATGCCGCCGATCCCAATTATTCCAGAGGCCGCTGTTGTAGCCATGCTACCCGATGAGAGCATTTCACCTATGTATGGAATGTTGCTGAGCAGTGAATTTATGCCTCCGGCAATACCGACACCTAAATCCTGTCCATGCATTACCTCCATTATTTCAGGCACGGTTTTTACGCTTATGCCCAGCGCATCACCAGCATAAGGCGCTACAATAAGTCCGCTGGCTGCCAGCCCGCCCTTAAGCAGGATTCCTGATGACTCAGGTAAATGATGGCCTGAAGCGTCTGCATAGTGGTTTTCATGCGATTTCATGGATATAAACTATTTTCCAGGGATAAAATTAATATTTATCAATTTTCCAGTATATTATGGGCATAGTCAATTAAATCGTCGTATTTATTGCGTATTTTATACTGGTTATATGCGATAAAACTCTTTTCAATTGCCTAATAATTGGGTAGTTTCCTGTTCTTTATTAGAGCCAGACATAACCCAAGAACCAAAGCGGAGATTTAAAATGCGCGTTTATTATGATGCCGATGCTGATGTAAACCTTATAAAAAACAAGAAAGTTGCTATAATCGGCTATGGCAGCCAGGGGCATGCCCATGCCGCCAATCTGCGTGATTCCGGCGTAAAAGATGTTCGTGTCGCCCTGAAGCCTGATTCTATAAGCGTGGCAAAAGCCAAGGGCGCTAAATTCGAGGTTATGACCCCGGCAGAGGCGGCGTCATGGGCGGATGTTATCATGATACTCACCCCTGATGAACTTCAGGCCGATATTTACAACAATGAAATTGCGCCAAATGTGAAAAAAGGCGCAAGCCTTGTATTCGCGCATGGTTTTAATGTGCATTTCGGCCTTATTGAACCACGCGCCGATATGGATGTGTGGATGGTGGCCCCTAAAGGCCCCGGCCATACTGTTCGCGGCGAATACCAGAAGGGCGGCGGTGTTCCTTGCCTTGTTGCCGTTCACCAGAATGCTTCGGGTAATGCGCTTGACCTTGCGCTTTCTTACGCTTCTGCAGTTGGCGGTGGACGCTCCGGAATTATTGAAACCACCTTCCGCGAAGAATGTGAAACTGACCTGTTTGGTGAACAGGCTGTGTTATGCGGCGGTGTTTCGGCCCTTATCCAGGCCGGTTTTGAAACCCTTACTGAGGCAGGTTATGCTCCGGAAATGGCATATTTTGAATGCCTGCATGAAGTAAAGCTGATAGTTGACCTTATTTATGAGGGCGGCATTGCTAATATGCGTTATTCAATTTCCAATACTGCTGAATATGGCGATTACGTAACCGGAAAACGCATTATTACCCCGGAAACCAAAAAGGAAATGAAGCGCGTCCTGGACGATATACAATCAGGCCGTTTTGCGCGTGACTGGATGCTGGAAAACAAGGCTGGCAAGCCTTCATTCAAAGCAACACGCCGCCTGCAAGCTGAGCATCCGATTGAAGCAATTGGCGCGAAACTCCGTGGTATGATGCCGTGGATAACCAAAAACAAGCTTGTTGATAAAGCTAAAAACTAACGAAAATTATAAAGGATAATTTATGAAAAATCTTGCAGTAATTATTTCTGTATTTGCGCTTGCGGCCTGTGGAAACACTCAGGGTGAGCGCGCATTAAGCGGCGCAGGTATCGGCGCCGGGGTTGGCGCTGTTGGTGGTGCAATTGCAGGGGCTAACCCGGTTGCTGGTGCGGCTGTTGGCGGTGCGGTCGGCGCTGCGGTTGGTGCTGTGGTTGATAAAAGCAAGATTGATCTTGGTAAACCAGCCTGGAAATAATTAGTGAAAGTTAATGTCATGGCTGAAAAGCAAGCAGATAAGAAAACTGAGCAAAAAAAGCATTATCCGTGGAATGATTCGATACGAACCGTAATATTGGCGGTATTGCTTGCAGTTACTGTGCGCAGTTTTGCCTTTGAACCTTTTAATATTCCTTCTGGTTCCATGAAGAGCAACCTGCTTATCGGGGATTATTTGTTTGTTTCAAAATTTTCCTATGGCTACAGCCGTTACTCATTTCCTTTGGGGCTTCCGTTTTTTCATGGAAGGATTTTTGGTTCAGAGCCTATGCGTGGTGATGTTGTTGTGTTCCGCTTTCCGCCTAATCCGCGGATTGATTATATTAAGCGCGTAATTGGCCTTCCTGGCGACCATATCCAGCTTAAGGAAGGAATTGTTTACATAAACGGCAAGGCGCTTGACCGCCATTATATTGACGATTTTGCAGATAAGGAAAATAATATAGTACGGTCTATTCCCCGCTATATTGAAACTTTACCAGAGGGTAAGGTTATAACAATACTCAAGGAAAAAGAAGGTTCGTACGCGGCTAATAATACACCAGAATATGTGGTGCCTGAAGGACATTATTTCATGATGGGTGATAACCGCGACAATTCTAAAGATAGCCGTTTTGATGTGGGATTCGTTCCGGCAGAAAATCTGGTGGGTAAGGCGGAAATCATATGGTTCTCGACCGATGGAAGTGCTAATTATTTAAACCCTGCCAGTTGGCTTACCGCTTTGCGCACTGACCGTTTTTTTAAGCTGGTTAAGTGATAAGAATGGAGAATTTGCAGGAGCGAATCGGTTATAAATTCAACGATAGTGAACTGCTGAAACTTGCCCTGACTCATCCAAGCCTTGCAAAGAAGGAAAATAACCAGCGGCTTGAATTCTTAGGGGACTCCGTACTTGGCATGGTGGTTGCCAGAATAATTTATGATCTGTTTCCCAGTGAACAGGAAGGTGAACTGGCGCGCAGGCAGGCGGCATTGGTTCGTGGCGAAACCCTTGCGCAGGCAGCCCGTGATATTGGGCTTGGAGATGTCTTGAAAGTCGCAACCAGTGAAATACAAAGCGGTGGGCGTGACAATCCTTCCAACCTTGAAGACGCATTCGAAGCCCTTATTGGTGCCATGTATCTGGACGGCGGAATTATTGCTGTGGAAAGATTTGTTGGCCCACGCTGGAATAAACTTGCCAGAAGCATTGTTTCTGCGCCCAAGGATGCAAAAACTGCGCTTCAGGAATGGGCGCAGGGCAGGGGGCTTCCGCTTCCTGTATATAAGCTGCTTGAAACTGTCGGTTCTGCCCATGCCCCGGTTTTTACTATTGAGGTTCTGGTTATGGATAATGGTACGGCTACTGCCAAAGCGCCTTCAAAGCGGGCTGCCGAACAGATGGCAGCCGCAATTTTACTGGAGAGGTTTAATAATGAAAATATTTAATATTCGTCATTGCGAGGGGTCACGCTGTAGCTGAAAGCAGAAGCTTACGACGCGGCAATCCACTTTATTGATCTTATTGGATTGCTTTGGCTGCGCCGCGCAATGACAAAAAAAGAGGATATTGTATGAATAATCAAAAATGTGGGGTAGTTGCGATTATCGGCGAACCTAATGCCGGGAAATCCACCTTTATAAACCGGGTTGTTGGCGGCAAGGTTTCAATTGTCACCCCTAAAGTGCAGACCACACGTTTTAATATACGCGGCGTTTGTGTAAGTGGTGATTCGCAACTGGTTTTTATAGACACGCCGGGCATTTTCAATGCCGATAAGAATTTTGAAAAAGCCATGGTGCAGGCTGCATGGTCTGGCATTGGCGATGCTGATGCTGTGCTGTTGTTGATTGATGTGACTAAAGGTTTGCGTGAGAGCACCAGCGAAATAATAGATAGATTAAAGGAGAATACAAAAAAACCGGTTTTACTGGTGCTCAATAAAATAGATGAAATAGAAAAAGTGAAGCTATTTGAACTGGCGGCAGAGTGCGACAAGCGTGGAAATTTTGCTAAAATATTCATGATCTCTGCACTTAAAGGCGATGGAGTTTCTGACATCGTGGCTTACCTTTCTGGGAACATGCCAGCCCATCCGTGGCTTTATCCGGCTGAGCAGATGAGCGATATATCCATGCGCCTGCTGGCCTGTGAAATAACCCGCGAAAAAATATTCCTGCGCCTTGAGCAGGAACTGCCCTATGCGATTTTTGTTGAAAATGAAAGCTGGGAAGAAACTGAAAATTCAGTGAAAATTTCGCAGGCGATACTGGTGCAGCGTGAAGGGCAGAAAAAGATCGTGATTGGCAATAAAGGAGCGATGATAAAAGACGTAGGCATTGCCGCGCGCCGCGAACTGGAAAAGATTCTGGACAAAAAAGTCCATCTTTCCCTGTTCGTAAAAGTAAAACCTGACTGGAAGGATAATAGCGAAAGCTACCAGCTTTTAGGGCTGGAATTCAGGAAGGGTTAGCGGTTGAGGCCGTTTCTACCATTTGCTGAAGGAATAGAGTTGGAGGCTTCTGCATTAAGGTTCATTCCGCGCAGGCCGCTAACTGCTTCAATTGCAGCGTTCCTTACGTCAGCAGGAACAACGCCTTCTGCAACAACCTTAGAACCAGTAATTTCTTTTATTCCACCTGGTAAAGACCCAAACTCACTCATACTCAACTCCTAAAATTATATTTCGTATTTGATTCCTTGATAAACCCATAATAGCGCATTTTCTGCGAAAGTGGATGATAATTTTATGAAGGTTTTGTGAAGCGCCGGGATTTTTTATATTACAGCTTCCTTAAAATGAGCAACAGATTGTAATATATTAATTTATTTGTCAGTTGGTGCCGCTATATTCCAGCATCTGCTCTTCCATATCATCAGTATTTTTAGGCAGGGATTTGGAAGTCTTGGCCCCTAATATTTTGAGTTTTTCCACCTGGCTCAGTATATTACCTCTTCCGCTGCTAAGCTTGCCCGATGCATTATCATAGGCCTTGTGTAAGTTGTTGATATGTTTGTTGATTTCTTCCATGTCGCCGATAAAGCCCACGAATTTATCATATAATGCGCCGCCCTGCCTTGCGATTTCCTGCGCATTCAGGTTTTGCCTTTCGATCCGCCATAGCGAAGCTATTGTGCGCAAAGTCACAAATAATGTGGTGGGAGATACCAGGGCGATTTTTTTATCCCATGCATAGCTGCTTAATTCGCTGTCGGATTGCAAGGCAAAGGAAAATGCGCCCTCTACCGGCAAAAACATAATAACGAAATCCGGGGTAATTAGTTTTTCGGCATGTTGATAACGCTTTCCTGCTAACCCGTTTACATGCGCTTTTATGGATTTTATAAATTCTTTTATCTGTATGGCGCGCAGAGCCTCATCGCTTTCATTGCAGTAGCGCTCATAGGCGGTTAGCGAAACTTTCGAGTCAATAATAAGATGTTTGTTGTCGGGCAGGTTTACAACAACATCAGGCTGTAGCCTTCCGCCTTCTGAGTTGTTAAGCCCCATTCCCGTACCCTGTATGGTGTAGTCATCGCCGCTGCGCAGACCTGATTGCTCAAGTATGCGCTCAAGCATAACCTCGCCCCAGTTACCCTGCGCTTTAACATCGCCGCGCAGCGCCTTAGTCAGCCCATCGGTCTGCAATACGATCTTTTCAATCTCGGCTTTAAGGCTGTGCTGCTCTTTGCCGTGGGCAATAAAAGAATCGCCGATGGATTTCTGGAATTCAGAAAGCTTTTCCCGCAGTGGGTTTAATATATGCCCTATCTTTTCTTCCGACTGGACAGTGAATTTATTGCTGAAATCCTCGAAAATACTGGTTGCGGTATTTTTAAATTCAGCGCGGAGTTTTTCCTGGGTCTTTTCCAGTTCCTGCTGCAAATTAGTGCGCTGGGTTTCAGCAACTACTACGCGTTCGTGATATTGGGTGCGCTCACTTTTTGCAAATTCCAACTCGTCGCGTAAGCTGTCAAGCTCCTGCTGTGCTATTTCCAGCCTTGTGGCAAGGGCAATTTTTTCGCCATTTGCGCTTTCTGTTTGCTTGCGCGAAACCAGCCAGGCTGCTGCAAACCCAATAGCTAAAGAGGCTGCCAGCAATAAAATAGTAGTAATTTCCATATTATTCTCACCAGTTATTGCACAGTTATATAAATTGAGGTAATTCTTACGCCTATGACCGATCAAAACAAGCATAAAATTTCCGGTGGCTTTTCCTGCGTGATACTTGCGGCGGGAAAGGGAACGCGTATGAAATCTGACCTTCCCAAAGTGATGCACAGGCTGGCAGGCCAGCCGCTTATATCACATGTTCTTGCTGCCTGCTCGCCGCTTGCGCCGGAAAAAACTGTAGTTGTTGTTGCCCCAGGCATGGATTTAGTTAAACAGGAAGTGGCCGCAGGTGATAAGAATACTGAAATAGCCGTGCAATCCGAGCAAAAAGGCACGGGTCATGCTGTCTTGTGCAGCAAGGGATTCTTTGCTGGTTATAAGGGTAAAATATTGGTGCTTTACGGTGATACCCCGCTTATTGCCACAAAAACCCTTGAAAGCCTGTTAGATTCTGCCCGGTCGCATGAAATAGTGGTGCTGGGTATGCGCATGGATAACCCTTTTGGTTATGGCAGGCTTATAAGCGATGAAAATGGCAGGCTGGAAGAAATAATCGAAGAGCGCGACGCTACAGATGAGCAAAAGGCTATAAATCTGTGCAATTCAGGAATAATGGCAGTTAGTGGCGACAGGCTTTTTGCGTTGCTGGAACAAATCACCCCTAATAATAACGCCGGTGAATATTACCTGACTGATATAGTAGCGCTGGCGAATGATGCGGGGCTTCACTGCCAGGTTGTTGAAGCCCATGATGCCAGCGAGCTTGCCGGTATAAATACCCGTGTGCAACTGGCTTCTGCAGAGAATGTCCTGCAGAATAAGCTTCGCATTCAGATGATGGAAAATGGTGTAACCCTTATCGACCCGCAAAGTATTTATTTCCGTACCGATACCAGGGTGGCGCCGGATGTAATAATACATCCGCAGGTGGTTTTTGGCGCTGGTGTAACTGTTGAAAGCAAAGTTGAAATACGCTCATTTTCACATATTGAAGGAGCATATATCAAGGAGGGCGCGATTGTTGGCCCATTTGCCCGTATCCGTCCGCAAAGCAATATCGGCAGGGACGCCCATGTCGGGAATTTTGTCGAGATTAAAAATACCATGCTTGGTGATGGTGCGAAGGCAAACCATCTAAGCTATATCGGCGATAGCGAGGTAGGCGCTGCTGCTAATATAGGCGCTGGCACTATAACCTGCAATTATGATGGTGTAAAAAAACATAAGACAACTATAGGCGCGAAAGCGTCTATCGGCTCAAATTCGTCATTGGTAGCGCCTGTTACAATAGGCGAGGGGGCGGTTACCGGCGCTGGCAGCGTTATAACCCAGGATGTTCCTAAAGGCGCTCTGGCGCTGGGGCGTGCAAGGCAGGTTAATAAGGAAAACCGGACAAAAAAATGAGATATATAAAATTATTGCTGCCATTTCTTTTGTTTGCATCAGCCAGCGCCTATGCCGATTCAGGAGCAAAAGATTCTTTCGATAAAATAAATAATTGTGTGAAAAATAATGACAGGAATGGTTGCCGGGACCTTGTTACAGCAAGCTCATCCGATCTTTATAACCGTTTCATGTCTTACGGGCTTATGGCCTGCCTGCCTAAGGATGCTAAGTATATATCGCAGGAAAATATAGGTAATGACATAATTATAAAGGCAGGCGTCCATGATAATGGCAGGGATCGCACCATGCGCCTTATATTTACCGAAGAAGAGGGGCAGTGGAAGCTTGATACTCCGCAGTCGTTGCGCCGCGCTATGGGCAAGAACTGGGAACAGCAGATAGAGCTTGTAGAGCAATTATATCTTTTGATGAAACAGCAATTTGGCTCGCAGCTTGATTGCAGGGCCATACGCGGCTTGGTTGACATTAAAAAGAAATAGCAGCTTATGCAGCCGCCAGAGCATGATTGCCATATATGTCCAGGGCTGTATTCGTTCCGCAAACAGAATAAAATAAAATACCCTGAATATTTCAACGGCCCTGTGCCGCCATTTGGAACTCTTACAGCCCGGTTTTTAGTGGTTGGTCTGGCTCCTGGCCTTAAAGGGGCCAACCAGACTGGAAGGCCGTTTACCGGAGATTATGCGGGGTTGATTTTATATCATTCACTAAAAAAATACGGATTTGCTAAAGGTGATTATGGCCAGCGCATTGATGATGGTTTTGAGCTTGTAAATGCCAGGGTGACTAATGCCGTGCGCTGCGTTCCGCCTGATAATAAGCCGGAGCCATCGGAAATAAATTCATGCAATAAATTCCTTGCCAATGAAATTGAATCCATGCCCAACCTTAAAGTAATACTCTCGCTTGGTCTGGTTTCACATAATGCCGTGCTCAAAGCATTTGGCCATAAGCCGTCATATGCGAAATTCATTCATGCGCAGGCACATAAAATAAATGATAAAATAACGCTGCTTGATAGCTACCACACCTCGCGCTATAACATAAATACCGGCAGGCTTACGCAGGAAATGTTCGATAGCGTGGTGGAAAAAGCAGCTTGCCTTATAGATTAGCGCCTAAGCCCTGCTATTGGCGTTTGGGAAGAATTCCTTAAGCTGGCTGACCCAATCCTCTGCTTTCCCTATTGCAGATTTAAGCGCGGGAGTTTCAACTTTATCAGCCCATCTTGGCGTGGCCGGATTTTCAATTGGAGCAGCCTGGGCCTGTGAACGCTGTGAAAGTGAATGGATTATTGTATCGGCAACACCGCTTGGCAATTCGTAGCGTATCAGTATCTTGCCTGTATCAGCATAATAATCATGCTCCGGCTGCAATTCTTTTGCTTTGTGAGGCTGTAATTCCTGGAGCTTGGACAGTTCGTTTTTTATAGTATCATACACCAGGTGTGGGTGATGCCTGTCGAGCTGGGTGATGTGAAAAGAAAGCTCCTCGCCTTTTTCAGTTGGTTTGACCAGGATTTTTATTTTAGTAGGGGTTAGCTGGTGCTCGATATCGCCGCTGGTTTCCAGTATAGGCTTGCCCTTCAAATGGTTTGTAAGCGTATTTGCGGCATTGGTTTCTTCCAGCTTATCTTCTGGCCTTTTTGCAGTATCTTCCATTATAACCCCTCAATTTTTGGCTATTATCATATAATTATCCGCAGAAATAAACGTTTTTTTTAATAATTAGCCTATTCCCCCTTGCTTTGCGCCATTAAGCTAAATATAGATAGTGCCTTACATACCCATAATATCAGGATTAAATGGATTTATATGCATAATTACCGCACTCATAACTGCGCCGCGCTGAATAAGGCAGATATTGGCAAAAATGTCAGACTTTCAGGATGGGTGCACCGGGTGCGCGATCATGGGAACCTGCTGTTTATCGACCTGCGCGACCATTATGGCATAACCCAGCTCGTAGCCCAGAAACCAGCAGATGGCACGAAAGAGGCCAGGTTTTTTGAAGTAATGAGCCATGTTTCGCTTGAAAGCGTGGTAACAGTAAGCGGAAACGTGGTAAAGCGCGCGGAAGGAACGGCCAATAATAATATCCCAACTGGTGAAATTGAGGTAATGGTCAGCGACTTTATTGTTGAATCCGCTGCCCAGATGCTGCCTTTGCAGGTTAATTCCGATGCGCCGTTTCCTGAGGAAACCCGCCTTAAATACCGCTTCCTGGATCTGCGCCGTGAGAAAATCCACAGCAATATAATGCTGCGCTCCCAGGTTATCGCATCGCTGCGCCGCCGTATGATTGAGCAGGGATTCAACGAATTCCAGACCCCGATACTTACCGCCAGTTCACCAGAAGGCGCGCGCGATTACCTTGTCCCAAGCCGCATTCATCCGGGAAAATTCTATGCCCTGCCGCAGGCTCCGCAGCAATTCAAGCAATTGCTTATGGTTTCCGGGTTCGATAAATATTTCCAGATAGCACCTTGTTTCCGCGACGAAGATGGCCGCGCCGATCGTTCTCCAGGTGAATTCTACCAGCTTGATATTGAAATGAGCTTTGTAACGCAGGAAGATGTTTTTGCGGCAATTGAGCCGGTGCTCCATGGAGTATTTAAAGAATTTGGCGACAAGAAAGTGACCGATGCGCCATTCCCACGTATAACCTACCGTGAGGCAATGCTTAAATACGGAAGCGATAAGCCTGACCTGCGCAACCCCATACTCATAAGCGATGTTACTGAAATATGGCGTGGCTCAGGCTTTGGCATATTCAATAAGGTTATAGATAGCGGCGGATATGTTCGCGCTATCCCTGCACCGGGTTGCGCAGGCAAGCCACGCAGCTTTTTTGACAATATGATCGAGTTTGCAAAAAGCATGGGCGCGCAAGGCCTGGCTTATATTATTTTTGAAGAGAATGGTGATGCGAAAAGCCCTATAGCGAAATTTCTCTCGCCTGAAAAAATCGCTGAGTTGAAACAAGTGGCAGGAATTAAAAATGGCGATGCTGTGTTTTTCAGCTCCGGCGCAGAGCTTGCGGCTGCCAAGCTTGCCGGGCAGGTGCGTGTACATCTTGGTAATGAACTCGACCTGCTGGAAAAAGATGTTTTTAAATTCCTGTGGGTGATTGATTTCCCATATTTTGAATATGATGAAGATGAGAAAAAAATAATTTTCAGCCACAACCCGTTCTCTATGCCACAAGGCGGGATGGACGCTCTGCTCAACAAAGATCCGCTGGAGATTCTGGCGTACCAGTATGACATTGTTTGCAACGGCGTTGAGCTGTCATCGGGCGCTATACGTAACCATAAGCCGGAACTAATGTATAAAGCATTTGCAATTGCAGGTTATGGCCCTGAAGTTGTTGATTCAAAATTCGGCGGCATGATCTCGGCATTCAAGTTCGGCGCGCCGCCGCATGGTGGGTTGGCGCCAGGAGTTGACCGTATGGTGATGTTGCTGGCTGATGAGCCGAATATACGCGAGGTTATTGCTTTCCCGATGAACCAGAAAGCAGAGGACCTTCTGATGCAGGCTCCGAATGTTGCTGAAGAAAAACAACTTCGCGAACTCCACCTTCAGCTTTCGCCAAAAGCCAGGCAATTGCTTGCAGAAGAAGCCGGTAAATAGTTTTACGGGAAATTTACGGTTGAAAACCAAATCTTTATGAGTTAGGGTTTTGCAACCTAAAACCAGCAAGTGAAGTGATGACGCAAAAACAGCCGCAGATATATGATTCAATTACCGTAAGCCGCCGTCAGTTCGCAGGTGGGCTTGCTGCTGTTGCAGGGCTGTCATTCATACCTAAGCCAGTTCTTGCCGCGATTCCCAAGCAGCGCTCAGGCCCCCTGGTTAAGCCAGCCCGTTTCCTTGCTTTTGATAATCTCCATACCGGGGAAACCACCAAGCTTATTTACTGGGAGAAAGGCCGTTATATTAAAGGCGCGCTTTCAGAAATAAACTATATACTGCGCGACCACCGCACTAATGATGTCGCCCGTATCGACACGGCCCTGCTGGACCAGCTTTTTATACTACATAATAAACTAGGCTCACGCGCGCCTTTCCAGGTGATTTCCGGCTATCGCTCGCCAAAAAGCAATGCCATGCTCCATGAGCATTCAAATGGCGTTGCTAAAAAGAGCATGCATGTGCAGGGTAAAGCTATTGATATACGCCTTCAGGATGCCGAGCTTATAAATGTACGAAATGCAGCTCTGGCAATGAATTGCGGAGGGGTTGGCTATTATCCGCAGTCACAATTTGTGCATGTGGATACAGGAAAAGTCAGGCATTGGTAAAATTTCTACTATGCTTTGCTGTAAATTGCCATTTTCGCTGAAGCCTGGCGAAATTAGGAGCAAGCCATTATTGCAACGCAATTTTAGTTTCATCATTTGCTTTGCTAAGCTCTGCCCAGATTTCATCTACGCGTTTTTTGTCACGCCCGTAAATATCTGCGCTGAAATGCGGTTGTTTTGAACCCTCGTCCACCCAGCTTGTCCAGTAAGTTACATATACTTCAACAGGGTTGACTTTCATTGTTTTCGACCTGCTGCTATCATAAAGCTCGGATATTTTTTCTTCATCCCATCCCGCCATACCCTGCATTACAAAATAAGCCAGTTCACGCGCCATTTCCACACGGATGCAGCCATGGCTAAGCGCCCGGTCTGCTTTTGCGAAAAGCCTGGGGCTTCCTGTTGAATGAAGGTAAATATTATCAGTATCGGGAAGATTGAATTTTACTTTGCCCAGCGCATTCTTTTCGCCTGCAAGCTGTACGAATTTATAATTATTTCCTGATTCATTTTCCCAATCTATTTCTTCGGCATCTACCACATCGCCATTCTTGTCTTTTACAATGTAATTGCCATTTTCAAGATAATCAGGATTTTCCCGTATCTTTCCAATGAATTCGTTGCGCGCGATTTTAGGCGGTACATGCCATGCCGGATTGAAGCTTACATCAGTTATTGGGCGATTAAATAGCGGTGTTGCATTTTGTGGCCTGCCAACAATGATGCGCGAATTTATAATGGTATTATTATCATTTACCGCTTTCAGGTAATAGCCGGGAATATTCACCAGCACATAACGCTTGGCAAGTTCGGGCATAGCTTTCATACGCTCAAGTGATGCCTGCATCTGCGCTATACGCATCTCTACGGGTATTGATAGCGCTCCCTGGGTTTTTATTCCAATCGCCCCATCAGATTCAAGCCCATGCCGTAGCTGGAATTTTTTTACTGCTTCCACCAGCTCTTTATCAAAAATCCTGTCGTCAGTTTTTTCTGCTTCTGCCACATCTTCTGAGGGCTTGTAGTCGCCCATAACCGTAAGTATGGCGCGCACTTCTGGTATGCGGTTGTCTTTTTCGCCAGGCTTTATAGTCTTGCCGCTTTTAAAGGCAGGCCACCCGCCGTTTTCTGAGATTTTTTTATAATCATTTATCGCATGTTCCATTCGCTCAGCATAGCTATTATCATTTTTAGAAATTACAGACGCTGTTTCATGATGGGGTGTATTTTCGCGTGTACTGGGAAAGCTGCTGGCAAAAGTTATAGCTGTGGATGCAAATAAAGCGAAAATAGACGCAGGCAGGAGAAAAGACTGTATTCGTCTTTTAATTGTATGTATGTTATACATTATATTCTCCATAACCTTTAATTTATAGTAGCATAATAACCTATTAAAGTTAACTATTAGTTATAATACATTAAAATTATCTCTATATATAATGTCCATACAGATATGGGGCTGATATGCTAAAGATTTCATGTATCCAGCTTACCAGCAGCGCTGATTTGCAGGGTAATATATTAAAAATTAGTGAGCTGGCGGCGAAAGCTGCGCAAGAGGGGGCTACGCTTGTCGCTACCCCGGAAAATAGTTTTTTGATAGAAGAGCCAGGCAGGAAACGTGAAATTTACCGGCAAAATGAGCACCCAGCGGTTAAAGCTTCTGCAAGTATAGCTGAGAAACATAAAGTATGGCTGTTGATAGGCAGCGTAGCTGTCGCTGCTAATGAGGAGGGCAAAACATACAATCGCTCCCTGCTTTTCGATCCGAATGGGAATATATGTGCACAGTATGATAAGATTCATCTTTTCGATGTTGATGTCGGCGATGGGCAGCTTTACCGGGAATCAGCAAAAATAGCTCCTGGCGATAAGGCTATTGTCGCGCAGCTTCCTTTCGCAGATCTTGGTATGACGGTTTGTTATGATTTGCGTTTCCCGCAGCTATATCGCGCCCTGGCAAAGGCAGGTGCGAATATTATCGCTGTTCCCGCTGCTTTCACCCAGGTAACAGGCGAGGCCCACTGGCATGTCTTGCTTCGTGCCCGCGCAATAGAAACTGGAAGTTTCATAATCGCTCCTGCCCAGACAGGAACACATGCAGGAGGCAGACAGACCTATGGGCATTCGCTTATTGTTGATCCCTGGGGAAGAATAATAGCCGATGGTGGCACTGAAGAGGGCGTGATTACTGCTGGGCTGGATCTGGGCGAGGTGAATAATATACGCGCCAGACTGCCAAATTTAAAGCATGGCCGTGATTTTACGGTTTCGTTCCAGCCACCAGGTAATTAACCGACAGGTCTTTGTTATCAAGCCGCCATTTCCACAAAAGCGGGTTCATCACCATGCCCATAAGTTCTATAACTGCAATGTCATTTTTTTCAAGTATGTTACATAGCTCGCTGGGGCGTAAAAATTTATTCCATGTATGGGTGCCAACTGGCAGCAAGCGCATTATATATTCAGCTCCGACTATAGCCAGCGCATAGGATTTCGCTGTGCGGTTTAAAGTGGATAGAATTATTAGCCCGCCTGGTTTCAAAAGATTGCCACATGATTTTATGAACAGGTTTATATCGGCCACATGTTCTATGATTTCCAGCGAAAGTATAACATCGAATTTCTCACCGGTTTTTTCCAGTTCTTCGGCGGTGCTGTGCCGGTAATCAACTTCCAGCCCCATTTTTTTTGCGTGCAGCGACGCTACCTTGATATTTTTTTCTGATGCATCAATAGCCGTTACCATGGCCCCAAGCCGTGCCATTGGTTCAGAAATAAGGCCCCCGCCGCAACCTATATCCAAAAGGGAAATGGATTCAAATTTACCAAAATGTGCCGTGATTTTATCCCTTATATAGTCAATGCGCACAGGATTCATGCTATGAAGAGGCGCGAATTTGCCTTTTAAGTCCCACCATTCATCGGCGATTATTGAAAAACGCTCGACTTCTTCACTGTCAACTGTGCTTTCTGGGGCGTTATTAATATTTTTTGCTTTCATTTGCCAATATAAGTTTATAAATTAATTAAAACATCAGGGTGGAGTATAGTATATGCAGGAAAAAGAATCCCCTAAAAAGAAAAAAATATTTGAAAGATTGCAACGCCCATTCAGCAAGGAAATAAGCGAAGAAAATATTGTAATAAAGTTTAATCAATTAAAAAAAATGGCCGCAGATTTTTTTGATAAACTTAAGACCATAAGAAACGTTAAAGAAAATAATTTCGAATTAGGTAAAAAGCATTACTCACTTGGTAATTTTGATGATGCCGTGATGCGTTTTAAATTTGTGACATGGCTTGACCAGAACTACGCTGATGGATGGTACTGGCTGGGTGTGAGCTATATTGCAAATGGCAAAAAAGCAGAAGCGGCATCTTCTTTGAAAAAGGCATTGGCGCTTAAACCGGATTGGCAACAGGCGCAGGATGCGTTGAAAACGGCGGCCAGTTAGTGCTATTGGTTAATGAAGATTTGATTATACGTAATGTTGGGAATGCGGAAGCAGAAATACTAACCGCTATTCACACCGAATGTTTCCCGCGCTATTGGAACCGTCAGGCATTTACTGATTTTTTCTCGGTGGATAATACTTTTGCGCTGCTGGTAGAAAGTGCTGAAAAGCCAGTTGCCATGATCGTTTACAGGGTAGCCATGGAAGATGCTGACATTATTACAATTGCTGTTTTGCCGGGCAGCAGGCGCAAAGGAATAGCAAGGATGCTTCTGGAAAAAATAATCGCTGATTGCGGGCGTAAGGGTGTGCAAAAAATCTTTCTGGAGGTTGAAGATGGAAACAGCGCGGGACTAAGCCTGTATGAGCAGGCCGGATTCAGGCATATAAGCCGCCGTAAATTATATTACCAGCAGCTTGACGGCTCGCTCACCGACGCGCTGGTTATGGAAAAAAGGCTGGGTTGATAGCCGGGAATAACATTATTCAAATTATATTGACATGCCACCGCTTTTATCGGTACGCGCTATCCTGAATCTGGTGTCGTGATTACGAAGTTCAGTAATGCGTGCGTTAGGAAATTCCGCCAAAAAGCTTTTTTCATCTTTTATTGCAACCCGGTGGCTACCAGTTCCTTCACCATCAATTAATGAAGCCCCTATGTCGGGATTTTTTTCATTTAGGTGCTGTACTATTCTCTCAGCATTGTTTTTATCCATGCTGGCAGATTTAATGGGGGTGGCATCTAACCTGCTTTGCTCGTACCATGTTGCAGAATTTATAAGCCTTTCAATATCCTGTGTCTGTTCCATTTTGCTTTTCCTGATTTATAATTACCTGTTATTTCCTAATAATAATTAAATATTTTTAAATTAAAAGCGATAATTGATGAAATATATCGCTTTTATATCATGTTGTTAATTAAAGCAGAAATTTCTTAAAACATGCTTTGTCTAAGCCCTATTAGGCTTGTAATGAAAAAAAAACTGGATTAATAATCACCATCCACCAATAACTATTCACTAGATTTATGGCACTCATTGTACAGAAATTCGGCGGCACTTCGGTTGGCGATATCAGCCGCATCCGTAATGTTGCAACTAAGGTAAAAAAAGAACTGGATAAGGGTAATAAAGTTGCGGTTGTGGTTTCTGCAATGTCAGGGGTTACCAACCAGCTTGTCGCCTATGTTAAGGAGCTTTCGCCGCTTGCCAGCGCAGATGCCTGGGCGGAATATGACCAGGTGGTTGCATCGGGAGAGCAGGTGACAAGTGGCCTGCTGGCACTGTGCTTAAGTGAAATGTGGATTCCGGCGCGCTCATACTCCGGTTGGCAGATACCGCTTAAAACTGATAAGGCGCATGGGAAAGCCCGCATAGAATCAATTGATGCGCAGAAAATGCTTGCAGAAATAAACTCCGGCAAGGTCGTTGTCGTTGCTGGTTTCCAGGGAATCACTGAGGATGGGCGAGTGTCCACGCTGGGGCGCGGCGGTTCTGATACCTCAGCGGTTGCGCTGGCGGCGGCTTTGCAAGCTGACAGGTGCGATATTTATACTGACGTTAATGGCGTCTATACCACCGATCCACGCATTGTTCCGGTTGCGCGTAAACTGGATAAAATAGCCTATGAAGAAATGCTGGAAATGGCATCTCTGGGGGCTAAGGTACTGCAGACACGCTCGGTGGAAATGGCCATGAACCATGGCGTTGTGGTGCAGGTTTTAAGCAGCTTTAATGATGAAGTTGGAACATTACTGGTAAAAGAGGAAGATATTATGGAACAGAAACGTATCACCGGTATTGCCTATTCGCGTGATGATGCGCGTATTTCGCTTACTGAAATAGCGAATATTCCAGGTATGTCGGCAGCATTATTCGCACCACTTGCGCAGGCAGGCATCAATGTGGATATGATAGTCCAGAACGTAACCGAAGGAGGGAAATCAACTGACATTACCTTTACTGTTCCTAAGGCAGATGTGGATATGGCGCTGAAGGTTGTTGAGAATTTACAAGGTAAATTAAAATATAAATCCCTGCATGCTGATAAGAATGTAGCAAAGGTTTCTGTGGTTGGCGTTGGTATGCGCAGCCATACCGGCATAGCGCAGACAATGTTCGAGGCGCTTGCGGAAAAAAATATCAATATCTCGGTTATCTCCACCTCAGAAATAAAGATAAGTGTTCTGATAGGTGAAGAATATACTGAACTTGCAGTGCGTGCATTGCATGCCGCATTTGAGTTGGAGAAAATGTAAATACCACTTAAAAAGATAATGGTAATTCAAGCATAATAGCTAAATTCTTTGCATTTTTTTACTTTGCAGTTCTTTTTTAATGCGCCGCCTTTTAAGCATAAAGCGCATTGAGAAAATTAAAATGATAAATGCGATAATAGAAGTTGATGTAGCAATTATCCACCCCCTCTCATTTTGTGATAGGCTTCTTGCCCATATAGATACTATTAATTCACCTATATGTAATAATATTGGAATGCTGAACAATGATAAAAGTAAAGCCCCTATAGTTGCTATCCCAATGCACAGTATATTTATAAATAATAGTTCATGGAAATTATCAGCAATTTTAATAATGTTATCAATATCAGTAGTATTGTTGTTTTGCTTTAGCTCGTTCCATTTTTTTTCCCACCATAAAAAGGGGGCAATGAGAGTCATTCCAACCGTTGCCTTTCCTATAAAAATATTAAAATTATAAGTTTTAAAAACAAAGTCGCATAATATAATAATAATTAATGTATTGGTGATTAGAATAGTAGGCATATAAGCTAGTATTATAATTGCTATTTTTTTTAATAAGGCTTTTTATAAGAATTTTCATTTTTGATTTTTTCCAATAATATTTCTAAATGTATATTTCATTTGTAAGAAACACTTAATTTTTCTAAACATAAATACAATAAATACAAATCAGGGAATAAAATTAATGACAAATACACTCCAAACCCCAAGCTCTAAACTAAACTCACTCTGGCAACGCGGGGCCGAATTCCTGGGCACTGATTACGCTATTATGGGCGGGGCTATGTCTTGGGTTTCTGAGCGTAACCTGGTTTCTGCCCTTTCCAATGCCGGGGCATTCGGGGTTATCGCCTGCGGCTCCATGCCGCCAGCCATGCTTGAGCATGAGATAATTGAAACCCGTAAGCTTACCCAAAAGCCATTTGGTGTGAACCTTATTATTATGCATCCGCAGCTTGATGAATTGATCGAGGTCTGCAAACGCCAGAAGGTTTCGCATGTGGTGCTGGCTGGCGGCATACCTTCTGGTGATTCCATTAAATCCCTGAAAGAAGCGGGGATAAAAATTATAGGTTTTGCACCATCCGCTATTATCGGGCGCAAGCTGGTGCGCAGTGGTGTTGATGCTCTGGTTATTGAAGGCGCAGAAGCAGGTGGGCATATCGGCCCTGTGTCAACCTCGGTTCTTGCACAGGAAATACTCCCCAATATTCGGGAAGTGCCGATTTTTGTGGCTGGTGGAATAGGGCGCGGCGAGGCTATTGTAAGTTACCTTGAAATGGGAGCGTCAGGTGTGCAGCTTGGAACCCGTTTTGTATGTGCCACTGAATCAATAGCGCACCCAAAATTCAAGGAAATTTTTATCCGTGCCCAGGCGCGTGATGCTATGCCATCGGTGCAGCTCGATCCTGACTTCGCAGTAATTCCGGTGCGCGCGCTTGTGAATAAGGCAACAGACGCTTTTACCCGCTGCCAGCATGAGGTTATAGGCCAGTTCCGCGCCGGAAAACTTGATAAAAAAGAAGCCCAGCTAAAAATAGAGCATTTCTGGGCTGGAGCCCTTAAACGGGCAGTAATTGACGGCGATGTTGAGAATGGCTCTCTTATGGCCGGGCAAAGTGTAGGAATGGTTGCAAAAATAGAGCCGATGAAAGATATTGTGTCCGAGCTTGTAGCCCAGTCTGAGTCATGCCTTAATGCTCGTGACCTGGTATAGCAAGCTGGCAATTGCTGCAACGCAGCGTTGAATAAACTTTCACTTTGTACTCTCTTGCGCTACAATGCTTCCATGAGCAGCAAGGTTACAAAGCTACCACTTACCCCTTTGTCACTGTTACGTCAGATCCGTGATGTAATGGCGCTTGATGCCAGTGCTCAAGAACGCCTTGATAGCGTGGTAAGGATTATAGCCGATGGTTTTGCATCTGAAGTCTGCTCGGTTTATCTGCTTCGCGCTGGCGACATTATGGAGCTGTTTGCAAGCGAAGGCCTTAAGCAAACCTCAGTACATTTGACTCGCCTTAATATAGGGCAGGGGCTTGTCGGCGCGGTGGCTGCGGCAGCAGAACCGTTAAACCTTGCTAATGCGCAGGAGCACCCCAACTTTGAGTACCGCCCGGAAACCGGCGAAGAGATATATCATTCATTTGTAGCAGTTCCAATCTTCCAGGGAGGGAAAACCATAGGTGTTCTGGTGGTCCAGGGAAAGGAAGCCAGGGAATATACGCAGGATCAGGTTGAAGTGCTGCAAACGGTGGCGATGGTGCTTTCTGAACTGGCTGTTTCAGGGCAGCTTGTAAATTTAAAAGAAATAAATTCAGCGGTAGACGGAGTGTCGCTCCAGAAGCTTACAGGCGTGCAGCTTTGCGGCGGAGTTACCAAGGCAGTTGCGGTGCTGCACCAGCCTCAACTCGTTATTACCAATTACGTGGCTACAGATACTATTTTTGAGAAGGAAAAATTTGATAATGCCCTAAAGGAACTCCAGGAATCATTAGATAATTATATTCAATCGGCAAATCTTCCTGGTGACGATGTAAAGCGCGAAATAATAGAGACTTACCTGCTGTTCACTCAGGATCGCGGCTGGATTACCCGTATAAACGAAGCCATAACATCAGGGCTTACAGCGGAAGCAGCAATAAAAAAGGTGCAGGAAGAGTTGCAGGCGAAAATGAACCAGCTTGCCAGCCCATATATTAAAGAACGTATCCATGACCTTGAAGACCTCTCCAACCATTTGCTTCAGATATTACTGGGAAAGCCATTGCAGACCGATCATAGCGACCTGCCCAGGGAGTTTATATTAGTGGCCAGAGCTATTGGCCCGGCAGAGCTTTTAAGCTATGATCCAAGCTGCATAAAGGGGCTGATAATAGAGGAGGGGTCTGCCAATTCCCATATCGCTGTTATTGCCCGCGCAATGGATATTCCTGCCCTTGCCAAGGTGCAGAATGCCAGCGCGCATATTCTGGGTGGCGATGTGGTGATATTAGATGCTGACGGCGGTAATATTTATATCCGACCCAGCGAAGATATTGAATCCGCAATGGATAAGCATATAGCGCTTTATACCAATCGTGAGGCGGAATATGAGGCGCTAAGCGGTGTTGCCGCCATATCGAAAGACGGGGTGCGTATCTCGCTTAATGTGAATGCCGGGCTGTTTGTAAATACAGCGAGCGTATTGCAAGAAGGAGTTGATGGGATTGGCCTTTACCGGACTGAGCTGCCTTACATGACATCGCCTGATTTTCCAGATGTACAGATGCAGGCGCAACTTTATGAAGGCATGTATAACCAGTTGCCGGGCAAGCGGATAATATTCAGGAGTTTCGATATTGGCGGGGATAAGAAAGTCCCATATTTAAATTTGGGTGATGAAGAAAACCCGGCTATGGGTTGGAGGGCAACGCGTATAGGCCTTGATATGCCTGGTATATTACGTACGCAGTTCAAGGCTCTTATAACTGCATCGGCAGGCAGGCCATTATATGTTATGTTCCCATTTATTGCCCAGGTTTCGGAGTTTGATGCTGCCAAATCACTGCTTATGAAAGAGCTGTATAGTTTTGAGATGGCAGGAAAAAAACTTCCCACCAGCGTTAAGGTTGGTGTTATGATCGAGGTCCCATCAATATTGTGGCAGCTTGATGCTTTGATGCAGCGGGTTGATTTCGTATCAATTGGCAGCAATGATTTAATGCAGTTCCTTTTTGCCTGTGACCGCGGGGCCGCGCATATGGCAGGGAATTATGATACTTTATCACCAGTTATGCTAAATGTCGTGCGCCAGGTTGTAGCTAAGGCAAAAGAACATAATATTGAAGCAAGCTTCTGTGGTGAAATGGCGCGTAAACCACTTGATGCATTAGCCCTTATCGGTGTTGGTGTTCGCAGTATTTCGGTTTCGGCTTCTGCAATAGGGCCGCTTAAAGCCGCGATCCGCAGTATGGATATAAGCAAGCTAAGCGAATATCTAGACTATGTAACTACATTGTCCGAGCCAAGCAGCCGTGGCTGGCTGTCCAATTACGCGCGTGATCACGGAATTATAATTTAATATAATAATCAGGATGTCCAGACCTGGGGTTTTTGCTCCACGCCTTCTTGCGCTTCCACAGCCTTTGCAATTATAGGCTGAAGGATGTTTTTGTGTCCATCTACGAGAAAATTGAATACAATATAGGGGGAGCTTACTTTGGCATGCACGATATAAAACATTACTTCCTGGGCATGCGCATCAGATACCGCATATCTCTGGTGAGTGAATTGCTGTGAAGAAGCGGCGGCGGCGCTATATTGCGAGTCATTGCTATCACATATGCTTCTATAAATAATCCTTGCCGCCTCACGCGTCTTTGTTTCATCTGGAAATCTATAAGTGATCGTTTCCATTTTTTTCTCCAGTCCTTTATACCCAGGCGATTCTGCGTATAATTAAAGTTTCATTGTCAATAATGCATATGATAACAATAATACTTTATGTAAATAAGGTAAATATACTAAAAATATGAATTTTACTGTTTTCTGAGTTTATAGCATTTTTTATATCCCAATTTTTATATTCCAATTGCCAGGCTTTAGATGTAGTTGGAAGGTATGACATCATTATATTATAATGAAATCGGCAAAATATTGCAAAATGCCCGTGAAGAGCTTTATATAAGCCTGCAACAGGCTTCTGTAGCCCTGCATATACGCGCCCATTACCTTCAGGCGCTGGAAACAGGGAAACTTGAAGATTTGCCTGGAGCTGCCTACATACGCGGCTATTTGCAATCCTATGCGGTTTTCCTGCATCTTGATAAAGATGAGGTTATCAGGCGTTTTGATAAAATTGATAGCAATATACCAGAAAAAGGCCTTTTCTTTCCCCAGGTGTTCAGTAAGGAGAAAAAGCCTTCCAGTTCAGTCGCTTGGAGTGGAATCTTGCTGCTATTCCTTATATATGCCGTATGGTTCTTATTATTCAGGCAGGCTTCTGCGCCTCCCATAGTCGATCCGCTACCTTATTATAAAAGCGGGATAATCGAATTTCCTGTTTCTAATTATACGTTTAATCTTGCTTGCGCTAGGCCTTCGCATAGGGTATATCCAGCATGCTATCGCGCAGATGTATATAAGTTGGTCGAGGATTCGCCGCTATCCCTGCGCCACCGCAAAAATTCCGTAATGGATATAGCCGTTATGGGATTGGTGAATTAACAGCAACAGATTTAGGCTATGAACAAAGGCCGTAAGCAAAAGGCCATAAAAAGGACGTTGTGCTTCCCATACGTAGGACATCATATAAGGCTTTCATAGGGCATGTGCCGGTTGGCGGGGATGCGCCGGTCATGGTGCAGTCAATGACCAATACCGATACGGCGGATATAGAGGCAACAGTTGCGCAGGTTGCGGCGCTGGCACAGGCCGGGTCGGAAGTGGTGCGTGTCACGGTAAATAACGAGGGGGCGGCCATGGCTGTGCCGCATATACGCGAAAAGCTGGATAAGATCGGGATAAATGCTCCCCTGGTTGGTGATTTCCATTATAATGGCCATACGCTGCTGCGGGAATTCCCGGATATGGCTAAGGCCCTTGGCAAATACCGTATAAACCCAGGCAATGTCGGCTTTGCTGATAAGCATGATGCGCAGTTTTTACAGATGATCGAAGCTGCCATAAAATATGATAAGCCGGTGCGCATAGGCGTGAACTGGGGAAGCCTTGACCAACAGGTTCTGGCAGCGGTTATGGATGAGAACGCAAAACACGAAAACCCGATGGACTCATCTGCTGTATCGCGTGAAGCCCTGGTGCGCTCAGCCCTTGATAGTGCTAAACAGGCGGAGGCAATAGGTCTTCCTTCCAATAAAATTTTACTTTCCTGTAAAGTAAGCAGGGTTCAGGACCTTATATTTGTTTATCGTGACCTTGCCGCGCGTTGCAGCTATCCCCTGCATCTGGGGCTTACCGAGGCGGGAATGGGCAGCAAAGGCATAGTTGCCTCCACTGCTGCGCTTTCGGTTTTGTTGCAAGAGGGAATTGGCGATACTATTCGTATTTCCCTTACCCCGGAACCTGGCGGCGACAGGACGCAGGAGGTGCGTGTGGCCCAGGAGATTTTGCAGAGTATGGGGCTTCGCGCTTTCACGCCACAGGTTATTGCCTGCCCGGGCTGTGGCCGCACCACCAGCACTGTTTTCCAGGAACTTGCGGATAAGATACAAGGATACCTTCGCGCCCAGATGCCGCAATGGAAAAATATATATCGCGGCGTTGAAAATATGAACGTAGCGGTTATGGGCTGCATAGTAAACGGTCCTGGTGAAAGTAAGCATGCTAATATTGGCATAAGCCTGCCCGGAACCGGGGAACAACCGTCTGCTCCTGTATTCATAGATGGTAAAAAAGCGCAGACACTACGTGGCGACAGGATAGCAGAAGAATTCCAGGCAATAGTTGAAGATTATGTAAGGAAGAACTATGCAGCGTAAAATAAGCGATTCTAACGCTATTATAATCTCTATTGTGCTTATGGCGTTAATGGCGCTGTTGCGCGAAGTCTGGTTTTTCCCAAAGCCTGATATGATTCCTAATCCCGATAGTAGCTGGCTGATTTATGCTGCACAACGCATGGCAGATGGTGAGAAATTATATATTAATATAATGGAAACTAATCCGCCGCTTATATTATGGATAAGCCTGCTTCCTGTATGGGTTGGAAAAACTATTGGCGCTTCCCCTTTCATCGTATTTCCTTTCCTGGTGACGTTGCTGAATATTGCAAGCATTGCCATGTGCTGCGTTGTAATGCGTAAAAGCCCGGTTCTATGCTCTAAGCCATTTTTCCCGGTTATACTTGTTTATATAGGTTTTGGCTTTTTCCTGCTTTCACCAGCAGTTTATGGGCAGAGGGAATTATTGTTTATTGCCCTTGCATTACCATATCTTCTTAAGTCGCTGCTTGAAGATGGGCAGCTTGAAAAGCGCTATGATTATTTAATAATCGCAATGGCAGCAGTAGGTTTTGCGATAAAACCATTTTTTCTTCTGGTTTGGGGTCTGAATGAACTTCACAAAGCCATACAGCGCCGCAATATTATGTCGGTTTTTTCGATTGATAACTGGGTAATAGGAATATTCCAGCTCGTTTATTTCGCGGCCATATATAGCCTTACGCCAGAATATATAAACACTGTCCTTCCCGCAGTAATCGCTACTTATTTTGCTTACGAAGTATCTTGGTATAATATAGGCAAGATAATTGTCATTGCTTCCGCGATTCCGCTTATACTGGTATGGCTGGCTAATCCGCATGATGATTACAGAAAAATAATAGCGCGCATTACCCTTTGGATGTTTGCCTGTGCCGCGCTTATTGCAATTCAGCGCAAGGACTGGATTAACCAGATTTATCCGTTGGCATTCATGGCCGGGCTGCTAATCGTTTCTGTGCTTTGCTATTTACTGGAACTATGGAAAGAATTGGATCTGCATATAGGCCGGGCGCGTTTCAGCGCGCTTTGTATTTCAGTCGTAACGCTTCTTTCTGCTGTGTATCTGGATGCTAAATTCTGGTATTTCATGTTTGAAAATCCTTCGGTGATACATACACGGCTTATTTCCGAGATAAATAAACGCGCATCTGGAAAAAATGTATATTCGCTTACTTACAACCTCCAGTCTGCTTTTCCTGCTATAGCACTGTCTAAAGGTGTTTTTCACGGAAGCTTCCATCATTTATGGCCGCTTTCAGGGATAATTATCCGCGAGCAGGAAGAGCATATGACGCCGGATGTAGCTAAAGCACGTCAGTTTTTTTATGATACGCTGGTACATGATTTTTCCGGGCCATTTCCACCGGAACTGGTTTGGGTTGATGAGAATGTAAATATGGAAAAGATAGCTGGCCATGATATTGACGAGGAAAACCGGGATATTATAAAGGTTCTTTCGCATGACGTGCGCTTTGCTGTTTTGTGGCAGAATTATGAGAAGGTGGGCGAAGTGATCGGCAAAGAGCCTGATAATAAAGACCTGGAAAAAGATGAAAAACCAATGAAGGCAGATCGCTATGCCTTATATTCACGGATAAAAAAATGAGCAATAAATTACAAGCAATCCGCGGCACGCATGATATTTTGCCAGATGAATTTGAAAAATTCAGCGCGGTTATAAATATGGCGCGGGAACTTGCAACGCTTTATGGTTTCCGCGAAATGGCAACGCCTGTTTTTGAAGCTACCGAGGTTTTCTCTCGTTCAATGGGCGAAACATCCGATGTTGTAAGCAAGGAAATGTTCACCTTTGAAACCCGGGGCGGGGAAAGTGTAACCCTGCGCCCGGAATTCACGGCAGGAATGGCAAGGGCGTTTATTTCCAATGGCATGCAGCAGAATCTACCGCTTAAATTATTCTCAACCGGCCCGCTGTTTCGTTATGAACGCCCCCAGAAAGGCCGCCAGCGCCAGTTCCATCAGGTGAATTTTGAATGGCTGGGCGATGGTAGCTGGCAGGCTGATGTTGAGATTATAACCCTTGCCGGGCATCTTCTGTATTATCTTTCAGGCGGCAATGGCTGTATCTTGCATATAAATACTCTGGGAGATAAGGAAAGCCGTGAAAAATACCGCGATGCGCTGGTTTCTTACTTAACCCCGTTTGCTGGTAGGTTATCGGAAGACAGCCAGCGCCGACTTGCTGAAAACCCGCTTAGGATACTCGATTCCAAGGATAAGGCCGATAGGGAAATACTGGTAAATGCTCCGGTTATGACCGATTATCTTAGCGTTGCAGCAAAGGAGCGCTTTGAAAAAATCTGTGCCGTTTTACAATCCAAAGATGCGTCATTGTTCCAGGAAATAAAAATAGACCCGGCCCTGGTGCGTGGGCTGGATTATTATACCGATACAGTGTTTGAATTTGTGGCAAATACCGGGGAGCTTGGTGCGCAGAATACTGTCCTGGCTGGTGGCCGTTATGATGGCCTAATAGAGCAAATGGGCGGTAAAGCCACGCCAGCCATAGGTTTTGCTGCCGGTGTGGAGAGGCTTTTGTTGCTGATGGCCGGGGGATGGGATAGCATAAAAGACTTGAAAATTGGCATTTTTCCTCTATTTGAAGATGATATGAAATTAGCTGCGAACAATTATATAGCAGCTATGGCTACCGAATTGCGTACACGGTTGTATGGCATTAAAGGTGAGCTTAAAACCAAACGTGAATTTATTGTGGAAGTATTATGGCAGGGAAAATTGTCAAAAAGGTTGGAGCGCGCGGCTAAGGCCGATTTTACCCATGCGCTTATCATAGGCGAAGATGAAGCTGCTAAAGGACAGTTTTTACTAAAATATATGGCAACCGGGGAGCAGAGAGCCATAGCCCGTGGTGAATTGTTAGAAAATGAAAATGTAAAAAAAATATTTGGAATTTAGACTGGATAACAAGAGAAATGAGTTTTGAAGATAAATTAGAAATGTTGGCGCGGAAGCATGATGAGCTTGGTGATACTTTGGCACGGGGCGAGGCATCAGGCAGCGAGTTTTCAAAAATATCCAAGGAATACGCGGAATTAACGCCGATTGTTGAAGTGATACGCGAATATATGCAGGCCAAAAAATCTATCTATGATCTTCAACAGATGGCAAAAGATCCGGCTTGCGACGCTGAGATGAAAAAAATGGCAGAGGAAGAATCTTACGAGATCGGCCAGAGAATTCCGGATCTTACCCGCAAAGTACAGCTTTCGCTGATTCCCAAGGATGTAGCCGATGAAAAGAACGCTATTTTGGAAGTGCGTGCCGGAACCGGGGGCGATGAGGCTGCGCTGTTTGCTGCCGACCTGTTCAATATGTACCAGCGCTATGCCCAGAAGCAGGGCTGGAAATTTGAGATTATCTCCCTTTCCGAAGGCGGCACGGGTGGTTATAAGGAGGCGCAGGCGGAAATAAGTGGTAAAAGCGTATTTGCGCGCATGAAATTTGAATCCGGCGTACACCGCGTGCAACGCGTTCCGGCAACGGAAACCCAGGGGCGCATCCATACTTCGGCGGCAACAGTTGCTGTTCTTCCTGAGGCTGAGGAAGTTGATATTAAAATTGAGGAAAAAGACCTGCGTATAGATGTTTTTCGTTCCAGCGGCCCTGGCGGTCAGTCGGTAAATACCACCGATTCTGCCGTACGCATAGTACATATCCCAACTGGTGTTACCGTGCAGCAGCAGGATGAAAAATCACAGATAAAAAATAAGATAAAGGCGATGAAAGTACTGCGTGCGCGCCTTTATGAAGCAGAACGTGAAAAACTGGCTGCTGCTCGCGCCAGCTCTCGTAAGGAGCAGGTAGGATCTGGGGACCGTAGTGAACGTATAAGGACTTATAATTTTCCTCAGGGGAGAGTTTCTGATCATCGCATAAACTTGACCGCATACAATATTGATCAGGTGATGAATGGTGAATTGAACGAATTTATAGAGGCGCTGATTGCTGACGATCAGGCGCGGCAATTATCTGAGTTAAGCTGATAGGTGATTTTATGGGAATGCGTGCTAAAAAAATAAATAATATTTTAGTAAATAACGTGCTTGCCAAGGAGGCGCTGCGCTGGGCAGTTTTAAAACTGCAGCAGGAAAAGATAGAATCTGCTTCGCTCGACGGGCGAATTTTGCTTGAGCATGTGCTGGGAGTAAGCCGGGAACAATTGCTTTTTGCATTAGACCAGCCCATAAGCGCCGAGCAATATGCTAAGTTTCAAATGCTGGTGGAAAAAAGGGCGCAAAGGCAGCCTGTTGCCCAGCTTATCGGCAAGCGCGAATTCTGGGGAATGAATTTTGTTGTTAGTGGGCATACACTGGACCCGCGCCCAGACAGTGAAGCGCTTGTAGAATATGTGCTTGAACGTATTGCTAACCGGGCCGATAACCACAAGGTACTGGACCTTGGAACCGGAACTGGCTGCTTGCTCCTTTCAATAATTTCAGAGCTTCCATCGGCGCAGGGGGTTGGTGTTGATTATTGTGAAAATGCCCTGCAGGTTGCCAAGGAAAATTCACTTGCTCTTGGCTTTGCCAGCCGTACACAATTCTTTTGTGGCGACTGGTGTGAAAAGCTGGAAGGGGAGTTTGACATTATACTTGCCAATCCGCCTTATATTCCTACCGGCGTTATTCCAACCCTTGATCCGGAAGTGGCGGTATTTGAGCCTAAGCTTGCGCTTGATGGCGGGGATGACGGTTTTTCTTGCTACCGCAAAATTATGAAAAAACTTCCAAAAATAATGGCAAAAAATGGTTTTGCCGCTTTTGAGCTGGGTATGGGCCAGCAGAAGGAATTGACCAATATCGCTGAAGAAAACGGGCTGGAAGCGGTAGGAGTCAGGAACGATCTAAGTGGTATAGCCCGTTGTATTATTTTTCAGCATAAAAATTAACATTAACTCTTAAAAGGATTTGTCAAAGTGAATTACAGCAGAAAAAAGTCACCATCACAAAATAATAACAGCGGCTTTAGCGGCGGCAACCAACAGCGTAATAAGCCCCGTTTTTCCGGAGGGCAGGGGCATAACAATAATGGTCGCCCACGTAAGAATTATGGCGCGATGCGTGAAAAATACCTGGCTCAGGCGCGTGACGCTATGGCTGCTGGCGACCGCGTTCTTGCCGAAAACTATTTCCAGCATGCCGACCATTGTTTCCGCATGATAGCAGAAGAAAACGCTTCCCGCCCACAAAGGCACCATGTTCCAAATGAACCTCAGGTCGCAGATGTAGCTGCCGAGCAGGTGGCTGAGGAAGATGACAGCATATCAACCAATGTGACCTCGCTTCCCGCATTCCTTACTGCTAATTATGAACCAAAAAAAGAGGATGCTCCGGTTGTTGCCCCTAATTGGGAAGAAGAATAATATTTGCTAAAGCCTAACCGCTTATACCCAGCAGGCATGATTCTTCGGGGCCACACTGTTTAATAAGGGTTGCCGATATTTTCTGCATCATAAACGGAATTTCCATGCGTAGCGGTGTAAGCCTGTCGTCATTGGAGAAATAAACGGTCATGCTTGGCTCGTTAGGTTCAATATCTTCGAGCTCTCCTTTGGTATAGCCAGATAGCGGCTTGCGCCTTGCGCTTACTACCAGGGTATTTAGCTTCTGGCCGGAAATTTCCATTGCTTTCTCGCCTTCAATATTAAAATCTGCCTGCGTAAGCCTTCGGCCATCATAGGCATTTATGCTGAAAGCGGTTTTTCCGTTTTTACGCGATTGCAATATCTCCTTGCGCATCTCAAGCAGGAAAGCCATCAGGTCATAAGCCTTGTTTATGTCAGCTTCAGGAACCGCAGGGCGTTTTTCGCGGTCATCGGGTGGTTGTACATCCTGCGTGCTGATTTTACTGCTCTTATATACCAGGCTTACTGAACGGGATTTTTTGCGTGTGTGGTAATTGCTTGTATAGGTGCGGTTGGGGTATGAAAAATTGCTGCCGCTGGCTTCAAGCGTTGTGTGGCTGGAATGCTTAAGAAACAAGGCCAGTATTCCCGATGAGGTTATATCACAGGTGATTCTGGCTTTGTCGGCTTGCTGGTCTATTTCAATGCCGATTTTCCCAAATAATATTCCCGCAAACCCGGCTTCATAATAAAGTTTTTCAGTAATAGGGGTTACGGCTAATGCTGGCTTAAAAGGCAAAGCTGTTATAAATAACAAAAATATTGTAAAATTGCGCAGCATGTTTTTTACCCAATAAATTCAAAATCAGGCAATTTGCCAGCCTGTTTATCAAAAGTCGCAGTTTTTTTGCAGCCAGCCAGTTTATTTACTGCGCCAATTAATGAATCGGAGAAATCGACATTTGTTTTTTTGTAATCAGCGAGCGCATGCCACGCTGAACCGGAATCCTCTACAACAAACTGGCTGGTTTGCAAAATTTTTTCTAAAACCATAAAAATTTGTTTCTTTTCATATTTATAGGCGCTTTCCAAAACCCATACCAATTCACAAAGCACAATGCGATTAATGAAGGCCGGACTATCATCAGTGCAATGTTTTTTTATATATAAATTGGCTGTTTTGGCCTGCGCCTCGTCATCTTGAATCAGGTAACGCACTAAAATATTAGTATCCAGCCCATTCATATTTTTCCGCCACGACTTTTAATGGCTTTATCAATATCCTGAAGTGAAACGGCTTTTGCTGGTTTTGGTAATATGCCCTTTAATTCCGATATATCAGAAGTGGCGGGAACGAGCATAACCTTGCCATCTTCCATCATGATGAATTCCAGTTTGTCCCCGGCATTAAGGTTAAGAAAATCCCGGATTTTGGCAGGAATAGTAGTCTGCCCCTTAGAGGTCATAGTTGACATTGTCATGATATTTTTCCTTACATATATAATAATTCCTTACTTTATCACAAGGAATAGAGTGTTGCAACTATATAATTAAAATTCTTCTGCATATTGAATTAAGAAAATTATCCACCAGATATTATATAAATATGGAGAAAATATGAATTTTGAAAAATATACAGAGAAATCACATAGTTTAATACAGGCGGCGCAAGGGCTGGCGCTTAAAAATTCGCATCAGCGCTTTACGCCGGAGCATGTGCTGGCGGCACTGATGGAAGACCGCGAAAAAATGGCTGACAAGCTAATCCGCACCTGTGCGGGTGATGTGCAGAAAGTTGAAAAAGGAGTGAGCGAAGCGCTTAATTCCATGCCTAAAGTTGAAGGCAGCGGGGCAGGTGGGCTATATGCCACGCCGGAAATTGCCAAGCTTTTTGCCTCTGCTGAAGAACTCGCTAAAAAAGCTGGTGATGAATATGTAACGGTTGAACGCATTTTGCAGGCACTTTCACTAGCCAGCGGAACTCCAAGCGCGAAAATATTAAATGATGCCGGAGTTACCCCTCAGAAGCTAAATGCCGCGATCAACGATATGCGCAAGGGCAGGGTGGCAAGCTCTGCCAACGCAGAAGACAGTTTCGAGGCACTTAAGAAATATACCAAGGACTTCACCCAGCTTGCCAGGGATGGGAAGCTTGACCCGGTAATTGGCCGCGATGAAGAAATACGCCGTACAATGCAGGTTCTCTCACGCCGTACCAAGAACAATCCGGTATTAATAGGCGAGCCTGGGGTTGGAAAAACAGCGATAATAGAAGGCCTTGCGCAGCGTATGGTGGCAGGCGACGTGCCGGAAACCCTGCGTGATAAACGCCTGCTTTCCCTCGATTTAGGGGCGCTGGTTGCCGGTGCTAAATTCCGTGGGGAATTTGAAGAGCGCCTGAAATCGGTTCTAAATGAAATTGCCGCCAGCGAAGGCGAGGTTGTACTATTCATTGACGAGCTGCATACGCTGGTTGGCGCTGGTAAGGCTGAAGGTTCGATGGATGCTTCGAATCTTTTAAAACCAGCTTTGGCGCGCGGTGATTTGCATTGTGTCGGCGCAACCACGCTGGATGAATATCGTAAATATATAGAAAAAGATGCGGCCCTGGCCCGGCGTTTCCAGGCGGTTTTTGTGACCGAGCCTACGGTTGAGGATACAATATCCATACTGCGCGGCCTTAAAGAAAAATACGAACTCCATCACGGAATCAGGATAAGCGATGCCGCCATTGTTGCTGCTGCAACCCTGTCTAACCGCTATATAACCGACCGCTTCCTTCCTGATAAGGCCATCGACCTGATGGACGAGGCTGCTGCGCGGCTGCGCATGGAAGTTGATTCCAAGCCAGAGGAGCTTGACGAGCTGGATAGGCGCATCATGCAGCTAAAGATCGAGCGCGAAGCACTCAAAAAGGAAACTGATAGCGCTTCGAAAGACAGGCTTGGCAAGCTTAATAAAGAGCTGGAAGGGCTTGAAAAGCAAAGCGCTGACCTGTCGTCAAGCTGGCAGGCGGAAAAAACCCAGCGCGTAAGCGTGCAAAAATTGAAAGAACAGATAGAGCAGGCACAGCATGAGCGCGATATTGCCCAGCGCAACGGAGATTTGGCAAAGGCAGGCGAGCTTGTCTATGGAGTAATCCCTAAGCTTACTGAACAGCTTAACAAGGCAGAAAGCGAAACACATGATTCAATGGTGCGCGAGGCCGTTACTGAATCTGACATAGCTGCAATAGTTTCACGCTGGACAGGAGTTCCGGTTGAGAAAATGCTGGAAGGCGAAAAAGCAAAGCTTCTTAAAATGGAAGATAATCTGCGGATGCGGGTTGTGGGGCAGCAGGAGGCGTTGGTTGCTGTATCCAATGCCGTGCGCCGTTCACGATCCGGGCTTCAGGATATAAACCGGCCGCTGGGGTCGTTTCTGTTCCTGGGGCCTACCGGGGTTGGAAAAACAGAGCTTTGCAAAGCCCTTGCCGAATTTATTTTTGACGATGAATCGGCGCTTCTGCGCATTGATATGTCAGAATTTATGGAAAAACATTCAGTTGCGCGGCTTATTGGTGCTCCCCCTGGTTATGTAGGTTATGAAGAAGGAGGGGTGATAACCGAAGCCGTGCGCCGCCGTCCATATCAGGTTATCCTGTTTGATGAGGTTGAGAAGGCACACCCTGACGTATTCAATATCCTGCTCCAGGTGTTAGATGATGGTAGGCTTACTGATGGCCAGGGCCGGACTGTTGATTTCCGCAATACCATGATCATACTTACTTCGAATTTAGGCTCGGAATTCCTTGCTGATTCCAAGGAAAAGGAAATTTCTCATAAAACCCGCGAGCTGGTCATGAATATCGTGCGCCAGTCATTCCGCCCGGAATTTTTAAACCGCCTGGATGAAATAATCCTGTTTGGAAGGCTGCAGAAAGAAGATATGGCATCAATTGTTGATATACAGCTTTCGCGCCTGGAAAAACGCCTTGCTGAGCGCAATATTACCCTGGTTCTTGATGAAAAGGCCCGCGAATGGCTGGCTGATGCTGGTTATGACCCGATGTATGGAGCAAGGCCGCTTAAACGTATAATTCAGAAAGAGCTTCAGGATAAGCTGGCAAGCGCTATACTTGCAGGCCGTATTAATGACGGGCAGCAGGTAAAGGTAACTGCGTGGGAGGGGGGATTGAAGGTGGCCTAATTGCCGCGTAAATAATATACTGTGCGGCAGCCGATAATATCTGATACCTGATAGAGATTAAGGCCGCCAGTATCAACGCAGTTTTGCGGTGCTGTAACCTGCGCCGGGCAATCCGGGACCTGCTCAATTTTTCCGTCAAATGCTAAAAAACTGCCGGTTTTAGGAAGCCCGTCATCTATTTTAGTATCTATCATCTGCGTATCACTTGGAGATAAAGCAGCAGTGCTTACCTGGTTGCAGGTTACGCTGTTGTTATATCCACCAATGCCAAACCAGGAAAGCGTAACCCCCCTACGCCTGAAATTGCTATATAGATCCTGATAGTATAAATAACCAAAGCCATCATTATTAGCTGCAAAATATGGCACTCCCGCTGCGACAGTCTTTTTGGCAAGCAATTGAGCTGCCAACAAGGAATATGTAGCGTAACTGGATTCTGAGCCTGACCATTCGATCAAGCCATTGCCGTTACCATTTCCAGCAACTGTTGAATCAAATAACTCTGTTGAGTTAGTGCAGTCGCCTGGCAGGCAATTATATTTTATCTTAAAAGAATTAACTGCTGCGTTTATTTTATCCAGATCGCCAATCGCCCGGTTTGTTTCTGCTGATTTTATCATGGTTTTTCCCACCATGACCCCGCCAATCACAAGGCCGATAATAACAAGTACTATACTCAATTCAATGAGGGTAAAACCTTTTTGCATATTCACTGCTTGTCTTTTGGTTTCCATTCGCTAACCAGCTTCTGGCCTTCTGTTATCTGTTCGGGGGTCATTACTTGCTTTAAATCCTCAAGCCTTTTTACCGCATATTGTTTGTTCTGATTTGCAGCGAGTGAAACCCATAAAAATGCCTGCACCACATCTTTCTGGCTACCTTGTCCATTGGCGTATAAAACGCCAAGGTTGAATTGTGCTTTAGCATCGCCGCTTGCGGCTGCTTTCTGGTACCATTGCATTGCTTTTACGTAGTCTTGCGCAACCCCTTCGCCACTTGCATATATTGTGCCAAGGTTGTTTTGTGCAGCAGAAATTCCCTGGTCGGCCGCTTTGGTGAACCATTTTATTGCTTCGCTATAATCCTGTTTTACTCCCTGGCCGTTTTTATAGGCAATTCCAAGATTGGTTTGCGCGTAAGCATATCCCTGGGTCGCGGCCTTGGTATACCATTTTACCGCCTGTTCGTTATCCCGGGATAGTCCGCCAGCACCATCGCTATACATATTTCCAAGGTTATATTGCGCTGTGGCGTTGCCGCTTTCGGCTGCCTTGGTGAACCACTTTGCGGCCTCGTTGTAATTCTGGTTTTCATAATAAATAATGCCAAGATTGACCTGGGATTCGATATTGCCACGCTCGGCATCAAGCTTCTGGCGGTCGGTCGGAGCGTTGGCTGCAAATAATTGCAATGGAAGTAAAGTAATGGCCGCAACCATAGCAAATGAAATAAATTTCATACCACCCCTAAATAATATTGTAAATTATACACAAAAATTCTGCGCATTTTACATTATGATATGAAATCAGCAACCAATTATAGTCGTTATGTATGATTCTTATGCCTAATGAATATTGACGCAGAGGCTGAGCCAGATTTTACGCCACATAGTGAGCGAATGACAAATAATGATTAATCTGTGGTTTTACGCTTGTCATCGCTGACCATGGCGACAGTCTGGCCTCTGCCAACTGAAGCCAGGCGGCTTTCGATTTTATTCATATTCTGACGGAATGCGATTAGCTCTTTGCCCTGCAGGACATTACCGGTTTTGAATTTGACGTTAGCCGGGTTTACCTGTTCGTTATTTACAAGTATCTCATAATGTAGATGCGGCCCTGTTGCAGCGCCGGTCATTCCTACATAAGCTATAATCTGCCCTTGCTTTACATGTTTTCCGGGTGAAATACCGCTTGCGTAACGGCTTAAATGGGCATAGGCCGAAGCATATTTTGCGTTATGCTGGATTTTCAGGTAATTTCCATACCCGCTTTTAGCGCCGGCAATAGCAACAACCCCGTCACCAGCAGCGTAAATAGGTGTTCCGGTAGGGGCGCCGAAATCAACGCCTTTATGCATCCTGGTATAGCCAAGCAGCGGGTGTTCGCGCATCCCATAGCTTGAGGTTATCCGGGCACCGTTTATAGGGGTGCGCAATAGTGCCTTGCGAATGCTTTCGCCTTTTTCGTTATAGAAGTCGGCATTGCCATATTTATCAGTATAGCGGAAAACCTTAAGCACCCGGTTCCCAAGGCCAAGTTCAGCAAATACTATATTACCATTTGCTGCTACGGAACCGTTTGGTGTTTCCATGCGCTCAAAAAGCACATCAATAGAATCGCCTTTTTTAACGTCACGCTGGAAATCGACATCGTAGCTATAGGCATTTATTATTTCATTCAGCATTGCCGGAGGTATACCGGCATCAGCGCCAGTCTGGTAGATACTGCTATTAATCTCTCCGCCTGCGCGCGCAAGCTTCTTGGTAAGCGGCGCATTTATTTTTCTTGAACTGAACATATCGTCCTGGGTGCGGGTAAGTTCAACCGTTGCGATCTGGGAGGCTGGCATTTTAAATTCCCTGATAATTACATTTCCGGCTTTGTCCTTATCAAGCTTTACATTAATAACGCTGCCAACATCAAGTTTACGGGGATTAAATACCTTGCGTATGGAATCAAATGCATTTTTTGCCTCGTCTGCGGAAATCCCGGTATCGTCAAGCAGGCTCTGCAGGCTGTCGCCCCTTTTTACTTTGAATTCTACGTCCTGCGGGAAAACTGCCGATAATTGAAGTTTTGCGTTCGAAGGTTTAGCTTTCTGTATAACTGGTGGAGGCGGTGGCATTATTTCATTGGGCGCGGCACCAACTATATCTTCAAGTGGTGCGCTGGCCTTTAAGTGGCTTGGGTCAATGGCCGCAACCTCTATCTCACCAAAGCCAAAATGCTGGGATATGCTTGCCATAATGTCAGAAGGGTATGATATAGGGAACAGCGCAGATGTGCAGCCATAGCTGAAAGCCAGTCCAACTGCCAGCCAGGAAAGTCTTACTTTTCTTAGGCGGGAAATAGTCGCGCTACGACTAACTATCTTTACTGGGTATGGTGTATTGTATCCGTTCATTATAACCCTAATTTAATTATCACAATCTTAGTACTAAATAATATTGCCCAAATATTGACCCGGCGGATTAGCCGGTGGGGCAGGGTAAGCATTGATTAACGCTTCTTAAAAATTACAATGGGGTGATTAGTAGGCGATTTTTATCCTAATGCCAACCATAAAAATGCATTTAATCATTTTTTTGCATTTATGCATAATTTATGCTTGACTGATGTTCAATTGCTAATTAGGTTGCGTGCCTCCGCCAAACAAGGCTGATACTGCTTAAGTGTTTGAAAAGCATATAAATATGCCAAAAATGCTTGCGTAAGTCACCTGTTTTTAGTCGGGGAGTCTATTTTGCTGCCTGTGCCTTATCCTGATATTTGTAGGGATTTCGCGTTTGGGCCTTAATAAATTTGTTAAAGAATTTTGAGATAACTTTTGTAGATATTAGGGGTATTTTAATGCCAACAATTAATCAGTTGGTCCGCAGTCCTCGTCGCTCTGTGGCTAAACGTAACAAGGTTCCAGCTCTGAAGGCTTGCCCACAAAAGCGTGGTGTTTGCACCCAGGTTAAGACTGTAACTCCTAAAAAGCCAAACTCGGCTTTGCGTAAAGTAGCGCGTATCCGTTTGACCAACGGCTTTGAAGTGTTCGGATATATTCCTGGCGAAGGCCATAACCTTCAGGAGCATAGTGTTGTGCTTATCCGTGGTGGCCGCGTAAAGGATTTGCCAGGTGTTCGCTATCACATTATCCGTGGTACCCTTGATACGCAAGGTGTTAAAAACCGTAAACAATCGCGCTCTGCTTATGGCGCTAAACGTCCTAAATAATAGGTAGGGAAATATGTCACGTCGTCACGCCGCTAAAAAAAGAGAGATACTGCCAGATGCAAAATTTGGTGATGTGGTTCTTACTAAACTCATCAATACAATGATGTATGATGGCAAAAAATCTGCCGCAGAAGCCATTGCCTATGAAGCGCTTGATATAATCCATAAAAAAACCAGCGCTGACCCGCTTAAATTTTTCCATGATGCTTTGTCTAATATAAAGCCATCTGTTGAAGTGCGCTCGCGCCGCGTTGGTGGTGCTACTTATCAGGTTCCAACCGAAGTTCGTGAAGAGCGCCGCCTTGCTCTGGCCCTGCGCTGGCTGATTGATGCGGCTCGCAGCCGTAAGGAAAAAACCATGCGTGACCGTATCGCTGCTGAGCTTATGGATGCGGCAAATGGCCGTGGTGGCGCGGTTACAAAGCGTGAAAACACTCATAAAATGGCGGATGCTAACAAAGCATTCTCTCATTATCGCTGGTAATAGGAAATAAGCAAAATGGCTCGTAAAACACCACTTCAAGATTATCGTAATATCGGCATATGCGCGCATATAGACGCCGGTAAGACTACGACTACTGAACGTATTTTGTATTATACCGGAAAATCGCACAAAATCGGTGAGGTTCATGAAGGCGCCGCCACCATGGACTGGATGGAACAGGAGCAGGAGCGTGGTATTACCATTACCTCTGCTGCTACAACATGTTTCTGGGATAATCATCGCATCAATATCATTGATACTCCCGGCCACGTGGATTTTACCATCGAAGTTGAGCGCTCCATGCGCGTGCTGGATGGCGCTGTTACTGTGTTTGACTCGGTTGCAGGTGTTGAGCCGCAATCAGAAACCGTATGGCGTCAGGCTGATAAATACAGCGTGCCGCGCATCTGCTTTGTAAATAAAATGGACCGTATTGGTGCTAACTTTCAGCGCTGTGTGGACATGATGATTGACCGTCTTGGTACAGTACCCCTGGTTATCCAGCTCCCTATCGGTTCGGAAGATAAATATGAAGGTATAGTTGACCTTATTAAAATGAAAGAAGTTGTCTGGAAAGGCGATGAGCTTGGGGCTAAATTTGAAGAGCAGCCAATCCGCGCTGAGCTTCAGGCTGCTGCTAAAGAAGCGCGTACCAAAATGCTCGAAACAGCGGTTGAGATGGACGACGCTATCATGGAAAAATACTTGGGTGGTGAAGAGCCAACAATCGAAGAGCTTAAAAAATGTATCCGTAAAGGTACTGTAGCTTTCAAATTCGTACCGGTATTAAACGGTGCGGCTTTCAAAAACAAAGGCGTGCAGCCGATGCTTGATGCGGTTGTTGATTTCCTCCCAAGCCCTGTTGACATTGGCTCGGTGACAGCGATTGACGTTAAAACCGATCAGGAAATAGCCCGCCTCGCTAAGGATGATGAAAAATTCTCTGGCCTTGCGTTCAAGATCATGACCGATCCTTTTGTTGGGTCGCTGACATTCGTGCGCGTTTATTCCGGCAAGCTTGAATCGGGTTCTTATGTCCAGAATACCGTTAAAGACAACCGCGAACGCGTGGGCCGTATGTTGCTTATGCATGCAAACTCACGTGAAGATGTGAAAGAAGCCTATGCTGGTGACATCGTGGCTCTTGCAGGGCTTAAAAATACCACAACCGGCGATACAATTTGTGATGTGGACGCGCAGGTTATTTTAGAGCGTATGGAGTTCCCTGAGCCGGTTATTGAGCTTGCAGTTGAGCCAAAAACCAAAGCCGACCAGGAAAAAATGGGTATTGCTCTTTCGCGCCTTGCTTCAGAAGATCCATCTCTGCGTCTTTCTACCAACGAAGAAACCGGCCAGACCATCCTTAAAGGTATGGGCGAATTGCATCTGGAAATCATCGTTGACCGCATGAAGCGTGAGTTCAAGGTTGAAGCTAATGTTGGCGCTCCGCAGGTTGCGTACCGCGAAACCATTACCAAGCCATATCAGGTTGACTACACACATAAGAAGCAATCTGGTGGTTCTGGCCAGTTCGCGCGCGTTATCATTGATTTCGAGCCGCTTAAACCAGGTGAAGGCTTCCAGTTTGAAAGCAAGATCGTTGGCGGGTCTGTTCCTAAAGAATATATACCAGGTGTTGAAAAAGGTCTTGATGCTTCGATAAGCAATGGTGTTGTTGCAGGTTTCCCAACCATTGATTTCAAGGCAACATTGGTTGATGGTGCGTATCATGATGTAGATTCTTCTGCCCTGGCGTTTGAAATCGCTGCTCGTGCAGCTTTCCGCGAAGGCATGCCTAAGGCAGCTCCGGTATTGCTTGAGCCTATAATGAAAGTGGAAGTCGTAACGCCGGAAGATTATATGGGTGACGTAATTGGTGATTTGTCCTCGCGTCGTGGCCAGGTAACCGGCATGGATTCCCGTGGTAACGCGCGTGTGGTTGACGCGATGGTGCCGCTGGCTTCAATGTTTGGCTATGTGAATACATTGCGTTCAATGTCGCAGGGGCGTGCCCAGTATTCGATGCAGTTTGACCATTATGACCAGGTTCCGTCTAACGTAGCCGAAGAAATTAAAAAGAAAGTGGCGTAACGCCGGAATCTGAAACAAGAAAGAAACGAGTAAGGAGTATAAAACATGTCTAAAGAGAAATTTGAAAGAACGAAGCCGCATTGCAATATAGGAACTATTGGGCATGTTGACCATGGCAAGACGAGCTTGACAGCGGCAATTACGAAGGTAATGGCTGAGCAGAACT
>JBDHUC010000012.1:0-52286 GCA_039808985.1 Alphaproteobacteria bacterium | reverse complement strand
CATCTGGCAGTTGTTCCTGCTACAAAATGCTCCATTAATCGTTGTTGTTTCTCTTTACTTATTCTGCTCTTTCTCATACCATCCATAGATAACATTAACTAGTTATCTGGGACAGCCCCTACTTCATTATTATCATTCGCTGCATCCATATTAAACAGCACATTGGCATCTGCGTAGTTGGAGAGCTGGATGCCTGCGCCGGTAAGGTCGATAACCATCGAATATACCAAAATAAAAATGTTTAGTTATAATGCTTCATGGACATTAAGGGGTTTATTGCTATTATGCCGCCGAAATTAGCCTACAACTTCCTATATTTATGAAAACTTTTAAAGATTTTATTCTGCGGCAGAACATAAAGCTTGGTGAAAAACTGGCACATGGGAGTTTCGCGCGCAACGTGCTTATGATGTTCATAGGAACGGCCCTGGGGCAGGTAGCTTCGGTTCTCCTGTCCCCTGCCCTCACCCGCATATACACGCCCGATGAGTTTGGCGTTCTGGGTATATACATGACTACAGTTTCCTTGCTCTCTTTGATTGTATCATTGCGCTACGAAGTCGCAATCCCACTATCGAAGACCGAGGAAGAAGCCAATAATATGATAGCAGTCTGCTTTGCATCATTGATTTGCTTTTGCGCAATCATAAGCATTACATTGCTGTTTGTTGTAGAAATTCCTGAATTTGCCAGGCAGGCACTTGGGCTATTATGGCCATACCGCATGATGATACCGCTGGGTCTTTTTGCCATAGGCTCATACCAGATAGGAGTTGCATACGCAACCTACAGGCAATCGTTTAAAGCCCTCTCCAAAACCAAGGTTTACCAGGGTTATAGCGGCCCAGTCGCCCAGATAATACTGGGCCTTTTAGGAGCTAATATATGGGGGATGATAACCGGATTTGTTATCGGCCAGACTTCCGGCGTTACAATACTGTTTAAAAACCTGATTCACGACCCAAAAGAAATGCTACAAACAATATCACTCGCAAAAATGAAATCCCTTATGTGGAAATTCCGTAATTTCCCATTATTTTCCAGCTTATCAGTTATTATAAGCAATTTAGGAGGCGATGGAATATTGCTCATCGTTATACCGGCATTTTACCATTCGACAACTATCACCGGATTCCTTTTCCTTATAAACCGTATAATCGGAAGACCTCTTATTATGATAAGCACCTCAATACTTCAGGTTTATTTGGGGGATGCTTCCAAGATAAGGGATTCCGACCCAGAAACTATGCATAAGAGGTTTATAAAACTTATACGTTTCCAATTCACCATAGTTGCGTCATGGCTGCTTATTTTAAACATAAGTGCAAAATATTTTGTACCTGTCGTTTTTGGTGAAAACTGGACAGATGCGGTTCCTTATATACATATATTCAGCATATCGTACTTGTTCGGCTTAACATTCCATCCTGTAAGCTATACTTTGCAAATACTTGAAAAACAGAAACGCTCTTTTATATTCGAGGTTCTCCGCCTCACCAGTATATTCGGTGTATTATTCGGGAGTTACAAATATAACCTGGACGTTATGACAGCACTTACAATTTACTGCTGCACGCAAGCAATCTTCAGTATTATATTCTTTATAATGATGTATACAGCAATACAGGAAGCGCGCAGAAAAAAGCGATAGTTATTATATATCAGACAATTTCCCAACGGCTTGGCTTAGGGAAAAGATTATTTAATATTCCCGAAACGTAATCATCCCAGCCATCTTCATTATTTGAAACCTCATCATTCAAACAAAACCGCTTAATGTTATGGCTGTTTTCTTGCAATTCTTTTTTAAATGCTACTCTCTCTTCAAGAGATTGCCCCCTACCCAGGTAATCATTCTGATCCTGATATTCAAAAACTGCCTTGCCAATTGATAATGCATAATGGTTGGCCATCAAATTTGTAGCAAAGCCATTTGGGCTGCGAAACCTGCTCTGGCAAAGAATTTTAATTTCCTCTGAAAACACATTATGGAATCCATCCCATATAGATTTTCTAAAGGGCTGCGATACATGCGCCATTGTATTAATTGGCAGGCATTGCTTCAGCATGCAACGGATAAAAAGGGGAACCCATGGGTAGCTTACAGTAACAGGCTTAGGAGCAGTTATATGTCTTTTAATGGCCCTGGCAGTATTTCTTTCAGATTGACGGAATGTCAGAGAAGCTTTTTTTCCTTCTCCTGCAAGGCGCTGCCTTATTCCTACCCTGGCCTTTCCAGCGCTGTCAAAAAAATCAGATGGTTGATGCGGATGACAAAAGAAAGAATCATCATTTGAATAAATATAATGTTCAGCCAGCCCCGGTATTTTATATAAAAAAGCTTCTATTACATCAGATTGATATGTAGGGCGACAATTTAAGGGCAGTATGCTTTCCTGCGGAATAAAAAACAAACCATTACCATTTTCAAGCCATTCTGGAGCAGCGCCTGTATGGACTATATATATATTGCGTATAAAAGGTAAGTATTTTTCTATACTTCTAAGGCTATATCGAAGCTCATTATTATCCTGAAACCGGGATGCACCAGCGCGATATGGCAAATCCTTGCCAGTTTCTTTGTTGGCGAACTCCTGACGCCTCTCTTTCCACGCCTGGTCTTTCTCATTTACCCACGTAAATACAACATCAATATCCATATCTTGATTAATCTCTTTCCAGTTATATACTTATATACTAATGCAATGCGCATTTAGTTTTCAATATAACTAATATATGCGTGTATCGCAGAGCAATTTAAATATTGCTGCATATCTCCATATATTTTATATTATTCCTGCTGTTAATCATCAATAAATTTTGTATGCGGTTTCTCACAGTATAAAATTTAATTACCCATATAAACGGATATTTTTTTATTAATGAAAAGACCTTCTTATAATCTTTCCTATGTATAGACGGAAGAAAATCATAATTGTAAATTGTCCAATATATAATTGATTTTTTTCGCCTTTTAAGAGCAGTTCGCTCCGCCTCAGTCATTCTATTACCATATTTCTCTAACAAATGATCACAGGATTTCAGTATCCCTTCATATCCATGGTCAGCCGTAGAGTTCGGAGCAACAGTCCTCGCACTTGGTGAAATCCTATGTATATAAACATATCCGGCATATGGAATTATATAGGATTTTGCGCCGCTTAATATAAGCTCGGAGAGAAACAGGAAATCTTCACCACACCTATATGTAGTATCATAAGTTATATTATTTTTCCTTATAAAAGAAGTCCTTATAATAGGTTGCGTTGTTCCCAGATGATGCCTGCCAAAAGCATTATCTAAATCGAAAACCTCCCGCCCCCCTAACGGCCTTATTTTATTTTTCCAGCCATACTCCGTTTTACCAACCACACGGCCCAGCGCATGGTCAAACAAGTATAAATTATCGCAAACAATATCAGCGTTCAATTCTTTCGCCATTTGCAAAAGATGCTCTACCCTGCCTGGCAAATACCAGTCATCAGCATCAAGCATTGTTATGAATTCGCCAGAAACATTTTCCAGCGCTTTTTTTCGCGCGCCGCCAACTCCTAAATTTTCAGGAAGTTTTATAAGCTTTACCCTGCTGTCATTAGCTGCCATTTTTTCAACTATAGCTGCCGAGCCATCCTTTGAACAATCATCAACAACAATGATTTCTATATTAGCAACAGTTTGGGAAAGTGCTGAAGAAATTGCTTTTTCAACTGTTTTTTCACAATTATAAAGTGGCATTATAATAGAAACGTCACACTGCTTTTCCTGCCCTTCCATCAATATACCTCCAGCATAAAATATTTTAATGGGTTTGACCTCAGTCAACCACATCCTCCGCTTTCCATGTTATGTGTCTTACCGTTTGAATAAAAAAAATCAAAGATAAAAAGATTGTTTGACTATAATAAAACTTACCAATATTTACTCGGGAACCAACCGCAAAAGAATATAATAAATGTTTTCCTTTTCTGCGCGAAATGGGGATTGGTTTATTACTTTAATTTTTTATAACATCAAAACAGTTAAAAACTACCAATATTAAATAAATATTCTTAATAAAAACCACATATATAATGGTGATAAATTTCTGACCACATAAATTATATTAATTTGATTTTAAAATGATAAAGCAATTTTTTTTAAAAAATCCACTAAAATCTATCGTAAAAATACATCCTATTTTATTACATTATTAAATATAAATTATGTTGACATCAAATATTAAATAATATACATCACGCAAGCTTAATTAGTTATTTTTTAATTCTCGTTAATCAAAGCTTAACAAGGCATAGAAAATTGCTAAATAAACGCCTCAGGCAAAAATATAACACTTGTGGCGAAGCGAGTGTTTCTTCTGATTTATTTACTGTTAAACAACCTATTAACCAAAAGGATAATGAAAATGCTTACAAAAAACAATCTATTAATCAGCTCTGCTTTTGCTCTCTCCCTATTCGCTTCCAGCGCATTCGCAGATAGCAACAACGTATATGTAACCCAGTCTGGTAGCAACGGTTTGGTTGGCATAGCCCAGACCGGCACCAACAACAATGTCGGCGTTTCGGGCACCCCTTTCCAGCAAGGCGGTTCATACAACACACTATCCGTTAACCAGGACGGTACCGGCAACTCTGTAACAACTGGCGGCGGCTGGGGTGTTCAGGCTGGCAATGGTAACTCCGCTTCAATAACCCAGACCGAGATTGGCGAAGTAGCTAACCTTAATCAGGATGGTACCGGCAATACTGCTGGGATAAACCAGTCTAATGGTGAAGGTATCGGCCTTAACCAGGCTTCCATAACCCAGACCAGCACTTCTTCTAACAGCATTGCATCCATTACACAAAATGGCAGCGATCCTGTAGATTTTGATGCAGGTGACATGCCAAGTACCGCCAGCATTACCCAAAGCGGTGATCATGACCAAGCCTATATCGCCCAGAATATTGCTGAATCTACAGCAACTGTAAATCAGAGCGGTGATTATGACTATGCTTCCATCACCCAGGGACCTGGCGGCGATGAAGGCGTAGCTACTATTACACAATCTGGCGATAATGATACCGCTTCTATCATTCAGAACGGCGAATCTGACACTGCTCTCATCAACCAGAGCGGAAATGGCAACACTGCCGGCATCGCTCAGTACGGCTTTGCTGATAATGCCACAATTGACCAATCAGGTAACAACAATAATGCAAGTGTCACCCAGAATGGCAGCTTTAACGTTTCTAACGTTAGCCAGCCAGGAAATGGTAACAGCTTAACTATTGTTCAGAACTAATTACTAAATACTTGGGGGGAGTAATCTCCTCCCAAGTATCTTAATACCTAATATTCAGGATAAGCATATGTTAAAGAGCCGAAAAGCAGCAGTATCAGTATTATCCATAATTTTATTTTCCCAAACAGCCCTGGCTGACAGCAACAGTGTATATATAATGCAGGCTGGCGATTTCGGCAACGCAACAGTAAGCCAATCAGGAAACAATGATATTGTTGAAATAACCCAATCAGGCGATTATGGAATTGCAACAATTTCTCAGGCAGGGCCAAACCAGGAAGCATATCTTATACAGGAAGGCTCAAATGATTCTTCTGAAATCACACAGTCCGGCAGCTCTAACCAGGCATGGGTAACACAGACCGGTGATAATGACGTTTCTTTGATAACCCAATCAGGGAATAATGATATCGCATCAGTAACTCAAAGCGGCGATAATAATTTCTCGCAGATACTACAATCTGGCAATAATGATAATGCGGAAGTTATCCAAAGCGGCAACTATAACCAGTCTACAATTTCGCAAAGCGGATTTAATGACACTGCTTTAGTAACACAAAGCGGCAACGGGAACAGTTCAACTATAATTCAGGAAGGAAATGCAAACTTCATTTCTGTCAGCCAGACAGGAAATGGCGGTTCAATTTCCATCCACCAGAATTAACATAAAGGGCCAGCAAATCTCTTTATGTTAAAAAATTAATATTAATATTTTAATATTAATTCCATTATGTGTGTTTAACTTACTAATTTAAGGATAGTCTATGACAAAAAAACTACTTATCAGCTCTGCTATTGCTCTACTGTTCGCTCAAAGCGCGCTGGCTAATAGCAACAACGTATACATCACCCAATCTGGCAGTGGCGCCACAACTGGCATCACCCAGACCGGAACCAACAACAACGTTGGTGCTTCAGGGGATTCATTTTTACAGGGCGGCTCTACAAATACCCTTAATATCAACCAGGATGGCACTTCTAACAATGTAACAACCGCTGGCAGCCTTGGGGTCCAGAAAGGTACCGGCAATAACACATCTATCAGCCAGAATGGCATCGGAAGCACTGTCGAACTATCTCAGGATGGTACAGCTAACGCCGCTTCTATTAGCCAGGTAAACGGTGCAAGCTTAGGCCAGTTAACCGCAAAGGTTGCCCAGGGCGCAGCTTCTCACGACAACTCAGCAACTATCAGCCAGGATGGCAACGACACTTTCCACCCTGACAGTGACATTAGCTATGCTATCATCGATCAGAATGGTGGCTATGGCGTGGCTGGAATCACCCAGGTTAATTCTGGCAATGGCGCTCACATTATCCAGCAGGGACAGCATGACAATGCTTTCATAAGCCAGGGTAGCAATCACGGCGATCATGACCTTACCAGCAGCATAGTGCAGAACGGCAACTATGATACAGGTGCTGTTAACCAGACTGGTTACATGGATTTTGCTACTGTTATTCAGAACGGCGACTATAACCAAGGATATGTTGATCAAAGTGGGGATCACAACCTTGCAACCATTTTCCAGACTCCTAATTCAGCTGATAACGATATAGCTTCTATCACTCAGTCAGGAAACCATAACAATGGTAAAATCGTTCAGCACGGCAGCTTTGATACAGCTTCAATCAACCAGAGTGGTAACAATGACATTGCTGATATCACTCAAGGTGGCAACAATAACAATGCTGGGATCATCCAGACTGGCAACAGCAACGTTTCCAATGTTAGCCAGCCAGGCAATGGTAACACTATTAGTATAACTCAGAACTAAATATCTGAATTGGAGAGGCATGCCGCGCTTTTGCGCGGCATGTTTTCTTTGCTTGTAATATGGATAAGAATCCTATATCCCATAACGCCTGAAACCAGCTATTCATTACTCAATAAATTTATTCAGCCTGTAACCAGCGCATGGTTTTTATTAGAGGGGTTAAATATGAAAAATACATTCAGTATTATTATGGGGCTGGCGGTAGCTGGCATAGCACACCCTGCCTTCGCAGGAAGCGATGTTAACATCACACAGGTCCCGCGCGGCTCTATACCTGTAGAAAGTGACAAAGAACAGGCCATAAAAGCTGATGAAAACCCGGCTGTCAGCGATTACCAGTCAGAAATACTTACAAATCCTGAATTCAATGAACGCGCCCGCAGTGAAAAAATACTGAAAGAAAATAAATTCGGCGGCAATGTCGCAACTATAATACAAAATGGCAAATCCAACAAATCTTCAATAACCCAGAAAGGCAACGGCAATTACGCAAGCCAGACTCAAAAAGGCGACTCAAACGACCTGCGCCTTGAGCAAACCGGACATGGCAATCATTCAACTGAAAACCAGGTGGGTAACAATAACCACAAAGTTATAATCCAGAACGGAAAGAAGCGCGAAGAAACAAATAGTGATGAAGATTCGCAGGACAATTAATATTACAAATATTCGCAGCAAGGGAATTATATGCTAAACGGCAAACGGTATTTATCACTACAAGCAAAGGTTATATCTATTATAGCCTTATCTACTGCATTATATGCGGCCCCTTCCCTTGCCAACCCACTGACCTTTACCGGACAGAATGCCGCGCTTTTCAACACCGCAAACCCTAACGATACATCAGCAATGATGAATAGCGTGGTGAAGCCAACACCTAAGACCAAGGCTGCAAGCCCACTTGACCAGAACCGCCTGATAATTCAGGGCCTTGAAAGCCAGATAACCAATAAAATCTACAATGATATTTTTAATAATGCCAATGCATCAGGACATTACAGCCTTCCTGGCGGCGGAAGCGTTTCATTTGTTCGCCCCGGAGATGGCAATGTTCATATAACAATTGTTGATGCAAGCGGCACAACCAGCGAAATCGTCGTTCCTGATATTTAGGATATAAGTTTTAATATTAAATATTTTTATAAATTTAATCATAAGGCCAAACCAATGCTTCTCAGAAATTATGTTTTTATAGCTATATCAGCATGTGTTTTAGCTAGCTGCTCGAATAAGGATATATACGAAAATGGCCTTGTTGAAGAAGCGCAGGTAAATAACGAAACAAGGGCAGGAAGCATACTAGCAACCCTGCCATTGCCAGTACAGCCGGTGCCGGTTGTTGTTTATGATTTCGTAGACCAGACCGGACAATTCCGCAATAACGGACAATATACAGATTATTCAAGCGCAGTTACCAAAGGCGGGTATTCGATATTAGTTAATGCGCTGCTTAATGCAGGGAAAAACAACTGGTTTACAGTTGCAGAGCGCGGGAGCCTCAAACACCTTATGCAGGAACGCCAGATCATTAAACTTACCCGCGACCAATATGCTGGCCCGGATGGCAAAAAACTCACCAGCCTGCCTCCCCTCCTTTACGGCGGCATGATGATCGAAGGCGGTATCGTATCTTATGATTCCAACGTAGTAACCGGCGGGGCTGGAGCTATTTACCTTGGCATAGGCGGCGCCGTGCAATATCGCCGCGACCTGGTTACAGTGTATTTAAGGGCTATAAGCATACAAACCGGCAAAGTCCTACTTTCAGTTAACAGCTCAAAAACCATATATTCAGTTGGGGCTGACGCAAACTTCCTGCGCTATTTTGCAGTAAGCAACCTGCTGCAATCCGAAGCCGGGTTTACCATGAATGAACCAACCCAACTCGGTGTGCGCCAGGCAATTGAAACCGCGCTTTATTCCCTTATCATGGAAGGTGCTATAAATAATATATGGAGCTTCCGTGATGTTGCCCAGGGCAAAAAAGCCATCGCTGACTATATTAAACGCCGCGATAATTCTTCCAACCCGCAGGCGATAGAGCAGAAAGCTAAAAATACAGAGGCTGCTGAACAGGACTTCACCACTATAAGACGCCGATAGTTTATACGGTAATTTCTACGGCAATTACGGCAGTTATACTCGGAATTGTCAGGTTTTTTTGGCCTTCATCATGGCAACTATGTCCATAAGGCGTTTTTCTTCCTGCGCGGCAGTGAATTTTCCGCGCTGGCGGCTTACTTCTTCTTTTATAGCCTTCTCATAATTTTCATCAAAGCCATATTCATTACGCATGCGCTGAACAATATTGGCTGGTGGACTTTCTTCAAAACCGCCTTCTATGATATTGCCAAAATCATTGAGCACTATAGCTTTGCGCGCCGAAGTAAGCTCATAAAACTCGCGGTACCTGCTGGGCTTTACCGCCATATACGCGTAGTAAGGCCGCCCATCTTCGGTTACGCCGTTAGTATAAGCTATGATAGCCGAACTATCATCAGCCTTCTGCAATTCCTCAGTTGAAGGAGTTGATAATTTCCCGGAACTTTCAAAACTATATCTGGGCATGAACTATAAACTTGCGCCAGCCCTGCTGCTTTGCGCTGGCCCCGAAACCTGCGTTGGAACAGGTAAATCTGCTTTGCTATGCTCCTGTGATTCAAGCCTTTCTTGTCGCGCTACTTTTCCATTATCATTAGCAACATTTGCAGCTATTTGCTGATCTACAATACTCTTCTCAACCCCACTTACAGCACCGGCTTGCGCGGCAGTTGCAGGAGTTACTTTCATATCTCCCAAAGCTGCTGTTTTTTCTTCCTTTTTTTCTTCTGTTTTTGATTCCAGATGATTTCTTTGCTTTATATCCTGCGCCATATTATACAGGCCGGATTTCTGTATGAACGCATTATCTTTATTCTGCTCAGCAAATTCGACAAATTTAGCTTGCGAATCTTTATCCTTCGCATTGTCCCTGGCAAATTCGCGGTATTCATGCGCTATCTGACTCTTGATAGCAGCTTTTTCATCATCGGTTTTAGCCTTCTCCAACTGCTCACCAAGCTCTTTGCTCTTCTTTATGTGCTGATTATCTTTATATTGCGGCGAGTTTTCTACAGCTTCCCGGAATTTTTTAAATTCCTTCTGTATTTCTTCATATTTTGCCTTGGCTTCCGGATCATTTTTATTAGCATGGTAATCCTGGCTTATTTTAGCGTAGTTTTCCTTATATTCATTGTATTTCAAGTAGGAGTTTGCTTCACTTTTCTGCAACTCAGATAAATTTGCACCATTCTCTTTGAGCATTTTCTTCAATTCTTCCGCATATCTTTTTTCTTCTTCTTGCATTTTCTTGTAATAATCCGCATCACTAAGCTTTCCATCCATAAGAACACCGGCTGAGTTTTTATGGTGCTCTTTCATGCTTTCTTCATAGGCCTTGCTGCCAGCTTCCTGCCTGGCCTTATCCTGCCCCTGCGGCGCCTGTGCATGCTGTTCCTGCGGCTGAGGCTGTATTTGCGGTAATGTTTGCGGAACTTCAGAATGGAGATGGTAGCTTAACATATATATTCCTTTATTAATGCACCGAGTTAGTAGGTGGCTGCAATTCGCTGAGTGCTTTGCGCATTGCTTCCTGTTCTGCGTAATTAATTTGCTGTTCCGGCTTCTTTTCTTTTAAGCCATCTGTAAATTTTTCTGTTGGGCGGCCATGCACAAGGCGCTGGCGCCATGACAGGGGTGACTGCTTGACATCTTCGCGTATGTCGCTCTTGGCATCAAGATATGCCTGTTCACGCGTCAGGTTGTCAGCCGGGGATTCATCCTCGCGGATACGTTTCATAGCATAGGCCTCGCGGTCAATATCCGTAAACGGCTTGTTGACTATAGTGCGCCATATTTCACGCGCCCCTGCCGCCGTTTCACTCATATTAAGCTTCACCACCCCATCTATAAGGCGCTCTGCCGCCGCATCCATTTTACCGCTATCCCATAAACGCGCCGCTTCGCCCTTTGCATACATATAAGGCGTATAGGACATAGCCGAGCCAATAAAAGTATTGGCATCACGCCGGTAATAATCACCAGTTTTATCTACAACAAAATCGCTGAATTTATTGCGGATTTTATCCTGCGTCCTGCCAATAGAATTAAGAAGCGGGTTTCCAACATTCTGCTGATAAGCATTAAATTTCCCTGTGGTAGCATGCTCAGTGGTAATCCTATCATCGACAGTTTTAAACCCTACACCATTTTCACCCCTCATCCTGAAGTTTACCTCCGGGAATTCTCCATTAGCGCCACGCTTGAAGTCAGTGCTTAAGCGGTTGGCTTCATGCGCATGCAACGCATCATATTTATCGCCGTTCTTATAACCAAGGACAGTGTTGTTTTCAGGATTTATGAACAAGCCTTTATAGCTGCTTTGCGGGGTACGGAAAACATGGAAAAACGGCACGGCAGGCGTCATATATATAACACCCTTTATAACTGAACGCGCAACCCATTTTGGTATTTCAGAAATCCTTTCGCCAATAGTCTGTTTCTTGCCCTGTTTTTCACTGGCGCTTCCATAAAGAGCTGACGGAACACCGCTGATTTTGCTGGCTATGTGATTATATCCTTCACGGTACATAAGCGTGCCAATATTATAGGCCGTAAAACGTCCCTGCAGATCCAGCATGCCTTCCGCGTTATAATTACCAATCACATTACCTTTTCCATCAACCTTAAAGCTACCACCGTTTAAAGAACGGTCAGAATCATAACCAAAACCCTTGCTGTAGCGATTTATCAGGTTGCGCTGGCCACGCAGGTAGAAAGCATAAGGGACGGATACCGCCCAATCCTCGCCACCATTATAGCTAACATAGCGCCACAATGATTTTCCAGCTTCCTTGGCGGCTTCAGGATATTTTATACGCCCCTTCTCGTCTTTCCAGTCATGCTTGACATTATGGTCTAGTATATTAGCAATATCACGCCCTAAGGCATCGAAAACACTGGCGCAGAAGAAGTCAAAAGTAATAACAACAGTTTCATTCCCAAGGGATCTGCCTTTTTTGATGATGCCATCTTCAGCAAAATTCCTGGTCGGGCGGAAACGCACAAGTTCCTCAGCAGCAGCCTCGCTCTTACCCAACATCCGGGCAGTGAATTTGATAGGCTTACCCACCACCGTATCAACAGATTTAGCAATATATTGCAAAGGGTTGGAGGCTGATATCTCAGAGAATTTCATATTAGGGGAATACCCCTTCATGCCACCACCGCGACCTATATACCAATTACCGGCTGCAAAGCCCGCTGAACCTAGAAAACCTCGAGAAAACAGCCTTATCGCAGCCCGTCCACCAGCGCTTTCATCCCAACGCAGGTCGCCCTTGCTATTTTCCCAGCTTTCTTTTGATAATTCAGGAAGATATCCGCCAGACCGAGCTTTATAACCGCCAATTTCAGTAACAGTTGGATTAGCTGCTGGCCGCGCCGACTGCGCATTATCATTGCCAACATCATTGTCTTTTTTCTTATCAGACAATGGCTTATCCATATTCTCTACATGCTTTTATTCAATTAATATTCCTCCGTAAACGCGCAAACACCTATTACACGCTAGTTTATTTATACCATGGCGTCTTATGGTTAAGCTATAAAAACCACTCCGATTTTATGTGAATCTTTTGTTACAGAAACGTAATTATTACTTCAAATTAACTGCATGGATACGCAAGAAAACCGCGTTTGTGACAGTTGTGTTAAACTTTTGTTTTTGCGCCTCTATGCTATTGAGCCACGCCTCTGCACATGGTATTTTAGAAGATGGAGAAATATGTAAAAACCGAAAATAAAATTAGATGGCCATACCAGGGACAATAAAGGGCAAAATTGTAGATGCCGCTGATTACGTTGGGAAATTCATCTCAACCAACGGGCACGCGCAGCAGGCTATACCCGCCGTGCACCGCCTGTCAGCAGCCGGAGGCATGTATCTTGGCTGGAAAGGCGGTGACCAGATACGTGATTCTGTCTTTGCCAACAACCAGATTTCCGAAGGTGAATTCGTTGAGAAAAAAAAGGAGGAAATTCCCGCCCCTTTACGCTTCATGTACCATTCAATTGACTGGAACCCGCACTCTGACGCGCCCAGCGACCAGTGGAAAAAAATACTATATCAGGCAATGCCTGCCATCGGCGCAACCTTGGGAACAGTAGCAGGTAGCACGGCAATTTTCCATTTCAATGGCCGCGCTGCAAATTTTGCTAAATATAGCGATCCAAAAACCAGGCTTTCCATGATGCAGACTGATGAAGCGGCACAATATGCTCAAGCCAAATGGCCACTTTTCCTAACCTCATTATGTGGCGGCGGGGCAGCCACTTCAATGCTGGTATGGCCTTACGGATTTGGCCTCAATGCCGGATTTTTCCCAAGAAACGGAAACGCGATTAATATGCTCAATCAATCAGGCGGCAATCTTGGCCCATCTAAAGCGCTTGCTGAGCGCCTTGCCAAAGTCCCCTTCTATGTCAAATCTGCCGAAAATTCCTTGGGTGAAATCAGCAAAGACTGGGCAAATATCCTGGTACAAAGGGTTCTAAAACCACTATTCCCGAACAACCTGAATACCGCAAGCAAAGAAGCTGAAGCGGTACAAGTTGTTCATAACGATTTCACGCAAGCCTATAAGCATTTTAAAGAAACCAAAAAACTGCAAGGGGAAGAACTGATAGAAGCAGTTAGCAAGCATATGAAAGCATTAATGGGCGATGCAGGCTCAAACGTTTATAAAAACGGCGAATATCAGGGTATTGATGGTTATGTTAAAAAACTACGTTATGAATATAAGGATATGGTTCCTGGCAACGCTTCTCCAATATTACGCAAATTTACAGATCGTATTGCAAAGGCGACCGGGGTTGGAACTCCCTCTGACTATTACAAAGAGAATTATGTCAATCACAGGGATGCTGTGGAAGCCACTTCTGGCATAGGCGGGAGAAGCTTATAAACATGGAACTATCTCCTATACCATCAACCCCAAAAAATCCTGTTCCTGCAGAAGAACAAATAGCTGCTGGACAACTCACTAATGCTCCGCAGATACAGCACGAAAGCCCCAGCATAGAGGGAAAAACTGCGGCAGAGTATGTTTATGAAGCCATAAATTTTCATAAAAAGCAGCATAAGGACAAAGGCTTTGCGCCACCGGAAATCCTTAAATGGATGGGCGATGCCTCATTGTCGAACGAACCTAAAAATCGCTTATACAGCGCAGCGGGACTTTCCCTAGGCCTGACAATCGCCGGAACTATTGCCAACATAGTAACTGGGCATAAGCTTATTGACGGCTCAAAAGTGAAAGATATTCCCAAATTCCTCAAACCGATCCATGCATTGGTCAAAGACTACGACCCGCGTGATATAACACCGCGCAACAAACGCATAAGATATGCCCATGCGGTAGTATATTCTTTGGGTGGCCTGATTGGAATTAAAACAGGAAGCGACCTTGCATACAAAAATGCAATAGAGAGAAATAAAGATCCGCAATATCTGGAAGATTACCTGCGCAGCGTATCACACACCCAGGGAAAAACCTGGAGCTGGCTTTCCGCATCTTCCGGTATTTTTGGTTCCGCATCAGGCCTGTGGATGATACCTGTTCCCGGGCTTAATTACGCATCAGGAATGATTGGGCGTATAACCAGCATGCAGGACCGCAACACTACCGTTGCCGGACTTAATGGAATGGTATCTGGAGCAACGACCACCTCATACCTGCGTCTTAAGGAAGGGGCATATTACCTTACCCATTACGCAGTGGGCAACCCGGAAAAAGACCCTAAGAATATCGAATATATCGCCTATTCAATATTAGGGCCTGTATTTAAAGATAAGCTTACTGCAAACCATATAAAGCAGTTCACTGACGCAGTGCATGAGGTGCGCGACCATTACTGGCAACCTGGCGGCATCCCAAAGGAAAAACAGGCAGAGGCAACAGATACCATGAAGCAGGTATTTACCGGAGCCGGGCTTGAGGTGCTGCTTATTGATATGGGGCTGAACCCTGCGACTGTTGCCTTTGACAAAACAGGAGGCATGGTAGGAAAAATAGGCAATATAGGCCAAATGGATAAAATTCATAAAAAGCAGGAACAATATTGGAGCGCCCTGGAAAGCCGCCTGCCTAAATATGTTGCTGCCGGAATCATGACACAGGAACGGGCTGACTGGGTAAAAGATGGCATTGATTCCATGCGCAGCAAAGGCCTGGAAAAGCCTGCGCCAGCACATAAAATCAATGAGGAACCAGCGCAGAACGGGCAAACCAGGACCACAGGAAAGCCACAAAGCTCGATTGACAAACTTATAACAACATCGGCTAAAAAGGGTGACTGGCGTGAAAAAGTCCTGCAAAGGCGCCAGGAATCAACCTCTCCCAGCCTAACTGTCGAATAATTTTCCACTTGAATATTGCCGCGCTTTACTGTAAATAACCACCTCTCCTTAATAATGAGGAGAAATTCACAGGTTGTGCGAAGGCCTGAAATACGGAGTATTTCAAGCCATCCAGTGTTCGCAGGAATCACCCACGCGCAACCGAGGTTTAAACTGGAAAAAAAGGATTATACTATGTCACTACCCGCATTCAATATGCGCGAGCTTATCGAAGCTGGCGTTCATTTCGGCCACAAAACCAAACGCTGGAACCCGCGCATGGCGCCGTATATCTTCGGCACCCGCAACGACATCCACATAATAGACCTTGGAAAAACTGTTCCACTACTGCATAAAGCCCTGACCGCAGTACGCGATGTTACCGCGCAGAATGGACGCATACTCTTCGTTGGCACCAAGCGTCAGGCAACTGAACATGTTGCCGAAGCTGCAAAACGCTGCGGCCAGTATTACATAAACGAGCGCTGGCTCGGCGGACTGCTTACCAACTGGAATACCATCCAGGTTTCGATACGCACGCTACGCCGCCTCGAAGAACAACTGGCAAAGCCTGATAATGGTTTCACCAAAAAAGAATTGCTCTCCATGAGCCGCCACCGCGACAAGCTGGAAAGCTCCCTCGGCGGCATTAAAGACATGGGTGGCCGCCCCGACCTTATCTTCATAATCGACACCAACAAGGAAGACCTTGCGATTAAAGAAGCACAGAAACTCGGTATACCTATCGTTGCCATCATCGACAGCAATTGCACACCAGACGGCATCACCTACCCTATACCAGGCAATGATGATTCCACCCGCGCAATCCGTATGTATTGCCGCCTGATTTCTGACGCTGTACTTGGCGGCATCCAGCAGAGCATCGTTAAATCAGGACGTGATATCGGAGCTTCGGAAAATGCCGGTGAAGTTGTAACGCAGGTTGATTTCGACATTGCCACCGAAGGCAAGGAAGAAGCCGATAACGCCCAGCAGAATAAAAAGTCAGGGCGCGGCGGACGTAAATCGGCTGACGCTGCCCCTGCCCCTAAGAAAGCACCAACTGTTATGGTGAAAAAAACTCCGGGCAAGAAATAAATCAGTTGTCAGCGGCCAGTTGCCAGTGGTCAGTAAAACTGATCTCTGGCCACCAACCGCTGATCTCTAACAACTAGATAAAGGAAACCAAAATGACCACAGTAACACCAGAAATGATAAAAAGCCTCCGCGAAGCAACAAGCGCAGGGATGCTTGACTGCCGCAAAGCCCTAATTGAAAATGACGGAAATATGGAAGCCGCTATCGACTGGCTACGTAAAAAAGGCCTGTCAACCGCTGCTAAAAAATCTGGCCGCATCGCTGCGGAAGGCCTCGTTGCCGTTGCATCCTCTGGCAATAAAGGCGCGGTTATCGAACTTAATTCCGAAACTGATTTCGTAGCGCGCAATGAGCAGTTCCAGGCACTAGCAAAGAAAACCGCAACCCTGGCGCTTGACCTCGGCAGCGATTTTGAAAAACTTAAAGAAGCAATGAGCAGCGAAATTTCCAGCGCCATCGCCACCATCGGTGAAAACATGACCCTGCGCCGCAGCGCTACCTTGCAGGTGCCAAATGGTATTGTTGCTACTTATGTACATAGCGCAATCGCCTCTGGCATGGGCAAGATCGCCGTCCTTGTCGGGCTGGAATCTTCCGGCGATGCCGCACAGCTCGAAGGCTTTGGCAAACAGCTTGCCATGCATATCGCCGCTTCTAACCCTTCCTACCAGAAAAAATCGGATGTTACCGATGCCGATATTAAACGCGAAGAAGGCGCTGCCGCAGCACTTGTTGACAAGTTCTTCGAGCAATATGTTGCCTTTGAAAAAGGCGCTTCTAAATATAAGGACAGGATGACCGGCGAGCGCGCTTTCTCCGAAAAAGTACTTGAGCAGAAACTGGTTGAGCTTTCGCAGACCCTGCCAAATGTTGACGATCTTCTCTCTGATTTTGACAAGCAGAGCAAGAGCGAAGACCGCAAGGAAAAGCAGAATGCTGACAAGACCAAAAAACTCCTCGACGTGTTCTTCCAGGAAGCAGCTTACATGCTGAAAAAAATTCGCTCATATGGCGATGACGCAGCAATAAAGCAGAAGCTTAAACAGCTTAAAATCGAACGCTTCTACGAAGAAACCGTACTTGAAGAACAGGTTTATGTTATCGATGGCAAAAGCAAAGTTGCCGCCGCTATCGAAGCTGCTGGAAAAGACATCGGCGCGCCAGTTAAACTGGTTAAATTCATAAGCTTCCGCTTAGGCGAAGGTATTGAAAAAGCCCATACCGACTTCGCAGCCGAAGTTGCAGCCGCTGCCGGAGCCGCTGCTTAAGTTAAGCTGCAACTGCATTATTATAACCCTCCCTCTTAACTGGCGGAGGGTTATTTTTTGTCAATTACACATAAATATCAATATATTAATACAACAAAAATAACTGTAACAAAACCTTAACTTTTGTTTATAGCTACGGCTATATATGATTTTAAAATCATAAACTTATCTCCTGAAAGATTTATTATGGAAATGGATTATACTAGCTGGCAAATTCAGCAAAAACTGGAAACATTATCACAACTTGTCAACGACCACGCACCACATGAGGCCGGACAGGTAAATTTCCGCGGTGAAGGTGAACATGGCTATGATTTCACTATCAATTACAGAAATGATCAGGCAGGCGTCAGGAACCTGACAAAATTTTTAAGAGCGCTTAAAGAAACAGGTATAATTAAAGACAACCTTCCTAATATAGCCTATGGTAAAAACAATGATTACCCTATTAACAATAATGTATCGGTTAATACAGAGTTTAACAACGCGGTGATTATTTTTACTTATGATAACACCACAGAACATGCGCATATTATACCTGCCCTTGATAAGGCCATTGAAGCCGCAATGCACAAAGCTCAGAATAACAATAATATAATAACCACAAGCAAAGAGGTTGAAAAGCGTGATATAGTTACTGTGCCACCCGATCCAGCTATAGATAGCAGATTAAAAGAACTCGTGAGCCTGATCAATTATGCTCAAGCAGCGGGAAATGCACAACTATCATATAAGAACGGGGTTTTTAATATTGCTTTTCCGAATGACAAGTATGGCCGCAGCAATAAAGAAAAAATCCTTGCGCATATGGAAATAAAACATGAATCAATCCCTGGCCAATCAGCAACCTCAAGGCCTGAAGTTAACATTGTGGAGAAGAAAGAAGAAGGAAGAGAAAGTATCAATATTGTTTTTACTCCAAGCCTGACGGAAGATAATATAAAATTCCTAGACAAAGCTATTGAAAACGCGACTCGATATAAAAAAAATATATTCCGTGAACCCATAACTCCAAGGACACGTCAAATAATAAGTGAATACCAGGAGGATATTAAAGATGTTTCCAATTACCTGCTTGAGAAATCAAAAACTATTTTGGGTATTCCTGAAAATAATATTTCTATAAGTTATAAGCTACCCAAAAGCGAGGGGATGAAACCATCATTTACTATTACCATTACCGAAAACAAACTAACCCCAGAAAATTCTGCAAAACTGCTAGCCCACCTAAAAGAAGCATTCAGATTTAAGCCAGATATTTTTTATGATAAGGAAAAATCCGAACATTATATATTAATTGATGAAACACCTAAGGCCTTAATGGGATATATAAGGAACAAAAACCCTCATACAGCACGAACAAGGTAAGCAGGAATTATGAGCAACAGCGAACGCGAACAGCAACACCATAAAGCACAGGTGCAAAAGCAGATTCTGGAATTAGCATCTGCGATTAATATGACTACAGAACACAGGAATTCTGGCGAAAATGTTTTTTGCCTGATGCAAGGCCCAGTAAATAGCGAAAACTTCAAAAAGATACAGATTATAGCTAATACCCTTAATGATGCTGGATTGATAAGCCATGCCGGTAATATTACGCTTGAGAATTTAAATAATGGGTTAGTTATAGAAAACCCAACGATAAAACTGGATATACAGATACAAAACAATCAATTTGAAGCCTTAATTAAGACAAAAGACATAAGCCAAATCAATGTAGAGAGTCTTGAAAGAGCAGTAAAAAATGCCGTAAAGATATTATCAGGGGTTGCGGATAAGCAAAAAGACACTGTGCCGGAAGTAAATATTGAAAACATGCCTTCAGACCCTCCTAAAAGGCCTTTACCACGCCATTATTGGGAAGAAAAACCTCCATTATCATTAGAGCTGCCCAAGGAAGCAAAGGAAATTTCCCAATACCTAAAGAAAAAAACCGAGGCTACATTCCCAGGAAGCAAACCGGAAGTAACATATACGCAAACAGACCCTAATTTCGGCAAACCAGCATTTAATATTATATTTGCCTATCCCGATGGAAAAGATCGCTCCGCGCTTAGTCATTTCAAGGGCGCACTTAGCGAGGTTTCAGGCACACACAACATAAGCCATTTCAGAGTCAATAAGGAAGATAGCAATATAGGCGTGACATTGGCTGGCAATCCTCTTGTTCTTTCAGGAAATATAATGCGAAATGAACATGATAAAACCCTTTTGGAACAATATGCAATACATTCAAGGTAAACAAACATAAGTAACGCCGAACAAACCCAGGGTAACAAAATAACACCTGAACACATTAAAAGAAAAACCGGGGATGGATTTCTAGACAGAATTATGAGCGACCGCGAAATATCAATAAAAAAATCTTTAGAAAAACTGCTCCTTTTGCAAAACACAGATAAAACCCGTGGGCTTGGCACATTAAGTGAAGAAGGCGGCATTATAACTATTTCATACCCTCGCAACGACATTTGCAGCTTTGGAAACATAACTAATTTTATGAATGTACTAAATATTGCAATACCTGAAAGCGAGAAATGGAAGGTATTTAACGAAAAAATCTCTGATTCCAAGGCAAACGACACTATCGACCTGGTGATTAAACCTGATTATAAAAAACCATTACTGACTTATCTTGATGCGGCAATTAAAACCACCGAAAAAGATATAAGTGACAAAGAAGAAATATTGAACAAAATAGAGGCGCGAAGCATAAAACTACCAGAAAGCGTTGAAAAAGTTAAAGCTTACCTGACCCAAAAAATATTTTCTGAAACTGGCGGAAGCAAGGTTACGGTTAATTACCAGCCTGCAGATGAAAAACAGCGTGGTGCATTTATTATTTCTCTGGACAATCAAAGGGGAAAAAATAGTAATTTTCTGGAAAAACTAAATTCATTTCTTCCTGCAAATGCCGTTCATATGCCTGATGATTCTAACGATAGGATTAATTATAGAATTGAATCAAGGCCAGAATTTTTAGCAGCACATTTTGATTTTAAAGACCATGAAAATTTTTCTAGCATCAAAAATCCCTCTCTCTCCAGATAATTAGCTGAAAGAACAAACATGAGTAACGCCGAACAAACCCCGGGTAATCAACGTGTAAAGCAATTGCTTGAGAGGTTATTTATCCAGATGGATGACATGTCAGAAAATGGCATACCGGAATTAGCGGACGGCACAAGGACTATCAGGTTTAAAAACCATAATATGGATTATGCCGTTAAAAAATCGCAGAATTTTGTTAGAATATTGCAGTCATCCGGCTTTATAAACGAGGACATAACCATAGATAAACAATCGCTGTTGAATGGTATAAAGATTTCCAATGATAAGGTGGATTTTGAAATGCAATCCATCGGCTCTCACATAGAAACAATATTAAAACCTAAAATGCTTTTTAATATTGATACAGATTCATTAAGCAGGAATGTTAAAGAAATAGAGCTGCAGGCAGGCGGCGGCGACCTTGAGGCCAGGCAACGCAAAGCCAGCGCAGAATCACATAGAATTACAGTAGCAAATGAACTTGGTTTATTATTCAATGAATTTCGCGCAGCAACCGATGCTGAGATAAAAAATCCTTCAATTTCACAATATGTAATTACCCTGCCGGTAAAAGATAATGTTCCAAACACCCAGGCCATGGTGGATGCGCTTAAAAACGCAGGAGTTATAGGAATTGCCCCCAATGTTTCTAATGTAATATTGTCGGATTCGAAGAAAGCAAATATATCGAACGATATATCTTCCCTTAAAATTAATATTATTAAGAAAACTCCGCATCAAGCGAATATGGTGATTGATTTCACTATAAAAGATGCCGCCCCTATTGATATTAAAGCTTTAAAGAAAGCTGTTATATCGGCAAAATCAGAATTCCATAAGCAGCAACAAAAATATTCCATATGTGACGATTATTTGAAGGACAAACTGGCAATTTTAATATCCTCTGTTAAAAAAGCTGCCAGCGCTGATAGCGAATTATGGACATCACTGAGTTCCCAGGTTGAACGCGATGCAAAAAAATCATTTTCCATGGTTTTCAACATAGATTCCAGGCATAATCCTGAGCTAACAAAAATAGCGCATAAACTAATAGAAAAATTCAAAGATGGCGGCTTTATAAGCGACAAGGATTATGGCAGTATAAAATCTATTCAGGATGGGTTTAATATAAATAACGGAAAATGCTCCTTAAGCGGAAAATTTGAAGATGGGAAATTAACTATAAAATTTGCGCCCAAAGAAGAATTATATATAGTTATGAAGGATATGGAAAAACTTATTGCTGGAGAACCAAATATCAGCAATCGCCTTCCTGGTAACGGCAAATCCCCTGGCCTGTCCCTATAGGCACTCAATAATCTGCAAAATTAAAATTGCAACCTGTGGAAAAGCGTACTATTAGTGTGGCTATGACTAAGACAAACAAAAAATCTCCACCTGCCGGAACTGCTGCAAGAAAAGCTGCAAAACCGCTTTATAAACGCGTACTTCTCAAAATTTCAGGCGAAGCCCTGATGGGCAACCAACAATATGGGCAGGACCAGAATACTATAGAGCGCATCTGCCGTGATGTTAAAAGCGCAATGTCCATTGGGGTTGAGGTCTGCCTTGTTGTCGGAGGCGGCAATATCTTCCGCGGCATACAGGGTGCGGCCAACGGCATGGAACGCGCCAGCGCTGACTATATGGGAATGCTGGCAACAGTTCTTAATGCCCTCGCCATCCAGAACACCCTTGAAAAAATGGGGGTGGATACCCGCGTACTTTCGGCGATAAACATGATGCAGGTGTGCGAACCATATATACGCCGCCGTGCAGAGCGCCACATCCAGCGTGGCCGGGTGGTGATTTTTGCAGCCGGAACCGGAAACCCATATTTTACCACCGATACCGCTGCCGCGCTGCGCGCCAACGAAATGGGCTGCGACCTGCTGCTTAAGGGAACGCAGGTAGATGGCGTTTACTCCGCCGATCCCAAACGTGATAAAAAGGCCAAGCATTTTGACAGGTTAACTTACCACGAGGTTCTTGTGCGCGACCTTAAGGTTATGGACCAGTCGGCTATTTCCCTTGCGCGCGAGAACCAGATACCGATAATGGTGTTTTCTATCCACAATGAAGGCGCGCTTGCGCAAGCAGTATGCGGACAAGGGAAGTTTACACTTATAACCGATAAATAGATGAATGGATTAATGGATGAATGAAGTATTTATCTATTAATCAGAATATTAAACCAAAACGAGAAACTATATGACCGCTGATATTAATGAACTCCGCCGCCGCATGGAAGGCGCTGTAAAATCCCTGCACACAGAATTTGGTGGGCTGCGTACCGGGCGCGCCAATGCAAGCCTGCTTGAGCATATTCATGTGGAAGCATATGGAAATATGGTGGCACTCAATACCGTTTCCAATATAAGCATACCAGAGCCGCACCTGCTCTCAGTGCAGGTATGGGATAAAGGCAATGTGAAATCCGTGGAAAAAGCTATAAATGCAGCCGGGCTTGGACTTAATGCCGCAGCAGATGGGCAGCTTGTGCGCGTTCCAATTCCACCGCTTTCGCAGGAACGCCGCGTGGAACTCACCAAGATAGCTGGCAAATACAGTGAAAACGCCAAGGTTGCAGTGCGCAACGTTCGCCGTGAAGGTATGGATAGCCTTAAAAAACAGGAAAAAGACGGCGATATTTCCAAAGATGAACATACCAAGCAAGGCGAAGCCATCCAGAAACTTACCGATGAATTCATCAAAAAAATTGATGATGCACAGGCAGTTAAAGAGAAAGAAATACTAGGCAATTAGGTTCTGGGATTCAGGATTCGGGATTCAGGGAATATATTATGAAAATAGCCGATATAAATAAACCCGAGTCCAGAATCCTGAATCCTGAATCCTTGCCAACTCATGTCGCTATCATAATGGATGGCAACGGACGCTGGGCAAAATCCCGTGGATTACCGCGTACTGCCGGGCACAAGAAAGGCGCAGACGCGCTTCGGCACACCCTGGATAATTGCAGCAAGGCAGGAATACATTACTTAACTGTCTATGCCTTCTCTTCAGAGAACTGGAAGCGCCCAAGCGATGAGATAAATGATCTTATGCAACTGCTCCAGCATTACCTGCATAATGAGCTGGAAACATTGCACGAAAAAGGTGTGCGGCTGCATTTCATCGGCAACCTTACCAAGCTATCAAAAGAAATCTACGAACAACTTGAACACGCAAAAGAGCTTACCAGCCGCAACCAGAATTTCCACTTAACCATCGCCCTTAGCTATGGAAGCAGGCAGGAAATAGTACATACCGCACAAAAACTCGCGCAAATGGTAAAAGACAGTAAAATAGAAACCTCGCAGATAACCGAAGAGATATTTTCACAAAACCTTGATACAGCGGCGCTGCCAGAGCCTGACCTGCTTATCCGCACAGGCGGCGAAACCCGCCTTTCCAATTTCCTGCTCTGGCAATCGGCCTATACCGAATTTTATTTCTCACCAACCTTATGGCCGGATTTCAATAAAACTGATTTAACAGACGCACTTAATGATTATGCAAAACGTGAAAGGCGCTATGGTACCGCAGGTGAATAATAAACATAATTATGAAGCTATTATGGATAATATAAAATCCTTGTTCACCGGCGGCGAAAAATGGGCCGGCCTTGGCGTGCGGGTTATCTCCTCTGCCGTCCTTGCAGCTATTATACTTGGCTTATTATGCGCCGGGGGATTTTTTTTCGCTGTTATCGTATTGGTTGCGGCATTGCAGATGCTGCGTGAATGGGATAATCTTACCGCAAAGGAAAGCTCTATATGGGGAGTAACCGGACTATTCTATATCGCACTACCTTGCAGCGCTATTTTATGGCTGCGCAATATCCGGATAGATGGCAATGAGCATGCCGGACTGCAATTGGTCCTATATATTTTATTCGTGGTATGGGCGACTGATATTGGCGCATTTTTCAGCGGACGTATAATTGGCGGGCCTAAACTCGCACCAGCCATAAGCCCTGGCAAAACCTGGGCGGGACTTGGTGGCGGAATGGTGGCTGCCGGTGTTGTTGGCGGCCTCTGTTATATATTCTCACCCTACCCTTCCAACTTATGGTGGGCTATTCTCCTTGCCATCATCATATCTGGTTTCGCGCAGGCTGGCGACTTGTTCGAATCATGGATCAAACGCCGCGCCGGCGTAAAAGATAGCAGCACATTAATACCGGGTCATGGAGGCCTTCTCGACCGGGTAGATGGCCTTATGTTTACCATCCCTGTTTTTGCTTTCCTGGTTTCAATATCAAGTCTTATAAGGTACTAGAGGTGCAAAGAAGCGTCACTATCCTGGGATCTACCGGAACAATCGGGCAGAATACGCTTAAATGCCTCGAGCTTCATCCTGGCGATTTCTCGCTGCATACATTGGTTGCGCGTGGCAATGCCGCATTGCTTGCCAGCCAGGCGAGAAAATACAATCCTAAATCAGTCGTTATAGCCAACTACGAATTTTACAGTGAGCTTAAGCAACTGCTAAGCGGCACCGGCATAGAGGCCCACGCCGGAGAAGATGCAGTAATAGATGCCGCTTCGCAGGGAGCAGATATTACAATGTCTGCAATAGTTGGCGCAGCAGGGCTTAAACCAACCCTTGCCGCAATAAAAAATGGAAAAACCATCGCCCTTGCTAACAAGGAAAGCCTTGTATGCGCCGGGGAACTTATGCAGCGCGAGGTAAAAAAACACGGGGCTACCATAATCCCTGTGGATTCCGAGCATAACGCAATTTTCCAGCTACTTGAGCAGAAGGATATAAAACATGTGGAGCGCGTTACCATAACCGCTTCCGGCGGCCCTTTCCGCACATTCACACTGGAGCAGATGGAAGGCGTAACTCCCCAGCAGGCAGTACGCCACCCCAACTGGAATATGGGCGCTAAAATCTCGGTGGATTCAGCAACCATGATGAATAAAGGGCTGGAACTCATCGAGGCTTTTTATCTGTTTCCAGTACGTTCCGAACAGTTGCATATACTGGTCCACCCGCAATCAATAATCCACGCACTTGTTGAGATGGTCGATGGCTCTGTATTGGCACAGATGAGCCAGCCTGATATGTGCACACCAATCGCTAATGCGCTGGCCTGGCCCGAACGCATAAGCGCCCCGGTCAGGAAGCTCCGGCTGGAAGAAATAGGGAATTTAAGCTTTGAAGCGCCCGACAGCACAAGATTCCCGGCGATACGCCTGGCTCGGGAATCACTGGAATCCGGGGGCAATGCCCCAACCATATTAAATGCCGCCAATGAAATCGCTGTTGAACGCTTTTTGAAAGGCGGGATTGGCTTTACGGATATAGCGAAAATAGTTGAAAAAACGCTGGAAAAACTATATAGTGAGCCACTTGAAACCATAGATGATGTGCTTGAATGCGACAAGGTCGCACGCCATCATGCGGAGAAATATAATATATGACTTCCCTGTATTCTTTCGGGCACACTATCGCAGCCTTTATAATAGTATTAAGCATTATAGTTTTCATCCATGAATACGGCCATTATATTGTTGCAAAGCTTTGCGGGGTACGCATCACCGCCTTTTCAATAGGATTTGGCAAAGAGCTGTTTGGCTGGAACGACAAATCCGGTACGCGCTGGAAAGTATCGCTGCTCCCCCTTGGCGGCTATGTAAAAATGCATGGCGACTCGTCTGCTGCCAGCACCGCTGATAATGAACTGCTGGAAAATATGAGCGAGCAGGAAAAAGCTACAACTTTCCACTTCAAACCACTTTATAAAAAAATGATGATAGTTGCGGCAGGGCCAGTTGCCAATTTCCTGCTTACCATAGCTATTTTTATTTATTTTATCATGAGCAACGGCCTGCCTTCCATCGACCCGGTTATCGGCAAATTAATGCCTGATTCCCCGGCCCTGAGCTCTGGGCTTCAGGTTGGCGACCGCATCACTATGATTGATAATAACAAGGTTTCCAGTTTTAACGATATTTCCTACCTGCTTTCCACCAATCTTGGAACTCCGGTAAAAATTGAGATAATCAGAAACGACCAGCCTATGGACATCACCCTTACCCCAAAAATGACAGAAGATGACGATGGGCTTGGCAATAAAATAACCAGGCCACTTATCGGCATTAAAAGCATGGATGTTAAATATGAGGATGTGGGGCTTGTACGCGCCATTGGCGAATCAGTACGCCGCACCTATATGATCTGCGAATCCACACTCAAAGTAATGGGGCAGATGATAAGCGGCCACCGTAGCGCAAAAGACTTGAAAGGCCCGGTAGGAATCGCACAGCTTTCCGGCCAGGCCGCCAGCAAGGACGCACATACCGTTATATGGCTTATAGCTATTATTTCTGCAAATCTTGGGCTTATGAACCTTCTACCTATCCCGGTCCTTGATGGTGGGCATTTGATTTATTACATTATCGAAGCCCTGCAAGGACGACCGCTGGCGCAGAAGATACAGGAATACGGATTCCGCGTTGGCTTTGCCCTGCTTGCCATGCTCATGGCATTTACCCTGATAAACGACCTGCGCAAATTGGTTTAATAGGTTGTAATACTGCTTTTTCTCCTTGATTTATAGCTCATTTTGCACCATTAGTATTCAAAATCTGAATGGTTGCCTAAAAATAGCGATAAAAAAGGACATATAATGCCCAGAAATTCTGCCTATCGTTCTGTTGTTTCCGTTGCCGTATGGGGCTTGTTACTAGCGTCATATGATAATGCAGCAATCGCCGCCACCAAGAAAGTGACGGCACCAGCACCTTCTGACCAGGCCTCTGCTGGCCGCGTTGAAACAGTCCGGATTGAAGGCAACCAGCGTGTGGAAAACAGCACCATACTTTCATATCTTGGCATAAAATCTGGCAGCCCCCTTACCCAATCAGATATTGATACCAGCCTTAAAAACCTTTACGCTACCGGATTCTTCTCTGACGTGAAGCTGCTTAAATCCGGCAACACGCTTATTGTCCGTGTAGTTGAAAACCCGATAATAAACAAGGTTGCGTTTGAGGGTAATTCCGGCATCGAAACATCCGACTTAGAGAAGGAAATGGAGCTTAAAAGCCGTTCTGTATATTCCCAGGACAAGCTCCAATCCGATGTTAAGCGCATACTCGACATATATCGCCGCAGCGGACGCTATAACACAGTGGTCGAGCCCAAGCTTATCAACCAGGACCAAAACCGTGTTGACCTGGTTTATGAAATCAGCGAAGGCGCTACGGCACATGTTGAAAAAATTAATTTCGTTGGCAATAATAAGTTCAGTGACAGCGACCTGCGCAAGGCTATACGTACCGAAGAAACCCGCTGGTACAAATTCTTCTCCGATAGTGATAAATATGACCCGGATCGCCTGCAATATGACCAGGAATTGCTGCGCCGGTTTTATATAAACGAAGGTTATGCGGACTTTCAGGTTAAATCCGCCCATGCTGAGCTTTCTCCCAAGAAAGATGCGTTTTACCTTACTTTCGTAGTTGAGGAAGGCGTACAATATAAGTTTGGCGCTGTGAATGTGACAAGTGAACTTAAAAACGGCGAAAAACCTGATTTCAGCGATTTAATCACAACCAGGGCCGGTAAGACTTACGATGCCAGCAAGGTTGAAGAAACCATAGATGCCATGACTAAACGCTTAGGCGACCTCGGTTATGCGTTTGTTGATATTCAGCCTAAGCTTGAGCGCGATCCTGAGAAAAAACTCGTTAACCTTACTTATGTAATTAAGCCCGGCCCACGCGTTTATGTGGAACGTATCAACGTAACCGGAAACGTACGTACACTGGACGAAGTAATCCGCCGCGAGTTCCGCCTGAGCGAAGGCGATGCTTATAATAACTCCAAATTGCAGCGTTCCGAACAACGACTTAACAATCTTGGTTTCTTCGAGAAAGTTGACATTAAGAACGAGCCGGGCAGTGCGCCGGATAAAACAGTTATTAATGTCGACGTTAAAGAAAAATCAACCGGCGAAGTAACAATTGGCGCAGGCTTTTCAAGCACTGACGGGGTACTTGGTGATTTTGGCGTAAGCGAGAAAAACCTGCTGGGCCGTGGACAGGAACTAAAAACCCGCCTAACCCTGGCTGCACGCCGTAAACAAGCTGAAATCGGCTTTACTGAGCCATACTTCCTTGACCGCGACATATCTGCTGGCTTTGATATTTATCGTATCAAACAGGATTTTATGCAGCAAAGCTCATATGACATGGATACCAAGGGTATAAACCTGCGCTCAAGCTATGCGCTGCAGGAAAAACTCCAGCACTCGGTTAATTATACACTGCGCGAAAATAACGTGACCGATGTTACGCCTGAAGCCTCAACCTACATCAAGCAACAAGCTGGTGTGAATGTGAATTCGGCAGTAAGCCAGTCATTCACCTATGACAACTTAAATAACAAGCTTGATCCATCAAGCGGCTATTATTTCCGCTTCACGCAGGAAGTGGCAGGCCTTGGCGGCGATTCGCGCTATTTAAAGCATGACGTAAAAGCCAGCTATTACTACCCGATAACTGCCAAATGGAAAACCAGCGTTTCCGGCGCTACCGGCTATATTTTCGGCATTGGTGGCCGTGACGTGCGAATCAATGACCGCTTCTTCGTGGGCGGTGATGACCTGCGCGGCTTCCGCAATGCGGGTATCGGGCCACGCGATATAGCAACACGCGATTCACTTGGCGGTAACGCATTCTATAACGGAACCGTGGAACTTAAATTCCCTATTGGCCTGCCTGATGAGCTTGGCGTTTCCGGCGCTGTATTCAGCGATGCGGGCAGCCTGTGGAAGATCGATAACAGCAAGGTTGGTGTTGCCGATAGCAGCGCGATACGCGCTTCCATTGGTGCCGGTATTCTCTGGTCATCGCCTTTTGGCCCTATCCGCATTGATTTCGCCCATGCGGTTCTCAAGCAGAATGAAGACCAGACCGAAACACTGCGCTTTAGTTTCGGCACTCGTTTTTAGGCCAATAACCATAATATCTGAATCGATTTAATATATTTTGAAAGGACTTAGTTTTATGAAAATTACAATTGCCAAACCGACCTTGATTTACAGCCTGCTTGCTTCAGCAGCCCTCGCCTTCGCCCAGCCAGCCTTCGCGCAGGACAAACAGACCATAGCCGTAGTTGACATCCAGCAGGTTATGAAAGGTTCCACCGCTGCCAAAAATGTGCGTGAACAACTGGAAGCCAAGGAAAAATCATTCCAGCCTGAGATCAATAAAAAAGGTGAGGAGTTGAAAAAGGAATACCAGGATCTCGGCAAGCAGAAATCCGTGCTCGCAAAGAACGCCTTTGAAGATAAAGTACGCGCCTTCCGCCTGAAGGAAACCGCAGTCCAGAAGGAAGTGCAATCAAAGAAAGATCTGCTGAACAGCGCCTTCGAACATTCGCTTAATGATATCCAGAAGGTCGTAACCGAGATCATCTCAGACCTGTCGAAGGAAAAAGGCTTCGTGATCGCAATTCCTACTTCCCAGATATTATATGCTGACAAGGGCCTCGATATCTCATCCGAAGTTCTTGACCGCCTTAATAAGAAACTGCCTAAGCTGGAAGTCAAGTTCGACGCTCCTGCCGCTGCCAGCGATAAAAAAGACGATAAGAAATAAGAACTTTATATTTAATTTAGATGAGCGATAGCCGGTTTTTTACTAAAGCTTGCGAGCTTTCATTAGAAGAGATCGTTGCCATAACTGGTGCGGCTATCGCCCCATCTGAAACTACTTCAGCCCAAACCCGTAAATTTTCTGATATTTCTCCATTGGAAACTGCCGGTAAAAACGACATAAGTTTTTTAGATAATATAAAATATATTCCTGAATTTGAAGCCAGCAAGGCCGGGGCTTGTTTTGTCCGCGCAAAATTCGCGGCGCGCGCGCCCAAGGGAATGGTTACGCTTATAAGCGAAGAACCATACTATGCCTATGCCTTAATTGCGCAGAAATTATATCCCGCAGAAAATTTTGAGGCCCAGATATCACCATTGGCACAAATAGCAAAAAACGCAGTAATTGGCAAAAATGTTCGTATCGACGCTGGCGCTGTAATAGCTGAGCATGCAAAGATAGGAGATGGCTGCTGGATTGGCGCCAACAGCGTTATAGATAAAGGGGTAGAGATTGGCGAAGGCAGCCGCATTGGCGCTTTATGTGGCATAAGCCACAGCATAATAGGCAAAAACACCACCATCCACCGCGGGGCGCATATCGGGCAGGATGGTTTCGGTTTTGCAGGAGGGCGCAAGGGAATAACCAAGCTTCCGCAAACAGGACGGGTTATAATTGGCGATGATGTTGAAATCGGCGCCGGAACCTGTATCGACCGCGGCGCAGGCCATGATACAAAGATTGGAAGCGGTAGCAAAATTGATAACCTTGTACAGATCGCCCATAATGTGCAAATAGGCAGGCATACAATGATCGCAGCACAAACAGGGATTTCAGGCAGCACCATTATTGGAGATGGGGTTTTAGTAGGAGGACAGGTAGGGTTTGCAGGACATACTATTGTTGGCAATGGCGCACGCATCGCGGCGCAGTCAGGGATTATGACCGATATACCCGCAGGAGCAACCTATGGTGGCTACCCTGCTGTAAGCATACTTGATTGGCATCGCCAAACTGCTACAGTAGCAAAATTATCTAAAAGGAAACCATAAGATAAATTAAGTGATAAATAGGTGGATAATATGGAGAACCAAAGCGAGAATAAAGATTTAGAAAAAATCATTCCCATCGGGCGTATCATGGAAATGATACCCCACCGCTACCCGTTTCTTATGATCGACAGGATCATTGACCTTGAACTTGGCGAGTTTGCAATCGGGCTTAAGAATGTAACTATGAACGAGCCATTTTTTATAGGCCATTTTCCAGGCAAGCCTGTTATGCCCGGCGTACTTATAATCGAAGCAATGGCGCAAACGGCTGCGATACTGGTTGTAAATACTTTAGGAAAAGAAGCAGAAGGCAAGCTGGTTTATTTCATGTCGATAGACGAGGCCAAATTCCGCAAGGTGGTTACACCCGGCGATGCACTGCATGTAAGGGTTGATAAGCAGCAAAGCCGCAGGAACGTCTGGAAGTTTGCCTGCGTGGCAACTGTTGATGGGGTAAAGGCAGCCGAAGCTGTAATTTGTGCAATGATTGTAAATTAATATGAGTGATTCAAAAATCCACCCTACAGCAATTATTGCAGATAGTGTAAAATTAGGAAAAGACGTTTCTATCGGCGCTTATTGCGTTGTTGATGGAAATGTTACGATCGGCGACGGCACAAAATTATTTTCTCATGTCACCATTTCCGGAAACACAACTATTGGCAAAAACTGCCAGATATTTCCTTTTGCCTCTCTCGGGTTCGCACCGCAGGACCTGAAATACCGCGGGGAAGACTCCAGCCTTTCTATCGGCGATAACAATGTCATCCGCGAATACGTAACCATGAACCCCGGAACAGAGGGCGGCGGCATGAAAACTACAGTTGGCAACAACTGCCTGTTCATGGTGAGCGCGCATGTTGCGCATGACTGCATACTTGGCAACCATGTTATACTGGCAAATAATGCAACGCTTGCCGGACATGTGGAGGTCGGCGACTTCTCAATTATCGGTGGCCTTGCCGCCGTCCACCAGTTCGTACGCATTGGACCACATGCTGTAATAGGTGGCATGTCAGGTGTTGAGCATGATGTAATACCTTTTGGCTCGGTCATGGGCGAGCGCGCAAACCTTGCCGGGTTGAACCTTATCGGGCTTAAGCGCCGTGGCTTTGACCGCGATACAATCCATGCCCTGCGTGGCGCATACAAGATGATATTCGAGGAAGAAGAAGGGACTCTGGCTGCGCGCGCAGAAAAAGCCAGGCTTACTTATGGTGGAACAAAGGCCGTACAGGATGTGCTATCCTTCATGGTTGATAAAGGCTCGCGCTCGCTTTGCGTTCCTAAATTTACCGGGCATGACAATATCCCACAGGCAGTATGACAAAAAACGGTTCCACCCTAGGAATAATAGCCGGAAAAGGCAGCCTTCCTGCCCAGCTTATCAGGCACTGCCAGGATAATTGCCGCCCATTTTTTGTGCTGGCATTTGAGGAAAGTTTCACTCCGGAAATTATGAATGATGTGCCACACGCGGTAGTGCGCCTCGGCGCAGTAGGCGAAGCCCTTAACCACTTAAGAGGCGCTGGCGTTTGTGAAATCGTAATGGCAGGCGGCATAAAGCGCCCTGCTATGTCTTCGCTGAAACCCGATGCCGCCGGAGCAAAGCTCATAAAAAAGATCGGGCTGGCTATTTTCGGTGGTGATGATGCGCTGCTTAAAGCAATTACTTCATTTTTTGAGGAAGAAAATTTTACGGTTGTGGGCGTTGACCAGATATTGAAAAATATTATCGCGCCTGCCGGGGTTTTAGGGAAAATCACCCCCGATAAAGACGCAATGGCAGATATAATGCTTGGTATGCGTGAGGCTAAGAATTTAGGCGCGCTGGATATTGGGCAAGCGGTAATAATTGAAAACGGCAAACTCCTGGCAACAGAAAATGCGGAAGGAACCGATGCCATGATCATGTCCTGCGCGAAACTACGCGGCGGCAAGCCAAAAGGCGGGGTGCTGGTAAAAGCAAAAAAACCGGGGCAGGAAGAAAAGGTAGACCTGCCGTCAATTGGTATCCAGACCATTGAAAACCTCAAAAAATCCGGCCTTTTAGGAGTTGCGGTGGAAGCCAATTCCAGCCTGCTTATTGACCGTGATGAATTGATAAAAAAAGCTGATGAATATGCTATATTCGTAATTGGTATAGAATATGAATGAATTTAAAACCGACCTGAAAACTATCTATATAATTGCCGGTGAACCATCAGGCGATTTTCTTGGCGCACACCTGATGCGGTCTTTGCGGGAAAATTCACAGCAGCAACTGCTGTTTTACGGCATAGGCGGCGAAAAAATGGAGGAAGAAGGACTTAAAAGCCTGTTTCCGTACCATGAGCTTTCGATGATGGGGCTGGTTGAAATAATACCGCATTTATGGCGCACTATTACCCATATAGCCTCCACCATTGCCGATATTGTAATGAAGCAGCCGCAAATGGTGATTACTATTGATTCTCCCGGCTTTTGCTTCCGCATTGTAAAAAAACTCCGCAAAATCGGGCTTAAAACAAAATTTGTGCATTATGTTGCCCCAACTGTGTGGGCTTACAAGCCGAAACGGGCCGAAAAATGCGCCAAACTGTTCGACCATATGCTCCTCCTTCTACCATTTGAACCACCATATTTTAAAAAAGTAGGGCTGGATTGCACCTTTGTAGGACATCCGGTGGTTTGTGAAAGTAAAGCCGGAAACGCTGCCGAGTTCCGTGCTAAATATGAAATCGCAGATGATGTTAAAATATTCTGCCTGCTCCCTGGAAGCCGCAAGGGCGAAGTTACCAGCCATATGCCGATTTTTGCCATGGCATTATCACTACTCTCATTTTGTTACCCTAAGCTTGCTTTTGTTGTTTCCGTGCCTGAGCACGCGCTGGAATTACTCTCCCCTTACCTGAATAATTCACCATTTCGTGCCATAATTACCAGCAATGAACAGGATAAGAAAAATGCCATGGCCGCCAGCGATTTTGCTTTTGTGAAATCAGGAACCGTAGCATTTGAAGTGGCTATGGCACACACCCCAATGCTTATAACCTATAAAATGAATGCGATTTCCGTTTGGCTGCTAAAGCTTATGATAACAACCAAATATGTCAACCTTATCAATATTTTGCTTAAAAAAGAGGCTATACCCGAACTTTTGCAGGAACATGCAACACCTATGATGCTTGCAAGCTGCGCCAATACATTGCTATCTAATCCGGATTTGCAGCAAAAGCAGCAAGAATCAATCAAAGAAGCCCTGGACAGGCTGGTTCCGCCGGGTGGACAAAACCCCAGCGATATAGCAGCAAAGAAAATTCTTTCCTTGTTGTCATGAAACTGTAATAATTATTGGCTATAGTTGGAGTTGGGCGCTAATAATGCTTGCTATGTAATAGATTATAATTATTAATACCTGGTTAGTAAATATAATGGTTTAATTCAGCAGGCTAAATCAAGGTTACGTTATTTATGCTAGGCAAAGGCAACCTCAAAAGAATTCTGGCATTAGTGCCAAGACGTGAGCGTTACCCCGGCAACTCCCCTGCGCTGTTTCTTCTTGCCCTCCTACCGCTTCTGCTGCCTACAAAAAGCTTCGCCCAGTGGACACACGAGCCGCCAGGCTCCACAACTATTCTGGATTGCCCATTTGATGACTATCCGCCTGCTTGCAAAATCAATGACGTATACAGCTCAACATATAAAACTACTGATCCCAGCGCTCCTATTTCACCTCCTGGGGTAATATATGATAATCTTGCCCCTTATGCCAAGGAAGGCGGCTCCATGATGAGTTACCTTTTTGGCAATAATTACAATGAAGCTTACATGGGGATGATGGTACGCACCAACCCCGAATTCGAGGGACGTACTGTAGCCAATAAAATGGCTTTCCTGAGAGGTCCTGATTCTAACGGCTTATTAGCACTAGCCTCCGAATCACGTTTACAACCCGGCGGGGCTGTGTTTTTTATGCATAATACAGGCGGCCTTGATAATAGCCACACCTGCGCTGCTGATTTAGGCCTGATATGTTATACCAATGCCGGTTCAGGGTATCTCACTAAGGGACAATGGACCAAGATTGAATTCTATGTAAAAAAGAGTACCACCAACACCTCGCGTGACGGCATCGTCAGATGGTGGGTTAACGGCCAGCTTGCAGGCAATTATGAAAATATGAATTATGCGGCGGCCGGGTTAAACGAATGGGTTTGGACTGAAACATGGGATGGTGCTGGCGACATGGGAACCAGCAACACAGTCACCTGGAACTGGTTTTTTGACCATCTTTACCTGTCTATACCTAATTGCCCGGACGGCTGCAAAAATAGTGGCTGGGCGACTGACCATCCGAATGTTCCGCGCACATCAGATGTCCCGCCAGGAGGCCCGCCAGGCACACTGCCCCAAAAAACACCTAAACAGGCGTCTGATGAATTTGTTGCAAAAGTAAGCTCTAAAGTTCCTTTAGACCCAAGCATAATATATCTCCACCTGGAAGATGTTGGCGACTTCAAGCCGCATTTTGGCTTTTTACCAATACCATGGCCCCTGCCATTTGCGGTTGTTGTGCCTCAGGGGATTGGCCGTGGCCTGTGGTGCTATGGTCCGCTTATGGTATGCATTTCTGGTATATGTTCCTGCATTCCCCTTCCTTTTAACTGGTGCGAAGACTTTGCGGAGTGCTTTGCCACCAACACACTGAATCTTATATCAACACTTCATATAAAATATGCATGGCCCGAAGGAGAAGGCCGCCTTGATGCTCCGCCAAATGCCAAATATGTAATGCCGCCTGATTACTACACTCGTGATATGTGCGTAACCAGCGCTAAGCTTGATTATAGCCGGTTCGACCCAAAAACCGGGAAGCTGATAGTACCTAAAGTTCCAGGAACCATAATTAATGCCGACTCATCAGGATTTGACGAAAGGGCCACAGGAACGGTTATAGGTTCCAGGCCGATAATTAACTCCTGTATGACTACAATTGACAAACCGAAATTTGATCCGCCTACGACAGGTTCCTCTGTATTCTCATATTACATGAATGCAGCTAATTATCCTTTCGTGTCCACATCAGGCGATGACACCAAAACCCGTAATACGGTATACGGAACCAGCAATAACTATCTTTCCACCACATTTTTCATAGGCAGCCAGCTAGGCTGCCCGGAAAGAATATCTAATATGGCTGGCGGCCAGGCAGTAAGCGGCGAGGCATGGCTGGATGCCGCCAACAGGTGCTATAGCTGGTTCATTTACCAGAGAGCATCACACCCGGAATGGACATTGGAACGGCCAGGTTCAGGGGCAGACTTCCCACTGACCCAGGACGAAGGCAGAGGCGGCAACCCTGATCTTTCAATATTTAATACCTGCCAGCCGCTTATGAGTGGGCATAATGCAAGGCTTGTAGCTAAAGGCGAAACACCAATCGGGAAAGGTTTTGCCCCAGTACTGCAATATGATCGCGCTGATCTGGACGAAGCTGATTATTCCCCCGCCCAGGAGTTGGTTCAGGGCTTTGGTGATTATTTCAAAGGAGAAACCCCGCCCAGCTTCCATAACCTGTTTCCTTGCCTTATAAAGCCTGAGGATGCAGGCCCTAATAAAACTACCGATTGGGCAGATTTTAATGGGGATCTACTAATGTATTATGCGATTTCATTCTCCGTTGAGGTATCGGTTCTCGAACTCGATTGGGGTCCTATGTATTTTATCCCCATGTCCACCAGGGATGACTATAAATCAGTTGGCAGGAGCAAGCCTGGATTCTGCCCGAATGTCGAAAAAATAATTGACCCGACATTGCCATTCGCGCCACGCAATGATTATATTAACCCCCGTGACCATCAGGATGCGGCAGGTAATTTTGATTACCCTGGTGAATTCGCAAGGGAGATAGAACTGCTTAAAGACGCCACCTTTGACCAGTTCTCAATATCCCCTCCTAATACCGCGCAGTATGCAACCGATCGCGAATACTCATTCCAGACCAACGTATTCACACCAAGGGACCGTATATTCCATGATTGGGGTTATGCTTACTCGGACTTCAACCCTACTATGACCAACCCAATAACCGCAGACCCAGCGGTTAGGCTTGAATCGCTAAAATATCCGGAAGTTCAGTGCGGCGTTGTACCTGTTGATATTATGGCATGGCGCAGGAATGCATTTGATAATTGCATAATGCAGCGTATCAATTTTAATTTTGTGACATACCGCCGCCGCAACTTCCTTTCCTATTACTATAAAAACACCCTGAAACCATGGAAAAAGCCATGCGTCACCCGCTTCTGGGAACATGACTCTTATGATGAGTGCCCGGTAAGCATGAGCATCCAGCAATGCTGCCGTATAATTGTAAAAGATGTGGTTCCGCTTAATTATTTAAAAATCCGCACCTGCGAAGGTTTACGCCAGAAACGTAATTTCATATTCGGGTTTGACCATCTGTACGATTATGCAGAAACCCCAACCGATGCCACAACTACCAATAGCTCTGGCGCAACTGTAAACGCTGGCGGTGGGCTGCCTATAGAATCTATTGGTGGCAAAGCGGTCAGGTTCCCGGTACCTGGCGAAAAAATAACTGGTAGCGACCTTATTTTCCAGGCAGCGCCAAGCAATTTCAGCACAATAGTTTTTGATAACGTGTCATTTAGCGATGATGACAAGAAACAAGCCAAGGAAGCATATAACCAGCTATATATAGAGAACCAGAAGCTGTCATTGATCGGGTGCGATGATAGCGAACCCGAAACATTCCGTTTCGACAATTATTTCCTGCATTCTGATTTAAAGACAATACCTTCAAATGCAATAAGCGAAGCAATGTATGAACTGAAAGAAGCAAGCGACAAAATAATAACGGAAGCCAAAGACCAGTCCATGCAGGGAGTGCTTGCTGTTTTCGGGCCTAATTCCGTAGTATGGCAGGCCTTCACCGATGCGAAAAAAGCTTCAGACGATATAATAGCTAATGCACGCGAAGCCTTGCAACTGGTTATCGACATAGAAACCACAGCACGCATAAGATACGAGAACGCGGAAAGGAATGCCTCGTTCTTATTCTCTCCCGATGAATTGTCCTTAATTGCACTGGGTATATTACCTGCGGATCTTCCTATAAGTGTAGGAGACGAATACCTTACATCATACGCCGAACTGCAGGCCGCCATCGCGGGTACTAATGTCGCGGCCAGTATCTACTATCAATTAAAGGACACACAGGAACAGGTGGTGCAGTATGCCGAAATACAAATAAAAAATAGCGTTACGCAAATGCTCGCTCTCGAGGAAAGTTTTGCCATGGCAAATGCTAAAGCTTTTGCGGATCAAACAGTAATAGATGGGGCTGCGGTAATAAAAAGCTCATTGGGGCCACAATTCGCAACAATAGTTGACCAGACAATTAATCTGGCGATGTCGAACCCTGTTTCCCAATTAGCTATGCAGGAATTAGGCGAAGGCGGTGCGCACATGCCTTATATGCGCTGGTGGGATACAGGAACTTCTGCCGGGAACCCTATGCGCGGCGGAAGCTTTATAAATACCCTCGGCAGCTATGATACTATAGTTGGCGTTGGGCATGAGGAACGTGATTTTAATGATGCCACCATTCCTGTGCCTGATATACAGGAAGAATATGACCCGCAGGAAGTGGCAAATGCACAGGCGTTGGTTAGCTCTATACAAGCAGAACTGACTTTAAGGAAGGATGAGCTATTCAACCAGCTCGATGGTTGGAATAATAGCAGCGGTACTGGCGTAGCCGGAACACCGATCTGGTTTGGGGTACCTGATGATGATACGATACTGCATAGCGCGGACAAACATGTTGGCGTTTCCGATATATGCTACCTGACCCCTAAACAGCCAGATGGAACCTATATTGATTGCTCTCAGTTCAACCAGGAATTCCCTCCTATGCAGGAGAATATATATAAACTGCGCATTGCTCTTAAAAACGCGCAGAGGAAACTGGATATAGCCAATGGCGTGATAGTTCAGGATACTACAGCCAAACCTGTAGAGCTTACATTCGAGCAATCCCTGATTAACACAAGCAAGATGGGAAGAATAAATGGCTGGGATGGCTTGAAAGGCCACCAGATGTGGACACTGCGCAGACAAAATTTCTCGTGCATTGGCCGCTTTGAAAAAATCTTCAAGCCTTATGGCCCTGAAAACTTTGTTTTAACAAGGGCCGGAGCGAACTGGGAGAATAAAAACGGTGTGCAATGGTCATGGCCGCTTGGATGGCGCGGATATATAAGCGACCCCGACAATGAATTCGAGCAGCATATATTCGCAACCGGGCTTGATAACGCCAAGATCGGGGATATTATAATATTAAATATAAATGGGCTTAAACGTATTTACTATGTGAGCTTTGTAAATGATAGCGATCCGCGCTACATTAAAACCGAGGGCTGGGACCAGGGCAAATTCCCAACCAGCACCGGGTCTGGAATCTCGCTTGGCGCAGGCGTGGAACGCATAATATACAAAAACCCTGGCGATCTTCCTAAAGCCGCCCTCCAGTTCAGGCCGCCTAATACCCCTAATAGCGTAGATATATCCACTATTGCCGATGCAGCAAAAGTGAATGGCGTTCCATCATGCGAAGACCCTGATTATACCAACTGTGTATTAGGCGGCGAAGGCGCGGACGTTGACGGCCAGTTTATTCCTAACGATACATGGGACGATGTAAAAATATACCGGCCATCAGAAGATACTGATCGTCGCCAGTGCCCAATGTTCAATAGCGGCAAAGTAGGTGGCGCGAACGTTAAACTGGACACAAGCGAACTGGCATCAGACAGCATCGCCTATTGCATAAATGCCGGATTTGACCCTCCGCCTTACTATACTTCCATGCCTTTTAACGGAACCGGGGCAGGCAACCTGTCAGATACGACACTGTGCGGCCTAAAATGGGGTGATTGCTCTTCCTATATACGCGCAAGGAAATCATGCTTCCCTGGAAATGAATCATGCGTGGCAAATACAACCGATGTACCAACCCCTCCTGACCAATTACCCCCTGGAAAGGTTGATTGCACCGATGAACAATTAAAAGAAGCTGCTGACGCATATAGCAAGGATATAGCGTCCTTAACCACCGTCAATACTCAAGTAAAAGACGACCTTAAAGCAGCCCAGAAAAAATTAAATGATTTAACGACACAATATAACCAGCTATTGGCGCAATCCAACCTGGACATATCATCGCAACAGTCAAGCGCTGCAGCTAATCAGGCTAATAGCCAGATTAGCAACCTTAATACACAGCTTGCTACTGCCAATTCTCAGCTTAATGCTGCGAATAATATGACAATACCTGCTCCTATTATTGCTGTTGATCCTGTAACCAATGCGCAGACAGTAACTAACCAGAGCCAGATTGACGCGGCTACACAGGCAAAGCAGAGCGCCATAAATGCTGCTAACAGTAGCATTACCACGATCAATGGCGAAATTGCAGCACAACAGAAAATTGTAAACAGCGCAGGCAACGTTAGCACTGCCAATTCTAATTTAGCTACGCTGCAAGCCGAGGCTCAAGCTGCGTGGCAGGATTTGGATAATTATATTGCTGCGCATCAGAACGATGTACCGCCTGATGTGGAGCAGCTTACGCCACAACAGCAGCAAACTCAACTGGACATAGCAAACAATACCACGCTGTTAAGGGACAAGGCCAATGCCGCCCAGCAGAAAGTTAATTCTGCTATATCCAAGCTTAAATCCACCCAAACTGCGCTAAATACTCTTGTCCCATCCAATACGCAATCACAGCAAAGCGCCTACGACCAGCAATTAGCCGACTTGCAAGCTCAGATAGATGCCGCCAACCTGGAAGTACAGGCTGCCCAGGATGCAGTATTGGATGCTGGCACAGGAGCGCCAGTCCTGCCGAAATTCAGTTGCCCATATACCTCGCTCAGCGGCGATGTTTTCGGTGGTCCTGCAGCAAACGCCGGACCATAACTCAAGTTTTACAGAAGTAGAATTATATTCGTGACAGCCAGTTTTCAGCCTGGTTAAGCCCAGGCATATCACCTACATGCAACCATGCGCCGTCATTAACTATAGCACCTATTCTCTGCATATTCCTGTTATATAAAATATTTAGCGAAAACGCCCCATCCGGCGAATCACAAAACAAGCGGGGGCTGATTACCTGCACACCAGTAAATACATAGGGCGCTGTTTCATGTGCCTCGCGGCGCCGGAGCCGCCCCTCATCTGTCATAAAGAAATCACCTTTGCCATCATAGCCAACCGCATCAGCAACCTTATGTAAAAGCAGCAGGGCATCCATTGCATTATCATCCCATGCCGCCCACAGGCGCTGCAATATAGGCTCTTTCCCATTTATACAGATAACATCGCTGTTGAGCACAAAAAACGGCGAATCGCCTAAAAGCGAAAGTGAATTTTTTATGCCACCGCCAGTTTCCAATACGGTTTCCTCACGCGATATGATAATTCGTGGCGGTACCACCCTTTTTTGCAAATGGTTTTCAAGCAACTCCGCCAGATAATGGCTGTTTACAACAGCCTCTGTGATACCAGCCGCACAAAGAAAATCCAGCGTATGATCGATAAGGGCCTTGCCGCAAACCGGTACGAGTGGCTTTGGTATCTGCAATGTTAGCGGACGCATCCGCGTTCCAAACCCTGCGGCCATTACCATGGCAATTTTAGGCATTGCTAAATCCGTCATAATTTTAACTCAGTGCGCATAGGCTGCGGTATATATTTTTCCATCCATAATTCCAGCCTGTAAAGGGAATGATGTTTTACGTCCCGCTGTAAATGCGCCCATACACGCGGCAATAGCTTCAGGTAATTTTGCTTGCCATCGCGCACGGCCAGGCGCACAAAAATTCCTATTATCTTGCTGTTACGCTGTGCCCCTAAAATATTATAAGCAGAGTTGAAACGCTCCCTGTCTTCCCCACTTTTTTCCAGATATTGAGCAACAAGCCCATTAACCAGGGTTTGCGGCACATCACGCCTTGCATCTTCAAGCAGGGATACCATGTCATAAGCAGCGTCGCCTATTACCGCATCCTGAAAATCAAGAAGCCCTAAACGCTTAGTCCCTTGCCTTTGCGCAAGCCACATTAAATTATCAGCGTGCAGGTCGCGATGTACAAAGGCATTTTTTTCCAGCGGCGCAGAGTTTAATATATCACGCCATATTTCTATATACTCATCACGCAATGCAAGCGCCCTGCCCTTTTCCATTATCTGCGGCAGATACCAGTCAGGAAACAGGCTAACTTCTTTTATATATAAATCTTCATCATAATATGGAAGCGCTGGCAGTTTATTTCCATCACAATTATATTTGCTTACCAGCAGGTCAACCGCACAGGAATAAAGTTCTTGTTCCACTTCTTCATTACCTGTTCTTAAAATACTGGTGAAGCTTTCATCGCCAAAATCTTCAAGCAGCAAAAACCCGGCCCTCATATCACGAGCCAGAATTCGCGGGGCACTGCAGCCATTCGCATAAAGAAATTCTGCAACCTGTACAAAAGCAGGGAAATTCTCCCCTTCTGCCGGTGTGTCCATTATCATGGCCTGCCTGCCTCCAAGCATTGCCCTTACATAACGCCGCGCTGAAGCATCGCCAGCCAGTGGATATAGCTGTGCCCCGCCAAATTCAGTACCCTGCAAAAATTTTTCTATCTCTTCCTGTCTTCTTATCATGTATTTTTCCGTCCAAGCTCCTTTAATCTTGCTTCCCATGCAGCAATATCCCCTTTCAGGGAAATACTACGTCCCTGCCCCTCAATGGCTAATGATATATGCAATGCTGAAGATGGCAGCAAAGCAGAGGCAATCTCAGGCCATTCAATTAAAACCATGCCTTTTTCCATGGCTTCATCAAGCCCAAGTTCATCCAGCTCTGATTCGTTTTTCAGCCTGTATAAATCACAGTGGTATATATCACCACCGTTAATTAGCGGATAAGTCTGTACCAGTGTAAATGTCGGACTTACTATTTCATCTTCAGTTCGGGCTATAGACTTAATAAAGCCACGGGCAAAAGTAGTTTTACCGCTGCCTACATCCCCATGCAGCAGCAGGCAATCGCCAATTCTGCATAAAGCTGCCAGTTTTGCAGAAAATATCCGGGTTTCCTCAACTGTAGCAAGCAGGAAGGCAAGTTCGCTAGTCGCGCTCATCAAGCCACGCCATCTGAATGGCCTCCAGCAGCTTTTCATTGCAGCCATTTGGGTCATCATTAAATTCAGGAAGCCCAATAACCCAATCGCGCAGGCTGGTAAAACGCAAATTTACATTATCAGCATCAGGGTACAGCTCCTCAAGGCGAATTGCTATTTCCCTTATATCTGTCCAACGCATGATATGCCCCTAATAATAAAAATTGTTTAACCCCGCTATACTCTATGCCATTCATAATTACGGTGCAATTATTATAGTCATTATGTATAATTTATACATAATGACTATCAAAATCGAGGCCGAAAGCCCGATTTTTCCCCGTGTAGATGACGAATAAATAAATAATAATTGTAAAATTATTATTTGGAATAACTATAAGATGTTTTTTAAAAGAAACTTGCTATATGTTAGTCAGCAAACAACATACTTATATAGCAAACTATGAAAAGCCCTAATTTTCAGCATAAACTGCCCTCGGCTGTACCACTGAAAAAATCCAAATGGCCATTCAAATTATTATTTTTTGGCATATCTATTTATGCGGCTTATTATTTGCTAACACACCAAAATGCCATGTCCCCTGAAAATTACGCAAACGAAGATGATGTCCATGATTTTTCTACCATTAATATTAGCCATGATTCCAGGGACTTAATAAAAGCTGCTGTAAATGGTGATAAAAACCTCTTAAAAAAGCTACTGTCCGGCAATGACGATCTTAATATTAACGGAATTGACAGCGAAGGGCGTACCGCACTTATCGGCGCGGCCTATCAAGGGAATAATCAGATATGCACAATGCTGATTTCTGCCGGAGCAAACCTCAACAAGGCTGACAACAAAGGTTTTAATGCCCTGGATTACGCAGCCTCGCGCGGCCTTGTCGATACTGTAAAAATATTGCTACAAAACAGCAATAGAAGTGATAACGAGCACCATATTGAATACGCCATGCTGATGCAGGCTGCCTTTTCCGGTAGGAATGACCTGCTTCCCAAGGGTAGCAACAAATTATATTCCGTCAACCGCATATCGGTAGAAGGTAAAGCACCGCTGCATATTGCCGCAGCAACAGGTTCGGTTGATATGGTGAATGAGATTTTAAAACGCGGTGCAAAAATCAATATGAAACTACCAAATGGGCAAACAGCTCTGCATTGGGCTGCGCAAAATAACCGCACTTTCATAATAAATTTACTGCTGAAAAATAAAGCTTCAATAAATGCCCAGGATAATGCCGGTAATACACCACTTATGCTTGCTGCCAGCAAAAAATCCGAACAGGCTGTATTGCTGCTGCTGAAAAAGAACGCCGATAAAAGCCTGCGCAATAAAAATGGCGAAAGCGCTGAGTCAATTGCAAACAGCAAGGGATTTACTGAAATTGCCAGTATCCTGAGCAGTCATTTATAACTATTATCCCCTGCGTATCGGCCTATACTTAACCTTGGTCGGGGTCAGCACATCAACACCTAAACGCTTTTTCAGGTCCGCTTCATAGGCTTCATAATTTCCTTCGAACCATTCCACATGCGAATCACCCTCAAATGCCAATATATGCGTTGCGATGCGGTCTAAGAACCAGCGGTCATGCGAGATAACCACGGCACAACCAGCAAAATCCATAAGCGCATCCTCAAGCGCGCGCAAGGTTTCCACATCTAAGTCGTTGGTCGGTTCATCGAGCAGCAACACGTTATGCTCGGCCTTAAGCATCTTCGCCAGATGCACGCGGTTACGTTCCCCGCCCGATAAGCTGCCAACTTTTTTCTGCTGGTCGGACCCCTTAAAATTGAAGCTGGAGCAATAGGCACGCGATTTAACCAGCTTCTTGCCAAGCATTATTTCCTCGTCACCGCCGGAAATTTCTTCCCACACAGTTTTCTTGTCATTAAGCGCATCACGCGATTGGTCGACATAACCAAGCTTAACCGAATCACCAACTGCGAATGTGCCAGAATCAGGCTTCTCCGTTCCAGTTATCATGCGGAATAATGTGGTCTTACCCGCGCCGTTAGGACCTATAATCCCAACAATGCCACCTGGCGGCAGGCTGAATGATAAATTGTCGATAAGCAACCTGTCGCCAAATCCCTTTGAAAGATTCTCAGCCTTGATAACCAGATTGCCAAGACGCGGGCCATTAGGGATAACAATCTGCGCAACACCAACCTGTGCCTTATTTTCCTGCGCAAGCAGGTTTTCATAAGCGGCAATACGCGCTTTGCTTTTTGCCTGACGGGCTTTTGCGCCCTGACGTATCCATTCCAATTCTGAAGCAAGCTTTTTCTGGCGGGAATTCTCTTCCGATTTTTCCTGTTCCAGGCGCTTCTGCTTCTGATCGAGATAAGCCGAGTAATTCCCTTCGTAAGGTATACCCTGTCCACGATCAAGCTCCAATATCCAGCCGGTGACATTATCAAGGAAATAGCGATCATGCGTTACCATAACCACCGTGCCTTTATATTCCTTCAGGAAATGCTCCAGCCAAGCAACTGATTCAGCGTCAAGATGGTTGGTAGGTTCATCGAGCAGAAGCAGATCTGGCTTTTCCAACAGCAATTTGCACAGCGCCACACGCCTTTTTTCACCACCGGAAATTTTAGTAACATCAGCATCTTTCGGTGGGCAGCGCAGCGCATCCATCGCGATTTCTATATCACGCTCTATATCCCAGCCGCCAGTTGCATCTATTTTTTCCTGAAGTTCGCCCTGCTCTTCAATGAGCTTCATCATCTCGTCATCATCGGTCACTTCGCCAAGCCTGTTAGAAACCTCATTGAAACGGTCAAGCAGGGCTTTCTGCTCACCCAGCGCATCAATGATATTTTCCATCACGTTCTTTTTAGGGTCGAGCTGTGGCTCCTGCGGCAGGAAGCCCACGCGCGCGCCTTCTGCTGCCCAGGCTTCGCCGTTATATTCCTTATCCAGCCCTGCCATAATCTTAAGCAAGGTTGACTTACCAGATCCGTTAGGCCCCAAAACCCCGATCTTTACCCCTGGCAGAAAGGATAAATAGATGTTTTTTAACACTTCTTTCCCGCCCGGATAGCTTTTGGAAAGATCTTTCATTACATAAACATATTGATAAGCGGCCATAATACTGAAATTCCTTGTTATTTTTGCAATTTCGCCGATTTTCGGCTATAAAACATTACTATTGGCGCTATATATAGACTGCATTTTGCCCAGTTGCAAAGGTCTAATTGTCATAATTATTCATGCAAAAACTGCAGCCCTGTCATCCAATCTTCACATTTGCAGGCTTTATGCCCTGCTGCTAGTAAGCTAAAATATTAACATTATAAATAATACCCAGGTCTTATAATGGCAGACGATAGCAACATAATTCAACCGGAAGCGCCGAAGCTTAAAGCCGACCGCACATGGTACAGCTCGTTATTTACGCAGCTTCTCGCACCGCTGGTTGCAACGCGCTATGTCTGGCTGGCAATAGATGAAATAAATCCATTTGATTTCCTCGATAAAAAAAAGCCAGAAATAAAGCCCGGCGAAACGCCCCCACCAGCTTTCAAGGAACCTAGCTTCAGAAGGTATGCATCGCATAATTTTGCAGCGTTTGGTATGGGCGCGACAGTTCTTAGCATCATGGGAATTTACAGCAAGAACACACTGCATGACATAAAATCAGTATATGCCGAAGCGGTTGGCTTTGAGCTTGATAAAAAGCCGCAGGATGTAACCTATAAGGATATATTTTTCAAAAGCCAAAATGAAGCGGTAAAAATAACAGCAAAAGCTTTTATTGAACGAAGCATCGCGCGCGCAGCAACCGCAGCTACTTTCTTTGTGCCATGGCAGAAATTCAGGCCAAAAATCTATCAAAGCACCGAGCCTAACTATGAAGCTAACGCCAATGCCGGACTGGGCGCAGTAGGCATTTACCTGTACGGCGAAGGCTTTATGCGCAAGCCTTCATTTTTCGATATTGAGCAGAAAGTTGTTAGCAGCAAGATAAATCATAACGACATCAATCCTTACGGCATTGTCATCCCGCAGGATATACAGTCGCTCCTGACCCTGCACAGAAAATATACCGACAAGAATTACTCCCCGCCAGCAGGCTCATCACCGGAAGGACAGAATGATTTTAAACTTGCGGCGCGCATCGCGGATTTAATAAATACGACTTATGACAATATCCCTCCGGTTGATCAAAAAAGCTTCACGGTTGGTAAATTCAATTACCTTGTCGGCTTCGGCCTGCTGGAAAAATTCCCTGAAAGCATGGCCTTTGTAGAGCTTGCTAACAAATCAACCGACATGAAGGAAGTAAAACAGGCAGCAGAAGCCATAAGAAACAGGCAGGACCCACAGGAAGTATTCAAACGCTACGGTATAGATATGAACAGCCTGGCTTCAGCCGAAATTCAGCAGACTGGTTTCTCAGGCCTGACCAACGATAATAAATATACCCGCAACATCCAGCCAAGGACGCTAAAGGATTTTGCCGAACGCACAAGTGAAGCACAGATAAAAATATAGGAAAATATGAAAATATTTGCTTACGGAACTTTAAAAAAAGATGGGATCCTGCACCAGCATATGGAAGGGGCAGAATATACACGCAATAAGAAATTAACTGGTTATGTGCTGTATCTCGCGCTCGATGAAACCTACCCCCTGCTCTACTACACCGGCAAAAAAAGCGATGTAGTCGTTGGCGAAATCTGGAAGATAAATAAAAAAATGAAGCGCAAGCTGGATAAATACGAAGAAGGATATGTGCTTAAAAAACTGATGGATTCGCCGATAATGACCTATTATCCTAATTTCGACATCACCCATATCTGCAAAAAAATCCCTACAAACGATAAGGGGCGCTATGAGTTCAATGTTGAAAAAGATTTCTATAAGGGGTTTTACAAAGCCAGACTTATACAAGCACACGTTGCCTAAGTTTTACTAAATGAACTAATTTTAGTTATTACAAGACATGAAACTAAACATAAATTTAAGCGAACGTCGGTTAGAGCAAGCAGAAAAAGCCTTTTTAGAATTTTCTGACCCTGCGCCACCAGACTTTATAGACAGGTTAAATCCATTATTTGAGAAAATGGGAATAAAGCCACCAGAAATACGTGTTTTTCCTGGCTTCTCAGGTGCATTTACAAATCATAACACCATACTCATTAGTTCTATGGTCAAAGATAGTTTGGAACCAACGGCAACACACGAGATGGGGCACTTAATATTCGGCGATACAGGAAATCCCAATAAGAAAGCAGAATATCGCGCAGATAGATTTGCGAATTATGCAACTGAAGGAAAAATACAGGAGTTTATTAAAGACTTATCAGAAAACAATAGGTTATTTAATGAAGAAGTAGAGGGGCTACGCTCAACCAGAATCGGAAAAGCGGTTGCATATTTTAAGCAAAAAATCCGCATCAAGGAATATGGCACTTACGAAGAGCGCATAGCAAACCTTGAAAAACCTTTAACAGAAGAAGAAAAATCTTATTTCAAAGATGCAATTGAAAAATATAATGCGAGGATGTCTTCGCCACTTGCTCAGGGAGCTGTCAAACCTGTTACAGAAGCCAATATTTTCAGCTCTGCTTGGGAAGCTACCAAACAAAATCTTAATGCATGGTTTAGCGATTCTTCATCTCGCGCTATTGCAGTTTCTAATGCTAAAGAAGCCCTTACTTCCAGCAAGATGGTGGGCCTAGGAGCTTTTGGCGCTGCTCTAGCGACAGAAAGCGCAAGGCATGATGTTATGAATGGTGAATACACTTCAGCAACAGCAAAGCTCGCTGGTGCGGCAGCGGGAGGTGCATGTTTTGCGGGTGCAGCGGTGGAGGCGGCACCATTATTGCTAGTTCCTGTTGTAGGCGAATTAGCATATGGCGCAACAGTTTTAGGCGCAGGCAGCGTTTGTGCATGGGCTGGACATGGTTTAGTGACAAATGGAAAATTTGCTGTTGAGGATGTAAAAAATATTATCTCTCCTAAACCCACCAATTTTCCAATAAAAGAGCAAAAGATCACTAAATAATATTATTATACGTTCTTTTTTCTCTGAAAAATTCTTTTAGCAACTCGCCACACTCACTTTCATTTATACCACCATAAATTTCTGGCTTATGGTTACAGCCGCTTTGTGAAAATATCCGGACACCATTTTCCACCCCGCCGTTTTTCTCGTCATAAGCGCCAAAATAAAGCCTGCGGATACGCGCAAAGCTTATGGCCTGTGCACACATCGGGCATGGCTCCAGCGTTACGTACATGTCGCAATCCATTATGCGCGGCGAACCTATAATTTCGCAAGCGGAACGAATAGCAAGAATCTCTGCATGCGCTGTCGGATCATTTTTACTTTCAATAAGATTATGGGCAGAAGCTATGACTTGCCCATCCCTGACAATAACCGCGCCAACAGGAACCTCGCCTGCCAGCACCGCTGATTTCGCAATGGCTATAGAATGCTTCATGAAATTGCTATTATACGCTGTCATCTCGAACATTTTGCCAAGTATGGCAACACGTCATTTCTTCCTGAAAGAATCCAGAGATATTATCTTATCCTCACCGCTTGAAGAACTGGGATCCGCAGCATCCCTCTTGGTATCAACATCATCTCCGCCAAATACATCGACTTCAAATATCTCAGATGGGGTGAATTGCAGCCCGAACTTTATGCTGGGATCAGCAAAGCCTGTAAGTGCCGCAAAAGGAATAGTGAGTTTTTCTGGTGCTCCGCCAAATGAGAGCGTAACATGGAACTGCATATCCTCAACCTTGAAATCCCAGAACTGATGCTGGATAACTATGGTTATTTCCCTTGGATATTTCGCACGCAACTGCTCAGACATTTTTACGCCCGGATGCAAAGTTGAATAGGAAATATAAAAATGATGGTCGCCAGGAAGCCCGGTTGCCTGTACGCGCTTTAAAACATCACGCACAACTCCGCGCATCGCATGGTCAATTAAAATAGGGTAATGTATCTGGTCTTTGCTCATATTTATAATTTGCTGCGCCTAATTTTTACATACCGTAATATCATAACACTAGCGGATTATACACCAGATACCCATGCCTTGTCACTAGCCAGTTTACAAAAATTTATGGGATATTTACGTGGTATTTACATATTTTAACACTTAATCCAGTGGGGGGTTTCTGTTACCCGGCACCCCCCGGGCCGTGTTACATACTAGAGTATGCTATGCGCCGCTAGGCAGCAACAGCAACTTCTACGACGGTGTTGTCGTTAGCAGCAACAAATGCAACGTTATCGTTAGCATTTATGGTTTTGATCTGATTACGCCAGTATCATCGCGGACAAAAACAACACCTTTACTACGTCTGTCGAGCCTGAGTCGCCCCCGCAAAAATTCACCCGCCGGGTGAATTTTGGTGGAGGCGCCGGGTTCTGCCCCCGGGTCCAATCCGTTTATTCTGAATTGCGTTTATTGTCATAGTTACCGAAGTAACAGCCATATTATATGCCATTTCCTTATATTTGTGAAGGGATTTTTAATTGGCCTATAGCAGTGCAAATCCTTACTGGAAGGCAAAACGCAGCGAGCAAAGGCGGGACGTCGCGTAAGTTTTATTGGCTGTATTATATTGCCCGGAACCATCAACACAGTTATTCCCTGTCCACCAGGCAACCCCATCGCCATTAGAAGCGCTTAACGGAACACCCTCTGCATCAATTGCATAAACATTACCGGTGTTAAAAATACCATCATCTATTTTTTTATCTATTATATAGGCTTCTGTCGGCGATATATTATTGCTAGGCAGTATATTAAATCCCAGATCCAAAGTTGGCGCACCAGTAATAATAAAATAATTATCGCCAAACACCGAGCCTATAGTAAAATAATTGCCATTCCCAAGCTTGGCAGGCGGGATAATCTGGCTGACCAGCGGACCAGAAACCTGCACAGAAACTTTTGGCAAACCGGCATAAGAACCGCCGGTTGGAGTTGCGCCCACCACCTGCACATCGGCACCACCAGCCCCATACATACCGTCAATAAGCTTAGCCTGTGACAAATGCAGGAAGAACATTATTATTTCACCGCCGAATGTACCGCCTTCAATCCATGGAGCATCAGGATATCCCTGAATAACCCCATCACCATTACCATAACCAAGCTTATTTGCAGAAGCGCCGGTTACGTTATAAAAGCCAAACTGCAATGCACGGGTGGACAATATATCCCCAGGCATTGCATTATATTTCGCCTCAAAAGTATGAACAGCAGTATTATATTTTTCCAATTGCCCAATAGTTGCGCGTATACCAGCCGAGCTTATCAGATCGCGCCCAACCAGTATCCCGCCTATAACCAGGCCCATTATTACAAGAACAATGGAAAGCTCGATAAGGGTAAAACCACCTGTTGGCTTACTGAAACTTCTATATGACGGAGTCATTTTTTCCTTCGAAACAGTTACACCATATACAACCTATTGTAGTTTAACGGCAAAAAAAAACAAGGGATTATTG
>JBDHUC010000011.1:0-53670 GCA_039808985.1 Alphaproteobacteria bacterium | reverse complement strand
ACGAAGCACAGCAATTTTCATATGCTAAACCTGTCACTATCCAATTATTATTTGAAATGACTATATGTAATGGTTTTATTTAAAAACTGCAAAGGAGAATTTCAGGCTTTTTATAATGGGCGATTAAACAGCCATCGAGCCCCTGTCCATTCCGCCACCACCAGTATTAAGCGGGGTCAAACTGCCAAGGGCTGCATATGACATGGGCTGAACCGGAAAACCCTCAACCGCAGGTTTGGCAATATTGCTGAAATCCATTTTAAAGTCGGTCTTTTTAATAACCACATCAGCAAGCACTCCGCCTCTTGCGCCCATTGTCGGCGCACTTTCATTCACTGATTTTGCCGACCATGACTGGGTCGGGGTGAATTGTTTTAAAAATCCTGTTGAAAGCAGCGTTCTGAGCCTTATTTTAGGCAGGCCTATTTTGCCAAGCAATCTTGCGATATGGCTTGCAAGTCCATCGGCCATATTCTCAAAATGGTTCTTGTCATCATCGCCCCCGCCACCGCCTTTTCCATAAAGGCGCTGGGCTATTACGCCGGGGTCTTCCAGTCTTGGGCCATCATCTGCCATATGCCGTATTCTTGTGTTATTTAGGGTGTCTGTCTAATAATGCTATAATAGCTATAAAAAATCACGTTACATTTTTATTACATGAATATAGGAAAATAGCCATATTAATAAAAAACCGCCCCTTGATAACTAAACCAAGGGGCGGCTGGTATTGGTAACAATCAAACTGTTAGTTGAAACGCATACGCAGGGTACAAGCAGGGGTGCCGCCTGGGGTTGTTCCGCGAGCGTAAGTGTTGGCTGTATCAGTAGCCGCAGTACCGGTGGTCATACAGTCACCTGCAACTGGGGCAGATGCGCTGGTCCACACGGCTTTGCTGGTTGTTGAAAGCACAGGGAAGATAGTATCAGCCGCAGCACCCATGGTTGCATAACCACGAGCCTGGATGATACCGGTATTTGGCATACCGTCGTCAAGCTTGATATCCATGTTGTAAGCTTCGATAGGGGTTAAGCCGCCACCAACTGCAGTAGCGTATGTAGCTGTGCCCGATGCACCGGTGGTCATACCGGTTACAGCAGCCAGGGAGTAGTAGTTCTGGCCAGCGCTTGAACCCGCCATCCAGTAGTTACCACGGCCCATTTTCGCTGATGGCAGATATAAAGCAGCAGTTGGGGAGGCTGCCATCTGCGCAGTACCAGCGGTAAGGCCTGCGCCATAAGAACCATCGATCAGGCTGGCATCAGAAAGATGGCGCCAGATGATAAGGGTTTCACCCACAGGGGCGTTGAGGTTGGTAGCTGCAGTGTCAGTAATGAGGCTGTTACCATCACCAAGGCCGGTGGTGGTCGCGCCGCTGCTATATATACCAAATGCAGTAGCCTGGGTAGAAGATAAGTCGCCCGGCATACCGTTATATTTGGTACGGAAAGTGTTCATAGCAGAGTTGTATTTTTCATATTGCCCGATAGTTGCGCGTATTTCCGCAGCCTTTATCAGGTCCTGGCCAACGAGCACACCACCAACGATAAGACCGATGATAACGAGTACGATGGATAATTCTATAAGCGTAAAACCCGCTTGCTTTATCAGGCTTACAGGATTCTGCCCCGGTTCCTGAATGGTTGTCATATGGTTGCTTTTCATTGGGTACTCCTTAAAGTAGTTTAAATTTAATCACCAGGTTTAATGACCGTAACTAGTAAATATTGAAATAAAATTGGTTCTCTCGCTACTCATGTTATAATGAATAACAAAATAACCAGAGATTTTTAGAAATTACACTGCAAAGGTTAAAAATTCGTTAGCGAATTAAAAGCCTTTGATTTTATGAAGAAAAATATTGTTGATAACCCATTGACGCTAATCATTAAAATATTTTATTGATATGAGCAGTCTTTATTTTGTAAAATGTGTTGTTTTGATACAACATATTTTGCCGCTTATGATGGATGTTTCGGACATATTGCCGCCTTAACGGCATGGGTTTTTATGGGACATTATGGGATTTTATGGAAAAATTCCTGTATTCAGTGGGCGAAATCCCTGTTTTTTCCTTAAATACACGGTTGAAAGAGGCTATGGAGTTGAAGCCTACTTCGAAGCCTATCAGCGTAATCTGCTGTATTTGCTCGGCTCTTAGCCTGTCTTTTGCCTCGTCGATACGGTAGGAGTTTATAAGATCGTTGAAATTCTTGGAAAAATGGTGATTTATTATTCGTGAAAGATAATGTTCGCCAATTCCCAGCTTTTGCGCGAGCGCTGCGCGGTTTAAGCGCGTTTCCCTGTATATTTTATCAACTTCCAGAAGGTTTTTCAGCTTTTCAACATATGGAAGGTCCTGCGTATAATCATATAAAGGTGGCTGGGCCTTTATTATCACTTCCCTGACCATGCCAGGATAGAATACCCTAAGAAGGGAAGTTATTACGAGGTAAATAAAGGTTAAGCGTACAATAGATTCGCTTAGTTGCGCCTGTCCTTGCCCTACATAGCCGCCAACCCGTAACAGGTCAATTACCAGCAGTAATAAATGTAACGAAATAAGGGAAATTATCAGCCAGTATTTATGCTTACGCTCTATATCATTCTGCTCGATGTTTTTTGTCCGTGAGAAATAAACCAGAAGCAAAAGAAATATAAAGGACGATGACACAATATGATATAAAGCGATTGCTGAATCAGTATCGGTGCAGGTTTTTTGTGAACATGGCTCATTCATCTGCATTATATCGGCATATATCAGGTTAGCCCCACCAATTATAGGAATTGCAAGCACCAGCCAATAGCCAAAATATGGCACCCTGCCCATTATGAATTGGCATATTAAAAGAAAACCAAATGCCACAAGGAGGCTGTCGCCCATAAGCAACCCACCGCGCAACCATGGGTTTTTTTCCGCTTGCGGATATAAATCAAGCAATGGAAGGGCAAAGCCGCAGGCCAGCGACAAGAAATAAAAAACGGGGATTATGGCCTGGCTATTCCTACGCAGTAAAGTTGCCAGGAATATTACGATAAACAGGCTGGGCGCTAAGCCAACCAATTGCATGGCCTGCGTCAAAGTAAAAACAACATTGCTATTGAACCCGGATTCAACCATTTGTTCAATATATATAAAATATTGAACAAACACAACAATTGGTTATGGGTGGCTTATTTGCCGGTAAAAACCGGTTTGCGTTTCTCATTATAAGCATTTATGCCCTCGGTCCTGTCGCTGGTATGCAGTAGGCGGTTATAATGATTCGATTCAGCCGAAAGCGCCTCGTTTATACCAAGATGCGCGCCATGAGTCGCAGAGCGCTTTATGGAAATTACTGATAATGGCGCATTTTTCACAATAAGCCGCGCACATGATAAAGCCTCTTCCATTAATTTGTCCTGGTCACATAATTTATTGGCAACACCCCAGTAATAGGCATCGGTTGCCGTAAAGCTCTGGCCGGTAAATAATAATTCCTTACTGCGCCGAAGCCCCACAGCACGCGGCAGGTTCTGGGTCCCGCCCATTCCCGGCATTATGCCAAGGGAAGCTTCGGGGAAGGCAAAAGTTGCATTTTTTGAGGCGTAAATAAAATCACAGCCCAGTGCCAGTTCAAAACCGCCGCCGTAAGCTGCCCCGTTAACCGCAGCAATAACCGGAACCTGGCACTCCATTATAGCCTGCAAGGCATTGCGGAACTGGTGGTGTTGCACCTGCCATTTCTGGGCGTCCAGCCCGTGGCGTTCCTTAAGGTCTGCCCCGGCACAGAAAGCTTTTTCGCCTTCGCCGGTTACAATAACTACCCTTATTTTATCGCTTAATTTGGCAAAATAATCCTTTATTTCCTGTGCCATGGCCGCATTTAAAGCATTCGCGGATTTAGGGCGGCAGAAGGTTATAATGGCTATATTTCCTTCAACTATATTGGATTTAATGGTAGGTTCTTGGGTCATATTGCTTAAAATACTTGAATCTTCACAAAAAACCACTAAATAAGTGAAAAAGAAATAAATCCTCCATATGGATTTGTGAACGAACCTGTATTAACTAACTTTCTTAACTATTTTTATATATTAGAGCTTAAATTATGATCTTACCTTTGATGCCTAAAGCAACCGCAGTGTGGCTGGTTGAAAATACTGCCCTTACTTTTAAGCAGATTGGTGATTTCTGCGGTATGCATCCCCTTGAAGTACAGGGAATCGCAGATGGAGAAGTTTCCGGCGGTATTCGTGGGCATGATCCTATTGCCAGCGGCCAGCTTTCGGCTGAAAATATCGCTGAATGCGAAAAAGACGAAGATAAGAGCCTGGAAATGCTTGATAATGCCAAGCAGTATATTCAGCAGAAGCCAAAGGGCAGCCGCTATACCCCTGTTGCCCGCCGTCAGGATAAGCCTGATGCGATCGCGTGGCTGGTGAAAAACTATCCGGGAATGACTGACGGGCAGATAGGAAAACTGGTGGGAACCACCAAGAACACTATCGCTGCCGTGCGTGGCAAAACTCACTGGAACAGCAGCAATATCAGGCCGCGTGACCCGGTATTGCTGGGCCTTTGCACCCAGACCCATCTTGATGCGGCAGTAGCCAGCATAAAACACGTAGCTGTAGACCAGGCCTAGCCATCTTCCAGATGTAATAAAAGGGAAACGCCTATCATGTTGGCGACCAGCGCTGGTGTCCACGCGGCAAGTATAACCGGTATCGTCCCGGCTGCGCCGAAAGCGAAGATGATGTCGGTGAAGAAATGCATTAAAAACCCGGTAACAACGCCCGATACTATCAATATCCCGATACGTCCGCGGCGCGGGGAGCGTAGCGAGAAAACTGCGGCTATTAAAACGGTGCCCATCATCAAAAACGGGTTTGCAAGCAAGGTATGCCAGTAAAGCTTATGCTTGAGCGCAGAAAATCCGGCAGCCTCTAAAACACTGATAAAGCTGGATAAATGCCAGAAGGAAATGGTTTCGGGCGAGGCAAAACTATCTTGTATATGTTCAAGTGTCAAAGTAGTGGGCAGGTCGTATTCGGCCAATGTTTCTGCGGGTTTTCCAGGCACCGAACGCACTACATCGGTTAAGTGCAGTGATTTGTCATTTAAGACCGCGCGCTGGGCATCCAGCCTTTCAACAAATTTTTTATCATTATCAAAGGCAAATATAATAACTTTGGCAAAGGACATATCATTTTGCAGCAGTTTTGCAGAATAAATAATATGTTCGCTGATATTACCGCTGTCTTTCCCATTTTCCATCTGCCTGAGCCACAGGCCAGATGATGAAACAGCAAGCAAATTAGCATTGTTGGTTATATATTTAGCTTCTATCTGCTCATTACGCATCATAAGCGCTGATGCGAACGGGTTGAATATGGTAGTCATAAAAACGCCCAGCGAAAATACGACTATCAACGCCGGGGCCAGGAACTGCCATACAGAAATACCGGCCGAGCGCGCAATAACCAGCTCCTGCGTGCGCGTAAGCCGGGTAAGCGCCATCATGCTGCCGATAAGCACGGCATAAGGCATTAATTTTATAGCAAAGCTTGGGATTTTAAGCATGGTTAGGGATAGTATTATATGAAAAGCCACCCCATCGCGCCCTGACGCCCGGCGGATCATTTCAACAATATCTATAAGCGCGGTTATTGCGAGAAGCCCAAGAAGTGCTATTAATATAGATAATATAAAATGCTTTCCTATATAGCGCGATAATGTAAGAGGTAGCCTCATGCGTTTATCTTCTTTCCCGAGGCTATATGGTCGCTTATTATCCAGCCCGCTATAAAGGCTGGAAGCAATAAATTAAGATAGGCAAGGGGTATGGCCATAGGCTGTACTGCCATTGCCCCGCGCAGGCCGACAGCAGAAAACAACAGGAATGTCGCTATAGCTACGGCAATGGATATTCTCTGCCATTGCCCACGGCGGTTAAACTGGCCGGAAAACAAAATGGCAACTGCAATTAATGTAAGGCTTAATGTATAGGCAGGCCATACTATGCGCTGGTGGGCTTCTGCCCGGCGCTTCATGATTTCTGCCTGGGTAAGGCCGCTTTCGTCGTTATAACCCAGTAAATCAGGCATGAATAATTCCTGGACATCGGCCTTGCGCGCACTGATAGAGTCGGTATAGAAACTTATATCCAGCGTGTAGCTTTTGAAATTAAGCAGCGACAGCCTGCCATCGGTCATTTCCTGGCGGTTGCCGTTTTCCAGCAGGAAACGTGGACCGCCTGGGGTTTCCACCAGCCTGCCGGATTCTGCCATCATGGTTATGGATTTGTTTGGCTGGCGGTTATCATGTACCAGTATCCCATGCAGCTTGCCGGTAGCATCGCGCTCGCGGATAAAAACCGTAAGCCCTTCGACCGGGTTGCTGAACACCCCTTCCTGCACAAGTAACGATACGTATTTATCACGCAATATATACTGCATTTCCTTGAATTTCTTATAGCTGGCAGGTTGCAGGTATATCGCTATAAAATAAGTGATAGCCATTACCATGACGGCAACAATAATTGCAGGACGGGCAAGCCGCCAGCGCGAAAGCCCCATTGCCTGCATTACCACCAGTTCGCTGTCGGCTGTAAGTTTGTTGTATGTAAATAATACAGCACAGAAAACGGCAGGCGGGAATATCATCATCAGCAAAGAAGGTATAAGCAGTATGGTTAAATGCAGGAATACGTTTATGGATACGCCCTGATTCACGATGAATTCAACAAAGCGCAACGCCTGCGTAAGCCATACGATGCTGGTCAGGCTGAAGGTAATCAGGAGTGTCGAATGGACCAGGTGCCTGATGATATATTTATTGTAGCGATACATTCTGAATGTTTGATGAATGGATGATTTGATGAATGAATAAATATTATATCTTATTTACTTAATCAGCAAGTTTATCTAATAATCAATTCATCCATTCATCTATTTATCAAGGAAAAAGCTATGAAAATAAATTTCTCTGAACTTTCAGCCACAAATAAAGATAACGTGATCGTTTACCTGGTGGGGGATGATAAAAAACTCTCAGGGAGGGCGCGCGATCTGGATAAAAAAGCCGGTGGGATTATAAGCAAAACTATGGCTAATTCAGGATTCGCCGGTAAACTGGGAAAAACCATGAGCGTGGCTCTTGCCAGCGGTTCTGGCGCCGATTATGCAGTTCTGGCAGGCGCTGGCGATATTAAAAAACTGGATGCCACAGCGCTGGAAAAAATTGGTGGCAGCCTTGTCCCGCAGCTAAATATCCTGCGTGCTGCATCGGCAACTGTTATATTGGAAGAGCTTAAAATAAGTGGAATTACTCCGGCAGAAGCGGCAGCGCGAATAGCTAATGGTGCAAGGTTGCGCAGCTATAATTTCGATAAATATTTCACCAAAAAAACCGCTGAAGAAAAGCCAACCCTTAAAAATTTCACAGTGGCATTATCCGGTGCTAAAACCGCTGCAAAACCTTATGCGGAACTCTCAGCAATTTCCGATGGTGTGGAATTTACCCGCAACCTCGTGAGCGAGCCAGCTAACATAATCAACCCGGAAACCCTTGCTGAGCAATGCCAGACGCTGGAAGGCCTGGGCGTTGAGGTTCAGGTTCTGGGCGAAGAGGAAATGTATAAGCTTGGTTTTGGCGCATTGCTTGGTGTTGGGCAGGGCTCAGCCATTGAATCGCAACTGGTCGTTATGAAGTGGAACGGTTTAGGCAAGGCCTCAAAGGAAGCGCCGCTTGCATTCGTTGGCAAGGGTGTGACTTTCGATACTGGTGGCATCAGTATAAAACCAGCAGGCGGTATGGAGGAAATGAAATGGGATATGGGCGGCGCAGGGGTGGTAATCGGTCTTATGAAAGCCCTTGCCGGGCGTAAGGCCAAAATTAATGCGGTTGGTGTTGTTGGCCTCGTTGAAAATATGCCAGGTGGCAATGCCCAGCGCCCTGGGGATGTTGTGAAATCCTATTCCGGGCAGACCATTGAAGTTTTAAATACCGATGCGGAAGGACGTCTGGTCCTTGCTGATGCGCTATGGTATACTCAGAAACATTTTAAGCCTAAATTCATTGTTGATTTGGCAACGCTTACTGGCGCTATAATTGTTGCGCTTGGAACATCGCGTGCCGGGCTGTTTTCTAATAATGAAAAGCTTGCTGACCAGCTCTTTAAAACCGGAGCGAAAGTGGGTGAAGAAGTATGGCGCCTGCCGCTTGGCGATGTTTACGATAAGCAGATCAATTCGGATATTGCCGACATGCAGAATATAGGCAAGGACCGTGAGGCAGGGTCGATAACTGCTGCGCAATTCCTGCAGCGTTTCGTGAATAATACCCCATGGGCACATCTGGATATTGCTGGTGTTGCATGGAGTAAGAAAGATGCAGAAATCACCCCTAAAGGCGGCACTGGCTACGGCGTACGCCTGCTTAACCAGTTGATAGAAGACTACTACGAGTAAATGACTGCAATCAGCTTCTATCATCTCACAACCACTCCGCTGGAACGGGCGCTTCCCAAGCTTCTGGAGCGCGCATATTCCGGCGGTTACCGCATTGTGCTGGCGGCGGAATCGGATGCGCGGGTCGAGCAGATAAATCAGTTGCTGTGGACCTATGATCCGGCTTCTTTCCTGCCGCATGGAAGCAGTAATGAGCAAAACCCGCAAGCGCAGCCGATATTGCTTTCCACCTATGCTGAACCTGCCAATTCGCAGGAAGGTTCAGAAAGCTTGCTGGTAATCACCGATGGCCGGAAAATAGGCCAGGAAAATTTTTCAAGGGTTCTTGATGTTTTTGATGGAAATGACCCGCAGGCAACAGCCGCTGCGCGCACGCGCTGGAGTGAGTATAAAAATGCCGGGCATGAAATAACTTATTTCAGTCAGAATGAGCAGGGCGGATGGCAGAAAAAGGCGTAAATAGAGCTGGATAGAGGCGTTATTGCCAGCCAGCTCTTCCCTTGTCTTCGGTTGTAAGCCAAAAGAGCCTAAAAAACCTTGAATTTTCTATAAAAACGGCTTAAAAGATGCCTCTTTACTCAAATTATGGTTTTTTGTGGCATTATCGTTCCAACAGATGATTTTAAACCTGCACCAGTTCTGGGCAAAGCAGGGTTGTGTGATTTTGCAGCCCTATGACATGGAAGTAGGGGCTGGCACCTTCCATCCGGCAACTACTTTGCGCGCTTTGGGAAGTAAGGCCTGGAAGGCGGCATATGTGCAGCCTTCACGCCGCCCTAAAGATGGGAGATATGGTGAAAACCCCAACCGCCTCCAGCATTATTACCAGTATCAGGTTATATTAAAACCATCGCCTGATAATATTCAGGAGCTGTATCTTGAAAGCCTGAAGATGCTGGGAATAGACCCGATGAAACATGATATACGCTTTGTTGAGGATGATTGGGAATCGCCGACTCTTGGCGCATGGGGGCTTGGCTGGGAAGTATGGTGCGATGGTATGGAAGTCACGCAGTTCACTTATTTCCAGCAGGTTGGTGGCCTTGAATGCAAACCGGTTTCTGGTGAAATAACTTATGGCCTGGAGCGCCTTGCTATGTATATCCAGGGCGTGGAAAATGTTTACGACCTCGATTTTAATGGCGCTGGCGTTACTTATGGTGATGTTTTCTTGCAAAACGAAAAAGAGTTTTCTGCCTATAATCTTGAATATGCGGATACTGCGCAACTGCTTCGTCAGTTCGAAGACGCTGAAATTGAATGCAAGTCCCTTCTTGATAAAAATTTGCCGCTTCCGGCTTATGACCAGTGCATAAAAGCCTCGCACCGCTTTAACCTGCTTGATGCCCGTGGTGTTATTTCGGTTACGGAACGAGCTGCGTATATAGCCCGTGTCCGCGCCCTTGCCAAAGGCTGCTGCGAAGCGTATGCTGATAAAGAGGCGCAGGTATGAGCAATAATCTCTGGATAGTTGACGCCTTCACCCCGGTTGCTTTTCGCGGTAACGCGGCTGCGGTTTATCTGCTTGATGAATTCGAGAGTGATGAGAAATTACAGCTTCTGGCCGCGCAGGCTAATTTGTCTGATACTGCCTTTGTGGTTAAAAATGCGCCGTTGAATTTTGAATTGCGCTGGTTCACGCCGGAAACAGAAGTTAAATTATGTGGCCATGCAACCCTTGCCAGTGCGCATGTATTGGTACAGGCCGGGCAGGCAAAAACTGGTGATGAAATCAGTTTTTCAACACTTAGCGGCATATTGAAAGCTAAAATACTGAAAGATGGCATTGAGCTTAATTTCCCAACCCTTGCCGGAAGCCAGGCCAAGCCTGATCCGGCGCTTAATGCGCTTGGCACTAAGTTGCTTAATTGTGAAAAGAACCGCGATGATTTTTTAGTGGAAGTCAAAGATTTTGTTACGTTGCTTGCAACTAAGCCGGATATGAAAAAGCTTGCTAAATTAAAAGCGCGGGGGGTGATTGTCACTACTTCTGAAGGGGTGCCTGCTGGCTATGATTTTGCTTCGCGTTTTTTCGCTCCTTCTATCGGTATTAATGAAGACCCGGTTACAGGATCGGCCCATTGCTTCCTTGCCCCGTACTGGGCAAAAAAACTTGGTAAGAATAAATTTCGCGCCCTTCAGGCATCGCGCGCGCAGGGCGTATTGGAAGTAAGGCTTGATGGTGAGCGCACTTACATAAAAGGCGAATGTGTGACAACCATCAAAGGCCAGGTGAATTTTACAAATAAAAAATCTAAAGCTATTGCAAAAAATACAAAGGAAATTTTCGTATGATGTATACCATGCTCTACAGCAAACTACACCGCGTACGTGTTACCCACAGCGAACTTAGTTATAACGGCTCTATCGGAATTGATAAAGATTTCCTTGAGCGCACAGGAATAATGGTTGGCCAGCAGGTTGATGTGCTGAATGTAAATAATGGTGAGCGCTTTACAACTTATGCGATCGAGGAACCGGCAGGCAGCAAGCATATCGGCATCTACGGCGCTGCCGCGCACTTGGCTGATCCCGGTGATATAATGATCATAATATCCTATGCGCAAATGACCCCGGAAGAGGCTGCAAGCTTTAAGCCAAAAGTGCTTTTCTTCGATGAACAGAATAATGTGGTGGAAAATGCCTGATCTTCTTTTAGAGCTTTTTTCTGAAGAAATCCCTGCCCGCATGCAGCAGGGCGCGCTTGAGCATTTGCAGGCAGCATTGCATAAAGCATTGGGTGTTACTGCAAGCGAAGGCTTTGCCACACCACGCCGCCTTGCTGTTATAATAAACGATATGCCAGCAATCCAGCCTGATATAACCACCGAGCTTAAAGGCCCGAAAATTGATGCTCCCGAGGCCGCTCTTAACGGGTTTCTCAAAAAAAACAACCTGGGTCTTGCCGACCTTGAAAAACGCGATGGAATATATTTCGCGACAACCCATAGCAAGGGCAGGGCGACTGAGGAAATCTTAAAGCCTATAATCGAAGATATGCTGGAAAAATTCCCATGGCCTAAATCAATGCGCTGGGGAAGCGGGTCTGCAATATGGGTGCGCCCGCTGCAAAGCATACTTTGTATTTTTGATGGCAAAATAATCCCGGTTGAATTTGCTGGAATCAAGGCCGGAAATGCTACTTATGGTCATCGCTTTCTGGCATCGCAACCTATGATTATACATAAGGTGGCGGAGTATGAAAAGTCACTCGATAAATCATTCGTGATAGCCAGCAGGAAAAAGCGTAAGGCTGAGATAATCAGGCAGGCGGAAGATATTGCGGCAGCTAATAAATTAAGCGTAAAAAAAGACGATGCATTGCTTGAAGAGGTGGTTGGGCTGGTTGAGTTTCCGGTACTTCTTATGGGTAAAATCGACGATAAATTCATGGATCTTCCACCCGAAGTTCTCACCATGGTAATGCGTTCTCACCAGAAATATTTTGCCCTGCAAAATGATGATGGAAGTTTATCGGCAAATTTCCTGATAACCTCTAACATGCAGACCGAAGATAAGGGCAGGGCGATTATTGCTGGTAATGAGCGTGTGCTGCGCGCACGTTTCGCTGACGCCAGGTTTTTTTGGGACACCGACCGCAAAAAACCGCTTAGTGAATGGGCGGAAGGCCTGAAAACTGTAACTTACCACGCGAAACTTGGAAGCGTTGCCGATAAAGTGGACAGGATAAAAAATTTAGCTATGCAAATAATCAGCAAATCAGGATTTGCCGGGGAGCGCCCTGCAATGGCAGAAATTGCCGTTATGCGCGCCGCCGAGCTTTGCAAAGCTGATTTAGTGACTGGCATGGTCGGAGAATTCGCTGAACTTCAGGGAATCATGGGCCGCTATTATGCTATGCAGCAAAATGAACCGCAGCAGGTTGCTGATGCCATCCGCGACCATTACAGGCCACAAGGCCCTGGTGATATTATTCCTACAGAAATCGTTTCTATCTGTGTGGCTCTTGCTGATAAGATTGATACAATTATTTCCATGTTTGCTATCGGAGAAAAGCCAACTGGCAGCAAAGACCCGTTCGCGCTGCGCCGTGCTGCGCTTGGTGTTATAAGGATTATAAGGGAAAACAAAGTAAGGTTGCCTTTGGAAATATTACTTACTAAAGACCAGATTAAAGCGGTGGCGCTATATAAGGCTCATGAAAAACTAGTAAAGAAAACAGAAAAAAAACTCCATGAACCGCATAAAATAGGTAAGTATCTTTCAGTAAATGAAACCGCTTTTGAGGATATTCCTGAAGATGCGGAAGATAAGATGATCAAATCAATTATTGACTTTTTCTATGACCGTTTAAAGGTGATGCTGAAAGAAGAAGGTTATCGTCATGATGTAATTGATGCAATTTTAGCGGTTGTTGATGAAGCTGAAAAAGATGGCGGAAAAAAATATTATGATTTCATAAGTATTTTTGAGAGAGTAAAAGCCCTTCAGGAGTTCCTTCTTTCTGAAAATGGTACAAATTTACTGGCCGCTTATAAACGCTCAACAAATATATTATCTGCTGAAGAGAAAAAATATAAGGTTTGTTATAAAGCAGAAATTTTAAATGATGACCTTAAAGAGGTAGAAGAACAAGACCTTGCTGGCTTGCTGGAAAATATCTCGGGCGAACTGGATAATCTGAAACATCACGAAATGTTCACTGAAGCGATGGTTAAGTTTTCCGAGCTACGCCGACCACTTGATCTGTTCTTTGAGAAGATTATGGTGAACGCTGAAGATAAAAAAATACGCAATGCTCGCCTCTGTTTGCTGTCAAAACTTCGCAGCATCATGGGTAGTATCGCCGACTTTTCAAAAATTGAAGGATAAAAATATGAACGCACAAACCAACATACAAAAGAAAGAAAATATGGCAGAAAAATTAGTATACAGCTTTGCCGCTTCTGCATCTGACGGTAATGGCAGCATGAAAAACCTGCTGGGTGGAAAAGGCGCAAACCTTGCGGAAATGTGCTCGCTTGGACTTCCGGTTCCCCCTGGTTTTACCATCACAACCGAGGTATGTGTCGGTTATTACGCAGACGGAAAGAAATTGCCGGCAGACCTTAAACAGCAGGTTGCGGACGCGCTTTCCAAAGTGGAAAAAGATGTTGGTGCGATATTTGGCGATTATAAAAACCCTCTGCTTCTTTCTGTGCGTTCGGGCGCGCGAGCTTCCATGCCGGGGATGATGGATACGGTTTTAAATCTGGGGCTGAATGATATAACAGCGCAGGCACTGGCAAAAAAAACTGGCAATGAGCGCTTCGCCTATGACAGCTACCGCCGTTTCATACAGATGTATTCCGATGTGGTTTTAGAAGTTGACCATTACCATTTTGAAGAAATGCTGGAACAGAAAAAACGTGATCGTGATATTGAGCTTGATACCGAGCTGACAGCAGATGATCTGAAAGACCTTGTAGTGCAGTATAAAGACAAGGTGGCTGAAGAATTGGGCTCGCCTTTCCCTGATGATGTACATGACCAGCTCTGGGGTGCGATTCAGGCCGTGTTTAACTCATGGATGAACCCCCGCGCCAACACCTACCGCCGCCTGCATGATATTCCTGAAAGCTGGGGAACGGCTGTTACCGTGCAGTCCATGGTGTTTGGCAATATGGGAGAAGATTGTGCAACCGGTGTTGCTTTCACCAGAAATCCGTCAACCGGTGAGCATAAATATTATGGTGAGTTCCTGGTAAATGCCCAGGGTGAAGATGTGGTAGCCGGTATACGTACCCCGCAGCCGCTGGATGAGATGAAAACGGTAATGCCTGCTGTTTACAAGCAGCTTACCGATGTCTTTGACAAGCTCGAATCACACTACCGCGATATGCAGGATATTGAATTTACCATACAGAATAATAAACTGTGGATGCTGCAGACGCGAAACGGAAAACGTACAGCAGCAGCGGCAGTAAAAATTGCAGTGGACATGGTTTCAGAAAAAGTTATTACGAAGCCGGAAGCAATTAAGCGTATAGACCCGCTGTCGCTTGACCAGCTACTCCATCCAACGCTGGATCCAAAAGCTAAAAAAACTGTAATTGCAACCGGGCTTCCAGCATCGCCGGGAGCAGCTTCCGGCAAGGTGGTTTTTACTGCTGAGGATGCTGAGGCGATGGCGCTTGATCATAAGGAAAAAGTGATATTGGTGCGTATCGAAACTTCGCCGGAAGATATCCACGGGATGCATGCAGCGCAGGGGATTTTGACGGCGCGCGGAGGCATGACCAGCCATGCGGCGGTAGTTGCACGCGGCATGGGAAAACCTTGTGTTTCCGGAGCTGGCGACCTTAGGATCGATTACACAAAGAAGGAACTTAAAGCCGGAAACCAGACTATCAAAGAGGGCGATGTTATTACCATAAACGGCGGAACCGGGGAGGTGATGCTGGGTATGATAGCAACCGTGCAGCCGGTTCTGTCTGATGATTTTAATACGCTTATGGCCTGGGCGGATGAAACCAGAAAATTAAAGGTTCGCACCAATGCGGAAACGCCTGTTGATGCTGCGGTTGCCCGTAAATTCGGCGCTGAGGGAATAGGCCTGTGCCGTACTGAACATATGTTCTTTGACGCTCAGCGCATCATAGCCATGCGCGAAATGATCGTGGCATCAAATGTTGATGGCCGTAAAGCGGCGCTTGCTAAACTTCTCCCGATGCAGCGCAATGATTTTGTGGAGTTGTTCCGTATAATGAGTGGCCTGCCAGTAACTATTCGTTTGCTCGACCCGCCTTTACATGAATTTTTGCCGCATACCGAAGAAGATATAAAACAGGTTGCAGCCGCTGCCGGGATTGGGCTTGAAGTTGTGCGCCACCGTGCCCATGAGCTTAAGGAGCAGAACCCGATGCTTGGTCATCGCGGCTGCCGCCTTGGTATTACCTATCCGGAAATTTATGAGATGCAGGCGCGCGCTATTTTTGAAGCGGCTGCCAGCATAATAAAAGAAGGCAAGGAAAATGTAATTCCTGAGATCATGATCCCGCTGGTCATGATGCCTAAGGAACTTGAGATATTAAAAGCGCTGGTGGATAAAACTGCGAGCGCGGTTATGAAGGAAACCGGTGCAAAAATAGAGTATATGGTAGGTACTATGATAGAACTTCCGCGGGCTGCCCTGCGCTCAGGCGAAATTGCCGGCTCTGCTGAATTTTTCAGCTTCGGCACCAATGACCTGACCCAGACCACTCTTGGCATTTCACGCGATGATTCGGCATCATTTATTGAAGCCTATAAGAAGCAGGGAATAGTTGAGCAGGACCCGTTTGTTTCCCTTGATCAGTCGGGTGTTGGCGAGCTTATCGGCCTTGCTGTGGAACGTGGCCGCAAAACGCGCCCTGAACTGAAAATGGGGATTTGTGGTGAGCATGGCGGCGACCCGGCATCAATAAATTTCTGCCAGAAGGCTGGGCTTGATTATGTATCCTGCTCGCCGTACCGCGTTCCGGTAGCAAGATTAGCGGCAGCACAAGCGGCTTTATGACCGTAAAGGTTAGATTCGCCCCATCACCAACTGGTTATGTGCACTTAGGTAACGTCCGCACAGCGCTTATCAACTGGCTATTCGCTAAAAAAAGCGGAGGGGAATTCTGGCTGCGCATAGACGACACCGATACCGATCGTTCAAAAGCCGAATATGAAGCCGCAATCAAGGAAGATTTACAGTGGCTGGGTTTAAAATGGGATGGCTTTTTCAAACAGTCGGATAAGCTCGCGGATTACGAAAAAGCCAGGCAGAAGCTCATAGAATCGGGAAGGCTGTATCCATGTTATGAAACCCCGGAAGAGCTTGATGTGCAGCGCAAAATGCAGGCTTCGCGCAGCCTGCCGCCTATATATAACCGCGCCAGCCTTAAACTGGATGACGCGCAGAAAGAAAAATATGAACGCGAAGGCCGCAGGCCGCATTACCGTTTCCTTCTGGAAGATAAGCAGATAATCTGGGACGATTTGATTCGCGGCGAGGCGAAATTCCAGGCGACCCATATGAGTGACCCGGTTTTAGTGCGCGAAGATGGAGTGCCGCTTTATACTTTGGCTTCGGTGGTAGATGACGGGCAGATGGGAATAACCCATATAGTGCGCGGCGAAGATCATGTTTCCAATACTGCGGTTCAGGTGCAGATATTTGAAGCGCTTGGCTATAAACCACCGAGCTTTGGCCATCTGGCTTTGCTAAAAACCAAAGAAGGAGAAATGTCAAAGCGCACTGGCGGAAATGACATACGTGCGCTGCGTGAAAACGGTATAATGCCTATGGCTATAAATTCGCTGCTTGCGCATATCGGGACTTCTGATCCGGCAGCGCCATTTATTGAACTAAAGGAATTGATAGATAGTTTTGATTTTGCAAAATTCGGGCGCGCACCAGCTAATTATGATGTGGCTGAGTTGGAAAAAATTAATGAAAAGATTTTGCATAAGTTGCCATACGAGGAAGTTAAAAACCTGATTCCTTTTGCCGATGAAAAATTCTGGGTTATGATTCAGCCTAACCTTAAAACTATTTCCGAAGCAAAAAACTGGTGGGACATATTGCACGGGGAGGTTGTGTCTGGTTTGGGAGTGGAAGATCGCAGTTTTGTGCAGCAAACCCTCAAATTTTTGCCCCTTGAACCTTGGAATGATTCCACATGGGATTTGTGGCTTTCCCAAATTAAGACAACCACTGAGCGAAAGGGTAAGGAGCTTTTCATGCCTATCCGCAAAGCGCTTACCGGGCAGGAACAAGGCCCTGAATTCAAAAAACTACTTCCCATTTTAGGGCGCGAACAGGTTATCAAAAGATTATCGTCATGAGTATTTATCTCTACAACACACTGACCCGCAAAAAAGAAGAATTCAAACCGGCGGATGAAAAGAATGTGCGCATGTATGTGTGCGGTCCGACGGTTTATGACCGCCCGCACCTGGGTAATGCGCGCTCGGTTGTGGTATATGATGTATTATATCGCCTGCTGTGCCATGTTTACGGTGAAAAAAACGTGACTTATGTGCGCAATATCACTGATGTTGATGACAAAATAAATGCTGCTGCTAAAGCAGGTGGTGAGCCTATTTCTGCGCTTACTAAGCGTGTCGAAGGCTGGTTCCATGAGGATATAGATGCGCTTAACTGTCTGCGCCCAAATGAAGAACCGAGAGCTACAGCGCATATAGCTGAAATGATAGCTATTATCGAAAAACTGCTGAAAAATGGCAATGCCTACATTGCGGATGGGCATGTATTATTCAGCGTGGAAAGCTACAAGGATTATGGCCAGCTATCAGGGCGAAAGCTGGAAGATTTAATTGCCGGTTCACGTGTGGAAGTGGAAAATTACAAGAAAAACCCAGGCGATTTCGTATTGTGGAAACCATCCTTCGCCAAGGCTTCGGACGGCGAGCCTGGTTGGGATAGCCCTTGGGGTTTTGGCAGGCCGGGCTGGCATATTGAATGCTCGGCCATGAGCAGTAAATATTTAGGCGATGATTTCGACATTCATGGTGGCGGAGCCGACCTTATGTTCCCCCATCATGAAAATGAGATTGCGCAAAGCTGCTGCGCTGCCCCACATTCGCATTTTGCAAAAACCTGGGTGCATAATGGGTTTTTAACCGTTAATGGTGAAAAAATGAGCAAATCGCTGGGTAATTTTACCAGCGTGAAAGATGTTCTGGATAAAGGCGTGCGTGGTGAAGTTATACGCTTTGCGCTGCTTTCAACCCATTACCGCAGCCCGCTTGACTGGAACGAAAAGCTGATACATGACGCTAAGCTAACGCTGGATAAATGGTATCGCAGTTTAAGCGGACAGCATTCAGGAGGCAGGATTCAGGAGGATTTTTTAAAAGCATTGTTTGATGATTTAAATATCCAAAAAGCTATAAGTATTATGCATGAAGCTAGTTCGCAGGATTTATTTGCGATGGCAAATATTCTGGGCTTTTTGCAACATACGCCGGAAGAATGGTTTAAGGGTGATGCTGATGAAAATAACGCTGAAATTAAAACGCTTATAAACGAACGTATTGAAGCCAAAAAAGCCAAAAACTGGGCGCGGGCGGATGAAATCCGTAAAAACCTTTCTTCTCAAGGTATTATACTTGAAGATAGGCCAGACGGCAGCACTGACTGGCGGCGGGAATAATCATCTATCGCCCCTTGAAACTTGACCGCAAAACCATTATAATATTCGCTCCCAGGGAGGATATTATTGATGAAAGCAAATAAGCCTACAATAGATATGGACGAAAATAAGCAGATTGCCCCTGTTTCAGCAGGAGCTTTGGCTATACCGCTTAGCTCATCTTCGCCAGATGGGCTTCGCCGTTACCTTCAGGATATTACCAAATTCCCGGTTTTAGAGCCGAAGGAAGAATACGAACTTTCCAAAAAATGGCGCGATAATGGCGATACTGCCGCTGCACACAGGCTGGTGACCAGCCATTTGCGCCTGGTTGCCAAGATAGCGTTCCGCTACCGTGGTTACGGCTTGCCTATGGGTGAGCTAATCGCCGAGGGGAATATCGGCATGATGCAGGCGGTAAAGCGCTTTGAACCTGATAAAGGCTTCCGCCTTTCTACCTACGCTATGTGGTGGATCCGCGCAGCAATACAGGAATATATATTGCGCTCATGGTCGATGGTGAAAATCGGAAGCTCAGCCGCCCAGAAACGCTTGTTCTTCAATCTTCGCAAGATCAAAAACAAAATCGGCGCGGTGGGTGAGCGCGGCCTTACGCATGAGCAGGCTGGTGATATAGCCCAGATACTTGATGTAACCCGCGATGATGTGATTGATATGGACCAGCGCATGTCCGGCAATGACGTATATCTTAATAGCGCTATCTCGGCTGATGGCGAGGGCGAAAAAATGGATATGCTGGTTGAGCCTTCCGAAAGCCATGAAGCAGTTATGGTGCAACGTGAAGAGCAGCAGGGCAGGCAGATTCTCCTGAATAACGCCATGGCAAAGCTTAATGAGCGCGAGCGCGATATTATCAATCGCCGCCGCTTGAAAGATGAGCCGGATACGCTTGAGGATTTGAGCCAGATCTATAATATTTCCCGCGAGCGCGTACGCCAGATCGAGGTTCGTGCAATGGAAAAGCTGCAAAAGGAAATGGTTGGAAACGCTGCGTGAGTTTCTCCCTGCTTAAGAAAATTCTAGGTGATTCTTCCTATGAACAGAATGCGCATGAAGCTTATGTTAAGCTTGTTGAGCAGGCGCGCCGGGAATTTTTTTATACGCAATATGGAGTGGCGGATAATCTGGATGGCCGCTTTGATGTTATAGTACTGCATATCTTCTTCCTTACTTCCAGGCTTAAAAAAGAATCCCCAGAATTTTTACGCTCGCTGTGGGAAGTGTTTTTTTCTGATATGGACAGGAGCCTGCGTGAGATGGGCGTAAGTGATACTGGCGTGGGCAAGCGTATAAAAAAAATGGCTCAGGCATTTTATGGCCGCATTGACGCTTATGATAAAACCATTATTGATAGTTCTTCTTTTAAAGAAAGCCTTAAGCGCAATTTATACCGCGAAGGAACAGTGGATGATGAGCAGCTAAATAAGCTGGCTGCTTATGTCTGGCGCAATATGGATTTTATAAAAAGCCAAAGCCTGGAAGCCATAACTAAAGGCGAAATAAAATTTTGCGATTAAGCAGAAACTAATTTTTTGCTGAGTTCGGAGTAAGGAGTAACTTTTGATACATCGCCAAGAGCCGCGACAGTAAGTTTCCCTGCTGTTATTTTTCCGGCAAGCTTTATAAGCTGTTGTTTATCGACGGCTTCGATTTTTTTGATAATAGAATGCGCTTCCCGGTATTCGCTGAACAGCAGGAGATGCCTGCCTATCCATGAAGCGACTGTCTGCGGATTTTCACGCGCCATCAGCAACTCTGCTTTTTGCTGGTTTTTTGCCCTTGTGATTTCGCTGTCAGAAATATCCACGGCCATTCCTGCTATCTGCTCGCATAAAACCAATGAAAGCTCTCCTGCTTTTTCAGGCGATGCCGCAGCATAAACACTCATCATGCCTAAATCCTCATAAGCTGAGGCCATGGCATAAACCGTATAAGCCAGGCCGCGCTTTTCGCGAACTTCCTGGAACAGGCGTGATGACATGCCCCCGCCCAGAATCGTGGTATATAATTGCAGGGCGTAATAATCTGGCGAGTGCATGGTGACGGCGGGAAGCCCTATAATCATGTGCAACTGTTCGAAATCAGCAGTAACACAATTTTCTCCGCTTATATACTCAGCTATTTTAAATCTCTCGCCATCTTCAACCTTTTCCATATGGAAAAAACGTTTCACCATAGCAACGAAATCTTCATGGTGAATATTTCCAGCCGCAGTTACCACCATGCGCTGTGGCCTGTAATGCTTGGCCATATAAGCCTGCAGATCAGCACGGCTATATGCGGCGACCTTTTCCTTTGTGCCAAGTATCGGGCGTCCCAGCGGCTGTCCGGCAAAAGCCATTGCGTCAAAATGATCAACCACCAGCTCATCAGGAGTATCCTGGAACATGGCGATTTCCTGGATTATAACCTCTTTTTCACGCGCCAGCTCATCTTCGGCGAATATTGAATTCTGCATGATGTCGGCGAGCACATCAACAGCCAGCCCGGCATTTTCTTTAAGCAGTTTGGCATAATAAACCGTAAGCTCCATTGAAGTATAGGCGTTAAGCTGCCCGCCAACCGCATCAAATATCTCGGCTATATCACGGGCAGTCCGGGTTTTCGTACCTTTGAAAGCCATATGCTCAAGCAGGTGTGAAATGCCGTTTTCATCTTCAGTTTCATAGCGGGCACCAGCCCCAACGCTTACCGCAACAGCAACGCTTTCAACGCCCTCTAAAAATTCGCTGGCAACGCGCATGCCGTTAGGTAATGTGGTAATCTGGTAGCTCATATATTGTCCTCGATAAATTTTTTTATAGCAGCGGTTTCATTGGCAAGGCGGGCGAATTTTTCCGGTCGTTTAAACAAGTCAGCAAGACGTGCAGGCAGGGCAGGGTGTATGTTGCAGGCCTCCTCAACCGCAACCGGGAATTTTGCAGGATGGGCAGTTGCCAGCACCACCAGAGGGGATTTTTCATCCCTGCGCGACTTGTTACCAGCGCATAAACCAACTGCTGTATGCGGGTCTAGCAGTTCCCCTGTTTCCCCGTAACATTTTTTTATAGTTGCCTTTGTTTCCTCATCGTCAGCCCGCGCCGCAGAAAACTCAGCGCGCAGCCGCGCAAATGCACGCTCAGATAATCTGAATTTTTTATCCCTGCGCAGACCGCCCATTATTTCAGATATTGCTGCGCCATCCCTGTCGTAAAGATCAAATAATAACCGTTCGAAATTACTGGAAACCTGTATATCCATACTCGGTGAAAGCGATGGCTCTACCCCTGATATTTCATACACTCCGGTTGCAAGTGTGCGCGCCAGTATGTCATTGCGGTTGGTTGCGATTATAAGCTGATTGATGGGAAGCCCCATTTTTTTTGCTATATAACCCGCATAAATATCACCGAAATTTCCAGTCGGCACTGAGAAGCTAATGGCTCTATCAGGCGCGCCGAGCTTAAGGGCAGCGTAAAAATAATATACCACCTGCGCAACGATCCGCGCCCAGTTTATAGAGTTTACAGCAGTGAGGTTATGCTCACTTCTGAAATTTTCATCGGCAAATAATGACTTTACAATATCCTGGCAATCATCAAATGTGCCATCCAGGGCTATATTATGCACATTCTCGTCAAGCACCGAGGTCATCTGCAAACGCTGCACATCCGACACGCGCCCATGCGGATACATGATAAAAATATCCATGTTCCTGCGCCCACGGCAACCGGCTATCGCTGCTGAACCAGTATCCCCAGAGGTTGCCCCGATTATCACTACTTTCTGTTTGCGCTTTTCTAAAATATGGTCAAGCAGCCTGCCCAGGAACTGGAGGGCGAAATCCTTGAATGCCAGGGTTTCACCATGGAAAAGTTCAAGAAGATAAGTATCATCCCTTAATGCCTTAAGTGGCGCAACTTCTGGATGCCGGAAGGTTTTATATGATTCATTTATGATATTTTTAAGGGCATCTGGCGCAATGCATCCGGCGGTGAAACGCGAGATGATATTATAGGCAAGCTCGCTGTAGCCAAGTGGCTTAAGGGCAGCGATTTCTGCATGGGAAAGTACAGGCACATCTTTTGGCACATACAGGCCGCCATCAGGAGCAAGCCCTGCAAGAACGCAATCTTCAAAGGATAATTCCGGGGCCATTCCCCGCGTGGAGATATATTTCATGATTTTATTTTAGCCTTACGGTGATAAAAAGCAAACATGACAATCCCGATTATCGCTGTTGTAAACCAGGTAACAGCATAGCCAAGATGATCATTCTGCAGGTTTATTTTTCCGTCGCCGCGGATTGGGAAAATCCCAGGCTCTTCCTTGCCCACCTGTTCGATTATTATGGGTGAAATAGTAAGGCCGGAAGACTTGGACATGGCCGGTATATCCTCATAAAACCATACGTTTTTCTCAGGCAGGTTTTCCGGGGCAAAAAAACGCTTGGTGCGTGGTGGGCGGATAACGCCTTCCACAGTCTGCATACCGTCTGGCCTGCTTTCTTTGCCAGATGGAGAAAAGCCGCGGTTTACCAGTATTATCCTGCCGTCGTTTTCCAGTTTAAAAGGCGTTACTATAAAATAACCGGGGAAATTACCGCGCTGGCGGCCTATCATATGTAGGGATTTTTCATGCTCAAAAATGCCTTTTAAAATAACTTTCCGGTATTCCAACCCATCCAGCTTTTCGGGCAGGATTTGCAGTACTGGCATCGCCTGCGCCTGGTTGATTTCCTTAAGCAGGCCATTTTTCCATTGCAGCCTTTCAAGTTGCCACGCGCCAAGATATGTAAGGGTAATGGTTGCAACAATAATGAACAGCAGGGGTATGGGCTGTGGTTTCTTGAAATTGCTGCTTAAAAAACCTGTCATTTGAAATATCCGATAAAAAAAGTCTGAATTGTGCAAACAGCACTTGAACCTTATATTGGAGCGACTATATATTTACCAGTGGATTTTGGCAATTTAACTGACTTCTTAAGGAGAAAATATGAGCGTTCTGGTTGGCAAGCAAGCCCCTGATTTTACCGCTAAAGCCGTTATGGCCGATGGCAGTTTTGATGAAAAATTCAATCTTTACAATCATTTGGGTATTAAGAAGGATGCTTCTGGCAAAGTTACGAAAAAAGGCAAGATCGGCATATTATTTTTCTGGCCCCTGGACTTTACTTTCGTTTGTCCTTCGGAAATCATAGCTTTCAATAATCGCCTTAAGGAATTCAAACTGCGCAAAGCTGAGGTTATTGGTATTTCAGTTGATTCGCATTTCACCCATCTGGCATGGAAAAATACCCCGGTTGAAAAAGGCGGTATTGGCAATGTGCAGTTCCCGATGGTTGCCGACCTTACCAAATCCATATCGCGTGATTATGACGTATTGCTTGGCGATGCCGTTGCTTTCCGCGGAACCTTCATGATTGACGGTAATGGTGTTGTGCGTCATCAGTTAGTCAACGATCTGCCTCTGGGCCGCAATGTAGATGAAGCCCTGCGCATGGTTGATGCATTACAGTTCCATGAAGAGCATGGTGAAGTTTGTCCGGCTGGCTGGCAGCGTGGCGAAGAGGGTATGAAGGCAAGCGCTGAAGGTGTTGCTAAATACTTAAAAGGTCATGCTAAGAAGCTCTGATGCCATGGTAATCCATAATACAAAAGTTCTTGTTATAGGTTCTGGGGCTGCTGGTTGCACAGCGTCGATTTATGCTGCCCGTGCGGGGCTTAACCCTATAATGGTGCACGGATTGCAGCCGGGTGGCCAGCTTACCATAACTTCCGATGTTGAAAATTATCCGGGGTTTGAACATGCTGTGCAAGGCCCCTGGCTAATGGAGCAAATGGAAAAACAGGCAGCGCATGTTGGCACAAAAATTTTCCATGACACTATAATGTCTGTTGATCTTTCTAGGCGCCCGTTTGTCGCTAAAGGCGAATCAGGCGATGAATATGTAAGCGATACACTGATAATCGCAACTGGCGCTTCTGCGCGCTGGCTGGGGCTGGAAAGCGAAAAGAAATTTTCCGGTTTTGGTGTTTCCGCCTGTGCGACCTGTGACGGGTTTTTCTTCAAGAATAAAGAAGTTGTAGTAATAGGCGGCGGTAACAGCGCCGTTGAAGAGGCGCTTTATCTCGCCAATATTGCTTCAAAAGTTACTCTGGTTCACCGCCGCGATAGTCTGCGCGCTGAAAAAATAGGGCAGGAGCGTTTATTCGCAAATCCTAAGGTTTCAGTTATCTGGGATAGCGCGGTGGAAGAATTCTTGGGCACGGAAGAGCCAAATTCACTTACTGCAGTGCGTCTTAAAAATTTAAAGACCGGAGAAATTTCGGAAGTAAAAACTGACGGTGCTTTTGTTGCTATTGGCCATTCCCCAAATACCGAATTGTTTAAGGGTACGGTTAAGCTCGATAAAGATAATTATATTGAAACAACGCCAGGCAGCACCAGAACCAATATCGAAGGAGTGTTTGCAGCAGGTGATGTGCAGGATAAGATATTCCGCCAGGCGGTTACTGCTGCTGGAACCGGCTGCATGGCGGCCCTGGAAGCCGAGCGCTTTTTAAGTGGGCATTAATAAAAAATATAATTCCAAAAATAAGCCGGACTTTACGGCCTGGTTTGTATTGCAAGGCATTATCGCCGCAATGCATCAGGAAAAATTCGCTGACCCATATAATGAGCAGTCGTTAGCCCTGTACCAGATACTGGCAAATGAAGCTGGAAAAACCAGGTTCCTATCTAAAATTATCGCGTGCATGCCATATGCGGCGCAGTATAAAATAGGTGAAATGGTAACCAATGAAGGAAGGCTAAGGCATTTTTATTTACGCAAAAAAGAAATAGAGAAAAATGCCAGGAAGATAATTTCCGAAAATGATGTAAAGCAGGTAATCGTGCTTGGGGCTGGCCTTGATATACTTGCTATGCGCTTGTCTGAAGGGCTTCAATCTGTGCGGTTCATCGAAATTGACAGGGGTGAATCCCAAAGCTTCAAGGCGGCAGCGCTGGCTGCTAATAATATAAATATACCGGATAATATGGAGCTGTTATCGGCGGACTTGCGTGAAGAATTTACAGATATTCTTGCCGCCTCGCGCTTATTTAAAGCCGATTCGAAGACCCTCTGGATTGCAGAAGGGTTGTTTATGTTCATTCCTGAAGAAAATGTGCCTGCTATTTTTACTCAGATTAAGAATAATTGCGCGCCTGAGTCATATTTTATTTTCACTAGCCTTGCCCCTGAAAGTCAGGGGGCAGGTTTTACAACTTATATTCAAAATTTATTTCTAAGCAGGGAAAAAACTGCCTACCACTGGACTATTTTTCCCGAATTAGTACCTGAATATATTAAAAAAAATGGGTTTCAGATGGTGGATCAAATTAATTCCAATCTGTTGCATAAAGGTCACTCCGGCAAAAAATCCAATATAAATCATAATATTGGAGATGACATCCACATAGCAAAAATGTAAGGATACCTTGCTGAATAAATTTTTTCCGCAAAAATTCGTTGCTTTTGTTAATAATTACTAATATTTGGTTAATATCAAATTATAGGATTAACGATTATGCCTAAGCCAACTGTTGATAAAATTGTGGAAGAAAAAGTCGACTCTCCGATCCAATCGCCTAATAGCTTTATGGTTGCTCTGCAAGATGTGATTGCACGCCGTAAACTAAAACCATATAGCAAAAACGAGCCGGTTGTGTATGAGTTTACCCAGGATAAAGCGCTGCTGCACCAATATTTCCGCCTGCGCTCAATAATGTATGATAAGGTTTTTAAGGTTGAAGGCTATAACTGGGGCGAAGATTTTTATGACAAAATCGGACATATCCTCATAGCACGCCGTGGTAATCTCTGCCTGGGCGGCTGCCGCCTTATAGTCCGCGAAAGTGATGAAACCTGGCCGATGCCAATGGAAAGCGATGAATTGCATCTGCGCGATATATTTAAGGACTTGCAGCTTGATAAGGTAAGGCACGCTGAAATATCGCGCTTTGCAGTTATGGAAGATTGCGGCGAAGAAAATATATTCAATGAATTATGTAAAATAATGTATGATAAGGTAACTACATCCGACATACATTACCTGTTTGTAAAATCACCATATCGTATGGCAAGGAGCTGGCGATTCGTTGCTAACAGCTTCGGCGTTAAAACCACCCGTATTATTGAGGGGGTTCATCCGGTGGATAATACGCTGCCATCTGAGATTAAATGGTATTTGATAATGTCTGATCTCACATCCTTCTGCAGCGATATATTAACCGGAAAAAACCGCGTGTTTATACGTCATATGTCGCAAGCCCTGAATTAGAGCATTTTCCATTTAATCGTGCGTGTTGTTATCCTTCGTCTCATGTACTATTGTACACTTCGCCTCGGATGCCTAACGCACAACTAAAGCGAAAACGCTCTAAATTTCAAGGCAGCTCTTTATTGATCCTGGATACGCGGTCAATCTCCACCATAAGAGGCTTCTTAAGCTTCAGGGAAATTCCAGGCTTAATCCCATTATCAAGCTTGTTTAATGCTGTAACTGTAAACAGGGGAAGCAGTTTTGCAATAATAGTCCTCGCCTCCATATCTACAAACATATAGCCGCTGCATTTCCTGCCGCCATGCAGGAAGGGAAAGTAAATGCCATCATCAATTTTTTTCTCATTCTCTGGCAGGAAACGCTCCGGTATAAAGCTGTTGGGATTATTCCAGTATTTTGGATGCCTGTGCATCCCTATCTGGGAAACCACAATTGTCGCGCCTTTTTTTACCTTGAAATCGCCAAAATTATCATCATTTATAGCTTCTCTGCCAATCATCCAGAAAGGAGGGTATATGCGCATGGTTTCTTTTAAAACCAATGTCATATAATCCATCTTCTTAACTTCATCGAAAGTCAGCTTGCTGCTGTCTTCCGTTGCGGTGCTGGGGGCAATATTTACAATTTCTTCTAATAATTTATTACGCACATATAAATTTTCATCCAGTACATACCATATCCACTGCATAAGTATGGATGTGCTTTCAAAGCCTGCAAATACCATGCTTACCGCATGGTCGCGTATGTCTTTTTCAGTGAAATTTTCCGGGTCGGCTTTCTGCGCCTCGATAAGCAGGGAAAGCATGTTATACTTATCATTGCGTCCACTGCTCCTGTATTGTTCGCTTAGAATCTTTATCTGGTTTTCAATATTATCCAGTTCTTTTTTGAAACGGAAATATGCCGGGTGGCAAAATATTTTGCGAAGGTCAACGTTATATATAACGCGGATGCTCTGCAAATATTGAATAAGTACATTATAGGAATGATGCAGTGATGCTACGGTTTCATCGCTTATATTATTGCCAAAAATCGAGCGTAAAATAACCTCTGTGGTTATTTTTGCCATTTCTTTTGTGATATTAAGTTCAAATTTTCCGTTTTCCGTGAGTTTAAGCCAGCGCTGCTTGTATTTCTCAGTTACCACATTCACTACATCATAATAATAACCGGCTATCTGTTCGCGGTTAAACATTGGCTGGATTTTCTGCCGGTCGCGCTTCCATTTATCTCCATTGCTGGTAAGAAGCCCAAGGCCGATTGCTGATTCAAACCTTATATAGGGTTTGCTTTTTTTATAATTTTTCTGATTATCAATAAATATATGACGTATTATCTCAGGATTGTTAACCTGTATTGCGTCTTCGCCTAAAACCGGAAGTAAGACAATATCTCCATGTTTATGTGATAGATCCAATACTAACCCTAATGGATTTTTAATTGCTGGGATTAAAAATCCGAGAACCGGAGCCCCTTTCAGCCTGCTTACGCTATAAGTTTTATTATCTGACATATAATTAGCGATGTTGGTTTTCAATTTATATATTCAGAATTATGCAGCTAAGCAAGTATATTAATCATATGGTTATAATTGGTTAATCTAATTTTAACTTTATCAGGTTATTACAGTATGGTCGCTTAATAATTTGCTGTGATGAATTGAATAACTAATTAGAGACTTTATTATGTCCAGGGTTAATATATATAAGTTATTGATGCTCAGCATGGCGCTGCTCCCGACAGCGGCACAGGCGGCAGATGAAATTTCCGATGCGGAAATAAAAAGGGTGCTTAGCATGTCGCTGGCTGAGCTTACTAATTTACAGGTTACATCGGTTTCTAAAAAATCCGAGCCGGAGCATGAAGCCCCGGCGGCAATTTTTGTGATAACCCAGGAAGATATACGTCGTTCCGGCGCTACTAATATCCCGGAAACTTTGCGCATGGCCCCGGGAATTGTAGTTACTCAATCAGGATCTAATAACTGGACGGTGAGTGCGCGTGGATTTAATGATCAGTTTTCCAATAAGCTTCTGGTGCTGGTTGACGGCAGGACTATATATTCACCATTATTCTCCGGTGTTATATGGGACTCGCAGGATATGATGCTTGAAGATATTGAGCGTATTGAAGTTATACGCGGACCAGGGGCAACTCTCTGGGGGGCGAATGCGGTTAACGGCGTTATCAATATTATAACAAAGAATTCCAAGGATACGCAGGGTGGTCTGGCAACCGCCGAGTATGGCAATAAAATAGGCGAAACCAGCGTCCGTTATGGGGTTAAGGTGGCCGGTGACAGCTATGCGCGTATGTATGCCAAATATGATGATAATAATTCCCAGAGCCTGGTAGGTGGAAATGACGCCGGGGATTCATGGAGAAAAAAACAGGCGGGTTTCCGCAGTGACCTTAAAATATCGGATAGCGGCAAGCTTAAGATCCAGGGCGATATATATGCTAGTGATGAAGATTATTCATATACATTTCCTGATTTGGCTTCCCCGTCTTATTATTACAGTTCAAAGGGCTTCAAGTTAGGCGGCGGTAATATTTTGATGCGCTGGGAAGAAAAGCTAAGCCCGGTGTCGGAAACCTCATTGCAGGCCTACTTTGATAACGCTTCGCAAAAAACCTCGTTTTTTAATGATGTCGCCAATACAGCGGATATAGAATTCCAGCATGTATGGACCGGATGGAACAGGCAGGAATTTATCTGGGGCGTAGGTTACCGCTTTATAAACGATAAAAATGATGCAAGCTCCCAATACGCCCTGACCCCGGCTACCAGGAATGATAGCCTTTATAATGCTTTCTTGCAGGATAAATTTACCCTGATACCAGATAAACTGTTTCTGACGCTTGGTTCCAAATTTGAGCATAACCAGTATTCCGGGTTCGAGGCCCAGCCAAGCGCCCGTATCTCATGGCTTCCTGACCATACCCAGACGGTTTGGGCCTCGGTTTCACGCGCTGTGCATACCCCTAGCCGTTTCGATTCTGATGGACGGTTATCATATCTTGTTGACCCGCCGACAGTTTCGCTTCCGCTTCCTGTATTATATACTGCTGCCCCTAATAAGAAGGCGGACGCTGAAGATTTGCTGGCTTATGAACTTGGCTACCGCATCCAGCCGATAAAATCCCTTTCGGTGGATGTTAGCACATTTTATAACAGGTATAATAACCTGCTGCAGGATATTCTGGGAGATCCTACCGTATTTGCCGGTTATATAAGCCAGCCAATTAGCGTTGAGAATGTAAACAAGGCGCACTCGTTCGGCTTTGAAAGTTCGGTTAAATATAATGTTTCCTCCTCATGGCAGCTTGCCGGGTCCTACAGCTACATTGACCTGAAATTCGATGATAAGGCGAAGATAGGATTGTCCTTTGTAGGAAAACACCCGAAAAATATGCTCAATCTGCGCTCTACTTACCTGTTCCCGAACCGGGTGGAAATGACTAACTCCCTCTACACCGTTTCCAAATTAAGCGGCATTGATGTTCCCAGCTATTACCGCTTCGATACCAAGCTTTCCTACCCTGTTACCGATGCTATAAGTGTAAGCCTTGTTGGACAAAATCTTTTCGATGAACGCCACAAGGAATTCACACCGTTCCTATATCAGAAACAGACCGAAATAGGGCGTAGCGTGTATGCTGGGGTGTCTTTTAAATTCTAACCAGCTTTATTTGCCAGCATCCTGCGTAAACTTTGCAAATCATGCTTTTAAGTGTTGCCATGATAAATAATGAAATATAGTTATTTCAAAGCACTAACCTTTATATAAAATATAACAATAAACGCATGGTAAAGCTGTCGCAATTTATAAAAAACTATGATGTGTATCAATCCCTGTGGCTGGCCGCTTATATATTTACCCTGCTTTTGCCCTTAGGTTTGATTTTCAGCCGTAGTTTTGCAGAAATATGCATAATTTTTATTGGCGTGTTATGGCTGGTATATTGTATTGGCAATAATAGATGGCAGTGGCTTGGCGATCCGGTTGTAAAATTAGGATTACTGGCCTGGGGCTGGCTATTGATAATATCGTTATTTTCAAATTGGCAGGGCAACTCTTTTGGTGTCGCTGTCCCGTGGGTTCGCTACATATTTTTTTATATAGCGATAAAAGACTGGGTTCTTAGCAACAAAAAACCATTATATATTTTTAGCGTAATTATGCTTGCCATGCTGTGTTTTGTAATCATAGATACTACATGGCAGTATATTTTTGGAATATCGCTTACTGGTAATATTCGTGATGTAAGTGGTCGGCTGACAGGCCCGATAAATAATGTCAAAGTCGGGATATTTACCGCAAAAATGCTTCTCCCGGTTATCGGGATATATTTGTTTTTTGCAATAGATGAAAAGAAAATATTTAACCTTGTTTTTTCTATACTTATCCTGATAGCTGCGATTTGCATGATCCTGGTAACGGGCGAGCGCACCGCGTTTGTCAGCACTATAATAGGCATGGGGTTCTCGGCATTGCTGATTGCAATATCTGAACCAAGGCTAAGGAAGCCGGTAGCAATAACCGCCTTCGCCGTTATTATTCTGGCCCTGCTTTTATTTGTAACCCAGGATTGGGTTAAAGTTCGCGCCTATGATTTTTACACAATAATTTCAACCTATCCACAGACCAATTACGGCAAGCTTGCGATTGCAGGATTTAATATAGGGGCTGAGCATCCGCTTACAGGCGCTGGCCTTAAGGGGTTCCGCGAACTCTGCCCAAAATTAACTTTGGGTGGGGAGATTGATTACTGTAACCTGCACCCGCACAATCCTTATATGGAATGGTTCGCAGAAACAGGGGCAATCGGGCTGTTGTTTTTTGTAATAATTGTAGGATATATGATTTATATATGCCTGAAAAATTTTATGTCGCAAAATGGGGTATATAGAATACTTCCCGCTTTTGCACTGGCGTGCATTATTACCAACTTCTTCCCATTCATGCCAACGCAAAGCATGTTTTCTAACTGGTCTGGAATATTATTATGGTATTCCGTAAGTACTGCTATAGCATCGCTCAATGTGTTGCGGTATTAAGCTGCTTTCTTTACAGCCCCAAGCAACGCGCTGGCAATATAATCAATGCTATCATTTTCCAGGTATGGATGCATTGGGAGGCTGAACACTCGCTCAGCAAGGTTCTCAGAAACCGGTAAGCGGCCACCGGTTGCAGTTGGGTAATGCTTGTAAGCAGTCTGCTGATGCAATGGTTTAGGGTAATAAACCATGCTGGGAATACCGGCGTCTTTTAATATATTCTGTAATTGTTCACGCTGTCTGGTTGATTCAGCAATAAGTGTATATTGTGCCCATGCAGAGCTTAAGTCATTTGGCACATATGGGGTTTTAAAGCTATTTGCAAGCAATGAATTATATCTGTCCGCTACCCGCTGCCTATTAATTAACTCACCAGGAAATATAGCTAGCTTTTCAATTAAAATAGCTGCTTGCAATGTGTCAAGGCGGGCATTCATGCCAATACGAATATTATCATACTTATCATTGCCTTTGCCATGCACACGCAGGCTGACCAATATCTCATACAGCTTTGAGTCGTTCGTGAACACCGCGCCGCCATCACCATAGCAACCAAGCGGTTTTGCCGGGAAAAAGCTGGTGGCAGTTGCTAGCCCAATGCTACCCACTTTTTTTCCGTGGTAGACACCGCCAAAACCCTGCGCTGCATCGCATATAACCCATAAATTATTTTTTTCTGCGATTGGTAAGATTTTATTGTAATCTGCTGGTTGTCCAAATAGATCAACAGGCATTATTGCTGCAGGGTTTAAACCCAGATCTTTAGCTGTCCCAATAGCCTGCACAAGGCTTTCCGGGCACATATTAAACGTGTCAGGAAGGCAATCAACAAACACCGGGGTTGCGCCAAGGAATGCTATAACTTCTGCGCTTGCCGCAAATGTAAAGCTTGGCACGAAAACCGCATCGCCACTTTTAATTCCTTGCGCCATTAACACAAGGGCCAGGGCATCTGTCCCGCTTGAGCAGGTCAGGCAGTATTTTGCATTGGCAAATTCTGCCAATTGTTTTTCCAGTATCTCGATTTCTTTACCCATTATATAAGAGCCTTTGTCGAGAACAGCCGCAATAGCCAGGTCAATTTTCTCCCGGATTAGTTTTTGTTGCGCCGCGAGATCAATAAACTCGATTTTTTTTATAGCCATCTTTCGCTCCGTTAAGCCCTGATAATATGTTTTTTGCCTTCAAATGCCGTCGTGACATTGCGTGTGTCAACGATAAGCCTGGCATTGTCAGACACCATTTTATAATCAACTGTGCTATGGTCAGTGGCCACTACCACTGCATCATACGCAGATATAACACTTTCATTTATGGAAACGGATTTTATTCCTGCAAGGCTATTATGTTCCCGCGTATGCGGAATTACCGGAATAAAACTATCGTGATAATCAACGCTGGCGCCGTAAGCTAAGAGTCGCTCGAAAATTATCATGGATGGGCTTTCTCTCATATCATCCACATCTTTTTTATATGCTATGCCAAGCATCAATATCCGCGAGCCATTCAGCCCTTTTTTCAGGTGCCTGTCCATTCCCTCGCGCAGGCATTCAATAACGTAATCCGGCATTTTTGCATTAATCTGACCGGCCAGTTCGATAAAGCGGGTAGGCATATCGAATTCACGCGATTTCCAGGTAAGGTAAAATGGATCAATAGGAATACAGTGACCGCCAACACCAGGACCGGGGTAAAAAGGCATGAAGCCGAAAGGCTTGGTTTTTGCCGCCTCAATTACTTCCCAAACGTCAATTCCCATTTTCGAAAATACCATCTTAAGCTCGTTTACTAAAGCTATGTTTACCGAACGGAAAATATTTTCTGTTAATTTTACAGCCTCTGCTGTTGTTGATGATGATACCAACACGGCTTTTGAAACTACATTATTGTATAATGTTACAGCGAGTTTCTGGGATCTTTCATCATCAGCGCCAACTACTTTAGGGATAGAATGGGTTGAAAAATAGCCATTGCCAGGGTCCTCGCGCTCTGGTGAATAAGCAAGGAAAAAATCCTCGCCGCATACAAGCCCGGTTTCTTCCAGCATTGGCTTTATTAATTCCCCGGTTGTTCCTGGATATGTTGTGGATTCTAAAACCACCAACTGGCCACTGCGAAGCTGTGAAGCGATCATTGCTGTAGTGGCTTCTACGAAGCTTAAATCCGGCTCCCGGTTTTTAGTTAATGGAGTTGGCACACACATGATAAGCGCATCAGCTTCCTTTAGTTTTTGTATGTCGGTTGTCGCCTGAAAACGGCCAGCGGAAACCATACTCATTATTTCATCGTCAGAAATACCTTTAAGATATGATTTCCCGGCATTGAGGTTTTTTACTTTTTCTGCGTCAATATCAAACCCAAGAACAGAAAAGCCTTGCTTATGAGTGGCAAGCGCCAGAGGGAAGCCAACATATCCCATACCCATAATCGCTATGGTTGCCTTACAATCCTCAAACTTTTTAAGGATATCTGAAAAAGCAATCTGTTCTTTAACAAGTTTAGGCTGCGCGGATTTTTTCATTTTTTTTTCTCTCTTTTGAGATTACTTCCTCAAGGTTTCCATCTTTATTTTCAATATATTTCCTGCCTTCACGCGGACATATTAAATCTTTTCCCAGCTTATCGCCAGCATGGCTAACCCATCCAATTTGCCGGGCAGGGTTGCCGACCATAAGCGCATGTGGTTTTACATCTTTAGTAACTACTGCGCCAGCGCCGATCAGGCAATATTCACCAATTTTATGACCGCAAACAATAGTTGCATTTGCTCCAATAGTTGCCCCGCGCCCAACAGGAGTATCTAAAAATTCGTTCTTTCTCTCTACTTCAGAACGGGGGGTATTTACATTGGTAAACACACAGGAAGGGCCGCAGAAAACACCGTCAGCAAGATTTACCCCTTTATACAGGCTGACATTATTTTGAATTTTACAATTATCACCAACAGCAACATTTGGCCCAATCATAACATTTTGGCCAACGCTTACATTTTTACCGATTCTGGTGCCAGAAAGTATATGGCTGAAATGCCATATTTTGCTTCCTTCCCCGATTTCGCAGCCAGAGTCTACAATTGCAGTTTCGTGAACGTAATAATTTTTCATGTCGCCTACTTTTACCCGGTTTTTTTCTTTTAATGACCTTTCAGCCGCTGTTAGAACTTCTAATACTGCAATTGCTTCCTTTGCATCAGTCCTGACCTCGCTGCCGTTCGTAACCGCATTTAAAAAATGCTCACACTCAGCGCGCAATGGTTCACTTTGAGTTACTGGGATGGCTATAGCCTCGCCTTTTTGCGCGGTTGGGGAGCCATTCTTCATATCAACGGTATTTTTGTAAAACATCAGCTTTTGTTCCCAGGGCAGGCTGTCATCAAAAACCATGGCGCCTTTTTCGCCTATCACCATAAGGCGGTGTTCTTTTATCGGATGCAGCCAGGAAACCATTATATGTGCGCGAAAACCACTGGCAAAATCCATATGTATTGTAGCAATATCAGCGATGCCACTGGTTATCTGTGCTGATGCTTCGGCTGATAATGTTTGCGGGGAACCATCTGCAATAGCAAGCAGCATGGAAATATCATGTGGCGCAAAACTCCAAAGTACGTTTTCCTCGGTGCGGATCTTACCAAAACTCATACGGTGTGATTGCGCGTAAAGAAGCTTGCCGATTTTTCCCGCTTTTATTTCTTTAAGCAGGGCAATAAATGCAGGGTGATATTGCAGTAAATGGCCAACCATCAGAACCAGTTTCTTTTCCTCGGCCAGTTTTGCGAGCGATTTTGCATCGCAAGCATTAAGGGCTATGGGCTTTTCCACAAAAACATGCTTGCCTGCATTTAGCGCCTTTTGCGCAAGCGGCGCATGGGTTGTGGCAGAAGAGGCAATAACTACCCCGTTTATATTCTTATCAGCCAGGATTCCTTCAAGGCCCATGGCTGGCACATTATATGTTTTTTCCATTTCTGCAGCGGTTTGTTCATTACTGTCAACTACTGCAGCAAGAGCCCCAAGTTCGGCCATATTACGGACAAGGTTTTTTCCCCAATATCCACAGCCAACTACCGCGATTTTCGCCTGTTTCATTTGTTAAGTCTTCCTGGTGCAATAAATTAATACTTGTGCTAAAGTTGAAGTTTAAGTAACAATTTCCCAAATGCAAGGAAATTACACGCAGGGCGACTTATAGAACTCATGCCGCAGAATTTACAGAAAAATATGTTATGGAAAACAGAGCTGGGAGATTTATCAAATCCAGCCTGTTATAACAATGCGCTGGATATAAGTGGTTTTGAGCCAGGAAAACTTATTGATGCCTTAAACAGCATGGTGCGTATCCGGCTGGCGGAAGAAATAATAGCTGGAATGGTGGCATCAGGGGTAGTCAAATGCCCTGTGCATCTGGCTATTGGCCAGGAAGCTGTGGCAGTTGGGGTGGCTGCTAATCTGCGCAAAACAGACCGTGTTTTTGGAAATCACAGGTCGCATAGCCATTATTTATCAATGGGCGGCGATGAGCGTAAATTATTTGCAGAAGTACTTGGCCGCTATACCGGTTGTTCGCATGGTTTTGGCGGTTCAATGCATCTATATGCTCAGGATGTGGGGTTTTATGGCTCTGTGCCGATAGTGGCAGGTACGGTTTCTATGGCTACAGGAGCAGCGATTGCTGCAAAACTTGATGGCAAAGGCGATGTTGCACTTGCCTTTTTTGGCGATGGCGCATGTGAAGAAGGCGTTGTCCATGAATGTTTAAACATGGCTTCGTCAATGCGGCTTCCCATGATATTCGTAATAGAGAATAATTTATTTTCGAGCCACCTTGATATTAATTTGCGCCAGCCTTCTGATAAAATTGCCCGTTTCGCTGAAGCTGCACGGATAACGCATTGCACAATTGATGGCAATGATGTTGCTACCATATTGAAAGAAGCAAAAGGAATTATTGCAAAGGCTCGTGAGTCTAATGCCCCGGCGATGATTGAGGCGATTACCTATCGCTGGTGCGGCCATGTTGGGGCAAATGAAGATATAGATGTGGGGTTGCGGCGCTCAAGAGTCGAAGTTCAGGCGTGGAAAAAACGCGATCCTGTTGAGCGGCTTTTACAGTCTTTGATTGAATCTGGAAATTACACCCGCGCAGAATATGAGGAATATGTATCTAAAACCCGCGAATACTATAAAAAACTTTGTACGGAAGTTGCCAGTGACCCATATCCGCCTGTAAATACACTTATGGATTTTGTCTATGCAGATTAATAAATCCATTAATTATGGGCAGGCGATCCGCGAAGGCTATGCTTTCCTGCTTGCTAATTACCCCGAAGTTTTTGTAATGGGGCAGGGGGTATGGAGCCCGTGGTATGCCGGAAACTCAATGTTGGAGCTGGAAAAGGAATTCGGTAAGGACCGCGTTATTGATACTCCGGTTTCGGAAGCAGCCACTACCGGAGCAGCTATTGGGGCTTCTCTTTGCGGGTATCGTCCTATTGTGCTGCATCCACGTGTTGATTTTATGATCCTGGCCATGGATTCTATTGTAAACCAGGCTGCAAAATGGTCGCATATGCTAGGCGGGCAGGCGCATCCGGCGGTTACTTTCCGGGCCGTGGTTAATCGCGGTGGGCAGCAAGGAGCCCAGCATTCGCAGGCCCTGCATTCATGGTTTGCCCATATTCCTGGGCTCAGGGTGGTGATGCCGTCAACAGTTGCTGATGCACGCGATTTGCTTATTGCCTCAGCGCTGTCGAACGATCCGGTGGTTTATATTGATGACAGGTGGCTGTATGAACAGACCGCAGAGCTGCCAGCAGCAGCGCCTTTGGATTTGCGCACAATCAAGCCGAATATTTTGCGTGCTGGCACAGATGTTACCCTGGTAGCATGCAGCTATTCCACAAAGCTCGCTATGGAAGCGGCAGACCTGCTTGCTAAAGAAGGAATTTTTGCTGAGGTTGTTGATTTGCGCGTATTAAACCCCATAGACCATTCTGTTGCGGTAAACTCGGTGCAAAAAACCGGACGGCTTGTAGCAATTGACGGAGGCTGGACGAATTGTGGCATGGCGGCAGAAATTATAACCGGTGTAAGCGAACGGATTGCTCCGCCTGTATGGAAAAGCGCGCCAATACGCATTACATTGCCTGATGCACCAGCTCCAACCAGCGGCGAACTGGAAAAAATATATTATACGGATGCTGTAAGGATTGCTGAAAAAATCCGCATGCAATTCACAATGCAAAAAAACTATGGAAACAAGCTTAATAGGGCATAGCGATATACGCGTATCCAGGCTTGGGTTTGGATGTTGGCAGCTTGGTGGGCATGGCTGGCAGGATAATGACCAGAAATTGATTGTAAAAGCGATTAATGACGCACTTGAGCGCGGAATAAATTTTTTTGATACTGCCGATATTTATGGCCTTGGTGAATCAGAGAGAATATTAGCAGAAACCCTTGCTGCCCATCCACTTGGAAAAAACGCTGTTATCGCTACTAAATTTGGCGTAAGGAATGGCGCGCAGGCCAGCTATTATGATAATTCGCATGAATGGCTTATGGAGGCAGTAGAATCCAGTCTGCGTCGCCTTAAGCGCGAAACTATAGATTTATACCAGGTTCATTGGCATGATGGCAGGCGGCCACTTGATGATATTTTTGCCGATTTTGAAAAGCTCCGGGAACAGGGAAAAATACGTTTTTATGGAATATCAAATATAATGCCATCATCCATAAATAATGCCCCCAGAGGGCTAGCCAGTTTTACCTTGAAATATAGCCTGGTACAGCGCGACCATGAGCATGAGATATTGTCTGCGCAAAAAGAAAAAGGGCTAAGCTTTATCGCCTGGGGAAGCCTTGCCCAGGGCTTGCTTTCTGGAAAATATAATCGCGGCAGTATATTCAAAAATGATGATATACGCAGCCGCCCAGGTTCGCTATTTGATACAAAAAACTGGGATTATTATGAACCGGTGCTCACAAAGTTAAAGGAAGTGGCAAGGCAGTATAATAGGAGTATATCTCAACTGGCATTAAGGTTTGTCCTGGATTATATACCAGGCAGTATAGTCCTTACAGGCATCAAAAATCCATCCCAACTGGCTGAAAATGCAGGCTCTCTTGAGTGGAATTTATCAAAAAATGATATTGCAGCTATTGCTGAGGCTGCGGAACGAAATATATGAAAGCTAATAAGCGCATATTTGATATATTGTTATCAATAATAATATTATCGCTTACGCTTCCAATACTGGTTGTTGCAGCTATTGCTGTCTACATGCAGGATGGAGCTTCGCCATTATATAGCCCATATCGTGTCGGCAGAAATTTTATTCCCTTTAGAATGCATAAACTGCGCACAATGACAGTTGGTGCCGATAAAAGCAGGGTTGATACTACCGGCTTGAATGATCCGCGCATAACGAAGGCGGGGCATATCCTGCGTCGCTACAAGCTGGATGAGTTGCCGCAATTATGGAATGTCCTGCTCGGGCAAATGAGTTTTGTTGGGCCACGTCCACAAATTGACCGTGAAGTTGCTTTATATACTGATATTGAAAAAGGCCTGCTTGCGGTAGCCCCCGGTATCACGGATTTTTCTTCGATTGTTTTTTCAGATCTTGGGGAGATTGTAGCGAATTCACCAGACCCTAATATTGCTTATAACCAGTTAGTAAGGCCCTGGAAAAGCAAATTAGGGTTGTTTTATATTGAGCATTCTTCCCTGTTGCTTGATGTGGCGCTTATCGGCCTTACGGCGGTAGCGATTTTTTCTAAAAAATCTGCTTTTGCCGGTATTGTGTGGCTGCTTAAAAAAAATAATGCGCCCACGGATCTTATCGAAGTTTGCAAGCGTAATAAACCGCTTGTTCCAACACCTCCAATCGGCAGCGATACCATAGTTACTTCAAGATAATCGTAAGCTATAGATTGATATTATTAGACTAAAAGATTGCCTTACCAAAGTTTGGAAGATATATATTTTGTAAGAATTCATTAAATAATATTCAATAGGCATAAAATGTATGAAAATCGTAGAATAAGCGTGGTTGTTCCTGCCCATAACGAAGAAAGGCAGATAACCAGGGTTATTGATACTATGCCGGATTTTGTTGATACTATTGTTATAATTAATGATGTCAGCAAAGATCGAACCTCTGATGTTGTGCGCTCGCATCCTGCGTATGGTACTTCGCGCATAGTATTGTTAGAGCATGAGGTTAATCAAGGAGTTGGTGGCGCCATTGCAACGGGCTATAAATGGAGCAGGGACAATAATATTGATATAGCTGTAGTTATGGCTGGTGACGGGCAGATGAACCCGGCAGACCTGCCAGCTATCCTTGACCCGGTAGTACAGGATATAGCCGATTATACCAAAGGAAACCGCCTGGTTACCGGTGATGCCTTTCGTAAAATTCCTAAAATTCGTTTTTTTGGAAATTCGATTTTATCGCTCTTTACTAAAATTGCCTCTGGTTATTGGCATGTCGCAGATTCACAAACTGGCTATACCGCAATCAATGCTAAGGCTTTGCGTGCAATCGACTGGGATAAAATGTACAAGCGTTATGGCCAGCCTAATGATCTTCTGGTAAAGCTTAATGTAGAAAACATGCGTGTGATAGATGTCCCTGTTGAGCCTGTATATAATATTGGCGAGGTATCGGGGATAAAAATCCGAGTTGTGATGTTCACCATAAATTATCTTTTGCTGCGTTTGTTTTTCTGGCGCCTTAAAGAAAAATACATAATCCGCAATTTCCATCCCCTGGTGTTTTTTTATGCCTTTGGATTCCTTACTTTGGCGCTAAGTATAATTATGTTTGTGCGTTTGATATGGTTGTGGGTTGGGATAGGGCATGTCCCTGAAATAACATTCTTAACCTGGCTGTTCTCATTCTCTATAAGCTTCAATTCATTCGGCTTTGCCATGTGGTTTGATTATGATGAAAACAAGCACTTAAACCCCCCTATGATGACGCGTGATATAGTCCGTAGATAAAATGCAATCTATAAAATATTTTTTGCGCCTGGCACTATCTCATAAAATCAACCGTGACATAGCATGGACATTTGTGAGCTTCGGCATACTCGCTGTAAGCGGTATATTGATGAATATCATGATTGTATTATTCAGGGATGCAGCATCACTTGGGATATTCAATCTTTCTTATGCGGTTTATTTGATTGGCTCGCAAGTGGCGGTTATGGGCATTCATAATTCTGTCATGCGATATACGGCATATTACTCCGAAGACCCGTTGGAGCGCGGACAAATGTTCTCAAGCGCTATGCTGCTTACTATCATACTGGGTATAATATTAGGCTTTGCGGTATATTTGGCGGCCCCTTTGTATGAAATAATTTTCTCAAGCGAGGCGGCGGCAAAGGCCATTAGTTACACTGGTTTCGGGCTGATGCTTTTTCCGCTGAATAAAGTATTGATAAGCTATATAAATGGCTTGCGCCATATGCGGGCGCTGGCTGTTTTGCAGACTACCCGCTATCTTACAGTGCTTTTTGCAGTTGCAGTGGTTAGCTTATCTTCCCTGCCTTTTACAATTGCTTCGCTCTCATTTTTTGCAGCGGAATTGCTTACCACTATTTCTACTATAATTTATCTGCAAAAATCCGGGCTGCTTTTAAATATGCGTTTTACCAGGAAATGGATACGCGAGCATATGGTTTTTGGCGGAAAAGGTATGCTTGGCAGCATATTCCTTGATATGAATACACGGGTGGATGTGTTGCTGATTGGCGTTTTCCTGGATAATCGTGCGGTAGGGATATATAGCTTTGCAGCTATGCTAGTTGACGGGCTGCAACATATACTATCTATGCTGCGGGTTAATTTTAATCCGATTTTAGTGGCAACAATTCGTGATAAAGACTGGGAGCAAGCAAAGAAGCTGCTGCATTATTCTAAATTATACGTGTTCTTAGGCGTGGCCTTGCTTACTATTCTGGTTATTCCCGGGTTTTATATTTTTACGCAATATTTTGTTCATGATAAAAGCCTGGTTTATGGCTGGAAAATACTTGCTGTGATATTTGGGGCGTATTTAATAATTTCGGGCTACACTCCCTTTGATAATTTGATGCTATCTAGCGGCCATCCATTGCAGCAAACCATTCAAAATGTCAGCATTGCTTTGATAAATATATGTTTATGTATTTTACTTATTCCCGGCTTTGGTATTATTGGTGCGGCAATATCAACGGCCCTTAGCTATATCATAGGGACTGCTATAATGCTATTTTACAGTTATAAGCTTCTTGGCTGGAATATGATAATAAACCAGCCACCGATAGATAAAATTACTAAGAGATAATATAATGTGCGGAATTTTTGGTATTGCAGTCCCTGATCTATCTGACATTTCCTCAAAAGAGATTGAGGGAATTTTACAGCATCTTTACCTGTTTTCAGAAAGCAGGGGTAAAGAATCGGCAGGAATTCATATATATCTTCCTGCTAGTAATAAAAAATGGACTTTAAAAAGCGCCCGTCCTGCCTCTGAGTTTATTAGATCAGCAGAATATAAAAAATTATTAAAAGAAGTTTTTTTTGAATTCGAAAATAAAAAAGGCCCAATGGCAGCAATTGCCCATTCGCGCCTGGTTACCAATGGCAAGGCAGATGACGAAAAAAATAACCAGCCCATATGTTATGATGATGTATGCGTTGTCCATAATGGCATAATTGTTAATGTCGATGAATTATGGGCAGAAAACCATGATTGCGCCAGAACCGCAGAAGTTGATACGGAAGTGGCGGCAGCCATGCTTTCCAAAGCTGGAAAAATGGACAGGAATCCTATAGATGCTACTAACGGATTATTCAGCAAGATAAAAGGCTCTGCTTCGATAGCATGGCTTAATGGTAATTCGGGATTTATGGTGCTTGCCACCAATACGGGAGATTTATTTTATCATCTGGGCAAGCGTAAATTCCTTACCTTCGCTTCAGAGCGCTATATATTGGAACAAGCCATGCAAAAGGCGCTGCCAGAAAATAATCCCGCTGCTGAATCAGTATGGGTGGCACAAAGAACCGGCCTGAATATTAACCTTGCGGATTTGCAAATAAAAACATTCGATATACCCGTTGCAATTTCCACCCGGAAAGAAGCCGGGAATATTATTATAAATAATTTTGCTGATAAAAAATTGCTTCGCTATAACGCTAAAAATATAGCGAAACTGAAGAGATGTACCTGCTGCATCTTGCCGGAAACTTTCCCTTTTATAAATTTTGACGAAAAAGGAGTTTGCAATTATTGCCGTGGATATAAACCTAAATACAAGGATATTAATCCTGCGCTTGCCAAGTCTGAATTTATAAATTCACTGCAAAAATACAGGGATATAAATAATAATATAAATAAAAGGCCTGATGTAATAGTACCGTTTAGCGGTGGGCGCGATAGCTGTTACGGTTTACACCTGATTAAAAAAGAATTTGGCTTAACTCCTATAACTTTTACCTATGATTGGGGAATGGTAACAGACCTGGCACGCCGTAATATTGCGCGTTTCTGTGGAGAGCTTGGCGTGCAGAATATCCTTGTTTCCGCTGATATTAAAACAAAGCGGGAAAATATCAGAAAAAATGTTGCGGCATGGTTACAAAAACCTGACCTGGGGATGGTGCCATTATTCATGGCGGGTGATAAGCATTTTTTCTCACTCGTAAATAAATTGAAGCAACAAACTGGGATCAGGCTGGATTTATGGTGCGCCAATCCTTTGGAGAATACGGATTTTAAATCCGGATTTTGTGGCATTGCCCCTGATTTTGACAAAAAACGGCTGGATTACCTGTCAATGAGTCGCAAGCTTAAAATGATCGGATATTTTACGGGACAATTTATTACCAATCATGGCTATATAAATAACTCATTGTTCGACTCTTTAACCTCATTCATTTCTTACTATCTTGAGCCAAGACGTGATTTCTATTTCATGTTCAACCATATGGTCTGGGACGAAAATGAAGTAAACAAAACCATAATCGGGGAGTATGATTTTGAGATGTCGCCAGATAGCGCAAGCACATGGCGCATTGGGGATGGCACTGCCCCTTTTTATAATTATATATATCTTACAGCCTGCGGATTCAGCGAATTTGATACTTTCAGAAGCAATCAGATCCGCGAGGGTATGATAAGCCGTGAATATGCCATGGAAAAAATATTAATAGAAAATCAGCCCCGTGCTGAATCGCTGCGCTGGTATCTGGAAACAATCGGCCTTAATTTTAATGACACTATTAAAAGAATAAATATGCTCGATACTAAGGGGTTGCATGCTTAAGGCGCGCAGGCACCGTAAAAAATATGTCTGAAATGCCAATTATCTCCTGGTGTGCCTTGCTGGTGGCAATGTTCTTATGCCATTTTATCTCGGGCAGGTTTGTAAGGATTTTGCCATGGGCAAACGGAGCAAATGATTCCCGCGTGCCATTTTTTTTGGGTGCTGCCATTGCTCCGTTCCTGCTTGGGTTTATTACCATAGCCGCCTTAAAATTATTGCCGGGGAAAAGCCATAATGCGCATTTGATTTTTATTTTTTCCAGCTTATGTTTTTTTTGCCTTTTATCATGTAAGCGTACATTTAAACCCACAAGCGATATGCTGGTTAATCCACAATTATCGCAGCAATATTCCTGGGATGAAAAGCTATCAATTGCGCTGTTGACCGGGTTCGTAATTTTCCTTGTTGCAAGCTCATTGTCAGTTCCTCTTACGCAGACGGATGCGCTTGAATATGCGCAAATGGGAAGGATTGTTTTTGATAACAGGACATTGGACAGCTATCCTCCTATAGTGCCTGACAATCATCCATCGGGATTTTACTCTCCGGTAACGCATCCGCCACTTTATGTAGCACTGGTTTATACGGCATATCTAATGCATGGTAATGCCGATACGCCATCTCTTATGCGCTTGATTAGCCCATGGTGCCTGCTTGTTGCGACTGGAGTAATTTTTTCATTAGGCTCGATGATAAACCGCCGCACTGGGTTATTTGCCTCGCTTTTATTTATATCTACCCCATTATTGTTTATGGTGACAGTATCTTCGCTTATTGACCCGCTATCTGTCCTTGGATTTACCTTGGTATTTGCCAGTATATTTTCATTTTCCGCATCGCCACTTAAGATTGGGCTGTTGCAAGGGAGCATACTGGGCATTGCTTTTTGGGTGCATTCGCAGGCAATCCTGTTCCCATTTTTATTAATTGCAGGCCTTGTATTCTATAATGGGATTGGGCGCTGGCGTCAGATAGCCAATCAAATATCAGTATTAATCCCGGTAAGTATAGCAATTGGAATCTGGCCATATTGGAATAATTACCAAAAATTGGGATCATTTATAAGCGATAACCCCATAATATTCCGTCTGCCAAACCTTGTCTGGAACGATTATTTTTTAATTGGGCGTGGAGTGGATAATTTGTCAGCACAGCTACAATATGGGTTATTCAAGGGATGGTTTGCGCCTGAGGCTTATGGTATTTTATTCTGGCTAATGACAGCCGGATTCGTATGTATGGTAAAGCCTTCACTGTCCGGGATTCGCAAATTTGTTACCGGCAATGTCATCACCGGCGGAAATGATAATATTAAAAATATATTATTAGCTGCTGCAGGAGTAATATTACTTTATCATTTAGGGATATTGCTTGCTATCTTTCTTGGGGTTAACCAGATAATCCGCATCGAACGATATATGCTTATACTTGTTCCTTGCGTAGCTTTGCTGTCTGGGTTTGCCCTTGCCCGGTTTTTTGAAGCTGGGGAAAGGATAAAGCCATTCAGGGTTTTTGCCGGTGGTATATTATTTTTGCTTTTAGCCCAGCTCTTGATTTTCTATTTGCAGGATAGGGCCAGAGTGGAAAACCCGCAGCTATATGCCATGGAATACATAAGGGAAAAATTACCGGAAAACTCTGTTATTTACGCAACCCTGTCTGCCGATATGTATTATGCCGATAGAAAAATGGTAGGGAATTTAGACCCGAGCCTTATAGAATTCTATCAGGAAATGAATCCTGAGCGAGGATGGAAAATACTCAGGAAGCTGGGTATTACCCATATATATGTCGTTCCAAATGCGCAGCCCACATTTTATAATTCTACCATGCAGCAGATAGTGGCTGATAATCGTTTTACAACCCTGCTTTACAGTAATGCTGGCAGCCAGATTTATAAAATAAATGACAAGCTATCGCCAGTAAAATTGAAAACAGACCTTGACCTTATAGCCCCGGATATAAGATGGCAAAATACAAGGATGCTATTAATTGGCGGCAGGAAAGCATTAGCAGAGATAGCATTGTTTTCTGAACCTTTGGATGGGGCAATAGAATCAGAAATTAAATTGCCGCTGTCGGTTTTTCAAAGGGATACTGCCTCCTTACTAAGGACTGATAATATTACCGTATCTGAATCAACAGAATATAAAATTGATTTAAATATCTCCGGCTATGGCCTGCTGCGCTTCTGGATCACCCAGTATGATGGGCAGGGGAATATATTAAATGGAAAATATATTTTAAGTGAAACAATTTTAAGCAATACTTATCCAAAAAGGGATTTTGCCTATCGTTTTAAAACTTTACAAAAAACTAAATACCTGAAAATCGGCATTGAGCATTATGGCAATTCGCAGGTTAAGATTGGGCGCGCTCATCTTGAATCATTCTAGAGCATTTTCCATTTAATCGTGCGTGTTGTTATCCTTCGTCTAATGTACCAACAAAATCCGCATGCGGGATTTTGTAATTTATAAAAAGCAAATCCCACCTGTGGATTTGCTACGTACACTTCGCCTCGGATGCCTAACGCACAACTAAAGCGAAAACGCTCTAATTGCCCTTATTGCGATTAAGGCGGCGGCACAAACAGAAAAACAGCATAATAGCCAGCCCAAAACCTGCCCCATGCGACAGAATAGTTGTTGTGAAATCAGCAGTCATAAAATTTATTCCTGCAACAGCGATAATACCGATTGTAATATAATTAAGCGGCGTAGATGCGTATCTAATAACTAATGAGCCTATTATATCAAAAGCGATTGTGGCAAGCATCGCTATCAATAATCCAGACAGGCCTAAATATGCCGGGTAAGTAAACAAATAACTGGTTGGCGCTGTGCAGGTGGATGTCATATCGCCGCCGGAACGTATAAATTCATAAACCTCACAGATTTTCTTCGGCATATCTATATAATTATCGGAAAATTTACGTGCTATGGAAAGGCCGGAAAATCCTGGCCTGCCATATTCCTCAACGTAAAGAAAATGCCATCTTGCAACTATAAGCGGGATTGCAAAAGCGCGGTTTATAATGGCGTCGATACGGTCAGTGAATTTTGCTTTAGCATGTTCGCTTTCTATAAACTTTTCTTTTGGAGTCAGTTTTACAGTCATGTTATCAGAAAATATTTTATTATCTTCTTGGTTTGTGATGTTGAAAGCGCAAGACTTTTCCATTTCTGTTTCAAGTAATGAAATCCTGCTTTTGGTCAGGTCTAATGAAAAATCACGTGCTTTTAACGAGTCTAATAAAGCCTTGGTCGGCTCACAGGCTTGCAACTTAACTACGCATTCGCCAAATTTATAATAATTTTTCTCATGCTCATTCATTGAGCTGCGCTGCATGCCAAACAATGTAAGGATCGTAATTAGCATTATATTAAGCCCGACTACTAATAATATACGCCAATACCAGATATAAGCGCTAAAAAATCCAGCGACACTAATTACCGCAAAGGTTGGAATAAGATTGCCTTTTGCCCCGCTTATTAATGTGGACATAAAAGCTATAATAATCATCACAATCCACAGCGGTATCCATACAAATTTACGGGTTCTGAAACATTTAAAAACCATATGGGCAGCAAGGAAAACCGTAATAGGGGCTGCAGTGCTTGATAATATAGATAATGCATATGTCGAATAATTTGTTCCAACAAGTTTTACCGATATTTCTCTTATTAATAACGCCAATTGTGGATCAAAAAAAATAGCATATAAGGCGGTGCAGGTTGGAGGCACCCTGTATAGATAAATGAATAATAGAGCAAAAAATACTGCTATAGAGAACCATAGTTCAAAATTATTGAAAGTCGATGATGTGCTGGAATCCGGCTTTTGGTAAATTCCAGGGTAATTTAAACGCGGAGTGAACCATGCCCATAATAGGTTGCCTGAAATGGCAAAATGTATGCTGGTTGCGAACCACCATATATCAAAATTCTCCTTATCAAAAACCGGGGAGTAAAAAAATAATGGAACCTGGTAAAAAATTATTACTAATGCTGCGATAATAAATGACGGGCGAACAAGGGTGGATGGACGTTTAAAAAGTATAAAACCTGCGAATATTATACAGCATAAGGCGGCGCATAAATTGGCCCAATAGTAAATATTCTGCATAAAATCATTTATCATAATTCAGGATTCTTTTTATTTTTAAGGCGAATGTAAAAGCAGATGAGCATTAGTATCACGATAGCCGCGCCTGCACCATGGGATATGATAACGGTCGTATAATCGGCTACTATGAAATTTACAGATGCAACTGCCATTATACCAATTGTCAGGTCTGAAAATGGTTTAACCGAATGCTTTACAAGCAATGAAATAACTATATCAAAAATAATCGTAGCCAGACATGCTATCACTAAGCCAGATACCCCAAGATACGCAGGATAAGTGAATATGTAACTGGTTGGCGCAGTGCAGGCCGATGTTTTGTCGCCGGAATAGTATATTTCACAAACATTGGCAGGAACACTTATATAATTATTTGAAAATACCTTTGCTATTGATAGGCCTAGGAAACCTGGTGGGCCATAATCGGCAACATACAGGTAATGCCATGATGCGACTTGCACAGGATTGGCGATAACCCTGTAAAATAACCCATTTATATGGGTGGAGAGGGTTTTTTGTGAATCAGCAATATTGCCATTATCAATATCTTCGGGCAGCGGGTCTGCTATGATGGCAGGGCTGTTGCAGGCCTTGGAAACTTCGTTGCCGAGCTTGTCTAATTGCTCCCTTGTCATACCGTAATAAGATTTTGGAGGGCGCAGGGACTCAAGCAAATTTTTGGTCCTTTCGCAAACATTTAACCTCGCAACACAACTGCCAAATTGGTAGCTTCCGCTGCCAGAATTTTTTTCCTGCGTAACTTTTACAAAAATAATGGTAGCTGAAAAAATAGCGATAATCCCAGCTACTATAAAAATTTTCGATTTCCAGTTTTTTGCAACTAAAAATCCGGCAACCGATAAAGCAACTGCCATTGGCACAAGGGAACCCTTGGCCCCGCCCAGCAATGGGGTTATAAGAACAACAATAAATAATAAAACCCACAGCATGGAATATAGCCATTTTGCTGCTTTTGCATCAAAATATATTCTGCCAAGTAATAAAAAAGCAGCTATTGGCCCAACGGCGCTGGTTAGTATATTCAACACATGCGGCGCATATGTACGCCCCATTAATTTCCCCAATATTTCCCTTACCAGCAGGGTTAGGGATTGATCCGCAAACAGTGCATATAAGGCTGTACAGGAAAATGGGATTTTATAAAAATACAGCGCCAATAATATAATGAAAATAGAAATAGGAAGCCAGAATACAAACCCCTTAAAATATCCCTCCGAATAATATGGCTGCCTGCTGTTCCTCTTTGTATCGTCTTGCCCGCTAAGGCCAGCAAGCCCAGGAGTAAAACAAACCCATAATAAATTTACTATTATTGCTACATGTATGCTGGTTGAAAACCATATTGCATTGGGTAGATGATTATAAAATAATGGGGAAAAAATCACCAGCGGCAATTGATAAATAAAAAATATAAGGACTGCCATAATGAAGGAATGGCGTTTAAAACGTTGCGGGAATTTAAGCGCGGAACTTGCAATTAAGTAAAAGCATCCAAGCGCTATAATAAGATCTATTACTGCATTCAGCGAAAGCCATTTTTCTGTAAAGCTTAAATTATATAATAATGGGTTATTCATTATTACGGGTTCCTTTTTAATTCTATTATTTGAATTTTTTTAATTAAGATTTCTGAAATCCCATTCTGTTCAATTCCAAGCTGTATTGCGCTTGTTTCCGGCAGTAATTTTATACGACGTATAAAGCTTACCTGCTTTGTACTATCTGATAAAACCAGATTGCCTAAACTGATTTTATATGCGGAATTAAAATTATTATCCCTTATAGCATCGCCATTTTTATCAAATTGCATGATAGAAAAATCCAGGGTGCCTTGTCCTGATAGAGTGAAATTTATAATATATTCACTGCCGCCATTTACCGTAATTGCAGGCGCTGTCTTATTATTATTTATCAATATAGCTGATAATAATACAGTAGAAAAATTCCTCTGGAACAGGGAAAATGGAGAAGTGGATTCGAGTATTTCCTGGCTTCCTACTTCCTTTGCATTCTCAATTGCTTCTGTGCCGCCTTTTTTTCCAAGCATCTTATATTGCCTGTATCTTATCCATGGGCTTATGCCTGGGGAAATATCGGTTGTCTTCTTGTCAACCAGCCCACTATTGGCAAGGCTGTATATCTGGCTGCCATTTGAAGAATATAATAAGGTGGATAATTTAGGATCTGCTAAAATATTCATTAGTTGCGAATTATAAAAAACAGGCAGGGAATAATCTGCCAGATGAACATGGGTTATTCCCATTTTCTTTAATAGGGCCAGCGCATTTTCTGGATTATTAGCAAGATAGAAAGCGACTAAACGCGGATCTAAATAGCTCACCATTTTACGCCCTGAATAGAACATATTGGCAGGTTGCGTTGAAAGCACCAGTGAGTTTTCCGGCGTATTAAGGCGCAGGAAATTCATTGCCTGCATTTCAGGAAAGCTTAATAATTTTTCCTGCTGTGGCATAAATAATTCCACAGGATCAATATTATTGGTGACAAAACGATATTTTGCTATTGAGATAAATTGCATTATTAGTGAAAATAACAGGAAGCCAACCCAGATAACCCTTATATGATTTGCTAGTTTGCTTATACCATTGCTTTCTATGCAGATTGCAGCAAACCATCCGGAAAACAAGGCAACATAAGGAAATATTATCAACAGGTAGCGTTCATTCCGTATCATTACGTCTGTGCCAATTTGAACGGATAATATTGTTCCGCAAAGATAGGTGATAATTATTGTCAGAGCTGCCAGTAAATAATATTGGGCATGGTTCTCAGCGGTTCCCGAGAGGATATTTTTTAAAGATGCGAATGGCAGGAATTTATAAAAAAAGCAAATAACCGCCATGCTCATTACCCAGAAAATAAACCCATAATATTCTAAGGCAAACCAGCCTTTAAGAACCCCATACTGGATAATGGATGCGGTTGAATTAAGCATGCGTGCCTGCTTGAAATATTCTGCCCAATGCAGCTCGGCCAGAGAATAGATGGGGTTGCTGTCAGACACTAAGTAACCATATATCATAAGATTGCGAATATAAGGGTATGCTGCAACCGTTATAGCGGCCATGAGAAATATAGCGCATTGTTTTATAAATGAAGGCCATCTCTTATATCCATTGGCTAAAAATATTATGCTAATGCCCAGGGGCAAAAATAATATGGCTTGAGAATGTGTCCATAATGCCAGACCGCATACAACACCTTGTATAATCCCAGCTTTTGCTGGAGTGGTCTTTAAAGCGATGGTTGTAGTAAAAACTATTAATAACCCTAATATTGGGAGAGGATCAATAAGCGCAGAGTCGGCTCCTAAGAAAAATATTGGTGTGGAAAAAAGGAATATCGCTGCATATAAGCCGGTGCGCCTGTTAATTAAGCTGCCAACAGAACAGGTAAGGGCAACAGCGAGCAATGCAAACCATGGGCTTATAAGACGCATTATCCCTATGGAATCTGCATTTTCCTGCAGCATATAGCTCGCATAAATCATTGCCACGTAAAGCGGTGGATGCGTCCATGGTGCATAAAACCCGGCGGAATTTTGCCCGGGATTTAAAACCGGATAATCAGCCAGGCTCCCACTTTGGTATAATATACGGCCAACTGTTGCATATTCCAGTGAATCATTTTGCGTCAGGGGAAAAAACAAGCTATTTATTATTAAGAAGATACTAAATGTTGCCAGCAAACAAACCGCTATCTTTTCGTCCAATGAAAATTTCTTTTTTGGATTTTTATGGCTTATTAATTTTTTGTTCCTTGGGAAAATAAAAACGCAGGCAGCGCTAAGAATGCTTGCGCTGAAAATAGCGTATAACTGCTGTGGCTTAGGGAATAAGCCGATAGAAATAATGATCGCTGCACCTAATAAAAATGGAGCAAGCGCTAACCCAAAAACATAATAAATCCTGGAACTGGCAGCCTCTTGCGACCATGGCAAAAACCAAGCCAGTCTAATGGAAGTAAAGCTCCAGATAGATATTAGAAAAATCAGTAAAAGCCATGAAAATAGAGGTGCTTCAATCATTTTTCCCTATCAGGTGGCGATTGTGCGGTTTATTTGTTTTTAGGCTCACTCAGTATGAACATGCATTGCCAGGACAGCCATTGTACAACTGGTATTCTGGTAAGAACTGCATCCACCGATTCAAGCACAGCAAGCAACGGTTTAAACATGCTGGAATTACGAAACGGAACTGCAAATATCGCTACCATGAAATAATGCTTTTTTTCAATTTTATTGAAATACTCCAGGCCTTTCATAACCTGCTGCTGCCCAAGTATATGCTCAACTTCCCAGGCGGTGCGGAGGTGAGGGGTCATTTTACGGTAAAGATGGATAATCGGGTTGTGGCGGATAGCTTCCAAACAGAAAAATTTGCCATTTGGGCGCAATAGCCTTGCCGCTTCGCTATAGGCCGCATCAAGATCCATGTGATGCAGCGCACCTTGCTCTAAAATTACGTCAAAGGAATTGTCAGGCAAGCCTGTCTTTTCACAGTCCATAACCCGGTAATCAATTTTCTCAAGATCCGGATTCCCTTTTGCGGCTTTTTTTGCAAGCTCTATCGTAACGGGCGCTATATCAGCGGCAATAGCTGAACGGACATAACCGGCAACATGAGGAAGCATAGCAGTATTACCGCAAGCCATCTCAAAAACATCTTTGTCTTTCGTATTGGCAAGCAACCAGTTTTTTATATCTTCGGTTTGCCCTTTATCTATGCAGTAATATTTCAAATTTGCGTTATATTTCTCAAAATCATCCCCATGCTCCTCTTTAGTAAGGGTGCGGCGAAAATCGGACCATTCAATTTCCTTAACCTTACGCTCTTCCAATTCGTTGTTTATTTGAGTTTCTGGCTTTGATGAATTTTGCATATTTAACCTGGCCTGTATGATTGTGTATAATTTATGAGTGTGTGTAATTTCAGAGAGCAGAAGTTTCGGTTCTTGTCAAAGTTCTTTTAACAGGCCAATGAAATTATCAGATTAAACAGGAATGTCCAGCAGCAAGACAAATATCGCTAAAGGCTTCGCATCTATGGATTTTTTTGCGCTATCTATTCGAATCCGGATAGTTGCCAATTCCGCATCCTATTAATCAGGACCATGCTGCTGCGATAGCGGCTTGCAGTGATGCATCTGCAGGCATTACGCTGCTTGTCTGGGGGTTGAACCCTGCATGTCCAGCGCTGTAGCTTGCCATAGC
>JBDHUC010000010.1:0-54619 GCA_039808985.1 Alphaproteobacteria bacterium | reverse complement strand
TTGTATTATTTTTGAAGGAATGCGAATGGAGATTTAATAACCCAAATCCTCAATCGCAACTAAAGCAACTAAAACAATGGGTTAAGAAACTTCTTAACTAGTTATCTGGGACAGCCCCTTATTTAAAATAACTGTCAGTAACTATGCTATAAAATACCCCGTAAAGTAGCAACAGGAATGTACCCGATTTCAGATGGCGGCAGGGCGACCGCCTAACATCTCTCTGTAGCCATTGCTATTGCTAATTTTAAAAAGTCATCTAAAAATTATATACGTATTTATGTACGCAAAGTTCGTGGCTTTCAGTATATGGGTAAATCTGGAAAGTTTCCACGGCCTGTAAAGTTAGGTGAAAACACCACCGCATGGAAAGCAGAAGACATACATGCTCTTATTGCCGCATTTCATAAATGAAGAGAATCAATACACGCCTAATAAAAAGTAAATATAGCTATTCCCTACAGGAATTAGCGGATGTTATAGGCTGTCACCCTAATACAATATGCAATTGGATGAAAAATGATGGATTGCAGCGCATTGATGGCATTTATCCTTATATGCTATATGGGCAAGTCGTTATTGATTTTCTCAAATCACGTCAACTCAAGAAGAGAAAGTTATTAATAAATGAGTTTCGTTGCTGTGCCTGTAAAACATCACGCGGCGCATGGCAAGCAATTGCTACCATAAAAACTATCAATTCAAAGGTTGCTATGTTGCAGGCAGTTTGCGAGCGGTGCAACGGTAAAATCAATAAGATTATTTCTCAAAAAAATCTAAGCGAAATAGAAAAGATATTCAATATCCACACGCTACCACAAACGGCATCACAACATTTAAAGTGCGGGCTGGTGGCAATACAACAGGGACAACCACCTTCAATGGTGTAGGAGGCTCTCGTCTATATGGCGGCGTAATGGCTTCTTCAATTATCATTAATGAGTATAAGCCGTAAAGGCTCACTAATCCCGGATATAAATATGGTCAGGCGTTTCTCTCGCCTGTGAGCGTTCCCACATTTTTATGTAGGCAGCTTCTATATAGCTACTGAAAAGTTCGGTATCAAATAGCGGACAAGTATCACTATTATGCGTCAATTTCTGGCGAATGGCAGATAATTTCTGCGGATTGGTGGCAAGTTCAAGTGCAACTGCTTCATATTCTTCATGTGAGTTTGTTATTAATTCCGGCAGGTTGGCCGCGTTTAACAAACTGGCGGCAATCCTTCCGGCGAAGGTATCCCCAATGCAGGTAAGCAGTGGCAGGCCCGCCCAGAGCGCGTCGCTGGCAGTGGTGTGCGCGTTGCAATAAAATGTATCGAGGAACAGATCGGCAAGCCGATGCCGCGCCAAGTGGTCAGGTAAATCCATACGCGGCGCGAATACGAGCCTATTTGCTGCAATACCTCTTTTTTCAGCCTCGGCTACGAGATTATTCTTTGCCGTAATATTGCCTTCAAACAGCCATAATACACTGCCATCTATCTTGCTTAAAAGCCGCATCCATATGTCAAAAATATCGGGGGTGATTTTAAAGTTATTGTTGAAGCAGCAAAATACGAACCCTTCTTCCGGCAATCCAACTTCCTGACGGGTAAATATTTTTTCCGAGATTTTGCGCGATGAATCATTCACCTGGTAGCTGCCCGGCAAATAAACAATTTTTTCGCTGTAATGGCTTTTATGTTCTTCTGGAATAAGCGTGGCGTCGGCAATTATGTAATCAATATAATCGGCTCCCATCGTCCCCGGATAGCCAAGGTAATTCACCTGCACCGGCGCAGGGCGCCATGCGAAAATTCCTGTCCTTGAATCTTCGGTGAAGCCCTTTAGGTCAACGGCTATATCTATTTCCATTTGCCGGGCCAAAACCGCTATTTCATAATCTGACTTATCAGATACTTCTAAAAACTGGTCAAAAGATTGTGCCAGCTTTTGCCGGATATGGTCATTGGTTTTTGGCCCAAAAGAAAATGCAATAATTTCAAACTTCGAACGGTCATGCAGTTCAAATAATTTGGTCATAAGATGGGCTGTGGCATGATTATGGAAATCTGCCGAGAAATAACCGATACGGATGCGCTCATGTGAATATTTTTCCCCGTTCCACAGCTCTGTGGTTTTGGCCGGATGTCTGTCTTTTATAAAAAGCTCCGAGCATTTCTTTTGCTGGGCGGCAGCCAGCGGCATTGCTACCAGATGGAATGGGATCGCCGTCGTTTTACCGACATCTATCTGCGCGGATAATTTTTTAAAATCATTATCAATTCCATCCCACTTGCACAGAAACATTTTTAAATGCACGGCTGAGCCAAGTGCGTAAGGCATATCCGGTTTTAACGCCATAGCCTTATCAAGGCTTGCCAGAGCTTCATTATAGCGCTTCATTGTTTTTAAGGTAACGCCTTGATTGTAATAGGCTTCGGCACAATCTGGTTTTATTGCTATTACACGCTGATAACAAGCCACCGCCTCTACGTTTTTATTCTGCTGCTCAAAGATATTGCCCAGTATATTATATGCCTCCGCTAAATCCGGCTTAAGCGATATAGCCCGCTCAATATAGGCTTTCGCCTCGGCGTTTTTATCTTGTAGGGTTAGAATATTACCTATGTTATAATAGGCAAGAGCGTAATTGGGATTGATAGTTAGCGCCTTCCAATAGTGATCCCGTGCTGAATCGAACTTTTTCTGCCTTTCAAAAACACTACCCAGATTATTATGTGCGGTAGCGTAATTGGGATTGATAGTTAAAGCATCCTGATAGCAAGCCTCAGCCTCGTTTAATTTATTCTCATGATAGAAAATTTTCCCCAGCATGTTGTGGGCTTCGGCGAAATTGGGCTTCAACTCTATAGCCCGCTTAAAACTTGCAGATGCTTCTTCTAATTTACCGGTTATTTCGAGTACATAGCCCAAATTATAATGCGCTTCCGCAAAATCGGGCTTTGTCTTAAGAATAGCGCGAAACGCCTGCTCCGCTTCGTTATAGCGCCCGGTATTTCTGTATTGCTCACCTTGTTGTATAAGGTGATTAAGCTCGCCATTAGAATCAGCTTGAGTCTGGGTTTTAGTCGAGCGGCGTTGATGGCGGTTCATAAGTCAATTACAGATATTAGTCAATTACAGGAGCTAAACATACATATAAATGATCCTGATTGTAAATATAATTGGTTAAGCATTAACATTAGCATTATTGTTGCCTTTCAGCTTCACCACCTTATTATCCCTATCTTTCAACACAGAGTCCAGCCAATCCGCATATTCCTGCATCATTTTTTTGCGTTCTAGCAGGTATTCGGCGCGGTTATAGGCGGCGCGGATTTTATCTTCATCTTCATGCGCTAACTGACGTTCTATAGCATCAGGTGGATAGCCTTTTTCATTTAATATGGTGCTGGCAAGGGTGCGGAAGCCGTGACCCGTCATTTTATTTTTATAACCCATGCGCCTGAGTCCTATTAAGGCCGTACCGTTGCTAAGATGTTGTGATTTGCTGGCTGGGCTATGGAATATAAAAGGCTTATTGCCTGTCATAGCTTGTAATTCTTTTAAGATAGCAAGTGTTTGACTGGAAAGCGGCACTGTATGCGGACGTTTCATCTTCATGCGTTCCTTGGGGATATGCCATTCTTCTTTTTGCCAGTCTATTTCTTCCCATTTGGCAGCTATTAACTCGCTGGTGCGGACAAATGTTAGCATTAACAACTTGATAGAATATTTGGTAAAATTATTGCCGAGACCTTCTATTTTTTCTAGCAAAACTGGCAATTCATCAAGCTTTATACAGGCGTGGTGCTTTTCTTCTGGTGACGGCAGAATATCTCTTAAATCCGCCGCTGGGTTATGGGTGCATAAGCCACGCTGGGCAGCATAGCGGAAAACCTGCGCTATTATTTGCTTCATACGCTTGGCAGTTACTATAGTGCCGCGCTTTCCCATAGCTTCCACCACTGTAACCACTTCCGGAATGGTTATATCGGTTATAGGTAAATCACCAATCTTAGGGAAAACATGCTGTTCCATACGCGCCAGACATTGCGTAGCATATTTCTGGTTTAGATTATCCTTTTTCATCTCCAACCAACGGCGGGCAATTTTCTCAAAAGTGTTTTCACCAGCTTCCGCGTTTCTAAGCTTCTGGATTTTCTTTTCGCGGGCAGGGTGCTTTCCAGATTCTAGCAATAGCTTTGCTTCATCACGTTTCTTTCTGGCTTCTGTTAAAGTTACAAGCGGGTACTTGCCCAAAGCCATAATTTGTTCTTTGCCCTGATAATAATAACGTAAACGCCACAATTTGCCGCCGGATGGTGAAATGGCAAGGGAAAGACCACCGCCATCAGAAATTAGATAAATTTTATCTTTAGGCTTTAGCTTCTTTATTGATAATTCGGTTAGTGCCATAAGCGAACCCGTATATAAATTATATACGGGAATATATACGGTTTCTATCTGGCTTGCAATAAATTCGTTTGGACAGGAAAATATACCAACTGCCTTGTTTTTCAAGCTTTTCAGTTGTTTTTAAGGATTGGGCTGGACTGTATATTACAGTATATCTGGCGGACAGGGCGGGATTCGAACCCGCGATAGAGTCACCCCTATACACACTTTCCAGGCGTGCGCCTTAGACCACTCGGCCACCTGTCCACAATGTTACAACGGATGTTATCATCCGAGGGGTCTTAAGATAAGCGCACGCCTATTTAAGAAACGTTCGCTTTGCGAACTGGGCGCCTTAGACCACTCGGCCACCTGTCCGTATATTTTTCTTAGCGCTTTAGCGCTTAGGAAAATAACGCCGCGCCGTAGCCAAAGGTGTAGGCGGGCTGTTACAATTCCCAACGCAATGACGTTAAGGCTCGCAGATTTGCCAGAGACCGCGCTAATTGTCAACCTTTCCCATATAGCTCATCAGCCCGTTTTTTGAAAGCTCCGGCCATTTTGCTGGTGGCTTTGCCAAAAAGCGAGCCTATCAGCTTCTCCAGAATGCGTGAGCGGAACTTGAAATCCAGCGCTAAATCAATGCGTGTGCCGTTTTCAACTTGTGTGAACTTCCACTGGTTGGTCAGGTATTCAAATGGGCCTTTTACCATCATCACGTCTATGCTGTGCGGCGCGGATAAGGTAACGCGTGAGGTGTAGCTCTCGGTTATATGGGCAAAGGAAATAACCAGCTCACCGAGGAATTCATTGTCCTTGCGCTCTAATATTCGTGCGGCGCGGCACCAAGGCAGGAACTGCGGGTATTTTTCAATGTCCGCCACAAGATCAAATAATTGCTGCGGTGAGTAGGGTGATAGCTGTTGTTCAGTATGACGGGGCATTATTTTTTTATTACTCTGAGGTCTCTTAATAGTTCAGCTAAGGCAAATGTAATGGTTACATAAAAATAACCAGCTATGAGGACGATAATTCCCTGCAAACCAGCGAAACCAGCCGCCATAATCATCATCATACCAAAATGGTCCGGATGTGTTATTCCAATTATAAAACTACCTAAAAAAATCAAAGCCGCACAAAATGGAATAAATTTCAATGGCAACAACCATGCTTCTTTTTCTATAAATTCAATGGTTTTACTATGAAATTTAAAAAAGATAAAAACCATAAAAAATAAATATGGGATACCGCCGAGAATGTAGTAACAATGTATAAATGTACTACCTTCAAGCTTTGAAATGAAAAGCAACGGGAAAACCAAAGGTAGCCAGATTGCAAGATAATAATATTGTTTAAGGCTAAGCATTAGTCTTTCCTAGCAACATAGCATCCCGCGCGGCTTTCATCACCGCGAAATCATCGCCGGCGTGATAGCTGGAACGGGTGAGGGGGGATGAGGAAACCATAAGGAATCCCTTGGCTTTGGCCTGACGCGCGTAATATTCAAATTCATCGGGGGTGACGTAGCGGTCGATTGGTGCGTGCGCTGGAGTTGGTTGGAGGTACTGCCCGATGGTCATGAAATCAACATCGGCGGAGCGCAAATCGTCCATAACCTGCAGCACTTCGTCCTTGGTTTCGCCAAGCCCGACCATTATGCCGGATTTGGTGAAAATAGACGGATCAATTTCCTTCACTTTTTTCAGCAGGTGCAGCGAATTGAAATAGCGCGCGCCGGGGCGTATGGATTTGTAAAGCCTGGGTACGGTTTCTATGTTATGGTTGTAAACATCTGGGTGTGCCTTGGCAACTATCTCGATCCCATGTTCCTTGCGCAGAAAATCAGGTGTCAGAACCTCGATTGTTGTGTCGGAAGCGCGCTTGCGTATGGCAGCGATACACTGGGCAAAATGCTCAGCCCCGCCATCTTCCAGATCATCGCGGTCAACTGAAGTTATCACTACATGCTTGAGCTTGAGCTCAGCGATAGCCTGAGCGAGGTTTTCCGGCTCATGCGGGTTAAGCGCTCCGGGAACACCAGTTTTTACGTTGCAGAATGCGCAGGCGCGGGTGCAGGTATCGCCCATTATCATGACGGTTGCGTGTTTCTGGCTCCAGCATTCGCCTATATTGGGGCAGGCGGCTTCTTCGCATACAGTATTAAGCTTCAGTTTATGTATAACGTCACGTGTTGATTGGAACTCACGCGAAACCGGAGCCTTGACCCTTATCCAGTCAGGCTTTGGTAGTTTTTTGTCGTTTTTTTCCAACATATTGTGTATTTCAGCCATAAAATCCTGTAATTAACTTTAATTTCCTGCAAAGTTATTACTTGCTTTTTACTGGTTTTCCTTTTAAAAGTCCACTCTCTCAAAAAATAAAGTAATTGCAAGGAGCAAAACGTATGGCACGTGTAACAGTGGAAGATTGCATTATTCAAGTCCCTAACCGTTTTGATCTGGTTTTGTTGGCTTCGCAGCGTGCCAAGCAGATAACTTCTGGAAATCCGCTTACTGTTGACCGCGATAATGACAAGGATTCTGTTGTGGCATTGCGCGAAATCGCGGATTCAACCATTGAATTACAATCAATAAATGAAGATTTAATACAGAGCTTCTTCCGGCGCCCTATCTCAGACATAGCCGACCAGAAATTGCTGACTAAAGGCGAAGAAATACCTGCTGATGTTGAGGAGGCCTTTAAAGATGCTGCCTCCCATATAAATGTGCCGCAGGCAAGCATTGAAAGCGAAGAAGGCATGTCATTTGGTGAAGAGAATATTGAAACTGATGATTAATTAGTCAGTTTTATTAAGATTTTTCAAGCTGTAACGGAGTTTCGTTACAGCTTTTTTATTATTTTGTCATTAAAATGTAACTTAATTTGCACAGGCAAAATGCTATAGTTGTTGCCTATTAAGGCTTAACAATAAAAAGATTAGGTTATGAATTCTTCCGCAAATAATGTGATTTTTAATGAAATTGAAGAAGCAAGGCGCTTTTTTTCTCAACTGAAAGCTGGCGAGCATAATGGATTTGGCACAGCCAAAGCCATGTCCAATTGGATCGAAAATACTTTGAAAGACAATAATACAGGTTTTTCTGTCCTTGCGCCTGATGGCAAAAGCAGTAATGCAAAAATGGAGCTGGAGCTAAACAAGGCTACAGTTAATTTGCAGGTTTCCGATAGCATAGGCCTGTTTAATAAATTAAAAGCCGGGGATATCCATATAAGCCCGGTTTATATGGCTGGTCGCATCCGCGAGGATTTGGCTGATGTGGGGCAGAAGCTTGATGCACTGGACCCGAAAGGCAAAAAAACGGCACAGCAGATGGATGATGAGCTAACGAAACACACAGTCATTCAGCAACTGAAAATAGTCCGCCAAAATTTTGCTGATTTAAGTAATAGTGTTATAACTATAAGCCCTGAGCATATGGAAAAAACGATCCGCAAGGATCTGGAGGATATCGGGAAGGATTTATCCGCTCTTAATACCAATCCCAAGGTAACGTTAAGTGCTCAAGAAATGGATAATAAACTTAAAGCGATAGTATCCGGGCAGTCTGCTAAGCTTGAAAAGCTTAATGAAGCCAAGGCAATATATGAATATCTGGAAGGCAAAGGCCTAAGTGCCAATAGCCGGGTTAAGATTGATAAAGTCCTGACTGACATTGGTAGTAGTGGGAATAAAAGAAATGAGAGTGAAGTAAGCGCCAAAGACTGGGGTGATCTGATACGTAAAAAAATGGAAGAGTCGGGCAGGCCATTATCTGCTCTTATTGATGGTGAAACGATCAATTCAGTCGAAAATAAACTGAATAAAATAGTAATGCAGGAATTAGCTAAATCTAAACCAAAATCTAAAGAATTTGATTCGCCTGGGGAAGCTATAGTTCCAAATGCCCCACTGTCTAAAGCTCCGCCTGGAATTAATTCAGGAATAGCCAGGTGATTAAGCTATTCCTGCTTGAACAATACATGTTTTAGTTCCTGCGGGTTTTCCAGAACCCGCCCGGATCCAAGCGCCACGCAATTAAGCGGCTGGTCGGCGATAAATACAGGAAGGCTGGTTGCGTTGGAAAGAACCAGATCCAGGTTCCGAAGCATCGCCCCGCCGCCAGTCAGCACAATTCCTTTATCCACTATATCAGATGATAGTTCAGGCGGGGTGCATTCGAGCGCTACCTTCACCGCTTCTATGATCTGCCCCACAGGCTCAACAAGGCTTTCAGCAATCTGGTATTCCGATAATGTAATTTCCTTTGGTACGCCATTCAGCAAATCGCGTCCCTTTATTTCGATAAGCTTGCCCTCACCATTTTCCGGGGCGCAGGCGGCACCGATTTCTTTTTTGATGCGTTCTGCGGTGGTTTCGCCGATTAGCAGATTCGCATAACGGCGAATATAGGATATAATCGCTTCGTCCATTTTATCGCCGCCAACGCGTACGGAACGGGCATAAACAATGCCGCCGAGTGAAAGCACTGCTACCTCGGTCGTTCCACCACCTATATCTACGATCATCGAACCTGTGGGAAGAGTAACCGGCAGCCCGGCGCCTATAGCTGCTGCCATCGGTTCTTCAATAAGCCACACCTCGCGAGCACCGGCATTTTCAGCGGCTTCCTGAATGGCGCGGCGTTCAACCGGGGTTGAGCCGGAAGGCACGCAGATAATGACCATGGGGCGGGGACGGATAAAACCGTTGCTGTTATGAACCTGATGGATGAAATGCTTTATCATTTCCTCTGCTGAAAGAAAATCAGCGATAACCCCGTCTTTTAGCGGGCGTTTTGCATCAATTTTAGCCGGTGTGCGCCCCAGCATGAGCTTGGCTTCGTTCCCAAATGCGAATGGCACCATAATCCCGTGATTATCCTTCATGGCGACAACCGATGGCTCGTTAAGAACAATCCCGCGTCCGCGCACATAAACCAGCGTATTAGCCGTGCCCAGGTCAATAGCCATATCAACTGAAGTCAAACCAAGAAATTTATGAAACATGATGTGATGCCCGAAGAGAAAAGAAAATTAGTCTGTTACGTTTATAGTAAAGAAAAAAAGCAGCAAGTTTTTTTTCCTGTATGGGGTTATTTAGTAAGAAATGCAGAAATTTTAAGGTCAAAGCTGTAAAAATTCGATATAAACACCAATTTATTTATTGCTATTATGGATGTTACGTTATAATAGTTGATTAAATTGCTCAGGTATACTATATTAGCTTGATTGTTTGCGGTTTTATGGGTAATTTCCGCGAAAAAATATGCATTTGAACGGGTCAGTGTCAATGAAATTTCCTATTTACCTTGATTATCAGGCGACAACGCCTATGGATCCCCGTGTTCTCGAAAAAATGCTGCCTTACTTTGGCGAAAAGTTCGGCAACCCGCATTCGCGCAGCCATTCCTATGGTTGGGAAGCGGAAGCTGCAACTGATCTGGCGCGCGGCCAGGTGGCTGCTTTGATAGGCGCCAGCGAAAAGGAAATAGTTTTTACCTCAGGAGCTACCGAATCAAATAATATTGCAATAAAAGGCGTTGCCCGTTTTTATAAAGACAAAAAAAATCATATAATAACCCCCGTTACCGAGCATAAATGTGTACTTGATTCCTGCCGCCATCTTGAGCAGGAAGGTTTTGAAGTAACTTATCTTCCGGTTAAGCCTAATGGCCTTATTGATTTAGCGGAGTTGAAAGCGGCAATTAAAGATAATACGGTTCTGGTTTCGGTAATGGCGGTAAATAACGAGATTGGCGTTATCCAGCCACTTGCTGAAATTGGTAAAATATGCCGCGAAAAGGGCGTATTTTTCCATACCGATGCTGCGCAGGCATTTGGCAAAATCCCGCTGGATGTAGAGGCAATGAATATCGACCTTATGAGTATTTCCGGACATAAGATATACGGCCCTAAAGGCATTGGCGCCCTTTATGTCCGCCGCCGTCCGCGCATACGCCTGGAATCTCTTTTCTCCGGAGGTGGGCAGGAGAGGGGCTTTCGCTCCGGAACCCTTCCGGCCCCGCTGGTGGTAGGGCTTGGCGAAGCTGCGGCAATTGCTAAGGTTGAAATGGGTAAGGATGCCGAGCATGTGCGCCGTATATTCAATAAATTCGCCACTGAAATTCTAGACGGAATGAAAGATGTTTACCTAAACGGTGATCGAGAACAGCGCTGGCTGGGCAATATGAATATAAGCTTTGCCTATGTTGAAGGCGAATCTATGATAATGGCGATTAAAGATCTCGCGGTTTCCAGCGGTTCTGCCTGTACTTCGGCATCACTGGAACCATCATATGTGCTTCGTGCGCTTGGTGTGAATGAGGAGATGGCCCATACTTCAATCCGCTTTGGCTATGGCCGCTTTACCACCGACGAGGAAGTTGATTATGCAATTAATTTAATTAAAAACAGTGTTGGAAAACTGCGTGAAATGAGCCCGCTTTGGGAAATGGTGCAGGAAGGCATTGATATTAGCAAGATAGAGTGGGCAGCACATTAAATAATAGTTACTGGTTACTAGTTGCTAGTTACCAGTGGCTCTACAAGTAACTAATAACTAGTAACTAGGAACTTACTTATGGCATATTCAGAAAAAGTAATCGATCATTATGAGAACCCCCGCAATGTGGGGTCGATGGCAAAGGATGACGAGGATGTAGGAACTGGCCTTGTGGGCGCTCCTGCCTGCGGCGATGTTATGAAACTACAGATAAAGGTTGATGCGGCAACCGGTCTTATTTCCGATGCTAAATTCAAAACTTTTGGCTGTGGCTCAGCAATTGCTTCCAGCTCATTGGTCACAGAATGGGTAAAAGGAAAAACCATTGATGAAGCCATAACCATAAAGAATACTCAGATAGCCGAGCATCTTGCTCTGCCTCCGGTTAAGATACATTGCTCGGTATTGGCCGAGGATGCTATCAAAGCCGCGATTGAAGATTATAAAAGCAAGCAGAAGGCGAGTTAGAAACAATGGCTGCGCCGCTTATAACAATTTCTGATAATGCGCTGGGGCGTATACATGCGCTTTTGGAGAAGCGTGGAAAACCATCGGCAGGAATTAAGGTTGGTGTACGTTCCCGCGGTTGTTCGGGGTTGTCCTATACCATCGAATATGCCGATGAAATAAGCAAGTTTGACGATGTGGTGGAGAAAGACGGTGTGAAAGTTATAATTGATCCAAAGGCGGTCATGTTCCTGCTCGGAACTGAAATGGATTTTGTGGAAGAAAAACTGAAAAGCGGCTTTGTATTTCGTAACCCCAATGAAAAGGGCCGCTGCGGTTGTGGCGAAAGCTTCCATGTGTAATGTCATCTTATTTTGAAATATTGGCAATCCCGCAGGCATTTACTATTGATATGGCCGCGCTGGAAGCCGGATATTTTAATGCCCAGAGAAACTACCATCCCGACAGGTTTATAGGAAAATCCGCACAGGAGCGCGCAGAGGCGCTTGCCCGTTCCATGGATATAAACCAGGCTTATGAAGCCCTGAAAAATCCATTAAAAAGAGCGCAGCACCTGTTGAAAATGCAGGGAATAAATATTGGTACGGAAAATGACAGTATAAAGCCAGACCCAGCGCTTCTTATGGAAATAATGGAATTGCAGGAGCAGTTTGAAGAAGCGGGTGATGCAAAAATTCATAATAAGTTAGTTGAAAAACTTAAAAATATGCGTGAAAAAACTTTATTAGATATTGCAAAATATTATGCTAATGAAGAGTGGAAAAAAATGGCGCAGGAAGCTTTGCGCCTTGGTTATCTGGTAAAAATTTCTGAAGAAAAAAAATATAAAAAATTATGAATCTTCTACAAATACATGAACCCGGGCAAACCCCGCTTCCACATTCCGACGTAGCTGCTGTTGGCATAGATCTTGGCACTACCCATTCTGTGGTTGCGGTGGCAAGTGATGGCAATGCCGAAGTGCTCCAGAATATTCACGGCCACGCCCTGGTGCCATCGGTAGTCTATTATGCGCCAGATGGGAATATAGAAGTCGGTTACAGTGCGAAAGCTCGCGGGGACCGTGGAGAAAAAAATGTAATTTCATCGGTGAAACGCCTTATGGGCAAGGGCGTGGAAGATGTAAAAAAAATACTTGGCAATTCGCTTTATGATATTGCCCCGTCAGATGGCGGCATGGTGCGCCTGCGCGCTGGCGGCAGGGAGCTTACCCCCCTGGAAATATCCGCCGATATTTTAAAATCCTTAAAAGCAATAGCGGAAAAAGCCATAGGCAAAGAAGTCGCCAAGGCCGTAATTACGGTTCCCGCATATTTTGACGATGCGGCCCGGGCAGCTACCAAGGATGCAGCTAAGCTTGCTGGCCTGGAAGTGCTGCGCCTCGTAAACGAACCAACCGCCGCTGCGCTTGCTTATAAACTCGATACTGGCGCTGAAGGAATATACGCAGTTTATGATTTGGGCGGCGGAACTTTCGATATTTCGCTTTTAAAGCTGGAGCAGGGAGTGTTCCAGGTTCTGGCAACCGGCGGTGATGCATCTCTTGGTGGTGATGATTTTGACCAGGCCATAGCAGCATGGCTGCTTGCCGAAATAGGGCAGGGAGAACTAACGCTTGCCAGCGAAGAAGTCGGCGAGTTGGTAGCAATTTCCCGTGAGGCCAAACATAAACTCACTACAGCGGATAGAGCCGAAATTACCTATAAGGAAAAAACAGTTACACTTTCCCGCGCTGATTTTGACATTATAATTTCCCCTTATGTCGAAAAAACCATTGCTGTCTGCGAACAGGCGATGGAGGACGCAAAGCTCACAATTTCTGATATTCAGGGCATCGTAATGGTTGGTGGCTCCACCCGTGTGCCGCTGGTTCTGGACGCGGTTAAAAAATTTTTCGCACGTGAACCTCTCACTGATGTAAATCCAGATGAAGTGGTAGCAATAGGCGCTGCGCTTCAGGCGCAGGGCTTGACCTTCGGTTCGGATAATCTCCTGCTTGATGTCATTCCGCTTTCGCTTGGCCTTGAAACCATGGGTGGGCTGACTGAAAAACTTATTTACCGCAATACCCCGATACCGGTTTCCATTGCACAGGAATTTACAACCTACCAGGATGGGCAGGGGGCGCTTAAAATACATGTGGTGCAGGGCGAGAGGGAAATGGCTGCCCATAATCGCTCGCTTGCCAATTTTGAACTTGCCGGGATACCCCCACTTCCTGCCGGTATACCACGCATAAACGTAACTTTTGCGGTTGACGCCGATGGGCTGCTTACCGTTTCTGCCGAAGAAAAAACCACCGGAAAAAGACAGATTGTAAATATAAAGCCATCATATGGAATTGAGCCGGAAATAATGGAAAAAATGCTCCGCGAAAGCATGGAGAACGCTAAAAAAGATATAACCGAGCGTATGCTGGTGGAGGCGCGGGTAGATGCCAACCGTTCCATAGTGGAGCTGGATTCTGCCCTTAAGCAGGATTCCGACCTGCTTTTAGAGGGAGAATGGCGGAGGATCGAGCGTCAGGTTGCGGTTCTGCGCACGGCCATAGAAGGAGATGACCGTGACTATATTGATGCCGAACTACAGGAATTGGGACGAATTGCCCAGCCTTTTGCCGAAAGAAGGATGGACAGGGCCATAGGCTCTGCGCTAAAAGGGGTAAAAGTTGATGAAGCAATCAAAGGAAAGAACAATGCCTAAAATAACCTTTATATATGTTGATAACCATGAGCAGACGGTTGATGTACCAAATGGCATTTCTATACTGGAAGCAGCGCATAAATATTCTGTGCCGCTGGAGGGGGCTTGCGAAGGCTCTCTTGCCTGCTCCACATGCCATGTAATTGTCGATCAGCAATGGTATGGCAAGCTGAAGGCCGCAAGCGAAGATGAAGAGGATATGCTTGACCTTGCGTTCGGCCTGACACACACCTCGCGCCTTGGCTGCCAGATTATCATGTCTGATGAGCTGGATGGCATCCGTGTGAAGCTGCCAGCAGCTACCCGTAATTTAAGCGTTGACAGGAAATAGGTATAATAACGTATTAATTATGTTGTTTATCCAATAAAAAAACACTATCTTAAACACCTCTCATTTTAATATTTTTAAATCCTTAAAAGGAGCTTGCGGCAATGGCCATAATGTGTTCGGGTAAAAGATGCTCCGTATCAGTTACGGTATTCTTTTTTATAATACTGGTTGCAGCGCTATGGCTGGTATGGTTTGGGGCTGGTTCACTTCTGGGAAAGCCAGAGGTGGAAAATTTCCTGCAGCACTTATCTTCGCAGCTTACAGATAGTGGCAGTAAATATGGCAGGAAAATAAAACTGACGCATGGCGATATTGATATTGAAGGCTGGGGGCATGACAAAAAAGCCATTGTGCATAATCTTGCAATTGAAGTTTCCCCTAAGGATTCACCTGTTCCGATGGTGTTTTCCCTGGCTACTGATGAAGTAACAATCAGCACCGATCCTTATGATTTCCAAAAGCTGTTAATGAAAATTTCGAAGCCGATAAATGTTCTGCAAAATGGTAATTTGATATATTCCATAGATACATCTGAGCCTTTATTATACCGCTATATGCAGGCGCAATCTGCTGGAATCGAGGCTTTTCATCATGATTTTGTCTTGCCTAAACATATTTCTGTAATTGCAAGGAACGCTTCTGGCGTCAATAATGATCAAAGCAGCAAAGCAGCAAAAGAGGAGTTCTCCCTGGATTTTGCTAATAACCCAATTATTAATTTTATGATTGTCCCAGACCGTAATACAGATTCTCTGACTTATGATTTGTCGGGCTTAACTTTGGCAATGTCGGGTGAGAAGAAACTCTCCATAGGTACATTGAAAAGCGAAAATAACGAAGAGCCGGGCGATGAAGAGGGCAGAATCGCAGGAAAATATAATCTGGAATCTGAAAATATGGTTTTATATAAAGGTCAGGATTCTACCAGGCCATACACCCTTAGTATTGACACTAATACCATGGCTGATGCTTTGGAATCTAAGGATTTGGATGAGCCTAAAAAGCCAAGTGATGCTCCTCAGGATGCAACAGCTATGCCCGGTTATGAAAATCAGCGTAAAGGGGCGCTTATTAACCGCGAAGTTGTAATAAACAAATTCGAGTTATCCAGCAATGATTTCATGATACATGCCAAAGGTAATTTCGCTAATATTAAGGGCGATCCTTTGCCATCTGGTGAAGTAAATGTTGAAATAGAAAACCTGCCTAAATTTATGGAGAGCGAACTGGTGGCTATTCAGGGAAAATCTAACGTGGAAAATTCTCTGGTAAAAATTACAGGACAGCCATTGGATGGTCAGGAAAAAGCGTCTTTCGCTATTAAACGCGAAAAAAATGGGGTGTTATATATAGGAAACACCAGTTTTGAAGAGTTGATGGCGTCTATGCTGTCTGGAATGATAATGGGTAATCCTTCAGGTAGTGGAAGGCTTCCTGATATTGCTCCACAGCCTGGAAATTCTCCGGCAACAGAGCCATCCCAGGAGCAGAATAACGTGATGCCAGGTCAGGATGGCGTTGCTACGCCTGATATATCAGCGCCTAAGCCGTAATACGAATATGAGTAAAAAAGGCGCTTCTGGTAATGATGCTAAAAACACGCTTCCTGAGTGGGACCTTGGGGATTTTTACCCATCTTTGGATTCTCCTGAGGTAGGAAAGGATTTTTCTAAGCTGGAAAAACTTTGCGCCGCTTTCGAGAAATCTTATTCGGGAAAAGTTGCAAAGCTTACTGGTGCGCAGCTTGCTAAGTCATTGTCTGAATATGAAGTTATACAGGAATTATTTGGCAAGCTTGGGTCTTTTGCCTCTTTGCTTTTTGCAAAAAACATGAGCCTTCCGCAAAATGCCCAGTTCTACCAGAATGTGCAGGAAAAACTTACGATTTTATCATCGAAGATATTATTCTTCACGCTGGCGATAAATAATATTTCCGACAAGGAAATGGCCGCAAAGCTTAAGGATAAATCACTCGCAAAATATTCCCCCTGGCTTCGCGATATAAGGGCTTTTAAGCCTTACCAGCTTTCCGATGAGCTTGAAAAACTGTTGCTGGAAAAAAATGTCGCCGGGCGTAGCGCGTGGACGCGTTTGTTCGACGAAACCCTGACAGATCTTCGCTTCCCATATGATAAAGAGCAACTAACCGAACCGCAGATACTGGATAAATTATCAAACAAAGACGCTGCTGTTCGTAAAAAAGCGGCTCTGGTAATAGGCGATGTATTTGCCGCAAATGCCAAAATTTTTACGCTTATAACCAATACCCTGGCCAAGGATAAGGCAATTGAAGACTCATGGCGGGGCTTCAAAAGGCCGATTTCTTCGCGCAATCTTGCCAATTATATTGAAGACGAAGTTGTTGATGCCCTGCTTTCTTCGGTGCATAAAAGCTACCCTGACCTGTCGCACCGCTACTATAAGTTAAAGGCTGGCTGGTTTGGTAAAAAACAGCTTGATTACTGGGACAGGAATGCGCCTCTTCCAAGCGATGTTGACCGTAAATATAGCTGGAATGAAGCAAAGGAACTGGTGCTTACAGCTTATAATAATTTCTCGCCTGAGCTTGCCAGGCAGGGCAGGAAATTTTTTGAAAACCCGTGGATTGACGCGCCTGTTATTCCCGGAAAATCGCCGGGTGCTTTCGCGCATCCGACAGTGCCATCAGTGCATCCATACCTGCTGGTTAATTTTCAGGGGAAATCGCGTGATGTGATGACCCTTGCTCATGAGCTGGGACATGGAGTCCATCAGGTGCTATCTGCAAAACAGGGCGCTCTTATGTGCGATACCCCGCTTACCCTTGCTGAAACTGCCTCAGTGTTTGGTGAGCAGCTTACTTTCCGCGAAATGGTAAAACGTGAAAAAGACAAAAAAATCCGCAAGATACTTATCGCGTCAAAAGTTGAGGATATGCTTAATACAGTAGTTCGGCAGGTTGCGTTCTGCGAATTTGAGCGGCAGGTGCATGACGCGCGTGCAAAAAGCGAACTCACCACCCAGCAGATCTGCGATATATGGATGAAAGTCCAGTCCGATAGCTTAGGGCCTGCTATAAAACTTCATGGGAACTACCAATATTTCTGGACCTATATTCCGCATTTTATCCATACGCCTTTTTATGTTTACGCCTATGCCTTTGGCGATTGCCTTGTGAACTCGCTTTACGGGGTTTATGAGGGAGGTAAGGTCAAGAATTTTGATGCAAAATACCTGGCCATGTTAAAGGCAGGCGGCACGCTCCGCCATAAGGAACTGCTCGCGCCATTCGGCCTTGATGCTACTAAGCCAGCTTTCTGGCAGCAGGGGCTTAACATTATAAGCGAAATGATAGATGAGCTGGAAAAATAATCATAGCTTTTATAAAAACGGCTTCACGCTGGTTGAGCTTGCCGTTGTCATGGTGATTATTGGCCTGATTATCGGCGGGGTGATGCTGGGGCAGACCATGATAAAAAATGCAAATATCCGCTCGGTTATCTCACAGGTTGAACAGTTCAAAACCGCAAGCAATACCTTCAAGATAAAATATAACTGCATGGCCGGGGATTGCGCAAATGCCACCAGCTTGCTTACCGGAACCGCCAATGGCAACGGCAATTATAGGTTTGATGGCGGCGCGGCGCGTCATACAGATATGGAGGTGTTACTATTCTGGCAGCATCTGGGGCTTGCCGAACTTATACCCGGATCTTATACCACAACTGCTCCCGGCGCCACCTATGTCCCGGACGTTAATTTCCCATCTTCAAAAATGGGTGGTAATTATGGGGCGTGGAGCCTGCAGGCATATAATGCCGGCGGGGCATATCCTGCCTTCGGCAAGCTTTTTCCTGCCAATTATGGTAATTGCCTTATACTTGGAAAACCATGGGGTGATACTTCCTCAAAAATACCACTTGTCAGCGTAATATCCGGTTATGATGCGCTCACAATTGATACAAAATTCGATGATGGCCTGCCGGCATCCGGCAATATAATAACATGGATGAATACTTCCGGTTATTCCGGTGGCTGCCCTACCACAGACGACCCCACTACTGCAGTATATACAAAAACTAACAATATAACCTGCAGCCTGTTTTTCTTAAACGCACTTTAATATCATTTGTAAGCATTAATTTATTGTGATATAGCAATTCGTTATAATGCAAAAAATTCTTGTGGCGGATAGATAAATGCAGGGAAAAAGTGCTTTTACGCTGATAGAGTTATCAATTGTCCTTGTTGTTATAGGGTTAGTCATAAGTGGTATAATGCTGGGGCAAACATTGATAAATGGCTACCAGATCCGAGCGACCATGGCGCAGGTTGAACAGCTCAAAACTGCAAGCAATACTTTTAAGCTTAAATATAATTGCTTGGCTGGGGACTGCGCAAACGCTTCCATTTTTCTTAGCGGGGCAAGTAATGGGAACGGAAATAATAAAATTGATAGTGCGGTATTCCAGTTTAATGCAGTTGAGTACCTTTATTTCTGGCAATATTTGTCGCAAGCCGGGTTAATACCTGGCACATAATACGACTGGGTTTAGTAATTTCGATGGAAGATGTGTGTTGCACTTTCCTGGCGCATTATAATGCTTGTTAATTTAATATGGTTTTTTGCTTAATTTCCTTTGATTTTGGCTGCCAACCTGCTAAAAAAACAAGTACCATAACCATCATTTAGCGGAAGTAATGTTGTGAGCGAAAATAATCTTAATCAGACACCAGAGCTTTTTAACGTTTCTATCGAAGCGGAAATGAAAAAATCCTATCTCGATTACGCCATGAGCGTTATCGTTTCTCGTGCTATTCCTGATGTCCGCGATGGTTTGAAGCCGGTTCACCGACGCATACTTTTCGGTATGCTGGAGCTGGGCTGCGAATATAACAAGCCTTACAAAAAATCAGCCCGTATCGTAGGCGATGTAATGGGTAAATTCCACCCGCATGGCGACAGCGCGATTTATGATGCTCTCGTGCGCATGGCGCAACCATTCTCCATGGGGCTTATGCTGGTTGACGGACAGGGGAATTTCGGGTCAATGGATGGCGATGCGCCCGCCGCAATGCGTTATACCGAGTCACGCCTTTCCAAAGCCGCCCATGCTTTGCTTGCTGATATTGACAAGGCAACAGTTGATTTCCAGGAAAATTACGATGGCTCGGAGCAGGAGCCGGTTGTGCTGCCTGCAAGCTACCCGAACATACTTGTAAATGGTGCAGGCGGCATTGCGGTAGGCATGGCTACCAATATCCCGCCGCATAACCTTGGCGAAGTTGTTGATGCCTGCATGCTCTATCTTGATAATCCAGAAGTAACGATGGATGAGCTTCTTGAAGCCTGTCCGGCGCCTGATTTTCCAACCGGCGGCATCATCCTTGGGCGCAATGGCGCGCGCAACGGGCTTTCCACCGGGCGTGGCTCTGTTATCATGCGCGGGAAAACCGAAATAGAGGAAATAAAATCTGGCCGCTACGCAATAATAATCACTGAGGTTCCATATCAGGTAAACAAGGCGAATATGATTAAACGCATCGCCGAACTGGTAAATGAAAAGAAAATAGAAGGCATTTCTGACCTGCGCGATGAATCCGATAAAACCGGGGTGCGCGTAGTTGTTGAAGTAAAAAAAGACTTCGTGCCGGATGTGGTCCTGTCCCAGCTTTTCAGCTACACGCCTTTGCAGACCAGTTTTGGTGTGAACATGCTGGCGCTGGATAATGGCCGCCCGGCTGTTATGAATTTAAAGCAGATAATCACTTCCTTTGTGGCCTTTCGTGAGGAAGTTATCACCCGTCGCACTAATTTCCTGCTTAATAAAGCCCGTGACCGCGCGCATTTATTGATAGGCCTGGCCATAGCTGTTGCGAATATCGACGAGGTTATAGCGGTTATCAAGGCTTCGTCCGACCCTAATGTTGCCCGTGAAGAACTCATGCGCCGCGACTGGGACGCAGGCGATGTGCTTTCGCTGCTTAAGCTGGTTGATGACTCAGGCAACAAAATAAACGGTGGGCGCATAAAATTCACCGAAGCGCAGGCCCGTGCTATTTTAGAGCTTCGCCTGCAACGCTTAACCGGCATGGAGCGCGAAAAAATTGACGAGGAGATGAAGGAACTCGCCGCTGAAATTTCTGAATATCTCTCCATACTTGGCAGCCGTGAAAAGCTATATGGCATTCTGCGTGCCGAATTGCTTGCTGCCAAAGAACAATTCGCTGTGCCACGCCGTACACAGATAGAATTTTCCGAGTTTGAAGCTGACATAGAAGATCTTATACAGAAAGAAGACATGGTAGTCACCGTAACTTCCGGCGGCTATATAAAGCGGACAGCCCTTTCAGCATATCGTGCCCAGCGCCGTGGCGGTAAGGGAAAATCTGCCATGAATGTCCGCGATGAAGATATAACCACGGAATTGCTGGTGGTAAATACACATACCCCGGTCCTGTTCTTCTCCAGCCATGGCAAGGTATATAAACTTAAGGTTTACCGCCTGCCGGTTGGCGCTGCCAATACCCGTGGTAAAGCTTTAGTCAATATTTTCCCATTGGCCGAGGGTGAAACCATAACAACATTCATGCCTCTTCCTGAAGATGAAACAAAATGGGATGATATGAACATATTTTTTGCGACCGCCAAGGGCAATGCGCGGCGCAATGATCTTTCCGATTTCCATGATATTCGCTCCAACGGGAAGATCGCTATCCGTATGGATGAAGATGATAAGCTTATCGGGGTGAAGGTATGTAATGAAAATGATAATGTTCTGCTTGCCTCTAAATCCGGCAAATGTATCCGTTTCTCGGTTTCTGATGTGCGTGTGTTCAAAAGCCGCACCTCTGATGGCGTACGCGGTATGAAGCTCGCGCCTGGCGATGAGGTTGTGTCAATGAGTATCCTTGGTGGTATAAAAACCACTATCGAAGAACGCTATGCTTACCTTAAAATGGCGGCGGCAAAGCGCCGTGCCGCTGGTGATACTGAGATTGAAGCAGTAGCGCAGAACGATGAAGAAGCGGTTGCAGAAATCAAATTATCAGATGATCGCTTTGCCGAACTGGAAGCGGCGGAGGAATATATACTTACCGTCACAGAAAATGGTTACGGCAAGCGCAGCTCTGCTTATGAATATCGTACCATCGGGCGCGGCGGTTCTGGCATGGTGAATATCATAACTTCATCGCGCAATGGCAAAGTGGTGGCCAGCCAGCCGGTTGGGCAGACCGGGCAAATCATGCTCATGACCGACCGCGCAACAGTTATTCGCTGCCCACTTGACGGTATCCGCATAGCCGGGCGCAACACCCAGGGTGTTACTATCTTAAAGACTGGCGAAAATGAAAAGGTCGTGTCGGTGGTGACTGTTCCAGAAGGTGAATCTATGGATGAATGCGTAGAAGATAACGTGGCTGATTCCGGTAACTCCTGATTTTACCTGGCGTAGCTGATGTATTAGCGGTTGTTCCACCAGTTCTTCGCGCCACGCATCATGTTGCCGGTTTGTTCTGACATCTTTTCAGTGCTGTCCATTATTTCCTCAATGACTCCATCAGGTGGCTCAAAGGCGCAGGTATGGGCATCATCATATTTAAGTTTACACCAGCCTTTTTTGCCTTTCCGCTTACAGGCAGAGCCTTTATTCTGGGTTATTTGATCGTTAATCTGCATGTTTTCGCTATAATTACGGCATATGGATTTTGATTTGCTGATATATTTTCTGCTAACGCGGATATTCCCGCTGGCATTCCCCATCTGCCAATGGTTTGATTGGTCATCAGCAGTGTTATCCATGGTGTTGTTGAATGTATTTAAATAATATTCCTGCTGCTTTTCATTAAGCTTTGGTTCCGAGCTTTCAACATATTCGTCATCATCATCAGCCCATGCGCCATGCGGAATGGCAGCTACGGAAAACACTAAAAATAATATATACAGGAAAAGGCTTTTCATAACCTTATTTTATATTCAGCGCATTATTAAGGCAAGGGAACTTATAAAAACCAAAATCAGGGCGCACCATGCGAATATGAGCCATTGCTGCCTGAATTCGAATTTTTCTTTATTAAGTAGTTTTATAGTGTCGGGATGGAGTTTTACGCCATTCTCATCACCTAAATTTTTAAGAGTGTTTTCAATATTGGCCAGTATATAGGGAAATTTCTGTATTGCTTCCTGAGTGTTTCCAGCAGCTTCCCTTAACTTGGCTTTTATGCCGAAATTATCCGCAGCCCAGTCCTCAATAAGCGGGGTGGCCAGCTCCCACATGTTCAGGTTCGGGTTTAACATCCTGCCCACGCCTTCGGCTACCATCATGGTTTTTTGCATAAGAAGCAATTGCGGTTGAACTTCCATTTCAAATTCGGCGGCAATTGAAAACATCTGCCCAAGCAGGGCAGCAATAGAAATTTCATTAAGCGGTTTCCCGGTTATCGGACGGGCCACAGCCATGCACGCCTGGGTGAATGCCTCGCGTGATTTGCCAGGCGGTACATACCCGGCGTCAAAATGCATATCTGCCACAGATTTATAGTCACCCTGCATGAATCCGCGTAATATCGCCGCTATATAGATACGCGATTTCCAGTCCAGGCGTCCCATAATTCCGAAATCAACAGCAACCAGGTCCCCTGATTTATTCAAAAATAAATTTCCCGGATGCAGGTCGGCATGGAAAAAGCCATCCTTGAAGACTTGTGAAAACAGGCTACGGGCGGCCTTCCCAAGAATAATATTAGGGTCAAAACCACTACTTCTTATAGCTTCGATATTGCTGAAAGGGATACCGTCAACCCATGACATGGTAAGTACGCGCTGCGAAGTTAAATTCCAATCTACATCCGGCACGCTAAGTCCGGCCTCGTGGCGCTTCAGATTATCCGCTATTTCACTGGCTGCCGCCGCTTCAAATCGTAAATCCAGCTCAAAGAAAACTGCTTCTTTAAAGGTTTGCACTACCTGTACAGGTTTAAGCCTGCGCCAGCTATGTATCCGGCGCTCTATTATCTGCGCTATCCAGAAAAACAGGTCAAGGTCGCGTGCGAAAGCTTCCTCGATCTGCGGGCGCAGGATTTTAACTGCTACTGTTCTTCCATCTTTTGTTACAGCGCGATGCACCTGCGCAATAGAGGCTGCCGCAACAGGCGCATCATTAAATTCTAAAAATAATGAATCCGGTTTTGCTTTGAATTCATCCTCTATAATCTGACGGGCAACTATGCTAGGGAAGGGGGGCAGGTTGTCGCGCAAATCCGCAAGGTCGTCAGCCAGGGAGTTACCTATCAGGTCCGAGCGTGTTGATAATGCCTGCCCAAGCTTTATGAATGTCGGGCCCAGCCGTTCAATAGCGCTGGCCAGTCGCTGGCCTTTGCGCTTTCCTGGTTTCTTTGTAGTAAAAACCCGGCATATTGCCGAAAGAGCAGGTGAAATTTCCAGATCGTCAATAATAAACAGCGCATCTTCCTGCGCCAGTGTCCTTGCGATTGAAAATAAGCGTCGCGTATTACGAAGGCTACGGATTATCATACTTTCCGTCCGGAATGAATTGCAACAATTCCCTGCGATAAATTGCGGTATTGAACATTGGCAAATCCGGCTGCGCGTATCATCTCTGCAAAATCATCCTGCTTTGGAAAGCGGCGGATGCTTTCTACAAGATATTGATATGATTCCTTGTCGCCGGTGACAATTTTTCCAATGCGTGGTATTGCGGTAAAAGAATATGCGTCATAAATTTTTTGCAGCATGGCATTTGGCATATGACTGAATTCAAGGCACAGGAAGCGTCCACCGATCTTAAGTACGCGATATGCCTCCGACAATGCCTTGTCAATATGGGTTACGTTGCGTATGCCAAAAGCGATTGTGTAAGCGTCAACGCTATCATTTAAAAGCGGCAGGTTCTCAGCATTGCCACAAACCCAATCAATATCTTCACGTATGTTGCGGTCGGTCGCCCGGTTTTTTCCTTCGCGCAGCATCTGGTAATTAATGTCGCAGATGGTTATATGGGCTGCGCATTTTTCTTTTATACGGAAGGCGATGTCGCCGGTCCCTCCAGCAACGTCTAAAACTTTCATGTATGGGGTTGGGTTCAGCCATGACACCATTTCGTTTTTCCAGGCCCGGTGCAGCCCGGCGCTCATAAGGTCATTCATAATGTCATAGCGCGCGGCAACGCTGTCAAAAACACCGCGCACCAGCGATTCTTTTTCGTCTTCCCCAACCGTTTTGAAACCGAAATGTGTATTGTTATCCATGCTTATTAACTAATTGTATTTCGAGGAATATTCAACTGGATTTATGCAATTATAGCTAATATCAGCCAAACCCTTATAAAAGGATAAGCTTGTATAGTTTAAGGTTATGTTTTAAACTATCCCCATGATTTTATCAATAATACATGCCCTTACATGGGCCATAAATAGAAAGCTACAGCTATGCTGCAAGTGTCAACTGATGTGCTGGATATTTCCAGGCGCAGGGCTGGGGGTGAGCAGGAGCCTGTTTTCGCTGCCCTCGACTTGGGGACTAACAACTGTCGGCTCTTAATTGCTTCGCCGCAGTCGGGACTGGATGATTCATCGCTTCCAAAGCTTGGGGGAGTACGTGTTTTTGATAGTTTTTCCCGCGTTGTAAGGCTGGGAGAAGGCGTAAGCGCAACCGGGTTTTTGTCGCAGGAGGCGATGGAGCGTACTATGGCGGCGCTTAAGGCCTGCCAGAAAAAAATCAGCCGTTATAACCTTTCTGGCTCGCGCTTTGTGGCTACTGAAGCATGCCGCCGCGCAAAAAACGGGCGGGAATTTCTCAATAATGTTCGTTCAGAAATTGGTATGGATATTGATATTATATCAACCGAGGATGAAGCAAAGCTTGCTTTTGCCGGTTGCTCATCGCTCCTTACCGGCGATTCAAAGCGTGCGGTTGTGTTTGATATAGGCGGCGGCAGTACCGAGCTTATGTGGGTTGATGTTGAAAACGGCAAAACCATAACGGATTGGTTGTCAGTTGGTTTTGGTGTGATGAACCTTTCCGATAAATTCGGCGGCTCTAATCTGGCCGATATGGCATTTTCCGACATGGTGCGCACCCTTGTCGATAAGCTGACGCCTTTCGATACCGCAAATAATATAGCGGATGTTATTTGCTCGACCAATGTGCAGTTGCTTTCAACTTCCGGAACAGTAACTACTCTTGCCGCTATACATCTCGACCTGCCACGCTATGACAGATCAAAAATAGATGGCATAACCTTATCTGTAAATGATGTGCGCGCTACCACTAAGAGGCTTCTCGAAATGAAGCAATATGAACGTTTCAACCACCCATGCATAGGGGCAGACCGTGCTGATTTTATACTCTCGGGATGCGCCATATTCGAGGCAATAAGTACACTATGGCCAACAAAAAATATTACCATAGCCGACCGTGGGGTGCGTGAAGGCATAATACTGTCCTTGCTTGAAAGCCAGTTCGCGTGAGTAAGTCGTCATCGGGTGGATTTTCTGGCAACCGCGAGCTTAAAACTCGCGTAAAAACTGCTCGTGGGCGCAAACCATCTTCAACCCGCTGGTTGCAGCGGCAGTTAAATGATCCTTATGTGGCTCTTGCAAAAAAAGAAGGATACCGTTCACGCGCTGCTTATAAATTAATAGAGCTTGATGATAAATTTAATTTCCTGAAGCCGGGAAAAACAGTTCTTGATCTTGGAGCCGCGCCAGGAGGATGGACACAGGTTGCAGCGGCAAGGGTGAAATCCACCGAGAAAAAACCATTGGTTATAGGTGTTGATATTTTGCCGATGCCATCTGTCCCGGCAGCGCATATCATGCAGCTTGATTTTATGGATGATGCTGCGCCGGATAAGATACGCGCTCTTATAGAATCAGGGGTTGATGTGGTGCTTTCCGATATGGCGCCCAACACAACTGGTCATCAGGCAACCGACCATCTTCGTATTATGGCGCTTATTGAAGCCGCATATCCCTTCGCATGTGAAGTTCTTAAATCTGGTGGCATATTTGTTGCCAAAGTTTTTCAAGGCGGCGCAGAAAAAGAATTGCTCAAACAAATGCACAAAGATTTTACATCTGTAAAACATGCCAAGCCAAAAGCGAGCCGTTCTGATTCTTCCGAGATGTATGTGGTAGCAACTGGTTTTAAAGGCGGAAAATAATTACAGCGTTTCAGTTTTAAAAAACAGGCAAAAATTGCTAGGCAAAAAATGCCCATTTATTGTAAATATGTAGGTTTTGCACGAGTTTTTGTACACAGCAAAAAAGTTAATTCCAAAAATGTGTAAATAAAGTATAAATATATAAAATATTACGCTAACGAATTAAATAATATGTATATATTCCAGCGTGTTGCAAAACTGCCTATTTTTTAGGCAATAAGAGAAAATGCTAGGATTAGCCTCTATCAGTTGCCTGATTATAATGGTTGCGCACAGAGTTATCCACAGGAATCGTGGACTATTATAATATGTTGAAAAACTGTGGGTTGAGATTAGATACAAGATATGGAAATACAACAAATGTCACTCGCGCAGGGGCGAAAAATTATAAAAAGTTACGCGGATGAATTGTCATCGGCGGCAGGTGTGTATCGCATGTTTGATGCGGAAGGAAATACACTTTATGTAGGCAAGGCAAAAAATTTAAAAAACCGGGTGATGAATTATGTAAACACCGCTGCATTAAATATACGCCTGCAGAAAATGATTTCGCGTACTGCGAAAATGGAAATAACTACTACGCGTTCAGAAGCTGAGGCATTGCTCCTGGAAGCAAACCTTATAAAAAAATACTCGCCACATTATAATGTTTTGCTTAAGGACGACAAATCATTCCCATATATATTGCTCAGTGGAGATCATGATTTTCCAAGGCTTTCCAAGCATCGCGGGGCAAAGTCGCAGAAGGGAAAATATTTCGGTCCATTTGTTTCAGGGCAGAGCGTGAATGAAACAATGGCGCTATTGCAAAAAGCATTCCTTCTTCGCCCCTGCAGTGATAATATTTTTAAAAACCGCACACGCCCATGTCTGCAATACCAGATAAAACGATGCAGCGCTCCTTGCGTTAATTATATAAGCAAAGAGGATTATGCGGATTTAAATCGTCAGGCACAGGATTTCCTTCTGGGTAAAAGCCAGCAGATACGCGATGAACTTCTTGTGAAAATGCAGGAAGCAAGCGATGCGCAGGATTATGAGGCTGCTGCTGTAATCCGCGATCGTATTCGTTCCATAACCGAGGTCCAGCAGCAAAGCAGGCTGAATAATCACACAATTAATGATGCCGACCTGATTGCTCTTGCACGTGAAGCTGATAATTGCTGCATCCAGCTTTTCAGCTTCCGTGGTGGAAGTAATTTCGGCAGCAGGAATTATTTTCCTGCAAATATCAAAGATCATGCCAACGCTGAAATAATTTCCAATTTTATAGCCCAGTATTATCAGACGCAGCCAACACCACAGCTTATACTGGTGAGCGAACCACTGGAAGATAATTTATTGCTGGAAGAGGCGTTATGTCTGAATAGCAATCATTCTGTTACCATATCATGTCCGCAGCGCGGCGAAAAATATGAATTGATGCAACAATCATATCGCAATGCGCGTGATGCCCTGGTGCGGAATCTTTCGGCTAATGTCACGCAAAGGGAAGCTCTTGCAGGAGTTCAGGAATTGTTTGGGCTGGACGATATTCCCCGGCGCATAGAGGTATATGACAACAGCCATATAAGCGGCACTAATAATGTGGGGGCAATGATAGTTGCCGGGCCGGATGGGTTTATCAAAAATCAGTATCGGAAATTTGATATTAAAAATCCTGACGCAGTAGGTGGGGATGATTATGGAATGATGCGCGAAGTTCTTTTTCGGCGTTTTAAACGACTTAATGAAGAAAATACTAATAAGCCTGACCTGGTTTTGATTGATGGCGGGGCAGGGCAGCTAGGTGTTGCCACTCAGGTATTTGAAGAGCTTGGTATAAGTGATATTTCCTATGTAGGAATTGCCAAAGGCGTGGACAGGAATGCCGGGCGCGAGCATTTTTTTATGCCGGGGCGCGAGCCATTCCAACTGCCGGAAAATAATATGGTTCTGCATTATTTACAACGTTTGCGCGACGAGGCGCACCGCTTTGCAATTGGAGCGCATCGTAATAAGCGTAGCAAGAATATGCAGGTTTCCGAGCTGGACCAGATTACCGGTATAGGCCCTGGGCGCAAAAAAGCACTTCTTAACCATTTCGGCTCGGCACGTGCGGTGGCAGCGGCCAGCATAGACGAGATAAGCCATGTCGCTGGAATAAGCAAACCAACCGCAAAAATAATTTATGAGCATTTTCATGGAAATCTTACTATTTAAGCGCTATTAATATGGCGTTAGAACAACAATAAAGAAATAATATGCTTATAATTATCGGGGCTGGCGGTCATGCCAGGGTTTTATATGATTGCATAGCCGGGCAAGGCAGGATGCTTTATGCGTATGTTGACCCTAAGAAACAGGAATGGCTTGCAGACACAAACATCAAGCATATAAACGAAGACGAGCTTTTATCAATACTTCCAGGCCGTCCTGAACTTTTTATGGGCTTTGTCGGGCTTGATTGCGATTCTTTAGAAAAACGCGTGAAAATGCAAAATGAATATGAAAAGCTTGGCGCGTATTTTACGCCTCTGATTCACCCTGCTGCTTTTGTCAGTAAAAAAGCAGTTCTGGGAAAAGGTGTTCAGGCTCTTCCTGGTTCTGTAATAAACAGCGGGGCGCAGATAGGCGATGGTGCTGTTATAAACAGCGGCGCGGTGGTTGAGCATGATGCGCAAGTAGGGGCAGGGGTGCATGTCGCGCCAAGAGCTGTGGTTCTGGGCGGCGCGAAAGTTGGTGATTGCGCGTATATTGCCAGTGGTGCGGTTATTGTGCAGAATACTGCAGTCGCTCCAAAAACTTTTATCAAAGCACTTACAGTATATAAATAAATATTGCGGAAATTATGGCAGGAAAATTAGAAACTATACTGGTAACCGGTGCGGAAGGATTTATCGGCTCGCACCTTGTTGAAAAACTTGTGAAACAAGGCCGCCGGGTTAAGGCTATGACGCTTTATAACAGTTTCGGGCGTTATGGCTGGCTGGATACTATTCCGTCTGCTACACGCGCAAAAGTTGAGCTGGTGATGGGCGATGTCCGTGATCCATTCTGCGTTCGCGAAGCAATGCGTGGCTGTGATTCGGTAATGCATCTGGCAGCCCTGATTGCCATTCCTTATTCTTACGTTGCACCGGCTTCTTATGTTGATGTCAATGTCATGGGAACTCTTAACGTGGTTCAGGCCGCGCGTGATCTGGGAATTAAAAAAATAGTTCATACATCTACTTCCGAAGTATATGGAACTGCCCAGCAGGTGCCGATTCCTGAAACGCATAGGCTTATAGGCCAGTCCCCATATTCGGCCAGCAAAATAGCCGCCGACCAGATGGCATATTCCTATTTCTGTTCATTCGGAACCCCGGTTGCTATTGCCCGGCCATTCAATACCTATGGTCCGCGCCAGTCGCTCCGCGCAGTTATCCCAACAATCATTTTGCAGGCATTAAGCGGTGCCACGGATCTTGCCCTTGGCTCGCTGCACCCCACCCGTGATTTTAATTTCGTAAGCGATACTGTTTCTGGCCTGATAGCTGTACTCGATAATAAAAACTCGGTAGGCGAAACTATAAATATCGGCAGCGGCTTTGAAATTCATATTGGTGGTATAGTACAGCTTATATCCAAAATAGCTGATAAAGAGCTTAAAGTTAGAACAGAAGAATCTCGACTGCGCCCGGATGCAAGCGAGGTGGAGCGCCTGTGCTGCGATAATTCAAAAGCAAAAGAATTGCTTGGCTGGCAACCGGAATATTCAGGCCTGACTGGACTTGAATCAGGCCTCATGCAAACAATAGAATGGTTTAAAAATCCCAAAAACCGTGAACATTATAATGACGTCCACCGCTACACAATATAAGAGCATAGTTTCGGCTATTGAGCAGGTTATTGGCGATGTGCCGCGCCCGGTTTCGCTGCATGAACCATTATTCCATGGTAACGAAGAAAAATATGTAACCTCATGTATACGCGATGGCTGGGTTTCATCAGTTGGTGCGTTTGTGGATAGGTTTGAACATGATTTAGCCGCCATTACAGGCGCAAAACATGCCGTTGCAGTAGTAAACGGCACAGCGGCCCTGCATATTGCCCTTATTGCCAGCGGCGTAGGCGTGGGCGATGAGGTTATTCTCCCGTCGCTTACTTTTGTGGCAACAGCCAACGCAATAATTCATGCCGGAGCAATTCCGCATTTTGTAGAAGTGGAAGATAAATCGCTTGGTATCTGCCCACTTAAGCTCAGGAAATATTTACAGCAGATCGCAACCAGTAAAAACGGTTTTACGGTAAATAAAAATACTGGCCGTATAATACGCGCTGTTGTACCAGTTGATATTTTTGGCCATCCCTGCCAGCTTGAAGGATTACGGGTAATAGCTGATGAATATAATTTGCTGCTGATTGAAGATGCAACCGAGGCACTTGGTTCGCAAAGAGCCGGAAAATCTGTAGGAAGCAGCGGTATTTCAGTCCTTAGCTTCAACGGCAATAAAATAATCACAACCGGCGGCGGCGGTGCTGTGCTTGTTGATGACGAAATTCTGTATAAAAAAATAAAGCACCTTACCACGACTGCTAAAAAACCCCACCAGTTTGCATTCGAGCATGATGCTGTGGCATGGAATTATCGCCTGCCTAATTTAAATGCTGCCCTTGGCTGTGCGCAGCTTGAGCAATTGCCAGCTTATGTTAAGGCAAAGCGTGCGCTGGCGGCTCGTTATATAGAGATTTTCAGAAATATTGATGGTTTAAGCATTTTGCAGGAACCGGAAAATACAACAAGTAATTATTGGCTGGTGGCGCTGGTTAATAGCAGGGACAACGCTAATTGGCGTGATGAAATGCTCGGCTTGTTGCATGAAGCGCAGATACTTTGCCGCCCTGTATGGACCCCCCTGCATCTTCTGCCAATGTATATAAGTAATCCGCGCTCGGATTTAGAGCTTACCGAAAGCCTGCATCGGCGTATCATAAACCTGCCGTCAGGTGTCAGGCTGGGGTTGCAATATGCCTAGGAAAATAGCTGTAGTAACTGGAACACGCGCCGAATATGGACTTTTATACTGGCTGATGCGCGAACTGCAAACCACATCTGCTGCGCAGTTGCAGCTTATTGTTACTGGCGCGCATTTATCACAGGCGCATGGTTATACCGTAAAGCAGATCGAGGAGGATGGGTTCGAAATTGCCGCCAGGGTTGATATTAAGCTGGATTCTGACAGCGCAGCGGGAATTGCTGCCTCAATTGGAATCTGTATTAGTGAAATGGCGAAAATATTTGAGCAATTGAAGCCTGATATTGTAGTAGTTCTTGGTGACAGGTATGAAATGCTGGCTGTTGCTTCGGCAGCTCTGGTTATGGGGGTGCCCATTGCCCATATCCATGGCGGAGAAATAACCGAGGGGGCAATTGACGAGTCAATTCGCCATGCCATAACCAAAATGGCGCAAATACATTTTACTTCCACTGATACATACAGGAACCGGGTAATACAGCTAGGGGAAACCCCGGATAATGTTTATAATTTTGGCGCCCCAGGTGTAGAGGCGATTAAACGGGTAACATTTTTAAATAGGGCCGAGTTTGAAAAGTCTATTGGTTTTGTTTTAGGAAAAAAGAACCTGTTGGTTACATTTCATCCGGTAACTCTGGAAAGTGGGTCAAGCGCCTGGCAAATGCAGCAATTGCTTGCGGCTCTGGATTTGCTTTCCGATACACATATAATATTTACGCTGCCTAATGCCGATGCTGGTAACGCGGAACTTATTTCAATGATAAGGGATTTTGAAAAAACGCATAAATTCGTACGTGTCTTCGCCTCGCTTGGCCAGCAGCGCTACCTTTCAGCCATGCAGTTTATAGATGCAGTTGTTGGAAATTCATCGAGTGGAATTATCGAAACACCAAGCTTTAAAAAGCCGACAATCAATATCGGAAACCGCCAGCAGGGACGGCTGAAACCAGCAAGCGTTATTGATTGCGAACCGACAACAAAAGCAATTTCCGCTGCTTTGGAAAAAGCTTTTTCCAAAGATTTTCAAGAAAGCCTTTATTCGATGAAAAATCCTTATGAAGGAGGTGAAACCAGCAAAAATATAGCAGCTATATTGCTAAAAGCTGAACTGAGCTTAATTCAAAAAAAGAAGTTTTTTGATATACCAGTTCAGTAGCATATTAGAGCATTTTCCATTTAATCGTGCGTGTTGTTATCCTTCGTCTCATGTACTATTGTACACTTCGCCTCGGATGCCTAACGCACAACTAAAGCGAAAACGCTCTAGCGTGACGTCTGGCCTTCGCCCTTTTCCATGAATTTCAGGAACTCATTATCCGGTGACATCATTATAGTCGTATCTTTTTTATCCAGCGCATTACGGTAGGCCTGCATTGAACGGTAGAACTGGAAAAAATCCTGATCCTTGCCAAAGGAATCGGCAAATATCCTGGTTGCCTGCCCATCACCTTCGCCCCTGGTTATCTCTGCTTTTTTGTTGGCTTCGGCAAGTATTATGGTGCGCTCCTTATCGGCCTGAGAGCGTATTTTCTGTGCATCTTCCGAACCTTTTGCGCGGAATTCCTTGGCCTCGCGTTCACGCTCAGTCTGCATCCTTTTATAAATACCTTCGCTGTTGGCAGGTGGCAGGTCTGCACGCTTTATGCGTACATCAATAACTTCAATGCCAAAGCCACCTTTTGTAATATTATCGGCTCCGCCCTCTATCTTCTGCCCCATTGCCTGTAAATTTACGAGGTTTTTAATATCTTCCATAATTTCAGCGCGCTTTTCTGAAAGCACGGCAGAAAGAGGGACGCCGCCCAGAACCTGACGCAGGCTGGATTCAAGGATGGAATTAAGGCGGCTGCGCATTGTCATTTCATTGCCGACGGTTTGCTTGAAACGCAGCGGATCGGTAATGCGGTAGCGTACAAATGAATCAACTATCAATCGCTTCTGATCGGCAGCTATAACTTCGTTAGACTGGGCATCATAATCCAGTAGCCGGTTGTCGAAATACTCAACATTCTGGATAAATGGTAGTTTGAAATTAAGCCCCGGTTCTTTTATCACTCGCTCAGGCTTTCCAAATTGCAGGATAAGAGCCTGTTCGGTCTGATTTACTACGAACATCGAGCTGTAAAGTACAATAAATATCGCAAAAATAAATACGGAGCCAACGCTTAATAATCTCATTATTTTGCCTCCTTTACATCGTCTTGCCGCTTGGCAGGCTTAAGCTCTGGAAGGGGCAGGTACGGCACTACACCTTGCGAATTTTTGCCTTCGATAATTATTTTATTCATACCCTGCAAAACATCTTCCATGGTTTCTAAATACATACGTTTTTTGGTTACGTCACGGGCTTGCTTGAATTCATTATAGACAGCAAGGAAGCGGGAGGCCTCACCCTCTGCGCGGGCTATCACTTCCTGCTTGTAGCCTTCGGCCTCCAATATCATCTGCTGCGCTGAGCCGCGAGCTTTTGGGATTATATCGTTGCGATATGCTTCAGCCTGGTTGCGTGATGTTTCTAAGTCAGCGCGTGCGGTCTGCACATCGCGGAAAGCATCAATAACCTGCGCCGGAGGGTCTGCTTTAAGCAGGTTCACGGTTACGATTTCTATTCCTGATTTATAAGAATCCAGAGTTTCCTGGATAAGCTTTTTTGCCCCGGTTTCCACCTGCGATTTACCTTCTGCCAACACCGTAGCTATAAGGCTTTTACCAATAATTTCACGCATTGCGCTTTCAGAAACGGCTTTTACAGTGTCTTCTGGATTGCGTACATTAAACAGGAATTTTGGCGCATCGCTTATCTTCCACTGCACTTCAAAATTTATATCGACGATATTTTCATCACCAGTAAGCATAAGCCCTTCTTCCGGGACCGAACCATCGTTATTCTTGCTGTTCCTTACCGGACCACTTGAGTGGAAACCTATTTCCATGCGGTTTATAGCTGTAACTTTTGGGGTGCGCACGGTTTCAATAGGGTATGGCAAATGATAATTAAGGCCTGAACCTGTGGTTCGGGTATATTCCCCGAAGCGCAACACCACCCCCTGTTCGTCAGCCTTTACAAAATAAATACCCGAGGAAAGCCACAGCAGGCCTATAATTATTGCAATAAGAGAAATAGCCTTGCCGCTGCTGCCGCCGTCATTTGGGAATATTTCCTTCAGCTTTTCCTGTCCACGGCGCAGCATTTCATCAATATCAGGCTTAGGTGGTTGCCCACCCCCCGGACCGCCTGTATTCCTGCCGCCGCCACTTGCTGGCGGACGCCCCCAAGGCCCCTGATTATTGTCTTTGTCGCCCCATGCCATGCTTTTTCCTCTTGGTCTGGTAATTTATAATATCTAGGCTATATAGTAGTAATATACTGCTAATTTCAAGTTTAATTAGGTTGCTTGTAATTGCTGGTAAAATACGTTACAATTCACAGATATTAGGTTTTTTATAGGGGCTTTATGCAAACTATCACTGTGGAACTGCCAGATGCTCTGGTTTCTGATTTTGATCGTATGTGTTTGGAGAATAATAAAATCCGTCAGTCAGTTCTGCAGGAGTTAATTACACGTTACTTGGAAGATATTGACGATGCTGCAGTATCTGAGTATGTTTTGTCGCTGAATGAGCCAACTATACCTCTCGAAAAATTAAGGGTTGAACTTGGCCTGGAAAATTGATTTTTCTGATAAGTCTTTCAAACAGCTAAAAAAGCTTCCGCGTAATGCACAAGTTCAGCTTCTTGATTATCTTGAATATAAAATATCAGTACTTGAGAACCCGCGTTTGCGTGGTGAGGGCTTGACTGCTAACAAGTCTGGACTGTGGCGTTATCGAGTTGGGGATTACCGGATAATTTGCCGGATTATTGATGATAAGATAAATTATACTTGTGGTTCAGCTATGCCATCGCCGCGATGTATATAAATTATAGTAGAAATAATAATGTACTCAATTTCAAATTCAGAGATTATAAACGCACTTTCACAGGTAATTGACCGTGAATCCGGCATTGATGTCGTTAGCGCAGGCATGATTTCCGGCCTGGCTGTAAAGGGCGGAAAAGTTGGATTCCTGATAACTATAGATCCAAATGACAAAGATAAAAAAAGCTACCTGCGCGATGCCTGCGAAAAAGCTGTTTTAAAAATTGCAGGTGTTGAGTCGGTAACTGCGGTTCTTACGGCGCAAAATTCTGAGCCGATAGCTCCGGCCCCGAAGTCAGGCTATAACCAGCCGCGTGAACGTGCGCAGTGGAATTTAACCCCGGTTGAAAATGTAAAAAATATCATAGCCATAGCATCGGGCAAGGGCGGTGTTGGTAAATCGACAACAGCGGTAAATCTTGCACTGGCTTTTTCAGCCATTGGTAAAAATGTAGGTCTGCTTGACGCAGATATTTATGGGCCATCAATCCCTCGTATGCTATCCCTTTCAGGGCAGCCCGAAATTGAAGACGGTAAAATGCTCCCGCATGAGCGTTACGGGATAAAAACCAATTCCATGGGTTATATAACCGGTGACCAATCAGCTATACTCCGTGGGCCAATGATAAGCAAAACCCTGCATCAACTCCTAAGGTTGACGCGCTGGGGAACCAGTGAAAAGCCGCTTGATATATTGCTGGTCGATATGCCGCCGGGAACAGGTGATATACATTTGAGTATGGTGCAGCAGGTGCCGTTAAGCGGAGCCGTAATAGTCACAACCCCGCAGGAAATCGCAACCATGGATGCAAGGAAATGCGCCCAGATGTTTATAAAAACCGGGGTCAGGATTTTGGGCGTTATAGAAAATATGAGCCATTATGTTGATGAAAGCGGTAAACAGGTAAATATTTTTGGCGAAGGAGGCGGAAAGAATATTGCCGATGAATTCAAGGTGCCTTTGCTTGGCAATGTCCCACTTGATATTGCCCTGCGGGAAGCAAGTGATTCAGGCCTTAAATATAATGGAATCTGCCAGAAAATTTATTCTGAAATAACTGGGAAATTATTGCAATAAAAAACCACGGGAAAGCAAATGCTGTAATCCCGTGGCAAAAATCTACGATTTTTAGTTTGTGTTATGCTGAAGCAGCATTATTAAGCGTTGTAAGATAGCGTTGCATCTCTTCTTTTAAAATAAGATTCTGCTTTTTGAGATTTGTTATAGTTTCGAAATCGGGGGAGGGGTGGTTCATTTCAGCGGTTATTTGTTCCTTAATCAGCGAGCGTTTTGAAGATAATGAATCAATATGAGCTTGAATAGACATAATTGCATCAACCCTTTCTATATATAATTACGGTCAACATACCTGTCTGGCTCTACCGGCTTGCACCGCGTAGCAAAACTGTTGTTTTTATGCCGCAGGCCGCACTTAAAATTCCTGGTGCGTGATAGTTATTATAGAAAAAAATTGACCTAAAGTCCAAGTTAAAAGAACGTCAAAGTTTTTTATTTTTTATATGTTATTTTTTGGTTGACATCTTGTTTTATTAGATAAACCAGTTATATAAACAGAAGGCTACCATTTTATAAACAAAATAGCAGGTTCCATTATGACACAGACAACAAAAAATGACCTTTCTGCCGCCACCCGTAAAAAGATGAATCTGCTTTTAGGGCAGCTTCTTGCTGATGGCATAGACATGTATTTCCAGACAAAACAGGCGCATTGGAATGTAAAAGGCGCTAATTTCATAGCGCTGCATGAGCTTTTTGATTCACTGGCTGGCGAAGTTGGCGAAGCTGTAGATACCATAGCTGAGCGTATAATGCAGCTTGGCGGCAGTGCCCAGGGTACAATCCGTGTTGCTGCAAAAAAATCGCGCCTAAAAGAATATCCGCTGGATGCAGTTGATGAGCAGGCTCATGTTGATGCCTTGTCTTCTGCGCTTGCAGCATATAATTCACAGCTTCGTAAGGCTATTGATGATTCTTCGCAGGCTGGGGATGCGGTAACTGCTGATATGTTTACCGGCATAACCCGTGGCTTTGATAAGCAACTCTGGTTCGTTGAATCGCACCTGAAAAGAAAATAATTCGGTGGCAGAAGTTGTCATCTGGCTTACAATTCCAACACACAATCCTGTGAGGCGCGCCACCACCTGTCACCCCGCCAAGTAGCGGGGTCTGGGCCTTAGGCTTAATACCGGATACCGCCATACGGCGGCATGACAAGCTGGGAAAATATCCTGAGATCCTGCGCAATTGCTATTGCAATTCGCAGGATGACGACACATCCAGCGAAAGCCAAATGCAATTGCCATGACTAGCCCGGTTGACGGGCGCAGCATGCGCGGTGTTTGAGCGCAATTACCCGGAACGTAGTGACTAGCCCGGTTGACGGGCGCAGCATGCGCGGCGCTTGAGCGCAATTATAAATTACGCCTTATTCTATCTGCCAGATAGCCTGTAAGCCGGGTTTTGTGCCTTCCTTACGGAAGGTGATGACCATTCATCTAGGGCATTAGTTACCTAATGCCTCATGCGACCTACCCGAATGGTTAAGCGCATAGCAACGCACCACTCCTATTTGGTCTTGCTCCCAGTGGGGTTTGCCCTGCCACTGCAGTTGACTGCAGCGCGGTGCGCTCTTACTTTAAGCTTCCGGCTTTCGCCTTTGGCCGCACCATTTCACCCTTACCGGCCTTCGCTTACGCTCTTGCGCGGCGGTATATTTTCTGTGGCACTTTCCCTAAGGTCACCCTCGCTGGACGTTATCCAGCACTGCGCTATGTGGAGCCCGGACTTTCCTCCCGCCTTCGCACTATGCACTTTAAGCACGCAGTGCGAAAGCGGACGGTCATCCGGCTATCTGGCAGAATTATAGCTTATACCATTGCAAGCAGGGCTGCAAGGAGATTGCCGCATTCATCGTCCCAGGTTCCAGATAGTTTATGGGGGCGGAAATGGCGCTGGAAAGCGATAATAGCTTTTTCCATATCTGTTATGTCGTAGCCATAGTCTTTCAGGGCTTCTTCATCGACCCGTTTATTATTTTTGGGTTCTGGGAATAGTCCGATTTTGCGGGTGGCCAGCAATTCCCAATTGAATAATTCACCAGGGTCCTGCTTGCGGGTAGGGGCTATGTCGCTGTGCCCAACGACATTTCGCGCAGGGATACGGTGGCGCCTAAGGACGCTTTCGCACAATATCATCACAGCTTCCATTTGTGGCTGGGGGAATGTTGTATAGCCAAGCTCATGGCCTTTGTTAACTATTTCAATGCCGATAGAGCGCTGGTTTATATTGGTATTTTCGCGCCAACTGCTAACCCCCGCATGCCATGCGCGCATGGATTCATCGACAAGCCCATATATGGCTCCGTCCAGCCCAACCACATAATGAGCGCTTACCTCGGAAGTTTCATCGCATAATCTGTTAATTGCGGCTTCACCGGATTCCATTCCAGTGTAATGCAAAACCAGTATATCTATTCTTTGGCCTTGACGGGTGTCAAAGTTAGGCGAAAGATGCTTATAATTTACTTTCATTTTACTTTACTTTCATTTCCCTTCACCAAGTAGCGCAAGTTTTGGACGGCGGATGATAATAACAGCAACTCCGATAATGGCAATAGCCCCTCCAAAAAGGGTTTGCATCGGCAGCATTTCGCTGAAAAAAAGATTTCCAAATGCTATGCTGAATACCGGGACCAGCAGGGAAAACGGCGCAACCTGCGTCATCTGGTATCTCGCCATCAGGTAATACCATAGACCATATCCAACTATAGTAGAAATAAAAGCTGTGTATGCAACCGACCAGGCTATGTTAAGCGGCGTATTCCTTATAAGCTCCATCTGCCCGTTTTCGAACAGATATGATATAAACATCAATTGTGGTGCGGTGAATAATGAGAGCCAGGCAAGGAGCCTGAAGATATTTACCGGGCCGATATTTTTCATAAGAAGGTTGGCAACCCCCCAGAAAAAGGCTGCTATAAAGGCTATTATTGTCCCAAGCGGGTGGTCGAAGGCGTTTGGTGAGCCTGAAACTATAGCTATGCCTATGAATGCAACTATCATACCCCCAGTCCTCCATTTTCCAAGTTTATCATTTAAGAAAATGGCGCTAAGGATGCAGGCAAATGGCACTCCCATCTGGCTGATAATGGCGGTGCTGGCTATGTTTAGGCCAAGATGCATGGAATAAAAAAGCATGGCAAGATGGAGTGTGCCAAGCGTAAAGCTGAGCACAGCAATCCTCTTTATTTGCACTATGCCTGTTTTGGTCAGGAATGGAAATAATGTTATAGCTACTATTATAAAGCGCAACGAGCTTAAGAAAAATGGCGGAAAATAGGAAAGCCCATACTTTGCGGCAACAAAATTACCGCCCCACACTGCAGCGACGCATATAGCCAAAAATATATGAAAAACTGGCATAACTTTGTTTGTTTGTGAATTATACATATGCTAGCTGTTTAAATCATGCTTTCAACTGCTTATTGGCCTTAAGCCGCTTTTTTTGTAAGGGCGCGGTATGCCTGCGAAATTTCTGAGGTCTTTAACGTAAGCAGCATCTGTACTTCCGGGGAAACAGGAACAGAAGCATAACGGTCGGGGTGGTAGCGGTTTAAAAGCAGATGATAGTGTTTTTTTATAATGACGCGGGGGCTGCGCTTTTTTACCCCAAGCACAATATGTGGCGGTAAAGGTTGGCTGTAGCGCTCATGGAGCATGCTGTATTCCGAAGCGTTAAGTCCCAGCAGGCGCGCTATTTTTGCAATAAGCCTTTCTTCTTCGCGGGTAAGCGGCTTGTCAGCGGTTGCTATGCAAAGCAGGCGTTCTACAAGGGAAATATACAGTTCTATCTGCTGCGGGAATAAAGCCCTTATTTGCTGTACATGAGTAGAAAAAGGCTCCTTGCTCTGGCAGGCAAGCAGAAAAAGCTGGCGGATCTTGCCGCACATTCCCCCGGTTAGCGGAAAACAATCTCTAAATGCCAGGTATTCTTCCTTTGTAACAGTTCCATCGGCGCGAGCAACAAGCGCTGAAAGCGAAATAGCGGCAAATGTAAAGGAAATATGTTTTTGCGAGCCTTCCTGTTCCGCAGCATATAAGGCTATGCCCTGGCTTTGTTTTTCCATGCTGGCGTCAGAAGTGGATAGCATATAACGCAGCGCGGTCGCACCACGCCTTGGAAGTTTCGCGCAGGCCATTACCCAATCAAATCTTGAATTGCCAAGATTCGGGAGGTTCCTGATTTTGGGAAGCATTCTTTTCAAGCTACGCCCCGCTATACTTATTTAGCTGCTATATTTATATATTATCTCCTGCTATCTGTTTATGCGCAATTGGCAGAAGGCGCTCCATTTCAGCATTGATTTCGGCCTCGGTTACATTTATCTCGGCATGGAAAAAATCCTTAAGCAGCTTGCCGATAACGTCATTATCGCCTTCGCCTTCAAAATCAACCAGCACTACATCTTTGGCATATTGTGCGGCATCTTCCCCGGTTTTTCCTAATTTTCCTGCCGCCCACATGCCTAAAAGCTTGTTACGCAAGGCATTGGCTTTAAACGCTAATTCCTCATCATGTGCGTATTTACGTTCAAAACCCTTCTCGCGTTCATCAAAACTTGTCATTTATGCTCCTATTGTAACTATTCATAATAATCCCTATATAAACCATTCTATTTTGCACTGCAAGTATTGCAGTTTCGTTAAAAACCATCTAAAACATCTCAATATGATTCAAAACCAGCGAAAGATATATAATATGGCCCCGCGCAAACCGATTTATGAAGGTAAAGCAAAGCAGTTGTTTGAGGGGCCTGAACCCGGCACTTTGATACAGCATTTCAAAGATGATGCTACTGCCTTCAACAATGTAAAAAAAGGCACTATCAGCGGTAAGGGAGTTTTGAATAACCGTATATCGGAATATCTTATGTTGCGCCTGCATGATATGGGTATACCAACCCATTTTATCCGCACCCTCAACATGCGTGAACAGCTTATAAAAGCTGTGCAGATAGTGCCGCTGGAAGTTATTGTGCGCAACTATGCTGCGGGTAGTTTTTCAAAGCGTTTTGGAGTGACTGAAGGTAAGGCCCTTGGCCATCCTCTGGTTGAATATTCTTATAAGAATGATGCGCTTGGCGACCCTTTCGTAACCGAGGAACATATATTCGCCTTTAACTGGTGCACCCCGCAGGAGATGGATGAAATCCGCATGTATGCCTTCCGCATAAATGATTTTCTTTCTGGTTTGTTTGCTGGCATTGGCATCCGTCTTGTGGATTTTAAGCTGGAGTTTGGCCGTCTTTACGAAAATGAACGGGAAATGATAATCCTTGCCGATGAAATAAGCCCTGATAATTGCCGCCTTTGGGATTTGAAGTCGGGCAAGAAACTTGATAAGGACCGCTTCCGCCAGGATCTTGGGCAGATTGAGGATGCCTACCGCGAGGTGGCGCGCAGGCTTGGTGTATTGCCGCAAGATGGCAATGAGAGCAGCTATGTTATCGAGGTGAATGCGAAAGTCCCTGAAAAACGTAAGTCTGCGCCAAAAAAATCAGTAACCAAAAAAACAGCAGTCAAAAACAAAAAGAAAAAATAGGTATTATCCTGCGGGATGTGAAGTGTCAGCGCAGGATCTTTTGAATAATTAAACAATGATGGGAACCTGTGCTACGGCTTTGCCTTCCACAGGATGACGGAGAAAATATGAAAGCAAAAATACACATCACTTTAAAAAACGGCGTGCTGGATCCGCAGGGCAGGGCCATAGCCGGTACACTTCACAATATGGGGTATGGCGAAGTTGAAGATGTGCGCCAGGGCAAATATATTGAAGTGGATTTGAAAACTACAGATAGCGAAAAAGCTAAAACCACACTTGATAAAATCTGCTCATCGCTGCTTGCAAATACTGTGGTCGAAAATTACAAATATGAATTAGTAGAATAATGTTGTCATCCTGCGGGACGCGTAAGCGGCAGCGCAGGATCTGTGAATAATAATAACGAGATCCTGTGCTACGGCTTTGCCTTCCACAGGATGACGGAGAAATATGAAATCAGCAGTTATAGTTTTTCCCGGTTCCAATTGTGACCGTGACGCCAAAACAGTTCTGGCAGCAACAGGGCTTAACCCAGCAATGGTCTGGCATGGTGACAGCAGCCTGCCCGATGTTGACCTGGTAATGCTTCCCGGCGGGTTTTCCTATGGCGATTACCTGCGCAGCGGTGCGATGGCTGCAAAATCACCTATCATGCGTGAGGTTATAGCCCATGCGGGAAAAGGAAGGTTCGTGCTTGGTGTTTGCAATGGTTTTCAGGTTCTTACCGAGGCAGGGTTGCTGCCAGGCGTCCTGCTTCGTAACCAGAAGTTGAAATTCATTTGCAGGGACGTGAACCTGCGCGTGGAAAGCACGAATACGGCTTATACTTCAAGATATGTAAAAAAACAGGTTATAAAAATACCGGTTGCTCATCATGACGGCAACTATTTTGCCGATCACAGGACAATTAGGGATTTGCAGGATAATGACCAGATTATTTTCCGCTACTGCGATGAGGAGGGCGAGGTTACACCAGCTAGCAACCCTAATGGTTCGCTGTTGAATATTGCCGGGATTTGCAATGACAAGCGCAATGTGCTGGGCATGATGCCGCATCCTGAGCGCTATAGCGAATTGTTGCTTGGCGGCGCTGATGGAAAGGCTATGTTTGAGTCGCTGCTTGCCGCTTAAGCTTAACTGCGGGCTATAATTTGCGGGTTTTCTTTGCGCTCTTTGGCATAATCCTGCCAGCTTGTTGGATTGGCAGATTCAATTTTTGTTGCATTTGTTCCTGTGGGTATTTCCGTGGTGACATCGCTTCCTGATTTAGCATATAAAACTGCATCCTCAGATTTCTTTGGTTCCTTGAAGCCGAAAACTATTTTGGTGGAATCAATAGGATGATGGATTATGTCTTTCCAATTATCGATCTTATCTCCGCGCACCCAGCCGATAACGCCTCCGGCAGCCGCGCCTATGGCTCCGGTTATTAATGTATAACGGGCAGCCTTGGCGGTAGCCATAGCCTTATTAATATTTTCTTCTTTTGCGATCGAGTTGATCTTATGGCCTATCTTTGCAAATATTTCTTTGCTGAAAATGGCTTTTGTTTTTTCCCACGGGGTCATGCCTTTAAGCATTTCGTTCACATCAACCGCAGTGCCGATATTTGAAAGTTTAAATCCCGCAACACCAAAGGCCGTCGCAACCAATGAGCGTGAAGCGACATTCTTTTTCTCAGCGTCTGAGGCGGTTTCTGTTTCCAGCTTATCCATAACGCAGATTTTATCCCTAATAACGCACTATAACAAACCATATATTATTAAGTATTTATGACAGGGATATTACCCCATATATTGCGGCAGCCAGCTTTCATTGGTATCTTTTAACTCATTGGTATTTATGGATTTGCCATCAATAGTCAGTTGTCTGACTTGCGTCTTTCCAAGTGACTGTGCATGGAGGCCTGCCTTTTTAGCCTCCCCTTTAATATATTCTGCGTTTCCTGTGCTTATCACATAACGGCCCTGGTCCTCCCCGAACCAGAAGCTGATATCACCAGAAGTGGTTATATCTGCACCCATCCCATTGCCATAAGTCATTTCTGCTATTGCAACCAGCAACCCGCCATCAGAAACATCATGGCAGGCGGATATTTTGCCATTTTGAATCAATGAACGGACAAAATCACCATTGGCTTTTTCCGCTTTTAAATCAACAGGGGGGGGAGCGCCTTCTTCCCTGCCTAAAATCTCGCGCAGGTAAAGCGATGCGCCTAAATGTCCTTTGGTTTCGCCGATAACAATTATATCTTCCCCGGCGGCAGCGAATGAATTGCCAACCCGTTTGCCCAAATCCTTTAAAATCCCAACTCCGCCAATGGCAGGGGTGGGGAGTATGGCGTTGCCGTTGGTTTCGTTATACAGCGATACATTGCCGGAAATTATCGGGTAATCCAGCGCCCGGCAGGCTTCACCCATTCCCTGCAGGCAACCAACTATCTGTCCCATTATTTCCGGCTTCTGCGGGTTGCCAAAATTAAGGCAATTAGTAATAGCCAGGGGCGTAGCGCCTACGGCTGTGATATTGCGCCAGGTTTCAGCCACTGCCTGTTTCCCGCCTTCTACCGGGTCAGCGTAGCAGTAACGCGGCGTGCAGTCGGTGGTAATGGCTAGAGCTTTGCCTGTGCCATGCACACGCACAATCGCAGCATCGCCTCCTGAACGCGCCACCGTGTCATTCCCCACCATGCTGTCATATTGCTCATATATCCAGCGTTTGCTGGCTAGATCATGACATGACAGTAACTTTAACAAGTGGTCGGGATTCAGGGATCGGGATTCAGGAAGAATAGAATCTGGAATCCCTGAATCCTGATCCCTGAATCCTGACCTCTTTATTTCATATGGCCTGTCATAAACCGGCGCATCGGTTGAAACCGGGGCGATAGGCATGTCACATACAGTTTCGCCATGCATTTTAAGGACAATATTCCCGGTATCCGTAATTTTGCCTATGGTGGCGAAAGACAACTCCCATTTTTCAAAAACCGCGCGCGCAATATGCTCTTTTTCTGGTTTTATAACCATAAGCATACGCTCCTGCGATTCGGAGAGCATAATTTCATAAGGCGTCATGCCTTCTTCGCGCATCGGCACTTTATCAAGCCACATTTCAATGCCAGTTCCGCCTTTTCCCGCCATTTCCAGGGAAGAGGAGGTAAGCCCGGCCGCGCCCATATCCTGAATCGCGAGAATGGTGTCGGTCTGCATAAGCTCAAGGCAGGCCTCGATAAGCAGCTTTTCAGTAAACGGGTCGCCAACCTGCACGGTAGGACGTTTTTCTTCAGAATCTTCACCAAATTCAGCCGAGGCCATGGTCGCGCCGTGGATGCCATCGCGCCCTGTTTTGCTGCCGACATAAACCACGCTGTTGCCAACGCCTGCGGCTGCGGAATAAAAAATCTTGTCCGTATTGGCTATGCCCACAGTCATTGCGTTTACCAGGATATTCCCGTTATACGAAGGGTGGAAATTACATTCGCCGCCAACAGTGGGAACGCCTACGCAATTGCCATAGCCACCAATCCCTGCTACCACGCCGGAAACCAGATGCCTGGTTTTTGGATGTTCGGGTGAGCCGAAGCGCAACGCGTTCATATTGGCAACCGGCCTTGCGCCCATGGTGAACACATCGCGAAGTATACCCCCAACCCCGGTTGCCGCGCCTTGATATGGTTCGATATAAGATGGATGGTTGTGCGATTCCATTTTGAAAATTGCCGCCTGCCCATCGCCAATGTCGATGACACCTGCATTCTCGCCGGGACCGCAGATAACCCATGGCGCTTCGGTTGGAAGCCCGCGCAGATGCTTGCGAGTGGTTTTGTAGGAACAATGCTCGCTCCACATGACTGAGAAAATGCCCAGTTCCACCATATTCGGCTCGCGCCCCATGACCTTAAGCACACGCTGATATTCTTCAGGTGTCAGGCCATGCTGGGCAACAATCTCATCGGTTATTTTCTGGTTTTGTTTCTGTGCAGCAGCAGTTTTCATCTTTTTCTCTTCTTTATTATCATCACCGCCTTGAGCGGGGATCTAGAGCATTTTCCATTTAATCGTGCGCGTTGTTATCCTTCGCCTCGGATGCCTAACGTACAACTAAAGCGAAAACGCTCTAGCGTTACAGTCCCTTAGCTTCTTTAAGAACGGCAGCAACATGCCCGTCCACTTTTACTTTGCGCCATATCTGGCGTATAATTCCCTTTTTATCAATCAAAAAAGTGGTGCGCTCTATGCCAAGATAGCTTTTCCCGTAGTTGAATTTCTCTTTCCATACCCCGTAATCCTCTAAGGTGCTGGTGTTTTCAGAGGAGGCAAGGGCAAAAGGCAGGCAATATTTCTCTACGAATTTCTCATGGCTTTTGATAGAATCCTTGGAAACCCCGATTATAACTGTGCCAGCTTTCTCGAATTCCTTGATATTATCGCGGAAATCCTTGGCTTCAACGGTGCAGCCCGGAGTGTCATCCTTGGGGTAAAAATAAAGTACAATGTTTTTTCCGGAAAGCCCAGCAAGGCTTGCATTCCCGCCATCATTGGTTGGCATATCGAACGCAGGCGCCTTATCGCCAACGCTAAGTTGGGTAGTTTCAGTCTTTTCAGCGGCTTTCATGTTATTTCTCCTAAAAATACAAATAATTAACTATTTAACAGAACTGTAACAAATATTTGTTGAGATAAGTGTTACAATATCTATAGTTTAAGCGTTTATCTAGTAAATTATGGAAGTAAGCATGGCTTATAAAGATATTGATTATTCAGCCCTTATGAATGATATAAGAAATGAAGCTGGCACCCGCAATACTGAGGTTGATAAGAAAAATTTTCCGGTCACATATGAGTTTGTAAGGAAAGAGGCTGAAAGGCTTGGGGTGGATATAGAAAAAGAAGGTTTCAAGATTCACTTGACGCCATGGTCTGAAGACAGGGTAAGCTCATATAATAATAACGCTGAGATTGATGTTAATAATAAAACTATAACTATTGGTCAGTCAATCCTTCATGGTATATCAAAGGATCCAAGGCTTTCTGCCGAAGCCTTGAGAGGTGTTATCGGGCATGAAATTCAACATTACATAGACCATAAGAGCAAATCACATGCTGAACCTGAAGGTTTGTGGGAAAAAATTAAGAAATTAAATCCTTTTGGAGATAAGAATGCTTCTCATAAAGCAAGTGAATGTAGGGCGGATTTTGCTAATCCAGGTAATGAAGGGTTGATGGAATTAAATTCTAAAAACGTTGTTAAGAATTTTAATGATGGGGGTATTACCCATCCATTAGATTCTGATAGGCTTAGGTCTTTGATGATACAATCATATATTAAAGAAAAAACAGGTGTTACGCTAACCCCTCAGGATGTGGAGCATAATGGGAGCTGTGAATTTAAAATTATCAACAAAGAAAAATTAGACAAAATACCACCTAATGTATTGACCGATGCGCGTGATTTAGCGGAGCATGATGTGAAAATTTTAAAAGGGGTAGTTCATTATAATCGTAAAAAGATGGACGCTATCCTTGGTGGTGAAGTGGATCAGGATGGTAAAACCCCAGCGCCATCAGCCCCTCTGCTTCCTCAAGCACTACCTGCTAGGAAGGCAGAATCTGGGAGAGCGCATTAATATCCATATCGAACGCAGGCACCTTATCGCCAACGCTAAGTTGGGTAGTTTCAGTCTTTTCAGCGGCTTTCATGTTATTTCTCCTTATCACTATAGTCTATACAAAATATAATGATACATCATAATATTTTGTGTTACGCTTGCTACGCAGCGCAAAATCGTACTTTCGGTTACGATTTTTATACTATAATCTGTATTAAAATATACAGATTATAGTATAGAATTTATAAGCTTTTGGTAATGACTATATACCATTTTTTCAATTTGTAGCAGATGATTATCCAGTTCTTCAAAATCTTTTTCGCCAGCGGTTTCCACCAGTAGTTTTTTTAATCCTTCCGGTGCGGTTTTGCCATCAAATTTACTATCAGAGCATAAGCGCAGCATATTAAATAGCTGTTCTAAGAACTGGTTGGCGGCGAGAAGTTCATCTGCTGTTTTTTCATCTATGCAGCCTGCGTGTTTGAGCATGGTGAATATATCCCCGGCGCTGCCCGATTTGGTTCCGATCAGGTTATGGGCATGGCGCAGGATCAGGTATTGTGCGATAAAATCAATATCAATAAGCCCGCCACGCGCATATTTTATATCCCATGGGTTGTTGGAATTATACTCTTTTGCGATGCGCTCACGCATATCCGCTACGTCCTGCTGCAACTTATCCATATCACGGGATTTTGTCATCTGCCTGATAATGAATATCTCAAGTTCCTCAACAAGGGATTTGTCCCCGGCTATAACCCGTGCCTTGGTGAATGCCATATATTCGAAGGTCCATGCCGCGCCTTCAAAATAATTTATAAGTGCCTGCCTGCTTACTGCTAAAGCCCCGTCTTTTCCTGAAGGGCGCAGGCGGGTGTCGACTTCATATAACCTGCCATCGCGCCCCATGGCTGTTAATGCGTTTAAAAGCCGGTGTGTGAGGCGATTATAATAAACGCTGGCTGTGAAGGTTTTTTCTCCGTCTGAATATTCCTCAAGATCAGTTGCATCATAAACAAAAACCAGGTCAATATCAGAAAGGAAAGTAAGTTCGCGGCTGCCAAGTTTTCCAAGGGCAATAATTGCAAAGCGGCTGCCAGGAATCTTACCGTAGGTTTTTTCAAATTCCAGCAAAACAGCCCCAAGCGCCTCATTTACCAGGCATTCAGCAAGCGAGGTAAGGAACTCACCTGCCTGCTGCGCGCTTATCATATGTTTAAGAAGGTGAACCCCGGCCTGGAATTGTTTTTCATTGCGGAACTGGCGGAGGTTATCCATATAATCTTCAAAAAATTCCACATGCTTCATTTTCTCCTTAAGCTGCGCTTCCAACTGCCTGCGCTCTGGCAGTTCAGAATAAAAATCCTCATAAATTACGGCATCAAGTAGTTCCGGAGTGTGGCTAAGCGTATTGGCAAGGGTAGGGGCGCTACCCATAATATCGGCAATCAGCCCCAGCAAATGCGGGTTCATCTGGAACAGTGAAAATAACTGGATAGCAGCAGGCAGTTTTTTCAGGAATTCGTTGAATTTCAAAAACGCTGTATCCGGATTTGCGGTTTCCGATAAGCGCTTAAGCAGCGCTGGCATCATCTCGGTAAGAAGCTCGCGTGCGCGTTTTGTACGGGTGGCGCGCGCCCCGCCATGATGCCAGCCCATTACGATTTCAGAAATGACCTCAGGCTGCTTATACCCCATTGTGCGCAATGTATTAAGCGTTTCTCCGTCATGGGTGGTGCCGGTAAATACAAGATTGCCTGTGTCACCAAGTTTTTCAGCGCTTTTGAATGATGATGAATAAATTTTATGTACCGCGTATAGATGTTTGAGCAGCGCAGCAGAAAATTCATCGGTGTTTTCATAGCCCATGAATTCTGTAATATTCTTAAACCCCGCATCATCCTCCGGCACATTATGGGTCTGCTCGTCGGCGACCATCTGGATGCGGTGTTCCAATGTGCGCAGGAATATATAGGAATTTCTAAGTATTTCTTCCTTATCCGGGGATATTAGCCCGCGTTCCCGCAGCATAAGCATAGTGTCGCATGTTGCTCGCAACCGCAAAGATGGCTCTCGCCCCCCCCATATAAGCTGATGTATCTGGGTATAAAATTCTATCTCGCGGATACCGCCAAGCCCTAGCTTTATGTTATGGCCCTGCGGTTTTATATGTTTGTTTTCCCGGCTATCCATCTGGCGTTTTATAGAATGTATGTCGTTAATAGCAGCAAAATCCAGGCTCCTGCGCCACATGAACGGGGTGAGGCTTTTCAGGAATCCCTCGCCTGCTTCCATGTCACCGGCGACTGGGCGCGCTTTTATCATTGCCGCCCGTTCCCAGTTCTGTCCGACACTTTCATAATAATAGTAAGCCGCATCGGTTGTAACGGCTGGCGGCGTAGAAGCCGGGTCGGGGCGCAGGCGCAGGTCGGTTCTGAAAACATAGCCGTCCTTCGTGCGTTCCTGCATTATGAAAACCAGTTCATGGGCGATTTTATTCATGAAATGCTGTTCGTTATAGCGCCCTGAATATCCAAGCTTGCCGGGTTCGTAAAATATTATAAGGTCTATATCGCTGGAATAGTTAAGCTCCCGCCCGCCGAGCTTACCCATTCCAAGTATTATAAGCCCGCTGCCATTGCTGTCTGCGTGGACAATATCGCCCCGCTTTTTCCCTGCGGCAAGCAGATGGCGTATGGCTATTATAAGGCAGTCCTGCGCAAAATCCGAAAGGGCCGCAGTGACTTTTTCCAGATCCCATATGCCGGAAATATCGGTAAGGGCAACCAGCAGGGCAAGCCTGCCTTTGGCAAGCCGAAGCTCACGCATTAATTCTGGTTGCTCCAGTTCTTTTTCTGCGAGCTTTTGCATGTCTGAGCAAAACTCACCATAGACAATATCTGCGCCATGTTCCTGTAATTTAGTCGCTACATCGTTATGTAATAGCAAAAGACGTGAAAGAAATTGCGAGTGATTCTGCGCACTTTCCGCTGCTTTTTTAAAAATTAGATTATAGTCGGGGTTTTTCATTTGTTGTTCTAATCTCTATATGGCATTGTCTATTTAGCTTTTACTATATAATCAATATCATAAGAGACAAAATCACATTGCGAAGCAAAATATTCAGATTTTTTTTAGGTGTGATGCTGATGCTGGTGATTTCGGCGCTTCTGGCGTTTAATGCCTTGCTTTTGTGGGTTGCCACCGGGCCGCGTTCCCTCGCTGCCATAACACCTTACATAGAAAATGCCCTTTCCAGCGTCGATGAAAGTTATAATGTAAAGATAGATGAAACCAGGCTTATCTGGGATGGCTGGAAACACCCGGTGGATATACGCCTGCACAATGTATCGGTTTTAACCAGGGAAGGTAAGATATTCACGGTTTTCCCGGAAATAGCCCTGGGCATTGATATACTATACCTTCCCCTTGGCCAGGTTGTCCCTACTTCACTCACTGTAAGCGCGCCTGTAATGAACCTTGTGCAGAATGATGATCGCAGCTTCGGCTTTGGTTTTGAACAAAGCCCCGATGATAAATCAGTTGATTCATCTCCGACCGTGCCGTTTTCCGTTCTTCTTTCCTCATTCCTTAAGCAAAGTGAGGCAGGTACGCTGCGGCATCTGCGTAAAATAGCTATCCATCAGGCCCAATTGCATGTAAGCGACATAAGGCAGCATATGTTCTTTGAAGCGGACGGCCTTAATATTGATCTTGCGCGTAATAAGGATGGTGAAATTAAAGTAATCAGCTCAGGAAAAATCCACTATAGTGATAATAGTGCTGAGATACGTACACAGCTTGCATTCAGGCCCAATAACCCAATGATTAATGGAGAGGTGGAGTTTTCCGAGCTTATGCCGGATGTGCTGGCGGGATTGTTTTCCGATAATGAAGCTATAAAATCATTTGCGGTCCCTATAAATGGGACTGTCAGTATGTCGTTTGATAGCCAGGGTAATCTTAATGATGCAGGTGTGGATATTTTCGGCCATAACGGTTCTATAATATCAAAAAGATTTTCTGGCCCTGTTCCGATTACTACTTTACGTTTAAAAGCAGCGTATGCCGCGAATACGAACAGCATTAACCTTGAAACATTGAAAGCTAACATTGAAGGGGCCCAGCTAACTGCAAATGGCGGCGCGAGTTTTTTTGATACCGTATCTGATCCTTCCGCAACTCCTGAAATAAAGGCGGATTTAACCCTGCATGATGCGCCCGGTGACAAGGTGCCAGTGTTGTGGCCGCTTGCTCTTTCACCGCAAACCAGGGAATGGGTAACGCAGAGTATAAGTAATGGAAAAATAGAAAAGGCGACCCTCGCGCTTGATATTAAAAAAGGCGACCTGGCAAAGCCTGTTTTGCCTAAGGAAGCAGTTGAAGCAAATATTGACGTTGAAAATTTAAGCATACTTTACCTGCCTGAGCATCCTCCTGTTAGCCATGTTAAAGGAACAATCCATATTGATGGTATTGGGTTGCTTGCCGATATTGCCTCAGCCGATTATCTTGAAAAAACAAAGCTAAGCGATGGCCGTGTTATTATCGACGATTTGAATGCCGATAATCCCTATATAAATGTGGAACTGCATGCCGATGCCCCGGCCAGGGATATTGTACATTTCCTTGGCCTTCCGCGCCTTAAGCATGCTGAGCATCTCGGCCTGCGTGAAAATGAGGTTAAGGGAACGGTAAAGGGAGAGGCCAGGGTTGGGTTTAATTTCTTCGCGCCCAAAGGTAAGAAAGCGGAAGATGTTATAAGCTATGATGTGAAAGCAGTAGTTGCCGGTATCAGCCAGAAAGATTTTCTGCATAAGTTTGATATAGTCGGGGCCAGCGGTTCAATAAATGTAGATAACAGCGGAATTGAATTTTCAGGTTTAGGCGAGGTCAATGGAGCTACGATTAACAAAAGCACGGTAAAATATTTATTCACCCCTGAAAAAGGAATTGATACTGTTTTAGATATAAATGCCACTTGTGCGATAGAGAATTTAAAACGTTTCGGCTATCCCGACTTGCCTTTCATGAAGGGCGCTATAGGGGTTAACGCTAGTGTCAGGCTTGGTGATAAGGCCGAGCAGGTTGAGGCAACGCTTAATCTTGATGCTGCCGATATTAACCTTGCTGATATAGGCTGGCAGAAACCGTCAGGTGAGGGTGCTGTACTTGAAATTGCCACCGATAAAAAAGACGGCGCGCTTAATATCACTTCCTTTAACTTAAGCGGAAAAAAAATAAGCGCTAAAGGCTCGGCGGCTCTTTCTCAGGATTTTTCATCATTAGCCGCACTTAATATCGGGAAATTTTCATTGGGAGATAATGATATTGAAAAGTTGAGATATGAAAAGAATGAGAAAGGAACGCAGTTGGATATAACTGCTGACACCCTGGATTTAAGCGCTTATATGGCAAAAGATGATGACGGATTCTCATTTAAAAATTTTCCTGCAATTCAACTTAATGCCGACATAGGTAAGCTTATACTGGGCAAAGACAGGGAACTGTCTTCACTGAAGGGTAGCTTGTTTTGCGACAGCAATATCTGCCAGCGCGCTAATTTCACTGGGTATAGCGATTCTAAAAAAGCATTTTCCTTTAAAATTGAGAATAATTCTAAAAGGCAGAGAAAATTACAGGTTACCGCAGATGATGCTGGCTCATTCCTTCATGCTTCCGGCGTATTGGATGGCATGAATGGCGGTACACTGACGCTAAATGGTAATTACAGGGATGATGAAAGCGGCAGCACGCTTAAAGGCACTCTCGATATATCGGAGCATACCATTAAGGATGCGCCGCTTCTTGGCAAGATACTTTCCCTTGCATCCCTGACCGGATTTATTGATGCGCTTGCAGGAAACGGCATACGTTTTAAGCAGCTAAATATGCCTTTTACCTTGCATAATGATGTAGTGACCATCGAAAAAGGTAAAACTTTTGGTTCGGCTATAGGCATGACTGTTGACGGGACCATAACATTCCCTGAAAAAACGCTGGACCTAGAAGGAACGGTAGTGCCAGCATATACGCTTAATAATGTCCTTGGCAATGTTCCCATCCTTGGTGATATGCTGGTAGGGGGCGAGGGGCAGGGCGTGTTTGCTGCCCGTTACAGCGTTAAAGGCACCGAGCAGAATGCCAAGGTGGGAGTTAACCCATTATCAATCTTAACCCCGGGATTCCTGCGCGGCCTGTTCGATATATTCGATAAGCCGAAGAAAACTGCCCCGAATTAGGGCGCATTATTATCCAACAATACTTCTTGCGAAGTAATCTGGTGCTGTAATTCATGTTTTTTCTCCTCTTTAAGCGCCGGGAGTCTAGAAAACACGCTATTACCTCGTGTGCGATGTATTCCCCTTATGGGTACATGGCAATTGCATTTGATATTTTCCCAGCTTGTCATGCCGCCGCAGGGCGGCATCCGGCATTAGGTCTAAGCCCCAGACCCCGCTACTTGGCGGGGTTCTTGTCATCCTGTGGACGGCGAAGCCGTAGCACAGGATCTCAATCCGTAATCCCAAGATCCTGCGCAATGCTCACGCATTCGCAGGATGACGACACATCCAGCGAAAGCCAAATGCAATTGCAATGCTTATGGGTATTTCATTCCACCGCACTCCCGACATAGAAGATATGCGCTGCAAATTGCGGACACAAAAAATCGTCCTGTCGTGAGCGGTGAACGGTTTTGGATGCGTTTTCTAGACGCAGCATTATCTTAGCAGGATTCAGCCCATGCGCAACAGCAAGTTATGATTTGAATGTTTGCACGATTTGATTCTTTATCCCCTTTTTTCATTTAACATTTTGTTTGTTTAGCGTGTGTGGCTGGGAATTTTCGCATAGTCTGGACTTATTTTAACAACAGTTTTATCAGCTTTCGCTAATAAAATAGCGGGTTTGT
>JBDHUC010000009.1:0-65291 GCA_039808985.1 Alphaproteobacteria bacterium | reverse complement strand
TTGTATTATTTTTGAAGGAATGCGAATGGAGATTTAATAACCCAAATCCTCAATCGCAACTAAAGCAACTAAAACAATGGGTTAAGAAACTTCTTAACTAGTTATCTGGGACAGCCCCTTAAATTTATTGAATTAATTATATTATCGCTGCATGCCTTAAATATGTAAAGCGCTATACCACTTAAGTTCGCATGTTCGATTCGGCAACGGGATGAACTGGTGGAGGCGACAGGAATCGAACCTGCGACATCTTGAATGCAAATCAAGTGCTCTACCAACTGAGCTACGCCCCCGCGATTTAACGAAATCGGATTGAGAAATTAGCCATGCACGGGATATAGTCAAGTATTATTTGCGGGAAAATTTATATAATTGCTATTTCTCGAGTATTTGTGTCAGGCGCTCGATAGACGTGTCGAGCTTGCCGTAGATGGTTGAGGCCACGCCTTGCAGTTCTTCATATTGTTGCTGGAGGTTCATTATTGTGGTCTGCATTTTTTCCTGTTCCTCCAGCAGGGCCTCGTTTTCGCGCTGGTAGCTGAGGAGGTGCTGGTGCTGCTGCACGTCGCGCTCACGGCCAACCGTAACTTGCTGGAGGCCGAGTTCCAGCCTTTCCAGGGCGGCGGCGAGGCGGTTTGTGGCGTTATATAGGCGTTGCTGTGAAGAATTACTCATAATTTTCTTGAGAAGTTAATTATCCTATGCTTGATACATAATTCTGTTAAAACATAGCATGCCTTAATTAAAATTGAAGTGGAAAATTATATGCCTCCTGTAGCTCATAATGATATGGCGAATGCCATCCGTGCTTTGTCGATGGATGCGGTTGAGAAGGCTAATTCCGGTCATCCTGGCATGCCGATGGGGATGGCCGATGTGGCCACGGTTCTGTTTTCCAGGCACCTGAAATTCGATCCGGCATATCCGAACTGGCCGGATCGCGACCGCTTTGTCCTTTCTGCCGGGCATGGCTCGATGCTTATATATTCGCTTTTGCATCTTACCGGTTATCCCGATATGGAGCTTGAGGATATTAAAAATTTCCGGCAGTTTGGTGCAAAAACCGCCGGTCATCCTGAATTCGGGCATGCGGCGGGTATAGAAACCACAACCGGGCCGCTGGGGCAGGGTATTGCAAACGCTGTGGGCATGGCCCTGGCTGAACGCCTGATGCAGGCGCGGTTTGGTGATTCTCTGGTTGACCATAAGACATATGTGATAGTAGGTGATGGTTGCCTTATGGAAGGTATAAGCCACGAGGCGGCGAGTCTTGCCGGGCATTTGAAGCTCAGTAAGCTCATTGTTTTGTGGGACGATAACAAGATATGCATCGACGGTCCGACTAAACTCACGGTTTCAGAGGATACCTTAAAGCGATTTGAGGCGCAGGGCTGGTATGTCCAGTCCATAAACGGGCATGATCCGGTAGCGATAGATAAAGCAATTGAAAATGCTAAGAAAAGTGACAGGCCATCATTCATAGCCTGCGACACCACAATTGCTTTTGGAGCTCCCACCAAGGCGGGTAAAAATTCCAGCCATGGCTCTCCGCTTGGAAAAAACGAGATAGAGGGGGCACGTAAAAACCTGGATTGGGGGCACGGTGAATTCGAAATCCCGGATGCGGTTATGGCTGCATGGCGCGAGGTTGGAAAGCGCGGCACAAAAGAATTTGCCGATTGGTCGGCGCGGCTTGCGAACTCTGATAAACAGGCAGATTTCTCACGCCTCGCTGCAAGGGAGCTTCCAAATGGCTGGGTTAAGGCATTTGAGAGCTTTAAGAAAGGCCTTGCCGAAAGCAGGCCTAATGAAGCCACGCGTAAATCTTCCGAAAATGTATTGCAGGTTCTGACTGCGGAAATCCCAGAGCTCATCGGCGGTTCGGCTGATTTGACTGGTTCTAATAATACTAAGACCAAGGCAACAGAAGCTATCCAGGCTGGTAATTTTTCCGGGCGCTATATATATTATGGTGTGCGCGAACATGCAATGGCTGCTGTGATGAACGGTATCGCGCTGCATGGTGAATTCATCCCGTATGGCGGGACATTTTTAGTATTCACCGATTATTGCCGTGCTTCGATCCGCTTGTCGGCACTTATGAAGCAGCGTGTTATATATGTAATGACCCATGATTCGATAGGGTTGGGCGAAGATGGGCCTACGCACCAGCCGGTTGAGCATCTGGCGAGCCTTCGTGCGATACCGGATTTATATGTATTCCGCCCTGCCGATGCTACCGAAACCGCTGAATGCTGGGCTTTGGCGCTGGCACTTTCCGCGCCTTCCATTCTTTCGCTTTCACGCCAGAATTTACCGGCGGTGCGCAGTGAATATACCGCTGAAAATTTGTGTGCACGCGGTGGTTATGTTTTGTCAGAAGCGAAAGTTGCGGCAACAGTTACTATTATAGCAACCGGATCGGAAGTCGAGATTGCCATCAAGGCGCAGGAAAAACTGATAGAAAAAGGTGTGTCGGCGAAGGTTGTTTCCCTGCCGTGCTGGGAGCTATTTGATACGCAGCCTAAATCATACCGCGAGGAAGTCCTGGGTAAGGATACGTTGAAAGTGGCAATAGAAGCCGCGCTTGGCTTTGGCTGGGAGCGCTATATCGGCATTGATGGCATATTCATAGGTATGCATGGCTTTGGCGCATCGGCCCCGGCTAAGGAATTATATAAACATTTTGGCATTACTGCTGAGCATGTGGTAGAAGCGGTAATGGAGAGGCTGAAATAATGGAGCAATTGATTTTATTCCTGACTTCCAAAGCTGGGCAGTATCTATGCTGGGCTTTTTTATTTGTAGGTATAATTGATATTATTATTTCCATGGTTTACTTTGGAGGAATGATAAAAAAACTTGAGCAATCTATATTGCCAGGTATGTCGCCGCAGGAAAATCAGGTGATAATGGATAGAATAAAAAAGGTGCAATTTGTTATCAGATTCATTGCATTTAATGGTTTTGCATTTATAGCATTTGCAGCGTTTGGTTTAACGAGGTAATTATGAATCTTGAAGAATTGCGCGAATATAAGTCACAAATTCAGAATCTGGCTGATAAATATCGTATCGACTCTGACTCGATCCGCGTGTTTGGTTCGGTTGCCAGGGGTGAGGAGGAAAAAAATTCTGATAAAGCAAGGCTTTTTCATGCCAGTGATGCAATTGAGCATATTTTTGCTTATTTGCAGGAAGACCCTGCAAGGGGGAACCGGACGCGTGATGCAATTATACGTCAGCTTGAAATAGTAGGCGAGGCTTGTAACCATGTTTCAAAAGAAGTAAAATCTGAAAACCATCATTGCCTGGCGCGAAATTATAGCTATGCGTAACCATCTTTCACATAGATATTTTTAAATAGAATTAAATGTACTGTAGATAATGATTTGCAGCCTTTGCTGGAACAGATTATAGACCTGATTAATACACTAGAATGATAATTGATGGATAAAAAATGACAATAAAAGTTGGTATAAATGGTTTAGGGCGCATCGGGCGCTGTGTTGCGCGGGCGATATTCGAAACTGGCGCAAGTGATATTGAACTGGTGGCGGTGAATGGCCCGGCGGATATAAATACGCATATCCATCTGCTTAAATATGATTCGGTGCATGGGCGCTTTCCTTATCCTGTGGAAGCGGATGGCGAGAATTTAAAGATTGCCGGAAAACCGGTAAAGCTTTTCCATCATAAAGACCCGGCTCTTATACCATGGGGTGCGCTTGGCGTTGATTATGTTCTGGAATGCACCGGAAAATTCAACAAAAAATCTGATGCGGAAAAACATATTGCCGCAGGCGCTAAAAAAGTTCTTATCTCTGCTCCGGCAGAAGGTGTGGATTCAACCATCGTTTACGGCGTGAATAACGCAGCCATTAAAAAAGAGCATGACGTGGTTTCGGTTGGTTCCTGCACCACTAACGGCCTTGCGCCGTTGGTAAAAGTTCTGGCTGATGCTGTTGGAATTGAAAATGGTTTCATGACCACCATCCATTCATATACCGGCGACCAGAACCTTGTTGATGGCAGCCATAAGGATTTGCGCCGCGCGCGCGCTGCTGCGCTTTCGATGATTCCTTCGACGACTGGTGCTGCAAAAACCATTGGGCTGATACTTCCCGAAATGAAGGGCAAGCTTGACGGAGTTTCCATCCGCGTGCCAACTGCGAATGTGTCGCTGGTGGATTTCACCTTCACCGCATCGCGTGATACCACAAAAGATGAAATAAATGCAGCGCTGAAAAAAGCAGCGGAAGGAAGCCTTCGCGGGGTTATGGCCGCATCATCCGAGCCGCTGGTTTCTATTGATTACATACATACAACTGAAAGCAGCACGGCTGACCTGACCGGTACTTTTGTGACTGGCGGCAAGCTGGTCCGTGTTGCCAGTTGGTATGATAATGAATGGGGTTTTTCCTGCCGGATGCTCGATGTAACCAGATTATGGGCGGGGCTTTAATGGTTGCCGGATTAAGCTCGCTGGGTAGCATTGAACTGCAAGGTAAAACTGTTTTAGTACGCGTTGACCTGAACGTGCCGATGCAGGGCGGCAAGGTAACTGACAATACCCGTATACTCAGGCTTCTGCCAACACTTGAGTATCTCCTGAAAAAAAACTGCCGCATTATTCTGCTTTCGCATTTTGACCGCCCGAAGGGAAAATTCGTGCCTTCAATGTCGCTTGCGCCTCTGGTGGATGCGGTGTCGGATGCGCTTGGTGGCAAGGAAGTTAAATTCGGGGTGGATTGCGTGGGAACGGCGGCGCGTGAGGCCGTGAACCGCCTTGGCAAGGGCGAAATATTATTGCTTGAGAATCTGCGTTTCCATCCTCAGGAAGAGGCGGGTGATGATAATTTTGCACGTGAGCTGGCATCGCTTGGCGATGTTTTTATCAATGACGCTTTTTCAGCTTCGCACCGCGCCCATGCTTCTATAGTCGGGCTGGCAAAACTCCTGCCCACCGTTGCCGGAAGTTTGATGGAGCAGGAGCTGGAAGCGCTTGATACCATGTTTGCAAAAGCGCAAAAACCTATTGCTGCCATTGTTGGCGGCTCCAAGGTTTCCACCAAGCTCGACCTGCTGGAAAACCTGAGCAAAACGATGGATAAGATACTTATAGGCGGGGCGATGGCCAATGTGTTTTTGCAGGCGCAGGGCTACAGTATCGGCAAGTCGCTGTGTGAATCGGGCATGAAAAAAACGGCATTGTCGCTGCTTAAAAATGCCGAGAAAAATAATTGTAAGATCGTTCTCCCGGTTGATTTGATGGTTGCAAAAAAATTCGCGCTCCATGCGCCTAACCGCGTAGTTCCGGTGGATGCGATACCGGATGAACTCACTGCGGTTGACATCGGTCCCGAATCGGTGCGCCTGTTTGTTGATGAGCTTCGCGAGTGCAAAACCATAGTCTGGAACGGGCCGGTTGGCGCGTTTGAAACCAGCCCGTTTGACACGAGCACAGTAAGCATCGCCCGTTCTATAGCGGCGCTGACATCATCAGGCAAATGCAAGAGCATTGCCGGGGGGGGGGATACGGTTTCGGCGCTCATGCATTCCGGGGTCATGGATAGTTTTAGCTATTTCTCGACGGCAGGTGGCGCATTCCTTGAGTGGCTGGAGGGTAAAACCCTTCCGGGGGTCGTTGCCCTTTTGAAAGCCGCATGATTATAAATACCCTTGCTCAGGCTATGGAAGCTATGGAAATAGCTGATAAAAACGGCGAATCAATTGTGCTGCAAACAACACCGGATGCTATCTATTATGCCGGAAGCCTGTATGTTCTGGATATATTCAAAAAAGCGCAGGCGGCTTATCCGTCTGTAAAGGCTGAATTTATCTTTGATTGCGGGGATGCGGGGGCAGAGGTGATAGGCGCGATGCAGGATGGGCATAAAACCATCAAAAGCAGCGCACATCCTGAGATTCGTGCTAAACTTAAGTCAATTGCCCGGCAATATGGGGTGAATTTTATTGAAACTGCTGAATAAATCTGTATTCTCCTGCCACTTAAATTTTAAAAAAGGCAGAAAATATGAAAATGACAGCAAAAGTAAAAAAGATCCTGAGCAATTACGAAAGCGATAATCCTGGAACCAAGGCCAATCTTTCGCGCATATTGATGCAGGGGCGTCTGGGCGGAACCGGTAAACTGGTCATACTCCCGGTGGATCAAGGGTTTGAGCATGGTCCGGCGCGCAGTTTTGCCAAAAACCCGGATGCTTACGATCCGCATTATCATTTCCAGCTTGCGGTGGATGCCGGGCTTTCTGCCTATGCCGCGCCTCTTGGGATGCTGGAAGCAGGCGCAGATAGTTTTGCCGGACAGATTCCGCTTATCCTTAAAGTAAACAGCTCTAACAGCTTTGTGCCAAAATCAGCGGCTCCTAACCAGGCTGTTACCAGCTCGGTTGCTGATGCGCTGCGCCTTGGCTGCTCGGCTATCGGCTTTACCATCTATCCCGGTTCGCACGACATGTTCGACCTTATGGAAGAAATCCGCGACATGGCGGAAGAGGCGAAAGCTTATGGGCTTGCTGTTGTTATCTGGTCATATGTGCGTGGTGAGGACATCAGCAAGGACGGCGAAACCGGTATGGATACTTCGGCATATGCCGCGCATGTGGCGGCGCTCCTTGGCGCGCATATAATCAAGGTAAAGCCGCCTACCGCGCATCTTGAGCAGGCGGAAGCCAAGAAGGTTTACGAGTCCGAAAAGATCGCGATTAAAACCATGGCAGAGCGCATCGCCCATATCCGCGAAGCATGTTTCGCAGGGCGCAGGCTGGTGGTGTTTTCCGGCGGTAATGTTAAAGGCGAAAAAGATCTGCTCGATGAAGTCCGCGCAATCCGTGATGGCGGCGGCAATGGTTCTATAGTTGGGCGTAACTGCTTCCAGCGCCCACGTGCTGAAGCCCTGGCGCTGCTTGATAACATAATCAAGATTTATAAAGGTGAATTTTAACCGGTGGAATTTGAGTGGGATTACGCCTTATATCCGTGAGAAAGGCTAGGAAAAATGAAAAAGACAACTACAAAGAAATATGTGCGGAACACTAATTGGGATAGTTCTGATGACGCGCCTGCTTTGACCAAAAAGTTTCTTAAGAAAGCCGTAAAAATGCCACCGATTACTGATTCGGATTGGGCAAGGAAAATGGATGCTTTATGCAATGGTAAAAAATCCAAGAGAAAGCTTGAAATATCTATTGATTCTGAAGTTGTGGACTGGTTCAAGGGTCATTCAAAAAATTACCAGGCCAGCGTAAATCACGTTCTTCGCCATTATATTTTATCGCATGATCTGCAATAGGTTTAGTTGTGGTGTTCTCCGGCGGTAATGTTAAAGGCGAAAAAGAGCTACTCAATGAAGTACGCGCAATCCGTGATGGCGGCAGTAATAATACACAGCTAGTAAGGACCGCGCGTGGTTGGGAGGCGGAGGCTGGTGGCTTTAATATTGTTATGTATGGCCCTGTCAGGGTATTGAACGAGAAAAACATACCAACTGATAATTATGGTGCCCCTGCTTCTGAATCCTTTAGGGTTAATGAGCATGGCCCATGCCATGTGCATGTTTTTGATAAAAAAAATGGATACGAAACCAGATTTGAATTGGTCGAACATTATAAAAAAGACAAGAGTTTTGCGCGGCCATTAAATCTGGAAAAGCGCAGGAATATGTCTAAAAGTTTAGATGGTGAACAAATAAAGAAAGCTGTAATTGTTTTAAAGCCTATGGTTAATGATTTTATACAATGCTGGCGGGAAATGTATCAGGATAATTCTATAAGTAGTTATGTTGCAAGGGTGGCAAAAAAGAAGAATGGCAGGGATGTTATACAGACTATGCAAAGTGATGGATTGCTGGAAACGGAAAATCCCAAAATATATCTAAAAGCCAATATGATGGGGGCAAGGCCGTTGGGAGTGTCGCAGATTGATATTAATAGCCATAGGCGCTAAATAAAAATGGATAATGTATATCAGCAAACCTGCCGCCTATATCTCATAAGTCCGCCAGTTATTGATTTAACTAAATTCAGCGAACAGTTAAAAAATGCTTTTGAAGGCGGGGATGTGGGGTCGTTTCAACTGCGCCTTAAAAATTCCAGCGACGATGAAATTCTCCGTGCCGCAGAAGCGCTTATTCCTATCTGCCACGAGCATGGAGCCGCTTTTATTTTAAATGACAGCCCTGAGCTTGCCAAAAAATGCGGGGCAGACGGAGTGCATCTGGGGCAGGATGATTTTCTTTCTTCCCCCTATCCATCTCAGGGAGAGGGTGGGGTGAGTGTTAAATCAAGCATGGAAACCCCTCATCCTGACCTTCTCCCTAAAAGGGAGAAGGAAAAGACATTAGCGCAAATACGTAAACTCATAGGCAATGATGCGGTAATCGGTGTTTCCTGTCATGATTCACGCCATCTTGCCATGGTTGCAGGCGAGGAGGGGGCGGATTACGTGGCGTTTGGCGCGTTCTATCCCACCACCAGCAAAAGCGCCGAGGCGCTGGCGAAGTATGGGACGCCTGACCCGGATATATTAAACTGGTGGCAGACATATATGGTCTTGCCCTGTGTCGCTATTGGTGGTATTAACCCGCTGAATTGTTTGCCGCTGGTGCGCGCGGGGGCGGATTTCATAGCGGCCATAACCGCAGTGTGGAACCATCCTGAGTCACCAAAAAAGGCAGTTGAGGAATTTAATAAAGCTATAAAAGAAGCGGGGAGTTTATGAAAATTGACGGAAGTGCCGTACGTATGGGCATGGTGATCGAATGGCAGGATAAATTATGGCTGGTGGTGAAGCATGAGATACGCACGCCCGGAAATTTGCGTTCGTTCAACCAGGTTGAGCTTAAAGATATAAAAACCGGCACTAAAAACACACCGCGTTTTTCCTCGGCTGAAAAGATCGAGCGCGTTTCGCTGGATTCGCGTACCTGCAACTTCCTGTTTGCTGATGGCGATGAGCTTACTTTCATGGATAATGAAAGCTATGAGCAGTTCACCATACAGAAGGATTTTCTGGGTGATGCGGCTGCGTTCCTGCAGGACGGAATGACAGTTGCGGTGGAAACCTATGAAGGCCGCCCACTTTCAATAAAACTCCCGCCTAAGGTTGCAGTAAAAATCGTTGAGGCGGATCCTGTGGTTAAAGGCCAGACGGTTTCGTCATCATATAAACCTGCGGTGCTGGAAAATGGGGTGCGTGTTATGGTGCCACCATTTATTCCTGCTGGCGAAACCATAGTTGTTGATACTGAAACTCTGGAATATATAGAACGCGCAAAGGCAAGCTAGATGCAGTCACCTCTCATAAACGTTATGTCAGCAGCGGCTATTAAAGCCGGGAAGGGGCTGATGCGTGATTTTGGCGAGGTTGACCAGTTGCATATTTCGCGCAAGGGCGCTTCAAACTTTGTCACAAAATCTGACGTCCGTACGGAAAAACTCCTGCAGAAGGAATTATTGGCGGCGCGTCCCGGCTTTGGTTTCCTGATGGAAGAGGGCGGCGAGGTTGCAGGCAAGGACCCTACCTATCGCTGGATAATCGATCCGCTGGATGGGACCAGCAATTTTATCCATGCCATTCCTTATTTCTGCATTTCCATAGGGCTTGAAAAACGTGGCGCAAATGGCGAGAGCGAAATAGTAGCCGGGGTGATTTTTGACCCAAGCCATAATGAATTATTCACTGCTGAAAAAGGCAAGGGCGCGCAAGTTAATAGCCGCAAGCTCACGGTTTCCTCGCGCGATAATTTTGAAGAAGCGATGATGGTCACTGGCAGTCCGCGTGATGCTATTTCAGCCAATGAGAAAGTTGCTAAAAGCGGGGCTATAGTTCGTTATTTCGGTGCGTCAGCGCTTGACCTTGCTTACCTTGCTGCCGGGCGCATTGATGCCTGCTGGTATCATTCCATTCATCCATGGGACATAGCGGTTGGCATGCTTCTGGTGCAGGAAGCCGGTGGTATATTCACAACGATTGATGGAAAACCAGCCAGCATTTATTCTTCGTCTGTGCTTGCCAGTAACCGTATTTTGTATGACTCAGTACAGCGTTTAGCGGCCTGAAATTTAATGATTTATATTGCCTGTTTGATTTTAGTTGATTAAATGGGATTTTACCTTACTCTGTCAGCTCCATCGCATTAAGAATGAAGGAATTTTATGTCTTATAAGTCTCGAATTTCGAACCTCAAAAAATTTTCATGGACAGTTTCCGGCCTTGCAATTACTGCGCTTTTGGCGCCACAGGCAATGGCCGAGCCTGAGCAACTCCCCACTGTTGAAATTCATTTTGAGGTGCTTGATAAATTCCTGTCGCAGGATGTAAATATGCAGCCTCCTGGCGCTTCGCCGTTTTCCACCCAGCCATCCGAGCCTCTTAAGCATGTTAAGCCTTCTAAAAAAGCGGTTGCGAAGAAAGCTTCCGAGCCTAAAAAAACTGAACCAAATAAAGTTGATTTAGAGGCCGGTGCAGCAAAACCTGTCGCTACCCATAAATTAAAGTTGACCGCGAAAGAAAAAGCCGCAGTTGCCAAAGGTGAAGCGACACCGCTTGCCATACCTTCTTCTAAAATGAAGGAAATGCCTTTGCAGTTGCCGCCTGACCTGCAACCAGCCCCAGCTCCTGAGCCAGTGCCAGCTCCTAAAGAAAAAGAAGTGTCGGTACATAAGCCAGAACCAAAAGCAGATAAAAAGCCAGAGCCTAAGGCTGAGCCGGTAGTCCCTAAGATGGAGCCGGTGCCACCGGCGCCTGTTATGCCGCCAATGCCGCCTAAGGCTGAGCCAACGCCTCCTCCGGCTCCTGTTCCGGCCCCGGCAGCTCTGCCAATGCCGCCTAAGGCTGAGCCAGCACCTCCTCCGGCTCCTCCTGCGTCAGTTCCTCCTATGCCAGTTCCGGCAGAGAAACCGGCACAGGTTCCGCTTATAATGCCGGAAGCAGCGGCTCCAGCGCCAGCTCCAAAGATACCGGAGGTGCCAGGCAAAGCTCCTGAGGCCTCTCCTAAGATAGAGCCTGTGCCGCAACCGGTTCCTATGCCTACTGCGGCCCTTCCAGAAAAAACAGAGCCGCAAAAAGCGCTTATAACTCCAATGCCTCCGGCGCCAACGCCAGAAGATGAGTTTGCCAAGGCGCTTAATATGCCGGTTTCTCCTAAGGAAGCGGCTGTGCCTACGCCGCCAGCGGCTGTTCCAGCCGAGCCAGTAGCGCCAGCTCCGGTTGCGCCGCCACCGGCAGCTCCGGAAGTGAAAAAAGAAGTTCCGCAACCGCCGCCTCCGGCTCCTTCTGCGGACACTCATAAGGATGCGCCTGCCAAAGCTGCTACGCAGAATGGTAAAACGCAAATGACCATTCCTTTTATAGCAACCGAAACTGATTTGCCGCTTGCTTTTGAGGGTGAGCTTAAAAATCTGGCTGACCGTGTTAAGAAGAGCGATGAGCATCTGACTCTTGTAGCCTATGCCAGCGAGCCTGCTGACCAGTCAACGATGGCGCGGCGCGTATCTCTTTCGCGTGTGCTTGCGGTTCGTGCTTTCCTTATCGAAAAGGGCGTTAACAAGCTTAATATCAATGTTCAGGCTGAGGGCAGTAAAAACCCTGGCGGTGAACCTAACCGCGTTGATATTTTTATAAATGACGGGAAATCCAAATAGTGTAAGCTTTTATGGCTGGTCATTCACAATTTAAAAATATCATGCGCCGTAAAGGGGCGCAGGATGCAAAGAAGGGGAAGATACTGACCAAGGTCGGGCGTGAAATAATAAGCGCTTGCAAAACTGGCAGTTCTGATCCGGCTTCAAATCCTCGCCTGCGTGCTGCTATACAATGGGCGCGTGAGGAAAATATGCCGCGTGACCGCATCGAAGCGGCGATAAAGCGCGGCAGCGGCAATGTCGATACCGATAATTTTGAAGCAGCACGCTATGAAGGCTATGGCCCTGGCGGTGTTGCGGTAATTATAAATGCGCTTACTGATAACAAGAACCGCACAGTTCCGGAAGTTCGCGCGGCATTCGCTAAGTTCGGCGGTGCAATGGGCGAAACAGGAAGTGTTAGTTTTATGTTCGATCATATCGGGCGCATAACTTATCCGCTTTCTGTTGCCACTGCTGATGGAATGCTTGAAACTGCGATAGAGTATGGTGCTGATAATTGCGAGGCCGATGAAAATAGCCATGTAATAACCTGTGCGCTGGAGCAATTTGCGCAATTGCGTGAGGGGCTTGAAAAGAGATTTGGCTCTCCTGAATCGGCAAAGATGGTCTGGCAGCCAAAAAACACAGTGCCGCTTAGCGAGGAGCAGGCAGCCAGCATGCTCAAGCTGGTTGATGTTTTAGAAGATAATGATGATGTGCAGGAAGTGTTTTCCAATTTCGAGATTTCTGAGTCCGTGTTGCAAAAACTAAGTGCCTGATCAATATGACAGTCATTCTAGGAATCGACCCAGGTTTACAGCATACTGGCTGGGGAATTATCAATTCACGCGCAAACCAGCTTTCTTTTATTTCCTGCGGGATAATTCATACTGATTCGAAAAAGGCTATGACCGAGCGTTTATGTCAGCTTTATGATGGCCTTAAACAGGTTATTGATTTGCACAAGCCTTCTGAAGTAGCGGTGGAAGAAACTTTCGTGAATAAAAATAGCGCTACCAGCTTGAAGCTGGGGCAGGCGCGGGGGGCAATACTTCTTTCGGTTTCGCTGGAAAAAATCCCGGTTTTTGAATATAGCGCCAACCTTGTAAAAAAAAGCGTTGTGGGTACTGGGCATGCCGATAAGGAGCAGGTAGCGATGATGGTAAAAACGCTGCTTCCAACCAGCAACGCGATGGGTGCAGATGCAGCCGATGCGCTGGCAACAGCCATTTGCCACGCGCACCAGCGCACGCTTAGTAATATAGTTAAAAAGGTGGGGATATGATCGGAAAATTGCGCGGTGTAATCGAAGAATTGAATGATGATTCGCTGATAATTGATGTTGGCGGTGTTGGCTATCATGTGTTTGTTTCCTCGCGGTTGCTTTCAGGGCTCAGTGTTGGGCAAACTGCCAGCCTTACTATTGAAATGAATGTGCGCGAGGATCATATTCATTTATATGGTTTCCCCGACAATATTGAGCGTGACTGGTTCCGCCTTCTGGCCACTGTGCAGGGGGTTGGGAACAAGACCGGGCTTGCCATACTAGCTGCCTATTCGCCTGTGCAACTGGTGCAGTCTATAATGGCTAAGGATATAGCCGCTTTCAAGGCAATAAGCGGCATAGGCCCCAAGCTTGCCGAGCGCATCGTCACTGAACTGAAAGACAAGGTTCTTAAAATGCCGACCTCCGAATTTGTGGTAATTGATAAAAGCAAATCTCCGAATCCCGAGTCCCGAACCCCGAATCCTAATCTTAATGACGCTATTTCCGCACTGGTCAACCTCGGTTATAGCCGCAGCGATGCCTATGGCGCGGTGCTGAAAGCCTCAGAAAATGCAGGGGATAAAGCCTCTATTGATGTGTTGATAAGGCTCAGCCTGAAAGAGCTGGGGCGGGGGTAATGGGCATACATGCCTGGTGCATAATTTTACCCAAGCTCACCCTTTTCTTTTTATAATAAATACTGTATAAGAATTTGCGCCTGGTGGCAATTTGTATGTAAAAACAAATGCCTAAGACCTAAATTGTTATATTAAGAAAAATTTACATATTAACACTTTAGAAATCTTCATTTAACGCATTCTTCAAGGGTTATAGGTCATAATGAACATAGACGCCAAAATGTCGGTAGCTGATAATGGAGGGGCAGGGGACATCAGGAATGATGGGCTTTTGCTGGCGGAACCGGAGGTGAAAACCAAACGCCCGCCCTACTTCAAAGTGGTGTTGCTGAATGACGATTACACTCCGATGGAATTTGTTGTCTCGATACTTGAGGGCATATTCCGCAAGAGCCATGGGGAAGCGGTCAGCATCATGCTTGAGGTACACCAGAAAGGTGCCGGTATTTGTGGGGTCTACACGCGGGACGTAGCGGAAACAAAAGCGGAGGAAGCGACATTGGTCGCCCGCCGTAATGAGTATCCTCTTCAGTGTCGGGTGGAAAAAGAATAACGGGTTTCGAGTTTCGAGCTTCGAGTTTCGGGTAGTCAAAATAAATCCCGAATCTCTAGTCCCGAGTCCCGAACCCCTAAAAACCATAACCGGGAGAATGCCATGTTATCTAAAAATCTGGAAATCAGTCTGCACCGCGCTCTGGCGATAGCTAAAAAACACCGCCATGAATATGCGACACTTGAGCATTTGCTTTACGCGCTGATTGATGATCCGGATGCCGTATCGGTTATGCGTGGTTGCGGCATCAATCTTGTGGATATTAAAAAATCCCTCGGAGATTTTTTAGAAACGGAATTAAGTTCCCTGGTAATAGAAGAGGTCGAGGAATCGCGCCCCACGGCAGGTTTCCAGCGTGTTATACACCGTGCGGCAATTCATGTGCAGTCGGCAGGCAAGAATGAAGTTACCGGGGCTAACGTTCTGGTGGCGCTTTTTTCCGAGCGCGACAGCCATGCGGTTTTCTTCCTGCAGGAGCAGGAGCTTTCGCGCCTTGACGTTGTGAATTATATTTCGCATGGCGTTGTCAAATACCAGGACACCAATAAAATCGCGGAATGGAAACGCGGCTTCGATATGGATGAGGCGGCTGATTCCCTTGAGCGCCCGCAGGTAAAAGACAAGGAAAAAGAAAAATCAGAAGCGCTTGCGCAGTATACTGTAAATTTAAATAAAAAAGCTGAATCAGGCAAGACTGATATACTGGTTGGGCGCGAGGAAGAGGTTGACCGTACGGTTCAGGTGCTTGCCCGCCGCAATAAAAACAACCCTCTTTATGTTGGCGAGGCGGGAGTTGGTAAAACCGCGATAGCCGAAGGCCTGGCGCTACGTATTGTGCGTGGTGAAGTGCCGCAGGTCCTTCGCAACGCTATAATTTTTTCACTCGATATGGGTGCGCTTCTTGCCGGAACGCGTTACCGTGGCGATTTTGAAGAGCGCATGAAAGCAGTTATCAAGGAAATTGAGAAAATTCCGAACTCGATTCTGTTCATAGACGAAATTCATACTATAATTGGTGCTGGCTCGACTTCCGGCGGTGCGCTTGATGCCTGCAACCTGCTGAAGCCAGCCCTTGCCCGCGGCGGTTTCCGCTGCATAGGCTCGACGACCTATAAGGAATATAAATCAAATATTGAAAAAGACCGTGCGCTTGCGCGTCGTTTCCAGAAAATTGACGTGGTTGAGCCGACTATTGAAAATAGTATAAAGATACTGCGCGGACTTAAGCCTTATTATGAGGATCATCATTCGGTGCGCTACACTAACGGAGCGATAAAAGCTGCTGTTGAGTTGTCGGCGCGTTATATAAATGACCGCAAGCTTCCCGACAAGGCGATTGATGTTCTTGATGAGGCGGGAGCCGCACAGATGCTGTTGCCTGAAAGCAAGCGCAAGCGTACCATAACTCACCGCGAGATAGAGGATATCGTTGCCAAGATAGCGCGTATGCCTGCTAAAACTGTGACTATGGATGATGCTGAGGTGCTGCGCAATCTCGACAAGAATTTAAAGCTGGTTGTATTTGGGCAGGATGCGGCGATTGATACTCTATCATCAGCGATTAAAATGTCGCGTGCCGGTTTGCGTGAAGAAGAAAAGCCAATCGGTAATTACCTGTTCACCGGGCCAACCGGTGTGGGTAAGACCGAAGTGGCGCAGCAGCTTGCTGTGGCCATGGGTATGGAGCTTCTGCGCTTTGATATGTCTGAATATATGGAAAAACATGCGGTTTCGCGCCTTATCGGCTCGCCTCCGGGGTATGTTGGTTTTGATCAGGGTGGCCTGCTTACCGATGCGGTGGATAAATCGCCATATTGCGTGATATTGCTCGATGAGATCGAAAAGGCCCATCCGGATGTTTATAATATCCTGCTCCAGGTTATGGATTATGGTCGCCTGACTGATAATAACGGCAAGATGATAAATTTCCGCAACACCATCATAATCATGACCAGTAACGCAGGCGCAGCCGATGTTGCCCGTGCTCCGGTCGGGTTCATGAAAGTGGATCGTGCGGGTGAAGATAAGGAAGCGGTGGTGCGTGCATTTACGCCGGAATTCCGCAACCGTCTTGATGCGATAATACCATTTGCGCATCTGACACCGGAAATAGTTGCCAATGTGGTGAATAAATTTATTTTCCGTCTGGAATCCCAGCTTGCTGATCGCAATGTTACTATTAATCTTGATAATAATGCCCGCCAGTGGCTGGTGGAGCGTGGTTATGAACGCGCTAACGGCGCCCGTCCTATGGCGCGCCTGATAGCAGAGAAGATCAAAAAACCTCTGGCTGATGAAGTGTTGTTCGGCAAACTCAGTAAAGGTGGAACCGTCAAAGTAAGCGTTGAAAATGGTGAACTGGCCTTCAGCTTCAGCAAAGCTCTGGGGACTGGTCGCCAGGCTAACGCGGATGAGGAATTGGTGGGGTAGTGCGGGTCACTTTGCTGGTTGCTTCTTAAACTGTCTGTTTTAGCTTATTGATTTCGTGCTGAATAGAAAATGTGTGCTTGCTTAGTAAGGCAGTAACATCACGTCCTTGCCTGATAATATCGGCAATTGCGATCTTATTAGCAGAAATAGCTATATAAATGATATAATGTGAGCGTACAGGGTAAATTCCCAACTCTTGCTGCTTTGTAAGTTTATTATGATTTTCAGCTATAAATAGAGCGGTTTTTTCCAGTTCATGGAAATATTCTTTGGTCAATTCTTCTCCCCATCTGGCGAACGACCAGTTTTTTGCTTCCCGTAAATGTTGGCGGGCTGTAGGGGTTAAAATATATGACGCTTTAGGCATCAATCTTCATGCAGGATATCAAGGATTGTTTCTTTTGCAAAATTTTTGCTGCCAACTTCTTTTAGCCCTTGTATTATGCCAGATGCGATAGACCAGTCCTCCATATCACGGCGCACCAGGTCGCGTATATATTCGCTGGGGGTGGAATATACATCGCTATCGCTGGCGCGAAGGTCAATATAGCGGCGGAGTTCCGTTGTAAGCTGTAAATTAATGGTGCTGCTCATAATGCCTCATAATTGTTAATAATTATAATGTAATGGCATTAAATATCAATAGATATATATAACAATGGCAAAATTATGGGGTTATATAGCTCTTTTCTGCTTTACCTGTAGTTAAATCACTGTTATAAAGCTCACCCTTAAACATTCAAATTTATCAAGGAAGCCCAAGGAAACCAAATGTCTACAACAATCAGATTGTCCCGCGCTGGAACCAAAAAACGCCCATATTACCGTATTGTAGTGACCAATTCACGCAGCCCGCGTGACAGTAAGTTCATTGAAAAGATCGGTACCTATGAGCCTCTTTTAGAGCAGGATAACCCTAAGCGCATCACTATAAACACTGAGCGCGCAAAGCATTGGGTTTCTGTTGGCGCCCAGCTTTCTGATCGTGTGCATGTATTCTTCAATAAGGCTGGTATCGTTGATACCAAGCCAGCTTTCAAGCCAGTCCGTAAGTCCAAAAAGGATAAAGGTGGCGAAGGCGAAGCCGCTGCTGCTTAATGTCTTCTGTCATACCGCACTTGTTGCGGTATCAGGAATTTTAATTAACAATGTGGATTTGCCCTCATACCCTGCAATAGATGCTGGGTGGCTTTAGTATGAAGCAAAATAAACTCATAAAAGTCGCTGTTATAACCGGTGCGCATGGCATCAGGGGTGAAGTGAAGTTGCGCAGTTTTGTAGAAAACCCTGATTTTTTTTCTTCTGTAAAAACACTTATTGATAATTCAGGCCAGAAACAGTTTCCCATTAAAATAACCGGCACTTTGAAAGACTCGCTTATTGCCAATATAGGCATTGCTGACCGCAATGCTGCGGAGCTTATGAAGAATATGGAGCTATTTTCCCCGCAATCGGCCTTTCCAGAGCCGGGTGAGGGTGAGTTTTACCATAGCCAGCTTATAGGGCTGGAAGTGCGTGACGGGCAGGGGGCAAAGATAGGAATAATAAACGCAATAAACAATTTTGGCGCTGGTGATATTATCGAAATAACCAGTGATTCAGGAGAGGCCGAAATGCTGCCTCTTGATGGTGAGTGGCTGCTGGAGATAAATATAGAAGGCGGATATATAGTTGTGGAAAGGCCGGAATATATTTAGAGGTTGGGGGTTAGGGATTAGAGATTAGGTAGTTAAGAATCGTAATCCCTAATCCCTAATCTCTAATCTCGAGTCCCGATCTTATTCTTCCTCAATATACTGCTTTTCCATTTTTTCGTGGCGTTCCTGTGCCTCGATGGTCATGGTGGCGATGGGGCGCGCTTCAAGGCGTTTAAGCCCGATAGGGTCGCCGGTTTCTTCGCAATAACCATAAGTTTTGTCGTCAATGCGGCGCAGGGCAGCATCAATTTTGCCGATGAGTTTCAGGTAGCGGTTGCGGGTGCGCAGTTCGACCCCGGCTTCGGTTTCCAGTGAAGCGCGGTCGGAAAGGTCTGGTTCCTGCCAGTTTTCTTCTTTCAGGTTATTGATGGTTTCCTGCGATTCAGCTATAAGGTCGGCACGCCATGTAAGCAACTTTTGTTTAAAGTAATCCAGTTGGTTGGCATTCATGTACTCTTCTTTTTCAGAAGGTTTGTAACTTGCAGCTTTAGCTGACATCTGGCCTGCTCCTTGAAGGGTTAATAAACTAGCATTTTACGGCTAACGGAAGCGGGTGTATAGCAAAAACCGGCTGGTAATGCAATATATTTAGTGTTGCAGGAAGTCGCTGTTATTCGCGTGATTTTGGTGTTACCCAGCCCTTGCGTTTGAAATAAAACAGCATAAACAAGGCGGTTAACAGCATAAGTGATATAGCGTAAGGGTAGCCATATTCCCATTTCAGCTCTGGCATGTTAAAATGTGATGCTTCGGTTGAGAAATTCATGCCATACACGCCTGCTATAAAATTAAGAGGGATAAATATGGCTGATACCATGGTCAGTATCTTAAAAATTTCATTGGTTTTGTGGCCCTCATAGGCAAGGAATGTATTAAGCAACCCGGAGGCGGTATCGCGGTAGAACTGCACCAGTTCATTGGCCTGTTTGCTATGGTCGTGGCAATCACGCAGGAAAATACGGGTTGCCTTGGTTATAAGCGGTGTTTCTTCGCGCATAAGCGTTCCTACCAGGTCGCTTACCGGCCAGACTACGCGGTGCAGTAGCAAAAGGTCGCTCTTGGTATGGTGTATTTCGCGGATAATATCGTTGGGGTGCCTTTTATTGTCACGCGCCATAATATCGTCTTCAATCCGGTTGAGGTGATGGTTAAGATTGTCAAGAATCGGAAAGTAACGGTCGATAACTTCGTCAAGCAGGGCATAATATAAATAATCGGTTCCGCAGTTCCTTATCCTGCCGATACTCCGGCGGATACGCTCACGCACGTTAACGAAGCTGCTGTTGTCGGGTTTTTCTTCAAACACTATGACCACATTCTTTTTAAGGAACAGGCTGAATTGTTCGGTGTCTAGCTGCTCGGTAAGATAGCCGCCTTTTATGATGCTGAAAATATAATGTTCGTAATATTCAACCTTTGGGCTGTGGCCGGTATTTAACACGTCCTCAAGCGAAAGTCGGTCAATGCCAAACTGTGTTCCGATGCGTTCTATAATATCAACATTGCCAAGGCCTATAACATTTATAAGGACTACCGGCCATGTGTTGGTGAATTCATGTATTTCCTCTACGGCATTACATTTCTGTTCCACGCATCCATTTGGGCCGTATGCCATTATAAGAAGCTGCGTTGGGTGCGAAAATGGGTTTGCGGTAAGCTCGCCAGGAGCAGCGCCAGGCCTTGCTATTATGGTTTTGCTGGCAGTAATGTTACGTCTTTTTTTGAATTTATGCCGGGCCACTTTTCTCTCCTGCGATATAATTAGCAATTGGCTACCAACTTACTTTGTGTTACCCGTTACGAGCCTTCAACTCAAGCATTTTGATATTTAATATTATAAGGATAATAAACATGGTTGCCATTATATGTACGCGCAGGTTGGAGTTTGATGCCGCCCACCGGGTTTTAGAGCATGAAAGCAAATGCAAAAACCTGCATGGCCACCGCTATGTCGTAGAAGCAAGTTTTACGGCGAAAGAGCTGGACCGGATAGGTCGGGTGGTTGATTTCGGGGTGATTAAAGAAAGGTTGGGAAATTGGATAGATAGTAACTGGGACCACACTACTATCCTTTTTGATAAGGACCAGGCGCTGGGCAAAGCCATTAATGGTGTTACCGGGCAGACGATATTTTACCTTCCCAATAATCCAACCGCAGAAAATATGGCGGCCTATCTTCTGGAAAAAGTCTGCCCACAATTATTCGCAGATTATGAGCTGAAATGTATAAGTATCCGGATGCATGAAACACCTAACTGCTCGGTGGTTGCCAGCAAGGATTAATTGCATGCGTCATTGCGAGGCGAAGCCGAAGCAATCCATTTTCTATTTAAAGCTGGATTGCTTCACCTTTGGTTTGCAATGACAAATACAATATCTCTCACATTCATTCGAGGCGGCAAATTGCAAAAAATAAGGGCGACCGGAGCCGCCCTTATCTGGTTCAGTATTATTGCTTGCGCAAAATTACTTTTTAACGATCATGCCACCTTTAACAGTGATGGTAGAACCGTCTTTAAGCACATGGTCACCGTCTGGAGCAGCAGTTTTCTTGCCGTCCTTGCCGATAACTTCAACTTTATCGCCGGTGATTTCGATCTTGGTGCCATCTTTCAGTTCGCCAAGGGTTGATTTTGCAGCATCAGTAGCTTTAGCAGCAACTTTGTCTTTCACAACTTCTTTTGCAGCTTCAACAGGTGCCTGCATTGTGGTGGTGCTGTCAACTTTTACTGCGGTATCTGTAGCAGCTTTTACAGCTTCATTTGCGAAAGCAGATGTTGAAACGGTGGTGATGAGTGCGGCGAGTACGAGCTTGTTCATAAAATAATCCTTCTATTTTTTGTTAAACAAAACGATCGGGGCTTATGTTTTTAAACCTATCAATCGCTTGATAAAAATAATACTGTTTCTGGTAGTGGCCGTAAAGGATAATACTCTTACATTACATAGATTTAACAACATGGTAAGTAAGTGAAAAAAAGTTAATGCGGGCGCATGAAAGGCTGGGCTTGCCTAAGGATACAAAAACGATTTTTCCCAATCATTACCATTTATGGAACCTTTATGCGTAAAAACTTCGCGTTCATGCAGCCGGAATTCTTTTTGCTGCCAGAATTCTATTTTTTGCGGCACTAATTTCCATCCTCCCCAGAAATTGGGGCGGGGAATTTCCTGTCCTTCAAATTCGGTTTTCTTATCTTCAATAGCGCGCAGGAATTCTTCGCGATTTTTAAGTTGCCTTGATTGTTTTGAAGCCCATGCTCCTATCTGGCTTTCGCGTGGGCGGCTTTTAAAATAGGCGTCGGACTGCGCATCGCTTACGCGTTTCGCAGTTCCTTCTATGCGCACCTGGCGTTCGAGCGCCATCCAGTAAAAACACAGTGTTGCTTTTGGGTTTTGTATCAATTCAGAACTTTTGCGGCTTTCTAAATTGGTGTAAAAAACAAATCCGCTTTCATCATATTCCTTTAGCAAAACTATACGAACTGATGGCTGGCCATCTGCTGAGCATGTTGCGAGGGACATTGCAGTCGGTTCGTTTATTGCTGGTGTTTTCTTTGCTTCATCCAGCCAGATGGTGAATTTTTCTATTGGGTTTTGTGACATGTTCGCTACTCCAAGGATTGACTGGATAATCAGATGTCCGGATTATTGAATTAATAAGGCTTATAACTTAATAATCCAATTATCTAATAATCAAATCATCAATTTTTTTTATAGATTATTTTAATGACTGAGTTATAACGGCATAAATTCTTTTTTCAATTGATTGGATATATACTATGTCTAACAGTCCTCGTCCGCTTTCGCCCCATCTTTCTATATACCGTCCGCAGATAACGACTGTGCTTTCGATTTTGCACCGTATAACCGGGGTGGCGCTTTATTTCGGAATGGTTTTGCTTATAGTGTTCTTATATGTTGTGAGCTATGCGCCATATAATTATGGGCAACTGCATATTTGCCTTTCCTCGGCGATCGGCAGGCTGTTTCTCTTTGGCTGGACATTCTCTTTTTACTTCCATCTCTTCAGCGGTATACGCCATTTGTTCTGGGATATGGGTAAAGGATTCGAGCTTAAGGCAGCAGCAAAAACTGGCTGGGCTGCGGTCGTTTTTGCGGTGCTTTTAACTATTATAAGCTGGGCAGTGGCTTATCATAATGCGGGGGCTTTATAATATGAAAAATGTAACAGGTTCGGATTTGCGCAGTAAATTAGGCAAGGCGCGGGGGCTTGGTTCGGCGAAGCACGGAGTTATGCACTGGTGGATGCAGCGTGTAACTGCTATTGCCATTATCCCGCTTGGTGTATGGTTCATGGTTTCCCTGGTTTCTGTTATGATTTCACCAGACCTGCTTGTTGTTGCGCGCTGGTTTGCGCTGCCTTCGCATGCTCTTTTTCTCGGGCTGCTTGTTGTTGCCATGTTTTACCATGCCAAGCTTGGCCTGCAGGTGGTTATAGAGGATTATATCCATTGCCCATGCAAGAAATTCACGCTGCTGCTGGCCAATAATTTTTTCTGTTTTGCTGGCGCGGCTTTCTGTATCATCGCTGTGCTTAAAATGCATTTTCTCAATATCGCATAAGAGTTTTTTATGACCCAGACTTCTGCCGCCCCGGCTTATAAAATTATAGACCATTATCACGATGTAGTTGTTGTAGGAGCCGGTGGAGCCGGGCTTCGTGCAACATTTGGCATGGCACATGCAGGGCTTAATACGGCCTGCGTTACCAAAGTATTTCCCACCCGCAGCCATACAGTTGCAGCGCAGGGCGGTATATCGGCTGCGCTTGGCAATATGGGGCAGGATGACTGGCGCTGGCATATGTATGACACTGTTAAAGGTTCCGACTGGCTTGGCGATCAGGATGCTATCGAATATATGTGCAAGAATGCGATGGAAGCGGTGGTAGAGCTTGAGCATTACGGGGTTCCTTTTTCGCGTACTCCAGATGGCAAGATTTACCAGCGCCCTTTTGGTGGCATGACCACTGATTACGGTAAAGGAACAGCCCAGCGCACCTGCGCTGCTGCCGACCGTACCGGGCATGCGATTTTGCACACGCTTTACACGCAGGCGTTGCGCCATAAAGCGCAATTCTTCATTGAATATTTCGCAACCGACCTTCTTATGGACGAGGACGGGACTTGTCGCGGCGTTATCGCGTGGAACCTTGATGATGGCACTATACACCGCTTTAATGCGCATATCGTTGTGCTGGCCACTGGCGGTTATGGTCGCACTTATTTCTCCTGTACTTCTGCGCATACCTGCACTGGCGATGGCGGCGGCATGGTTGCGCGCGCTGGCCTTCCGCTTCAGGACATGGAGTTTGTGCAGTTCCATCCAACGGGGATTTACGGTGCCGGCTGCCTTATAACCGAAGGTGCCCGTGGCGAGGGCGGGTATCTTGTGAATTCCGAAGGCGAGCGTTTCATGGAGCGTTATGCGCCATCAGCCAAAGACCTGGCCTCGCGTGACGTGGTGTCCAGGGCTATGACCATGGAAATCCGCGCTGGGCGCGGCGTTGGTAAGCTTAAGGATCATATCTACCTGCATCTTGACCATCTTGATCCTAAGGTTCTGCATGAGCGCCTGCCTGGTATTTCTGAAACAGCGAAGATTTTTGCTGGCGTTGACGTCACTAAGCAGCCGATTCCGGTTCTGCCTACTGTGCATTATAACATGGGCGGTATACCTACCAATTATCACACCGAGGTGGTAACGCTTAAAAATGGCAATCCTGATAGCGTAGTGCCTGGGCTTATGGCGATTGGCGAGGCTGGTTGTGTTTCGGTGCATGGTGCGAACCGCCTTGGCTCTAATTCACTGCTTGATCTTGTAGTGTTTGGCCGCGCGGCAGCTATTCGCGCTGCTGAAATAATCAAGCCGGGCATGCGCCATAAACCGATCAACAAGGACGCAACTGACAAGGCCATAGCGCGTTTCGATAAGATACGCAATGCCAATGGCGGCATGAAAACTTCTGAGATACGCCGTAATATGCAGCGCAACATGCAAAGCCACGCTGCTGTTTTCCGCGAAGAGAAGGTTCTGGCGGAAGGCGCAAAGCATATGCAGGAAATATGGAAAAGCTATGACCAGCTTAAGATTTCTGACCGCACACTGGTGTGGAACAGCGACCTTGTTGAGGCGCTGGAGCTTGATAACCTGCGCTCGCAGGCTCTCATAACCATTGCCAGCGCCCTGAACCGTCAGGAAAGCCGTGGTGGCCATGCGCGTGAGGATTTCCCGGATCGTGATGATAAAAACTGGATGAAGCACACGCTTGCCTGGCTTGATGAAAAAGGCAAAGTACTGTTCGATTATCGTCCGGTGCATTTGAACACTCTTTCTAACGAGGTGCAATCCATACCTCCAAAGGCAAGGGTGTACTAAAATATCGCCCTGAGTTCCTTTATCAGCAGTTCGGCTTTTTCCTTTTCATAAGCCCTGGCAGTGACTCCGCTATTCCACACCGGGTTTGGCCATGCCGGGTCGTTTTCAAAGCGTGCTATGACATGGATATGCAGTTGCGGAACCATATTGCCAAGTGCTGCGACATTAATTTTATCGGCTTTAGTAAATGATGCGAATTTTTCAGATGCGTTTTTTACTTCGCTCATCACCAGATTATAATCATCATTTCCCAGGTCAAAAACTTCGCGCATATTTTCGCGCATGGGAACAAGTATCAGCCACGGGAAAACCACATTATTCATAAGCAGTATGCGGCAGGCCTGCATATCAGCCACATGCAGCGTATCAGCCTTTAGTTTCGGGTGCAGCGCGAAGGTCATTTATGTTACCATTTTTAGTTAGCGTGAAATAAAAATATAAAAGCATGGCAATTTGTGAAACAGCCAGTGTGGCAGGTTGCAGGGATGCTGGCAGAAAATTCATGGATATTATGATAATAGCTGTTACATAAAACGTGGTTCTGCGGCTGTATTTTACCATGCAGGCAAGCGGTATAAGCAGCAAAGTCAGGCTTGAGATATGTGTCCATAAGCCAAAAACACAGCTTGCAGTAATCGTCATTGCGAAAATAATATCCTGTGTCTTTTGTGTATTTTTCCTTGTTGCGAATGCAGCATAAATACTTGCCGCAACGCTGGCCAGCCATAAGAATATTGATGATTTTTGAATAATTCCATAATTTTCCTGTCCAAATATTAAAAGCAGGAGCGTGCGGATATTTGCCATGCTGAGTTCGGTTTCGCCAAAACTATGCATCCTGTCTGGCGCTGTGATTATAGTGTTGAAATATTGCTGCCATATATCTACGCCAAATACTGCGCAACATAGTAAAAATATTATAATTGCTGCGGCTGCCAGCGAATATATGAGCCGTTTTTCGCAATTAATTATCAGCAGGTATAATATTGGTGCGAATGTTAAATGTGGTTTAATGGTGCTAAGTATCAATATAAGGCAGGCGGGAAAAACATAGCGTGTTTCTGCCAGCATTTTAAAAGTTATTATTCCAAGCGGCAGTAATATGGTGGGTTGGCCGATACTAAGAGCGTCACGCAAAAGCGGGGATGCTATAGCAATAATATAGGCATAAAAAACTGCTCCGCCATTTCGGTAATTTGTATCCTTCAGTAATAAATAAACCAGCAGGAATGTGCTAATCCCTGTTATTATGCGCCATAAATAATAAGCGTCCATCAATGGCATTTTTGCGAGTGGGGCATAAAGGGCAAGGCTATAAGGGGGGTAGAGATAAGCTGCATATTGTGCAAAGCTATCCTGTGGCCAGCCGGTTATTTCTGAATAATTTTTCCTGTATTCAGCGCTGGAGTATATTTTTTCTGGTGCATTATTAAAAATCTGTCCGGCGCTATGATAAATAATAAAATCAGCCATGAATGCATTATTGGCATCACGGTAAAATAATTTTTCCGGCGGTTTGAGTATTACAAACACACTGACTAAAACCACAATGACAGCAAGGGCATATGCTCCTATGCCCTGTAGCTGTTTTCGCATTAGCCAAACACCCGCTTGAATATCGTATCTACATGTTTGGTGTGATAGGAAGGGTCAAACAAAGCCTTGAGTTTATCAGGGGAAATGCGGCTGGTAACTTCGCTGTCGGCGCAAAGCTCGGTATAAAAATCCTTGCCTTGTTCCCAGACCTTCATGGCGTTGCGTTGTACAAAGCGGTAAGAATCCTCGCGGCTCACGCCAGCTTGGGTAAGTGCGAGCAGCACGCGCTGAGAAAATACCAGCCCGCCCAGCTTGTCCATATTCTGTTTCATGCGCTCTGGATAAATAACCAGCTTATCAATCAATCCAGTCAGGCGGTTAAGGGCGAAATCAAGGGTTACTGTGGCATCCGGTGCTATCATCCGTTCTACTGAGGAATGGGAAATATCGCGCTCATGCCATAATGCCACATTTTCAAGGGCAGGGGTAACATAGCCGCGCACCAGGCGGGCAAGCCCGGTTACGTTTTCGGAAAGCACAGGGTTGCGCTTATGTGGCATGGCCGAGCTGCCTTTTTGTCCGGCGGAGAAAAATTCCTCGGCCTCTAAAACTTCAGTGCGTTGGAGATGGCGCACTTCCACGGCAAGGCGTTCCATAGAGCTGGCGATAACACCAAGGGTGGCAAAAAACATGGCATGGCGGTCACGCGGGATGACTTGCGTTGATACCGGCTCAACCGCAAGCCCCAGCTTTTTTGCTACATATTGTTCCACATACGGATCGATATTGGCAAAAGTGCCGACCGCGCCGGAGATAGCGCAAGTGGCGATTTCCTTGCGGGCGGCGACCAGCCTTTCTTTGCAGCGGGTGAACTCGGCGTAATATCCGGCGAGTTTCAGGCCAAAGGTGAGCGGCTCAGCGTGGATGCCGTGGCTTCTGCCCACAGTTACAAAATCTTTGCTTTCAAAAGCCCGTTTTTTGATGGCGGCAAGCAGCGCGTCCATGTCTTTGAGTAATATATCGGCAGCGCGGGTAAGCTGTACGGAAAGGCAGGTATCCAGCACGTCAGAGCTTGTCATGCCCTGATGCAGGAAGCGGGCGTCTTCGCCAACATATTCAGCGACATTGGTAAGGAAGGCGATAACATCGTGCTTTGTTACGCGTTCAATCTCATCAATGCGCTCCGGGTCAAAGCTGCCCTTTTCCCAGATGGTTTTGGCGGCGGATTCAGGGATAACGCCCAGTTCAGCAAGTGCATCACAGGCGTGGGCTTCAATTTCAAACCAGATTTGGTATTTTGTCTGGTCAGTCCAGATATTGACCATTTCAGGGCGGGAATAGCGAGGGATCATAAGGCTTAGTTACCAGTTACTAGTTACTTGTTGCCGGTTTGTATAAACCAGTAACTGGCAACTGGCAACCTAATATAAATTATAGCTTGTTATTATGCTACAAAGTAGTATAATGACAGTATGTATATATTCATTGAATCTCCATTGTTTGGAAAGCAGGTTTATAACTATCTTAGTGATAGGGAATATGTTGATTTGCAAGGTAGTTTGCTGCGTGCCCCAGATAGTGGCGATGTTATTAAAGGCAGTGGCGGAATACGTAAATTGCGCTTTGCGGCAAAGGGCAAAGGAAAGCGCGGCGGGGTTAGGGTTATTTATTATTTTCATAATGCTGCTGGCGAAATATGGTTACTTACGATTTATGCTAAAAATGAAGAGGAAAATATCCAAACGGAGATATTGAGAAAAATAAGGGAACAATTTGAATAGGAAGAAAATCATATGAAAAATAAAAAACGTAATATAGGACAAGAAATACTTGAAGCTATTGAGGATATTAAGGCAGGCAAGGGAAAACGTTTCCATGTTTATGAGGCAAGTGATATAAAGAAAGTGCGTGATAGCCTGGAATTAAGCCAGTCCGGTTTTGCCAACATACTCCACGTAAGCCCGCGTACTTTGCAGGCATGGGAGCAGGGAAAGCGTAATCCGTCAGGTGCAGCTCTTGCTTTGCTTACTATCGCTGCTGCTCGTCCTGATGTTATCAGGCAGGTACTAAAGCCGTCAAACTAAAGCGAAAATGCTCTAATAAGCAACCGGTACAGGGTCGAGGCTGCGCCACAGATACCAGGTGGCAACCGAGCGGTAGGGCTTCCATTTTTGCGACAGTTCAAAAATCTCGGAAAGCGGCATTTTCTGGTTATTGTTATAATGGCGGAAAATGGCTTTTTGCAGGCCAATATCGGCCAGCGGCAGCACATCCGGGCGGGCGAGGTGGAAGATCATGAACATTTCCGCCGTCCAGCGGCCAATGCCGCTTAAAGAAGTCAGTTCCGCCAGAATTTCCTCATCAGGAAGTCTATGCCAGTTTTTTATATGCGCGTCACTGGCGATAAAATGTTCGGCAATGCCTTGCAGATAGCGGATTTTCTGGCCGGAAAGGCCACATTCGCGTAAATTTTCTTCGCTGGCGGCAAGTAAGGCTTTGGGGGTTACGGTTTTTACGTTGTTTTCAAACTTTTGCCACACGCTGTCAGCGGCTTTTACCGATATCTGCTGCCCGACAATCGAGCGGGCGAGGGTATAAAAAGCATCACCGCGCACGTTTAGGGTTTCGCCATGATAGCTGCTTACGATCCTGCCCAGGATCCGGTCATGGAGGATCAGGTGTTTCTTTGCTGCGTCCCAGTAGTGTGGTGCGCTTGCCATTACCGCAAAATTCCGCCGAAACCTTTGCTGGCGGCGGCTATAATGGCGTTGCTCATGGCAGTGATATCGGAATCGGTAAGTGTGCGCTCATGTGATTGCAGGGTAACTTTCACCGCTACTGATTTTTTGTCGCTATCCACGCCTTTGCCGCTATATACGTCAAAAATTTCAACATTGGTGATAAGGTTTTTGTCGGCTTTATTTATCTCTTTTTCAATTTGCGCCACGCTTATATTTTCATCAACAATGAAAGCAAAATCGCGCTCTACCGCCTGATAATCAGAAATTTTAAGTTGCGGCTTTGCTGTGCCTTTGCTGCGCGCAGTGGGGATATTTTCAAGGAACACTTCAAAAGCGGCAGTGCGCCCTTCTATATCAAATTCCCCGGCGATTTTCGGGTGTATTTCGCCAAAATAAGCCAGCACGGTTTTCCCTAAAACAAAAGCCCCGGAGCGGTTAGGGTGGTAGTAAACAGGAATATTTGCAGTGCTTGTTTCCAGTTTATTTACGCCTAAAGCCTGTAATAATGCCGTCACATCTGCCTTTGCGTCCATTGCGTCAACATTTCGTTTCTTTTGCGTAAATAATCCGCTATCGTAATTATTATCGGTGGTTGTTCCTGTGTGGATAGCGGCAGCTACGATTTTTTGTCCGTCCGGTGTAATATCATGGAATTGCAGGCCGACTTCAAACAGGCTTAAATCTTTAAAGCCACGGGCGGCGTTGCGCTTTGCCGCGTCCAGCAGGTTAGGCAGCAGGCTGGGGCGCATTGTGTCCAGATCGGCGCTGATAGGGTTCAGCAAGCTAAGGGCAGGGTTATGTCCGCCGAATGTTGCGGCTTGTGCGGAAGGTATGAATGACCAGGTTTTAAGCTCCAGAATGCCGCGGCTTGCCAGCAGGCGTTTGGCAAGATGCACACGTTTCTGGTTTACGCTTAGTATGGCAGGGGTGATTTTTGCTGGTTTGGGAAGCGGGGCGGATGGGATATTTTCATAGCCGTAGATACGCAGCACTTCTTCCACGAGGTCAGCTTCGCCTTCAATATCGGCGCGCCATGATGGAGGGGTGACAAGATAGTTGTTGGTTGTTGGTTGTTTGTTGTTGGTAAAGCCAAGGGAAGTTAGTATTTTTACGGATTTTTCGGCAGGCACATCAACACCGCCTAAGGATTTTACGCGCTCAGGATTGAAGGTTATTTTCCGCTGCCAATCTGGAGTTTGGCCAGCAACCACCAGCTCGCCGGCCGTTCCGCCGCAAAGCTCTAAAATCATGGCGGCAGCGCGTTTTGCCGCTTCTTCCACAAAGGCGACATCTATTCCGCGTTCGAAACGATAGCGTGCGTCGGAATCAATCTGTAAAGCCCGCCCTGCGCCTGCTACAGATGTTGGCTCAAATAACGCCACTTCTAAAAATACCTCGGTCGTTGCTTCGGTGCAGCCGGTTTCGCTACCGCCAATAATGCCACCGATGGCAAGCGGTTTTTGTTCGTCAGCGATTATGGTTATTCCGGCGGGAAGCTCATATTCCTTACCGTTTAAGGCGGCAAGTTTTTCGCCTTGTTTTGCTTCGCGTACAGTAATATTTCCGCTTAATTTTTTAGCGTCATAAACATGCAGGGGGCGGCCAAGGTCAAAAGTGAAATAGTTGGTGATGTCAACCAGTGCGGAGATTGATTTCTGTCCGATTGCTTCCAGCCTTTTTTTCATCCAGTCCGGGCTTTGTGCGTTTTTAACACCGCTGATGTGGCAGCCGATGAATTGCTGGCAGTTTTCGGTTGCTATCGCAACTGAAACAGGCATTAGGCTATGGGCATTAGGCAGTAGTGATTTTTCTTTTATTGCCTGTGGCCTATTGCCTATTGCCTTTAAGTTCCCCAGCCCTGCCGCTGCCAGATCACGCGCTATGCCGCGCACGCCAAGGCAGTCAGCGCGGTCAGGCGTTATTGCCACGTCAATTACAGGGTCATTCAGCCCCAAAACATCGGCAACTTTCGCACCGATTTCTGCTTCCGGAAGTTCGATAATTCCCTCAGAGTTTTCGGCAAGCCCCAATTCCTCCAGTGAGCAAAGCATACCGTTACTCTCCACACCACGGATTTTGGTTTTTTTAATGGTCATTCCACTTACTGGAATAAGCGTACCTTCTTTGGCGAGGGCTACATACAAACCAGCGCGGGCATTGGCAGCGCCGCAAACAATCTGCAATTCGCCAATGTCACTGGCAACCTTGCACACCTGCAATTTATCGGCTTCAGGGTGGCGGCTGGTTTCCAGGATTTTAGCCACTGTAAAAGCTTTAAGGCTTTCTGCCTTATCTTCCACGCTTTCCAGCTCGAGGCCGATAGCGGTAAGTTTGTCGGTTATTTCGTTAAGGCTGGCTGTGGTTTCCAGATGGTCTTTGAGCCATGAGAGAGTGAATTTCATATTACAGCCCTCCCACTAAATTGGGGATATGCAGGGCATCAAAGCCGTAATGCGTAAGCCAGCGCACGTCAGACTCAAAGAAGGTGCGCAGGTCGGGAATGCCGTATTTAAGCATGGCGAGGCGTTCTATGCCCATGCCGAAGGCAAAGCCCTGCCATTCATCCGGGTTTATGCCGCAATTTTTCAGCACATTAGGATGTACCATGCCGCAGCCGCCGATTTCCAGCCAGTCATTGCCTGCGCCGATTTTCAGGCTGTCTTTACTGCGCGCGCAGCCAATGTCGATTTCCGCTGATGGCTCAGTGAAGGGGAAAAAACTGGGGCGGAAGCGCACGGGCACATTATCCAGCTCAAAAAACACCCGCAGGAACTCGCTGATACAGCCGCGCAGATGCCCCATATTGATTTCTTTATCAATCACCAAACCTTCAATCTGGTGGAACATCGGGGTGTGGGTAAGGTCGCTGTCACAGCGGTAGGTGCTGCCGGTGGCGATAAAGCGGAATGGCGGCTTGCCTGCGCGCATGGTGCGTATCTGCACAGGGGAGGTGTGGGTGCGGAGCACAGTTTTATTATCACCTTTTCCGTGCAGGTAGAATGTATCATGCATCTGCCGCGCCGGATGGGATTCGGGAATGTTCAGGGCGGAAAAATTATGCTCGTCATCTTCAATGTCAGGGCCAACCTCAGCAGTAAAACCCAAATCGGCGAATATGGCAGTTATTTCTTCGGTAACCTGGGTAATAGGGTGAATTTTCCCGCGTTTTTCAGCATAGGTGGGCAGCGTTATATCCAGTTTTTCAGCGGTCAGGCGGGCGTTCAGCTCTGAATCTGCCAGGGCTGATTTTTTTTCTTCCAGCGCGTTTGTTATCTGCTCTTTTATCTGGTTCAGGGCGGCGCCCATGGCTTTGCGCTCTTCAGGGGAGCAGGAGCCAAGTTTTTTGAGTTCTTCAGTAATCTTACCCTTTTTCCCAAGCAGGGCAACGCGGATGTCTTCAAGCTCCTGCGAGGTCTGGCAGGCGGAAATAGAGGCGAGTGATTCGGCTGTTAGTTCGTTTGCATTAGTCATAAGCTATCCGTCATTGCGAGCGCAGCGAAGCAATCCAGTTCTGGATCGCCACGTCGCTGCGCTCCTCGCGATGACGATACCTAAATTAAGCGGCAAGAGCTTTCTTGCTTTGTTCAACCAGCGCTTTGAAAGCTTCCGGTTCGCGGGTGGCAAGGTCAGAAAGGACTTTGCGGTCAACTTCTATACCAGCCTTTAAAAGACCGTTCATGAACTGGGAATAAACCATGCCGTGTTCACGCACACCAGCATTGATACGCTGGATCCACAAGCTGCGGAAAGTACGTTTTTTAGCGCGGCGGTCACGGTAAGCGTAACGAAGGCCTTTTTCCACTTTTTCGCGGGCTACGGTGATGCAGCTTTTGGAACGGCCATAATAGCCTTTCGCCATTTTCAGAATTTTTTTACGACGGGCGCGGTTTGCGCCGCTTTGAGCATGAGCCATGAGTTGTTCTCCTTATCTGGTTATTTCAGGTGGTTAAAATCCCATATGTGGATTTTAAGCTTTAGTATGAGCCGTTTGGCATATATTGCACGATGCGGTGCGTATCAGCGTCATCCAATATCGTGGTGCCACGGGCATTACGGATAAAACGGTTGGTACGCTTACGCATTCCGTGGCGTTTTCCAGCTTGGGAGGCAACAACTTTGCCGGTTGCGGTAAACTTGAAACGTTTTTTGCAACCTGATTTTGTTTTTAATTTTGGCATTTTGTAATCCTATTTATTAAATGCGTTCAAGCGCCGCTAAGGCTGCGCTCCGAAAGTGGAGCTAGTCGTCGCAAGCGCTCCCCCACGGCTACGGAGGAGATTATAAAAATCGCAACCAAAGGCAATGCCTCGCCCGGTCACTATAAGGGATGGTGTTTCTAGCCGGGAAATATTGCTAAATCAAGTAAAAAATAGGTAACTATAAAATAAACCAGTTTCTCTTGTAATTAGGTTGTAAAGTACCATATAATAGGTACGAACATAAGTTTTTATAACCTTTAGGAGAGAAATATGGAATATCGTGATCCTTTCGCTACAGCCCAATATGGCGCGCAGACTAAGGCAGCCGCCTATGATCTGGGGCTTCGGGCCTATATGCTTAAGATATACAACTATATGGCAAGCGCCCTTGCGCTTACCGGCATAGTGGCTATGTTCGCGGGTAATTCCCCTGCATTTATCAATGCCTTATACCATGTTGAAAATGGCCATGCGGTTGGCATGTCAGGCCTTGGCTGGCTGGTGGCTTTTGCTCCGCTGGGGTTCGTTCTCTGGCTGAGTATGGGTATTGATCGCCTAAGCACAACGGCGGCACAGGCAATTTTCTGGGTTTATTCAGGGGTTATGGGGCTATCGCTTAGCTCTATTTTCCTTATGTATACCGGGGAAAGCATTGCCCGTACCTTCTTTGTAACCGCCGGAACCTTCGGTGCGATGAGCCTTTACGGCTATACCACCAAGAAGGATTTAACCGGAATGGGGCATTTCCTTATGATGGGCCTGATAGGCATAATACTGGCTTCGCTGGTAAATATATTCCTGGGCAGCTCTGGCCTTAACTTTGCTATTTCGGTGCTTGCGATATTGATTTTCGTTGGGCTTACCGCTTATGACACCCAGAAGCTTAAAATGATGTATTACCAGGTGGCTGGCAGCGCTGACGCACTTGCAAAATCGTCAATCATGGGTGCGCTTACCCTCTATCTTGATTTCATCAATATCTTCATCTACCTGCTTCGCTTCATGGGCGACAGGAAGTAGTATGCAGATTGTTGATATTAATAATGCTCAAAACCAGTTAGCCGCGCTTATTAAAAGCGCGGTTTCTGGTAATGATGTTTTAATATCAACTGGAAGTGGGGCAGTGGTTCGGCTGACTCCTGTGGCAAAGGCCGATGCCGTACGTGTTGGTGGACAATGGAAAGGGAAAATAAAAATTTCTGAAGATTTTGATAAATGCGATAAAGAAATAGAAGAATTATTCTATAATTCGAAATTATTTCCTGACGAAGATGTAAAATAGTGAATTTGTTGCTAGGTACGCATGTATTTATCTGGTGGCTGGAAAATCCGGATGTCTTGTCTGAATCCGCGAGATTGGCTATAAGCGATTCGAACAATAAAATTTTTATCAGCAGCATAAGTTTATTAGGGCTTGGTATTAAGCAATCACTTGGTAAACTTACAACATCCAGGCCATTTCAAGAGGCTTTTGATGTTTATGAATTCTATGAATTACCTCTTTCTGCAAAGCAAGCCTATGCCGTAAAAGATTTGCCGTTGCATCATAAGGATCCGTTTGACCGGGCTTTGGTAGCGCAGGCAAAAATAGAAGGCCTGGCATTAGTGAGCAGGGATAAAATTTTAGCCAAATATGATATTCCAATTATTGAAGCCTAGCATGAATTACATAAACACTATCGGGGTTTATACCCTGTGCAAGCGTGAAATCTGGCGTTTTGCCAAGGTCTGGAACCAGACTATAATTGCCCCGGTAATAACCACCTTGCTGTTCCTTGCTGTTTTGATGCTGGCTATGGGTGGTAATGTCCGTATGATCGACCATGTGGCGTATGGTGAGTTTATTGCCCCTGGTCTTATAATGATGGCGGTGGTGCAGAACGCTTTTGCCAATACCTCATCATCGCTGATGCTGGCCAAGATACAGGGTGTTATAATTGATATACTGATGCCGCCGCTTACTGGCGGCGAGGTTGTATTCTGCATGGTGATCGGCGGCCTGGTGCGCGGGGTTGCGGTAGGGATTGTGGTTATGGCTGCGGTTTATATGTTCGTGCCGTTTAGTTTTATCCATCCGTGGGTAGGTGTGTTTTATATTGTTTCCGCTTGTATCATGCTGGCTTTGCTTGGGATACTTACTGGGATATGGTCGCAGTCTTTTGATCAGCTTTCTGCAGTAACCAACTATATAATCACGCCGCTTTCTTTCCTGTCTGGCACATTTTATTCAATAAAACAGCTTCCGGGATTCTGGTATAATATCTGCCATTTCAACCCGTTTTTCTACATGATAGATGGCTTCCGCTATGCAGCGGTTGGTTATACTGATGGTACGGTGGAAACAGGTATGGTGGTCATGACTATAACCAATGTTGCCCTATGGTTGGTTACTTCCAGGTTGTTCAGCAGGGGGTACAGGCTTAAAACCTAGCGTGCATAAGATAATTCGTGGCTCTTTTCTGGTATTTCTATGTTTTTATACGCAGCAAATTCCCTAAGTATTTCAGCCTGCGCAGGCGTCAGGGTAACAGTAACTGACCTGTCGTCTTTTTTTACTGTACGCTTAGCGATATAATCCTCGCCGATTAGTAGTTTTCCAAGGTCATCTGCTAATTTCCCGATATATAGCGGCTCTGATTTATATGCTGTGCCGGGCTCGGTGTGGGCTGCTGGCATATCTGGTTTTATAGTAAAAATAAATTTCCCGTTTTTATCTTCTTTCAATGAAAAATTACCCTCATTATTTTTTAAAATATCTTCAAGCCTGGTGGTTTTTTCACCTGTTGCCTGTGCCTTAAGCGGTGATTCTTTTATTTCCCCGTTTTCCAGGGTTAGTTTTTTAATCTGCCATGTTTTGCCGCCATCGGTTGAGCGCGCGCGGCTTATGGCTGAGTTTTCAATTTCAACTTTTCCGTCCCCGGTAAGAAGCTCTACGATCCTTCTGGTCGTTCCGGCGTGGGAAACTATAAAAACCGGGCGATTTTTTGCATTTTCTATCCATTTATTCAGTGTCGGGGCGATCCGTTCTTTATGCTGCTCGATATTTTCGCCGCCGCCGGGCATTTCATAGTCTTTAAAATCCTTGAATTCCTTGTAAAGGCGTTCGGTCAGAACCCCAACCCATTTGCCGGATTTTCTTTCGCAGAATCCATTATCAATTATGAATTTATCGCTGTTGGTTATTGCTGCTACAGTTTCCTTGGTCCGGATGCGGTCGGTAGTTACTATTTGCAGGTCGTGGAGTTTTTCTTTTTCGACCAGGGCTTTATAAATTGCGCTGACTTTTTTAGAGCTTTCTATGCCTTCATGTAACAATTCGGGGTCGGCATCGCCCCCGGAAGTCAGCTTGCGGATATTATCCAGTGTTTTTCCGTGCCTTACCAGATATATATCAATTGTTTGGCTGTTTTTTGTATCCATAAATACTTGCCTGAAAATTGCCTTTAGGTGATTTATATTATTACATTAATAATTAAATCGCAATATTGTATTAATAGCAATTAAGCATTTAGATTCATTATAATTGTTTTTACAATATTGCTTTACTTGACAAATCTGGCTAATAGGCGAAAATCCAGGTTTTTTATTAGGGCTTGGGAATAATCATATGTCCTCTGTTTTACCAGTTTACCGGCGCTCCAATATAGCTATTTCGCGTGGGGAAGGGGTTTATCTCTTCTCCGATAATGATGACTGCTACCTTGATTTTGCAGCAGGCATTGCGGTTAATTCTCTGGGGCATTGCCATCCGCATGTGGTGGCGGCGCTTAAAAAGCAGGCGGATATATTATGGCATTGCTCAAACATGTATCAGCTTGACCAGCTTGATGAATATGCGCGCAGGCTAACCAAAGCCTGTTTTGCCGATAAGGTATTTTTCACCAATTCGGGGGGCGAGGCGGTGGAGTGCGGCCTTAAGATATTGCGTAAATACCATGATTGTAATGGCAGCCCTGGACGTTATCGGGTAATAACCATGGAAGGCGGTTTTCATGGGCGTAGTTTCGCCTGTATTTCTGCTGGCGGCAATGAGATTGCCCGTGATGGTTACGGGCCGTTGCTTGATGGTTTTGATCGTGTTGAGTTTAATAACCTTGCTGCCGTTGAATCAGCGGTAACTCCTGAAACAGCAGCTATACTGGTTGAGCCTGTCCAGGGCGAAGGTGGTATCCGCGAGGCAACTCCGGAATTTTTACAGGGTTTGCGCAGGATAGCCGATAAGCATGGGCTGCTTCTGTTCATCGACGAAGTGCAGTGTGGCATGGGGCGCACCGGCTCGCTTTTTGCGTATGAGCAGGCAGGCGTTATCCCCGATATTGTTTCCTGCGCCAAGGGTATAGGAAACGGCTTTCCTCTGGGAGCCTGCCTTATGACGAATAAGGTTGCAAGCTGCATGTCCACCGGGACTCATGGTTCGACCTATGGTTCAAACCCGCTGGCAATGGCGGTTGGTAATGCTGTGCTGGATGTTATCCTTTCCGGCGGATTTTTTGCGCATGTTGCTAAAACAGGGGCATTGCTGAAAAAAGAGCTGGAAAAGATCGTGCATGAATTTCCGGATATTTTTTCCGAGGTGCGTGGGCGTGGTCTTATGCTTGGACTTAAGGTAAAAAATATAAGCGATATTAAAAACCCGAATATTTTTCTGGTGCAGAAACTACGCGAGCAGGGGCTGCTTACTTCTCCGGCGCAGGATAATATGATACGCATTACGCCGCCGCTTATAATAGGGCAGGAGCATATACTTGAAGCTATGGCCATAATGCGTAAAACCTTTAGCAATATGAAATGGAATTAAATATGAAAGATAGGATATGATCAGGCATTTTCTGGATCTTTCAGAAATTTCCGCGCAGGATCTGCGGGAAATAATAAAACGCGCAGGAAATCTTAAACAGCAGCGTTCAAACGGCGTTTTCGAGCCGCTGCTTGCTAATAAGAAACTGGCTATGATCTTTGAAAAAAATTCTACCCGGACCAGAGTTTCTTTTGAAGTCGCTATGGTTGAGCTGGGTGGGCATGCGCTTTCATTTAACGGTAGCGAATTGCAGCTTGGGCGGGGTGAATCAATAGCTGATACGGCGCGGGTGCTTTCGCGTTATGTTGATGCTATAATGTTGCGCTGCCACAGTCATGCCAAGCTGGTTGAGCTTTCGGAAAATTCTACTATTCCGGTTATAAACGGTCTTACCGAGTACAGCCATCCGTGCCAGATACTTGCTGATATACTGACTTTTGAAGAAAATCTTGGCGATATTGCAGGAAAAACAATTGCATGGGTTGGGGATGGCAATAATGTGGCACAAAGCTGGATACATGCTGCGGCGCATCTGGGCTGTAAGTTCAGGATTGCCTGTCCCCCTTCGCTCGTGCCGCTTCCTGAGGTGGTTAGCTGGGCGCGCAGGCTTGGTGCGGATATTGCTATAACTGATGACCCGCAGGCGGCTGTTTCTGGCGCGCATGCGGTTATTACCGATACCTGGGTTTCAATGGGAGATCCGGATGCCGAGTCACAGATAAAAATGCTTACGCCATATCAGGTTAATGCGAGTCTTATGAAAAAAGCCGCGCCGGAGGCTATTTTCCTGCATTGCCTACCTGCCCATCGTGGGGAGGAGGTAACGGAGGAAGTTATTGATGGCCCACAGTCCAGGATATTTGATGAGGCGGAAAACCGCCTGCATGTACAGAAGGCGGTCTTGCTGTGGTGTATGGGGCTGGTATGATTTTTCGTGAAAAACACTAAGCTTTATGCTATTATCAATACTTAAAAACGCAATAAATCCATCAGGAGATATGTAATGAGAATATTAATGATACTTGGTATAATTATTGTTGCCGGGGTGTTGATTCTTGGTAAAAACCCTATCCGTGAATACCAGAAAGATATGAGGAAGCTTAGTGAAAAATACGGGCAGGATGACCTTGCTATTGCTACCAATATTTATATTGAGAAAAAGCAGAATGTTGAAAATGGAATGGTTCCAGGCAGGCAGGCTAATACCCAGCCTAACGAAAGTGACATGAAAAACTCCATAAAATCTTCGGTGACCGAGAATTATGGTTTTGCAGTTCCGGAATCAACCGTTCCGGCATCCAAGGTTGCCCAGCCCGATGACCAGTTTGAGGACAGCTCCATTAATGTTGAAGTCAGCCAGCAGACTGATACGCCTATCAGCAAGCAGCAGCAGGCACTTAGGGATTATTATCCTCCAATTGTCGGGCAGCAGCGTCCGGAAACCCCTGTTGCCGGTTCACAGACTCCTGTAGTGCTTACTGGAAGTGAACCCCGCCTTCGTAGCGGCCAGGTGGTGGCTTTTGAAGGGGTGAATGTTTTTCTTGTTGATAAATTTGGCAATAGAACTCCTATGCCGGATGGGACATATAATATGATGGATGGCAGCAAGCTAATAGTTGCCAATGGCCGCAGCAGATTGCCATAACGTAATTAGTTAATCCGTTAATTAGCCAGTCCCATCCATTGTATCCTTGCATTTTTATCAGAATTGCTTGATGCTTGCGCAAATTCATCCATTTTTGAGATTATATTGTGAGCAATACGACTTTACTTGATAGTGTTTCATCTCCCCGGGATATACGCTCTTTTACCGATGCCCAGCTTGTACAACTGGCTGATGAACTGCGTAGCGAAACTATTTCGGCTGTATCCCAGACCGGCGGGCATTTAGGCGCTGGGCTTGGTGTTGTTGAGCTTGCTGTTGCGCTGCACCATGTTTTTAATACGCCGGATGATTTGCTGATATGGGATGTCGGGCATCAATCATATCCACATAAAATCCTTACCGGCAGGCGCGATAGAATCCGCACGCTTCGTAAGCCCGGCGGCCTTTCCGGATTTTGCAAGCGCAGCGAAAGTGAATACGATCCTTTTGGGGCGGGGCATAGCTCAACCTCTATTTCTGCTGCGCTGGGCATGGCGGTTGCGCGTGATCTTTCGGGCATGGATAATGAAGTTATCGCTGTTATCGGCGATGGTGCAATGAGTGCAGGCATGGCGTTTGAGGCGCTAAATAACGCAGGCAGCCTTGGCACACGCCTTATAGTAATACTTAACGATAATGACATGTCTATAGCAAGGCCGGTTGGGGCGATGAGCACGTATCTTGCGCGCCTGATTTCTTCCAGCCAGTATCACACCTTGCGCCATATAGCTAAAACTGTAGCTGGTAAGTTTCCGGCGCCGCTTATGCGCCTTGCGCGCAAGGCTGAGCATTTTGCGCGTGATCTTGCTGTGGGCGGTACGTTGTTTGAGCAACTTGGTTTCTATTATGTCGGGCCTGTTGACGGGCATAATCTTGCCCATCTTCTTCCGGTGCTGCGCAATATAAAAAACCAGAAAGATAGTGGGCCAATACTCCTGCATGTGGTTACGCGCAAAGGGCATGGTTATGCTCCCGCCGAAGCATCTGACGATAAATATCATGGCGTGAATTCTTTTGATGTTGAAACCGGGGCGCAGAAAAAATCTGTGGCCAGCGCGCCAAGCTATACAAAAATTTTTGCTGAAAGCCTTATTGCTGAAGCCAAAAAAGATGAAAAAATTGTGGCAATCACAGCCGCTATGCCTTCTGGCACGGGGCTTGACCTATTTGCAAAAGAATTTCCTGAGCGCATGTTCGATGTGGGAATTGCCGAGCAGCATGCGGTGACATTTGCCGCAGGGCTTTCCACGCAAGGATATAAGCCATTCTGTGCGATTTATTCTACATTCCTTCAGCGTGGATATGATCAGGTGGTGCATGATGTGGCAATCCAGAACCTGCCGGTGCGTTTTGCTATAGACAGGGCAGGGCTGGTTGGGGCAGATGGGGCGACCCATGCCGGAAGTTTTGACCTGGCTTTTCTTGCCAGCCTTCCGAATTTTATTGTTATGGCGCCTGCCGATGAAGCTGAGCTGAAACATATGATAGCAACGCAGGTTGCAATTAATGACGCGCCGAGCGCGGTGCGTTATCCGCGTGGGGAAGGGACAGGCGTTGCCATGCCAGAAAAAGCGGAAATTCTGGAAATTGGCAAGGGGCGGATCGTAAGGCAGGAAAAAGATGCGAAAGTCGCCCTGCTTTCACTGGGAACACGCCTTGGCGAATGTTTGAAAGCGGCAGAAATTCTTGCGCAGAATGGTGTAAAAACCACTGTGGCGGATGCAAGATTTGCCAAGCCATTAGACAAAAATTTGCTGCGTGAATTGCTGGAAAGCCACGAATTGCTTATAACCGTGGAAGAAGGTTCAATCGGCGGATTTGGCTCGCATGTTTTGGATTTTGCGGCGGATGAAAATTTGCTGGCTGGCAAATGCAAAATACTCACTTTACACCTGCCTGATATATTCATTGAGCAAAACAGCCCGCAAGCCATGTATGACGAGGCAGGGCTTAACGCCACGCAGATTGTTGCAAGGGTTATGGCCAATATCTAGCCTTTACAAATTCCTGAAATGTATATATACTACTATACATTTGGAGGTATTATTATGGATGCATCAATAGTAGATTTAAGATATAAAATGGCGGATGTCCTCAAGGCTATCAAGCGCAGGGAAACAGTGAATGTTTTTGAGCGCAATAAGCTTATCGGGCATTTTGTGCCGGTTGATAGCGCTGAAAAACCCAAAATGCGGATGAAAGATCATCCTTTCATTGGTTCGGCTAAGGATGATACGCGTGATGTACGGGAAATGATACGCGATATGCGTAAAAGCCGTGTCCAGAAATGGTTTGAAGAAGGCCGTTTTGGGGATGAAGAGTGATCTTCGACACTGATATTTTGATTTGGGCGCAACGCAATGTTGGTAATGCGGTGGATTTATTGGAATCCGCTGATTCGAGGAAATTTTCTATTGTTTCTTATATGGAGTTTATACAATCTTCAAAAGATAAGAAGATGTTGGCTAAATGTAAGAATTTTCTTAATACATTTTCATTTGAGATATTACCTATAACGCCTGATATTTCACATCGCGCCTCAATTTTTATTGAAGAATTTTCCCTTTCCCATACCCTTGCTATTCCCGATGCCCTGATTGCGGCAACTGCTTTTGAATATGGCCTGCCGCTGGCTACTTCTAATTATAAGGATTATAAAATGATCGAAGGGCTGGAGATTAAGCGATTGCATGTCCGTAAATAATGAAATTATAAAAGTTGCTGGCAGCACGCTTTATTTTGCAGGCAAGGCTTATAAATGTGCCATAGGAAAAGGTGGCTTTTCTGTGGATAAAAAAGAAGGTGACGGCTGCACGCCTGTAGGCATTTTCCCCTTACGCGAATTATGGTATCGGGCGGATAAAATGCCCGCGCCAAAAACCAACCTGCCGCTTAGGGTAATTAGCGAAAATGACGGCTGGTGTGATGATGTTAATTCAGAAGATTATAATAAATATGTGAAGCTTTGTCACCCCGCACTTGTTGCGGGGTCTGGAGATATAAATAAAGACGGAGCTTTTGGCCTCAGACCCCGCAACAAGTGCGGGGTGACAGGTAATAATGAGATTGGTTTTTCCCACGAAAAGCTGTGGCGAAGTGATGATGTTTACGACCTGATTATTCCGCTGGGATATAATGACAGCCCTATAGTAAAAGGAAAAGGCAGTGCGATATTTTTGCATATTGCCAGGCCGGATTATTCCGGCACTGAGGGTTGTGTCGCCCTTTCTAAATCTGATCTGCTTGAAATTCTGCCGCTGCTTTCAGGGCAAAGCTGTATTGAAATAAGTCCGGCGTGAGTGCTTTTTGCGCTTGCAGTTTACCTACGCTGGCAGTAGCTTTCTTTACCAATTAACCAAGGAGAGAATAACATGAGCAATAGCGCAACTGCAAGCAAAGCAAATTTTACTGATTATAAAGTAGCGGATATGAGCCTGGCTGCCTGGGGGCGGAACGAGATTTCGCTGGCGGAAACGGAAATGCCGGGGCTTATGGCTATCCGTGCTGAATATGCAAAAGAACAGCCGCTTAAAGGTGCGCGCATTGCTGGTTGTTTGCATATGACCATTCAAACCGCGGTACTGATTGAAACCTTAACCGCGCTTGGTGCAACGGTGCGCTGGAGTAGCTGCAATATTTTCTCAACGCAGGATCAGGCAGCGGCGGCTATTGCTGCGGCGGGTATTCCGGTGTTCGCGTGGAAGGGTGAAACGGAAGAAGAATATGAATGGTGCGTGGAGCAGACTATACAAAGTAAAGATGGCTGGACACCTAATATGATACTTGATGATGGCGGCGACCTTACCAAAATCATGCATGATAAATATCCGCAGCTTCTTGCCGAAGTGAAGGGTATTTCTGAAGAAACTACAACCGGCGTTCACCGTCTGTATGAAATGATGAAAGCTGGTGAACTTAAAGTTCCGGCGATTGACGTGAACAACTCTGTTACCAAGTCAAAGTTTGACAATCTTTATGGTTGCCGTGAGTCATTGCCTGATGGTTTGAAACGGGCAACCGATGTGATGATCGCTGGTAAAATCGCGGTGGTTGCCGGTTATGGCGATGTGGGCAAAGGCTGCGCCCATGCGCTGCGCGGGCAGGGTGCGCGGGTTATCGTAACTGAGATCGACCCTATTTGCGCGCTACAGGCGTCAATGGAAGGTTATGAAGTTACAACCATGGATGATGCTGCTGCGCGCGGCGATATTTTTGTAACGGCAACAGGTAATGTGGATGTTGTAACCCTTGAACATATGCGCGCGATGAAAGACCGCGCTATTGTGTGCAATATCGGTCATTTCGATAGCGAAATACAAATTGCCGCCCTTAAAAATATGGTGTGGAAAGAAATAAAGCCGCAGGTTGATGAAGTTGCATTCCCTGATGGCAAGCGTATTATCGTGCTGGCGAAAGGCCGCCTGGTGAATCTTGGCTGTGCGACAGGGCATCCCAGCTTTGTGATGAGCACATCTTTCTCCAATCAGGTTCTGGCGCAGATTGAGCTGTGGAAAAATCATTCTCAATATGAAAATAAAGTTTATGTATTACCAAAGCAGCTTGATGAAAAGGTTGCTGCGCTGCATCTGGCCAAGCTTGGAGTGAAGCTCACCAGGCTAAGCAAGAAGCAGGCTGAGTATCTGAGTGTTTCAGAAAATGGCCCATTCAAGCCCGAAGGTTATCGCTACTAAAAATCCTTCGCTTTTTTTGTTTGCTAGATTCTTGCATACAAGCTATTTGTTTTTATAAATAACTTGAAAGCAGGCAGGCGTGAATCGTATCACATCCGTAATAAGGTCGGTATTTTCTGGTGCAGGAGCTGCCAGTGAGCAGCCGCCTGTGCTTAATGAACGCGAGGTAAAGCTCGCGGCGGAAAATGAAAAATTGAAAGCGAACTTAAAAATTTATTCCACGCTTTTGAATATGTCGCCATATCCAATATGGCAGCGCGGTATGGATTCAAATATCGGTTTTTATAACCTGGCATATGGCGAAGCGGTAGAGGATCTTCTTGACAGCGCCGGGGACGGAGTTGTCCCAGAGCTGGATAAACATGTGCGCGCCATGTCGCAGCAGGCAGGAAGCAATAAATCGGTTACTGACCGCAGGCATATAGTGGTTGGCGGCGAGCGAAAACTGTATGAGATTACGGAATTCTCCATACCGGAAGAAAAAATGCATGCTGGCTATGCTATTGATTACACCGAGATAGACAAGCTGAAAGAAGATATTGCCCGCCATATTTCCGCGCAGGATGATTTCCTGGAAAGTTCAGCAAGCGCGATGGCGATATATGGCGCTGATATGCGTTTAAAAACCTTCAACAATGCCTTCGTAGCTCTGTGGAAATTCGATGAGGTGTGGCTTGATTCACAGCCGACCTATAGCGAGATACTGGAAGTCCTGCATGAGAAACGCCGCTTGCCGGAGCAGGCTAATTTTCAGCTTTTCAAGCAGCAGCAGCTAAAGCTTTTTACTGGGCTTTTAGAGCCGCGTGAGGAGTTTTTCTATCTGCCGGACGGTAAGGCGCTGCGCGTTATCGCGATACCACATGCGCTGGGCGGAATCCTGTTTGCTTATGAGGATGTAACTGACCGTCTGGCGCTTGAGCGCTCATATAATACGCTTATCGCAGTGCAGCGTGAAACTCTGGATAACCTGCATGAAGGCGTTGCGGTATTTGGAGAAGACGGGCGGTTGAAACTTAGCAATCCTGGCTATCTTCTTATGTGGAACCTTGAGCATGAATTTGCCGGGTCTGAGCCGCATATACGCGAGATAATTGAAAAATGCAGGGAGCTGTTCACACCCGAAGACTGGGAAAGCTTTAAGAACCAGCATATTGAGCAGTTGCAGACGCGTGATTTTACTTCGCGTCATATTGAGCGCTCCGATGGAAAGGTTATAGACTGGCGCAAAGTTCCGCTGCCAGACGGGGCAACTCTTATAACTTACCTGGATATTACCGATTCAACATTGGTTGAGCGTTCATTGCGCGAGCGTAATGATGCGCTGTCGGAAGCTGACCGTCTTAAGACTGAGTTCCTGGCTAACGTATCGTATGAGCTGCGTTCGCCGCTTACTTCCATAAGCGGTTTTTCAGAGATGCTCAGGCAGGAATATTTTGGGACACTTTCGGAAAAACAGCGCGAATATGTAGATGGCATACACCAGTCATCGCAGCATTTGATGCATCTTATCAACGACATATTGGATCTGGCGGGAATTGAGGCTGGCTATATGCGTCTTGATGTTTCGCGGTTCGATATATATTCCATGATGAAATCGGTGTTGTCGCTGATTAAGGAACGCAGCAAGGAGAATTCAATCACCATTAAATTTGAATGCCTGTCAAAAATTGGTAAAATGACAGGTGACGAAATGCGTATTAAGCAGATAATGTTTAACCTGCTTTCCAATGCCCTTAAATTCTCTGATGAGGGGTCTACTGTAACCTTAGGTGCTAAAGATGTTGAAGATGGCGAGATAATGCTCTGGGTAGAGGATGACGGGCAGGGGATACCGCTGGAGGAGCAGGAGGCAATATTCAGTAAATTCTATAAGGGGCGCAATCAGGAAGCCGCTAAGGGTAAGGCTGGGAGCCGGTCTGGCACTGGCCTGGGGCTGCCGATAGTTAAAAGCTTTATAGAATTGCATGGTGGGCGCGTTGTGCTATCATCAAAGCCGCAAAAGGGCGCCCGTTTCGAGTGTTACCTGCTGCGTGATAACCCGGAATTGAAACCACATGAAGTAAAGCCTGCAAGGGCAAAAAAACGTAATGAATCAGAATAAATATATATTAACTCTGTCCTGCCCGGACGTGCGTGGGATAGTTGCTGCGGTAAGCGGCTTCCTTGCTGAGAATTTTGGCTTTATTATCGAGTCAGCACAATTTGGCGATGAATCTACGGAGCAGTTTTTCCTGCGTATAGAGTTCTGCGTTGAAGATGGTGGGCCAGATCATGCGGCGCTAAAAAAGCTATTCGAGGAGAAGGTGGCGAAGCACTTTTCCATGCAATGGGATATTGCTTATAAGAACCGTAAGAGCCGCGTATTAATTATGGTTTCCACATTCGGGCACTGCCTGAATGATTTGCTTTACCGTCAGAAAACCGGGCAGCTTGCGATAGAAATCCCGGCGATAATCTCCAACCATAATGATTGGGAGCATGTTGCGCGGTGGCACCAGATACCTTTTTATTACCTGCCGGTAACTCCGGAAAATAAAGCCGAACAGGAAAAGAAAATGCTGGAGATAACCATGAATCACCAGATAGACGTGGTGGTTCTTGCGCGTTATATGCAGATACTCTCCCCGGCGCTTTGCACATTGCTTGAAGGCCGGGTTATAAATATACATCATTCTTTCCTGCCAAGTTTTAAAGGCGCGCGGCCTTATACCCAGGCATTTGACCGTGGCGTAAAATTGATTGGGGCCACTGCGCATTATGTGACTTCAAACCTTGATGAAGGCCCGATAATCGAGCAGGAGGTTGCGCGGGTTGACCATACTAATTCGCCGGATGACCTGGCGGCGATAGGGCGTGATACCGAGTGCGTGGCGCTGGCGCGGGCGCTTAAATACCATATCGAGCATCGTGTTTTGCTTAATGGCAAAAAGACAGTGGTTTTTAAATGATCGCTTTGTCATACCGCATTTATTGCGGTATCCGGGGCAAAATATTATAACATAAGTTGTGGCTTAAGACCCCGCAACGGGTGCGGGGTGACAGGAAAAAAATCGTGAAAAATAATCCAGAGATTATTGACATTATAAAACAGGCGCTGGCTGAGGATATAGGGCAGGGAGATATAACCTCGAACCTGCTTATTCCTGAAAAGCAGCAGGCGGAAATGGCATTTGTTGCGCGTGAGGAGATGGTTGCCTGCGGCCTGTTCATACCGCAGATGGTATATGATGTTATTGGTGGGGGTGTTAGTGTTGGCGAAGGTGGGAGTATAGAAGAGGGAAGGAAGGTGGCTGGGAATACAACCCTTGCAGTAGCCAAAGGCAATGCCCGTTCCTTGCTTGCAGGAGAGAGGGTAACTCTCAATATCATGCAGCGCATGTGCGGCATTGCAACTCTTACCAGAAGATATGTGGAAGCGGTAAATGGCACAAAGGCCGTGATACTTGATACACGCAAGACCATTGTGAATATAAGGGTTCTGGATAAATATGCTGTGGCAGCAGGAGGCGGGAAGAATCACCGTATGCGTCTTGACGACATGGTGCTTATCAAGGACAACCACATAGCGTTATGTGGCGGAATTAAGGAAGCGGTAGCCAAAGCGCGCTCAGGGGCAAAGCTGCCAATTGTGGTTGAGTGCGATACGCTTGCGCAGGTTGAAGAGGCGCTGCTGGCTAAGCCTGACCGCATAATGCTCGATAATATGGATAACACGATGCTTTCCAAAGCGGTTGCTGTTGCCGCTGGAAAAATACCTTTGGAAGCATCGGGTGGTGTGTCGCTGGAAACGGTGCGTGGCATTGCGCAGACCGGGGTTGATTTTATTTCAGTAGGAAAGATAACCCACTCGGCAAATGCTGTAGATATAGGCGCCGATATTGCATTTGCGGGGTAGAGTCAGGCCTTAAAACCCAATATCTTAAAACCCGGTTTTGAAAACCAGGGCGCAAACTATGCTGTTGGTAGTCAGGTTATAATCGGTTGCGTTATTTGAGCATGTGCCAGTGGAACCGTTTGCCTGGGCTATAATTTTTCCGCTGCCGGGAAGGCCATCGTCAGACTTAGTATCAATATCATTGGCTTCATGTGGGCTCAAAACTGGTTTCTGGCTATCCGCTGTGCCGCTTACCGAGCCTTTCCCCAGCCACAATAAAAGGTTTGGGGCAATATCAGGTGCGGTATATGGTATCTGGGTATATCCGCCTGCAATATCATTTAAGGTGACGCTGATAAGTCCCCAGCCAGCATTGCTTAGTTGCGATTCCGGAACGTTGTTGCCGGGCACGCGGTCACGCACTCCGGCTGCGCCAGCAGCCCCGGTGAAGCTGCCCTTTATCATTTCTGCTTTTGAAAGATGCTGCCATGCAAGGAATTGTTCAGCAAGGTTTGCATTGGAAATATTCACTGTTACAAGGCCATCGCCATTGCCATTGGAAACACTGCTCCAAACAGAGGATGCACCGGCAAAATCACCAGGCAGCGCCTGGTATTTATCGCGGAAATTACTTATTGCCAGCGTGTAGTTTGCCGCTTCGGCGGTTATGGCCCTGACCCTGGAATTGCGCAGCATGGATTGTCCGATTAACAGGCCTGCTATTAAAAAGCCTATTATGATTATGACTATGGACATTTCAACCAGTGTGAAGCCATGTTTTTTTTGTTTCATTTAAAGCCCCAGGATAAATAATAACGAACATGAACTTTCTGAAATATAGAAGCCGTATGTAACTACATCGGCTGATACATCATTATCGGTGCAACGCGGTTGTTTATTGGTTCGCCATGCGCGGATAATTCCTGTTGCAGGCATTCCGTCATCAATCTTCAGGTCTATGCTGTATGCATCAGTTGGCGAAAGGACAGGGCTATCGGTCATGCCGACAGTGTCGCCGCCAAAAGAAAACATATGTCCGTACTGGTCGCCCCACAGATCGGCATCAGTTGTTTTTTTCATGAAATAAAACAGTGTCCATCCGGATTTCGCGCTTATTTTGGCTTTTGGGACATTAAATCCCGGGTTGGCATCGCCATCGGTTGAGGATTGCTTAACCCCGGTATATTTTCCTTCAATTAAACCGGCATTAGCCAATTGCTGCCATGCGCGGAACCATTCATAAGAATAAGCTGTATCTATCACCCCTTCTGTGCTGCTTGCGCCTATTCTGCCATTGCCATCTCCATTGCAGGTAACTGTTTTAGGAATCGCATTTTCGGTGGTGTTAGGGCAGCCGCTATCTGAACCCCAGATTGTTTCCGCATTACTCATATCGCCGGGGAGGGCCTGGTATTTATCCTGGAATTCTTTAATGGCTTTGCTGTAGCGGTTAAAGTCGCCAATGATTTCATGCAGTTCCGATGCATGGAAAAGGGCTTTGCCCTGAAAAATACCTGCAACCAAAATGGCCATTATAATAAGGACCATTGAAAGCTCCAGTAATGTAAAGCCTTTGTTTTTCAAAATTATACATCCTTTGTTATAAATAATTCCGATTATTACAATAAATCATTTTACTTTTATCGCAAGCCTTGCTTTGCTTATTAATTGTGTGTAAATTCTTTATTCGTAAATAATTGATCAAAGGTGAATGTTTGCAACAGTCCGTATCAAATATAGAAGAGAAATGCGCGGAAAAAGGCCTGAAGATGACAGGCCAGCGCCGCGTCATTGCCAGGGTTGTTTCCGAATCTAATGATCATCCTGATGTTGAAATGCTTTACCAGCGGGCTGTTGCTATTGACCCGCATATCAGTATTGCTACAGTTTACCGCACAGTGAAATTATTTGAGGAAGCCGGTATAACCTACCGTCATGACTTTGGCGATGGCCGCTCGCGTTATGAGCCTGTAAGTGATGAGCATCACGACCATTTAATAGATCTTAAAACCGGTAAGGTTATTGAGTTCAGTAATGAAGATATAGAAGCGTTGCAGCATAGCATAGCCAGGAAGCTTGGGTATAAGCTGGTGGATCACAGGCTGGAGCTTTACGCAGTGCCTTTAGACCAAGAATCGCCTGCAAAATAAATGCTATGTTATTACCAGGCACAAAACCAGAAACCGCCATGCCCTTAAGCAAGATAGAACGGCTTTATAACTTAGGAGAGATAAGCGCGGGAAACCTGGAGGTTTTTGTAACCCGTGACCCTGTGGATATATGTGCGGCACAGGCCTTGCGTTATAATGTGTTTTTCGAGGAAATGGGCGCAAAGGCGACTCCTCAAATGCTGCAAAACAAGCTGGATGTTGATGATTTTGACTCCGTGTGCGACCATTTGCTGGTGGTTGAGCGCCAGGATGGTGGGGATGGTTATAAAGTTGTTGGCACTTATCGTTTGCTGCGCCGCGAGATGATGGAGAAGATAGGTAATTTTTATACCGATGGTGAATTCGATATAAGCCCTATAAAGAAATATCCGGGTGCGATACTTGAGGTTGGCCGTTCCTGTGTGCATGGGGATTTCAGGAACCGTTCGGTTATGCAATTGTTATGGCGCGGAATTGGCGCTTATGTCACCAAGTTCAATATCAGCCTGCTGTTTGGATGCGCCAGCTTTAATGGTACTGATCCAAAAAAACATGCGATGGCGCTTTCCTATCTCCATCATTTCCATCTGGCACCAGAGGAAATATGTCCGCGAGCGCTAGACAGCCGCTATGTGGAAATGAACCTTATGCCTAAAGAAGCCATAGATGTGAAGGAAACATTTTCCAGCCTTCCGCCGCTTATTAAAGGCTATCTGCGTCTTGGCGGTTATATAGGTGCTGGCGCGGTTATTGACCATGAGTACAATACTACCGATGTAAGCATCGTAGTTAAAACCAACCTCGTTACCGATAAATATGCCACGCGTTACGGCAGCTCCAAAGAAAACTGACGGGTTGGCGGGTTATGATAAAAGCTACTATTAAACTTATATTGCTTATATTATGGCTTATATTATGCGTGATCCTGTTATGGTTTATAAAAAAAACCGGCAAGAAGAACTGGCGCGATAATTTCTGTAATTTCGGATTTTGCGGCGTTTGCGCAATTATTGACCTTTCAATCAAGGTTGAAGGAGAGTTAGAGCAGCGCAGGCCGTTGCTGCTGGTTTCCAATCATATATCCTATCTTGATGTGATGATACTTGGGGCTAAGACACCTGCGCGTTTTACACCTAAAAGCGAAATGGCAAAATGGCCATTTATTTCCACTATATGCCGTGTGCTTGATTGTGTGTTTATTGAGCGCAGCAGCGACAAGATAAAAGAATCGCGTGGTAAAATAATAGCGGCTCTTGGCAAGGGCGAGGTGATTTCACTTTTTCCTGAAGGCACAACTGGTGATGGACGTCACCTGTTGCCATTTAAATCCAGCCTTTTTTCTCTGGCTGAGCAAAAAATTATGACTGATGTTGGCGAGTGTGAATTGCTTATGCAGCCAGCAATAATCACCTATACTGCAATTGGCGCGCTGCCGATAGACAGCACGCAGTGGCCTTCCATTGCCTGGTATGGGGATATGCTCCTTGCGCCGCATGTATGGCAGCTTTTAAAGCTTGGGCGGATAGATGCAAGGCTTACCTTGCTACCTGCCGTTACCATGTCGCAATTCGCAGATCGCAAGGAGCTTGCTGTTTATTGCTATGATGCGGCGTCACAGGTGTTGCAGGGTAGATAGTTTAGTGGATGGGGTCATTCCTGTAAAAGCCAAGTGAAACGGGGAGCCTTTGCTCAAATGCCCGTAATTACAGAAGCACCTAATCCCCGCTTATCTGCTCAGACAGGTAACGGTAGGCGCTGGTTATATGCTTGAATTTTTCTTCAAGTTCCTTGTCGCCTTTATTCAGATCAGGGTGGTATTTTTTCACCAGAATGCGGTAGCGTATCTTAAGTTCATCAATCGTGTAGGGGTGGCTGAGTTCCATTGTTGCCAGGGCGCTCCTGGTTTTTGCCGGAAGCCTCGGCTGGGCAGGCGCTGGTTTGCTTCCATTCATGAATTCATAGAGTTTATCCTGCAATGTAAAATAATGCTCCCTCAGGCGGCTTTCGCGGCTCCAGGTTGGCCGGTGGCCGGTTACTGAGTCATGGATGAAGGCTTCTATCTCATTGCTATCCATGCCGGAGAAATAATCCCATTGTTTGTTGCGCTCGCGTATATGTTCCAGGCAGTACCATTCATATTCGTCAATCTGAGCCCGGGATTTTGGTGCTTTATATTCACCTGCCAGCAGGCAGCCTTCGACATTGCAGGGAGGTGCTTTGGAAGCTTCGATATGCGGTGCAAAATCTTTTTTTCTGTCAGTTTTTTTTGGCGTCTTGGTCATCGTTAAAATATAATGCACAAGCCCAAAAAAAACCAGGGTATTTTGCTGGCTGCGCCTGTTTAGGCCATTGCCATTTCGCGCTGTGATTTCTTGGAAGCTTTTTTGCTTTCAGTAGCTTCTTCTTCTTCCTCTTCTACCGGGTCGGCTATAAGCGCTGATATTTCCTTAACCAGGGATTTTATTTCCTGTGCGGCGATGCTTGACGGGTCAACTTCGGTTGCGCAACGCCCTTCCATCAATGCGGCTGCGAATAGAACGCGGTTTCCAAGGGTGGTTTTTGTAAGTTCCGGAAGTTCCGCAGCTATGGTTTGGGCTAGGCGGGAATTAGCTGCAACGCGGTTAAGCACAACGCGCACCGGTATTTTTTCATTCTTGGCAAGCTCCAAAGTGGCTTTGGTTGCCCACAGGTCGGTTGGGCTGGGCTGTACCGGGATAATTATAAGGTCGGCGCTGCGTATGGCGCTACGGGCCTCGGTTTCAGTGTGTGGGGGGCTGTCGATGATTACGTAATCGCATTGGCGGCGCAGGCGTGACACTTCGCCGCCTACTCTCCACCCGGAAACCGCAGTGAAGGACAGGCCGGTATAGCCTTCTCCAAAGCGCTCCTCACGTATACTGTGCCAATGCGTAAGGCTGCCCTGCGGATCTATGTCAATAACCGCAACGCGGTTTCCTTTTTGGCTTAGGGCTACTGCGATGTGGGCCGCTAAAGTTGTTTTTCCTGCTCCGCCTTTTTGTTGTGCAATCGTAATAACTTTTGACATGGAATTCTCCCGTTTATTGGCTATAATAAATGTTATTGTAGAGCTTTTTTGGCAATAATAACCAAATTGCCGTCCGATAACAACTATATTTAGTTAAATATGAAAAAAAATATACCATATGATGGAATTGGCAATAAAATAGAACTTGCATCTATGCTGTTGTCTGCTGGCGAACTGGTGGCGTTTCCTACTGAAACGGTTTACGGGCTGGGGGCTAATGCGCTTTCTGACAGCGCGGTAGCAGCAATTTATGCGGCTAAAGGCCGCCCATCATTCAATCCACTGATTGTGCATATGGCCTCAGCGCTGGAGGCAAAAAAATATGTAGAGTGGAATGATAATGCGCAGATTCTTGCAAGGCATTTCTGGCCTGGACCGCTGACGCTGGTTCTTCCGCGCAAAAAAAACTGCCTGCTGTCGCTGTTGGTAAGTGCGGGGCTGGATTCGGTTGCTATACGTGTGCCAGAGCATCTGGTTGCTCTTGAACTGCTGGAAAAATCCATGCTGCCAATCGCCGCGCCAAGCGCTAATATATCCGGGCATGTAAGTCCAACCCTGGCTGAGCATGTGGTTTCTGAATTTGGAGAAAAGGTGAAGCTTGTTCTTGATGGTGGCCCTTGTACGGTTGGGATTGAATCCACAATAGTTGATTTGACTGGGGATGATGTCAGTATATTGCGGCATGGCAAAATAACGCATGACGATTTGGCTGAGTTTGTAAGGATAACCCCTGGTAGCTCACAGAAGGTGAAATCCCCTGGCATGCTTAAAAGCCATTATGCCCCAAAATGTAATATGCGCCTGAATGCCACGGATGTAGCTGAAGGAGAGGCGCTGCTTGCGTTTGGTGTCCCGCCTGCAGGGGCTGAAATAATGCAGAATTTGAGCGAAGCGGGAAACCTTGAAGAAGCGGCGGCTAATTTATTTCGTATGCTGCGCCTGCTTGATGCTCAGGAACCTGATGTTATAGCGGTTATGGAAATACCGCAAAAGGGGTTGGGAATAGCAATTAACGACCGCTTGTCACGCGCTGCCGCACCTAAGAAATATAAATGGACGATTGGGGATAATGACAGCTAGGCGTTGGTCCGGATACCGGCTTTCCCGAGCGTGATTCTCTTATTGGGGACTGACTCCAGCCATTCAACCAGCCTTGCTGTTTCATCTGCCAGTATTTGCGGCTGGCAGAATGATTTTGCCATTATGGTCGCACCCTGGATTCCTGCAATCAGTGATATTGCCATTTTCTTAGAATCGGTCCCATGTCCCAGTTGGCGGAACTGTTCACCAGCCCATGCCACGAAATCAGCGAATATAAGCGCTGTGGACTGGGCTATCGGGTCTTTTTCCGTGTCGGTGTCGTTTATAATCTTGCCTATGGGGCAGCCGTACCTGGTATAATCGTTCCGAACTTTTGCGTAATAATTCACGGCTTCTATCAGCCTTGCGCGCGGGTCTTCTATATTATCCGAAAGCATGGAGTAGGCGGCGGTGAATTGTTCCTTGCGTTTGAGCATGGCTGCCAGCGCCAGGTCATCCTTGGTTTTGAAATAGTAATAAACATTGCCAATCGGTATATCGGCATGTTTGGCTATATCGGCCAGGGATGTTGCCATCAGCCCGTTTTTGTGGAACAGCGTGGCGGCGGAGTCGATAAGTCGTTCTTTTTTATTCTGGCTATTCATGGTGCTGGAGCGATTCCCCGGTTGCTTAATTGAAAATAAATTTAACGTTTTTTAAGGATTTTGCAAGTAACTAATTGTATAAGTGTAATAAAATTTTTGTATTTTTACTTGTTGCAAGCAGCGCCAAAGCTTTGTAATTTCCCCACTCTGATTTTATAATTTATTTTTATGATAGATTGTATTTTATCAGATATGTGCTTCCTGGTGGGGGATCTTCTAATGGTAGGAAAGCGGACTCTGACTCCGTCAATCTAGGTTCGAGTCCTAGTCCCCCAGCCAGTTCTTGGTATCACACGGCCTCCAAGAGCCTCACGCAGAACGGATAGTCATTGATTTTTCTGCTTATTTGTCTCAATAGGTATCGGATGGCAAATTGACATCTCGCGATTATGGTGGCATAAATGGGGGCATCAGTAATCACTTAAAAGGAGATATGCCCCCATGCCCTTAACCGATGCAGCTTGCAAAAATGCAAAATGTGATAGCAAATCCCACAAGATGGCGGATGGCGGAGGCATGTATCTTGAGGTCATGCCTAACGGCAGCAAATATTGGCGCATGAAATATCGTTTTGCAGGTAAAGAAAAGCGCCTTGCTATTGGGGTATATCCCGAGGTTTCCTTGAGCGAAGCGCGTAATAAGCGTGAGAAAGCACGTAAGCTGCTGGCAGAGAATATTGACCCATCCTATGCCAAGCAGGAAGAAAAGCGCCAAGTGCTGCTGAAAAGCGAAAACACTTTCGAAGCGATTGCCCGTGAATGGCATGAAACCAATTTGAATACATGGACGCCGAAGCATGGCGCAAATGTGATTAAGCGCCTGGAAGGCGATATATTCCCTAAGCTCGGCAATCGCGTAATGACAGAAATCAGCGCGCCGGAGCTTTTATCTACCCTCCGTCTTATCGAAAAGCGCGGAGCGCTGGATTTAACACAGACCATCGCGCAATATTGCGGTCGCATTTTTTCCTATGCCATCGCCACAGGCCGTGCGGAGCGTAATCCAGTAGGCGACTTGCGCGGCGCACTGAAAACCCCTGTACGTAAGCATCATGCTCACCTTAAGGCAAGTGATTTACCAGAGTATTTGAAAAAGCTTGAAGCATATGAGGGCGATTTACAGACCAAGCTAGCGCTTAAGATGCTCATGTTAACATTTGTACGTACTACCGAATTACGCGGCGCGGAATGGGCGGAGATCAATTTCGACGCTGCCGAATGGCGTATTCCTGCTTCTCGCATGAAAATGAAAGACCCGCATATCGTACCGCTCTCTAAGCAGGTTATCGCCATCCTGCGGGAACTTCAGAAGCAAAGCGGTAATCGGCAGCATGTCTTTCCCAATAGTCACAGGCCGTCTACGTTTATGAGCGAAAATACCATGCTCTATGCCCTTTATCGTATGGGCTATCACTCACGCACTACTGGCCACGGCTTCCGTGCTACGGCCAGCACCGTACTTAATGAAAACGGCTTCGCGCCCGACGTAATCGAGCGTCAGCTTGCTCATATTGAACGGAATAAGGTACGTGCCGCTTATAACCATGCTCAATATTTACCGGAGCGCAGGAAAATGATGCAATGGTGGGCAAATTATATTGACGCACAGCAAGGTAAGAAAAATGCCAAAGCAGCGTAAACAAGCTGAAAATGCTGAGGAAATTGCTATAAATGAGATTATCAATGCACTCAAAAAATTTGAGCATATTAACAATAGAAAGAAATTATCCTTTGCACAGCAGATCATATTAAAAGCGAGAGATAGACAATGTTTTGCAGTTGACCTAGCACAATCGCGGGATGATGTCATTGCTCTTGCGAATGGTGCCAATACAGCACTTGCAGCGCTACAGGATTATATTAATTTGCGTTACGCAAAACACAAAAACTTTTCTCTGAATCTCAAGCATGCGTTGTTAATCAATAGGGAACCTGACAAAAAAGCTATTGAAAGCGTTATACAAGCTTTAGAAGCGGTTGGTAAAATATTTCCGACTCACAAGGCAACGGGGGCGGATGCTACCGCAGCACGCAAAATTGCCCGTATGGTTGCCACGGGATTTACGGAAATTCTTGGCAAGGAACCAACACATAATGCTCAGTTCCGGGCGTATGGAAAATACGATGAAAAAGAATGGGGAAGCGCAGATAAAGGCTATCCTAGTCCGTTTGATATGGTCTGCCTTGCCATGCACCACTATACTAGGATTAAGTTCTCCCATCTTATTCTACGCAATGCCGTAGCATTTGAAAAACAAAGAAAACAGGGGGAGTAAAATTAGGTTGCAAAATCTTGTGATAATTATGCTCTGACATTTTAATGTCCTAATTGGCATCCTTAGACATCAACAAGATGCAGGAGGCTATATGGCAAAACACATATTACGGATGTCCGCTTTGACAACCAAGGTGGGGGAATCAAAAGCAACCATTTACCGCCAAATAACACGTGGTGAATTTCCACGCCCTATCAAATTATCCACTCGAAGTGTCGGCTGGCTGGAAGATGAAATCGACCATTGGCTTGAATCTCGCCCTCGCAGCAAGTGAGGTGGCGAATGAAAACCAAGTTGGATACCAGTATTCTATTAACTAACATATGCGATGCCAATTTCTGTGTTGCTCTCGGAAGCTGGAGATAACAATGTCTAATAAAATTATTAAACTTAGCGTTTTTGAAAATTCTTATCGTAAAACACTGAGCAAACATTTCATACTCACCACCGATGGAGAACTGATAAAATCTGCCGCTGCGGAGCTTTCACGTGGGCAAGTAAAACTAGCAACATTTGCCTCTCTAGAGGAAATGTGTGTTTTCATAATGAAGTTGCCTCCGTTTATGGCGATTTCTTTTGGCATCTGTGAACATAAAATGGCCTTAGTGCGTTCCCGTAAAGAAGCAGAAAATTATACGGAAGATGCGGTAATGGTAACGCGCACACGGGATAATTTTCATTGGCCGGATGATGCAGGTGGTCTTTTTCTTGATTACGATCCTCCAACTGAAGCACCTGCCCTGAGTGCAGAGGCATTAGTAGAGTTGTTACGAAAAGTTATCCCCGCGTTGCGTAAGGTAGCACTAGTCGTTAAACCTAGCGTTTCCAGTTGCATTTATAACGAAGATGGAAAAGAATTACGCGGCATACGTGGCCAGCACGTTTTTGCTGCTGTAAAGGATGCAAAAGCAATTCCTGAGATTGGACAGATTATTGCTAATCGATTATGGCTGGCAGGGCATGGTCGTATCGCCCTCACATCTAACGGTAGAATGCTTGAGCGCACTATTGTCGATACCGCCGTTTGGCAGCCTGAACGCTTAATATTTGGCCAAGCTGATTGCGCTAAAGGACTGATTCAGCGTTTTTCTGAGCCTTACATTTCACCAGGTGAATTGGATGATATTTTAGGAGAAGAAAGCTGGATAGCTTCATCATCCATTCCTCCTTTGACCGAGGAAGAACATGCGCAGGTTATTCGGCTTAAAGAAGAAGCCAAAAAACAAAAAATGCCTGAGGCACGGGAAAAACAGGAAAACTGGGCTGAAAGTCGTGCTCAGGAATCTGCTAAGCGTAAAGGAAAGGAAGATGACCCCGAAGTTGTTGCATCTTACCGCGAAGAATTCCACAAAGCCGCAGAGGATGGAACCGTATTACCACCAAGCTTAGTGCTCTATCCGCAAGACGGCGGCGAGGTAACAGTGGCAGAGATTCTTGCAAACCCTGATAAATGGGATGGAAAGCGGTTTGCCGATCCAATAGAACCTACTTACGGTAATGATTCACGTATTGCAATCGCTGTACTCAAAAATACAAGTACGCCGCATATCTATTCGCACGCACATGGCGGTATGCGCTATTATTTAAAATCTATCCATGCTGCCGATGAATTCGATGCTTGCGATGCGGAAGATAGTACTAAACAGAGGGTAGAGCTTAAGAGAAGCCAATTTAAGGCTACTGATTTAGGTAACGCAAAACGATTAGTTGTGCGGCACGGTGACAAAATCCGTTACGTTCATGAAAAACGTCAATGGTATGTTTGGAACAATAAAAACTGGTACTCCGACAGTGATGGTGAAATTGAGCGTCTTGCAAAAGAAACGCTTGAGGCAATGCTTCAAGATGCTGCAAAAAAGAAGGATGAGACCCGTGAGCGGGCAATAAAACACGCATTGAATAGCCAAAATGCTTATAAAATTGCGGCTATGGTACGTCTCGCACAATCGGAGCAAGATGTGGTGTTGCCTGTAGCTAAACTAAATGCCGACCCATGGCTGCTTGGCGTAAAAAACGGCGTTATTGAATTAAAAAATTGCCATTTTCGAGAAGCACGGCGTGAGGATTATATTACAATGCAAGCGGGTGTGGTTTACGATCCCGATGCGGAATGTCCGAATTGGCTAAATTTCATGGATAAATATACCTGTGGCGATAAAGAGCTCGCTGCATACCATCAGCGCCGCTGGGGCTATATTCTCACAGGCTCAGTGGAAGAAGAAGCATTTTTTATCATGTGCGGTGGAGGACAGAATGGTAAGACAACGGACAGGGAAACGCAACGTGCCTTACTTGGGGATTATGCCATTACTGCCGATGCTGCCTTGATGATGGAGAGAAAGCAGGGTAGTGGCCCTACGCCTGAAATAGCTCGCTTGCATAGCAAGCGTTTAGTGGTAGTGAGCGAGAGTCAAGAGAACCAAAAGCTTAATGAACAGCGCGTAAAATACCTAACCAGCAATGAGTCTATCACTGCGCGCGATATGTATAAAGGATACTTTGATTTCATACCAACGCACAAAACGGTACTGACCACTAATCATAGGCCAATGATATACGGATCGGATGAAGGCATTTGGAGACGGATTCATTATATTGAGAGCAAAATGGTGATAAGCGCCGCAGAGAAAAAAACACGTTTTCGGGAAGAATGTTTATATCCTGAGCTTTCCGGTATATTGAATTGGGCGTTGGAAGGATTGCAGCAATATTTCAAAATTGGTTTGGCTCCTCCTGCATCAGTAGTGGAAGCAGCGGCACAATATCGCGGTGATATGGATGCTATCGGACATTTTCTTGAGCAGGAGACTATTAAAGATGATGCTGCCTCTGAGGAAGTGAAGGCGGTATTTAATCGCTATAAAGTATGGTGCCAAAGAGAGGGTATGTGGCCTTTGGGGAGCAAAAAATTTAATGAGCAGCTTCGGGTGCGTGGCTATGTCGTTAAGCCGGGTGCAGGGAATGTCGCGCGGGTATTCAAGCTGAAGCTTATCGATACATCGGATATTTTTTAAATCTTTGCAGGCGCAATGTTAGGTAAGTGCGATAGTTAAGTGTTTTATGAAATATCTCTATAATTATCTATGTAAAGTAGTTTTAGAAAATACCTAACATAATTAACTAAGCTAACAGAAGTATATATATTGAAGAGAAAAAATGCCACGACCAAGGATTCCCCGCGCTGCTTTTAGTGAGCCGCCGAAGTATGGCTATTGCATGATCGTCAAGGATTGGTCGTATTGGTTTATCGAGGCAGATGTTGATGAAAGCGGCGCACTAATACTTTATTGGTTTACGCGATGCAGCCGGTGCGGCGCTCCCTTTGTAGATGAATCCCGGCTTTCAGTATTTTGGCTTCATAAGCGTTGCCCGCGCCATCGCCGGAAGCAGTTACCGCTCGACAAGCGCATCATGGAAGCAATCCGCGCTCTTGGAAAATTATCTCGATTTTAGCATCATGTATTTGTTATTTATTATGAAATTATGTAAAGGCGGCGCATTTGTACTTTGCATTTGGTGTAACATACATATCTCAATAAGAAATTTTTAGCGTGGTGTTAAGATATAAAAAACAGCGCATTTTCTCAAATATTTGAAAACAAATAAACTTCACTGTCTATTCCAGCAGCATTTCTCTTGAATTATAAACGGCTTAACCGTATTGTCTCTATCGGAGCAACGTGTTGTTGCTCTGGGGCTTAGTAACCCCTTAACGAGCGGTAATTCGCACAGCCGAAACGTGTGCTGCCTTTCCGAGCCTTATGGCCGGGAGGCGGCAATCATGTCCAAGCCTCGCGGCCAAAAATTGTCGCGCCGTCTCGTTACGGTTACTAACTCCCGGTCACCAGCCCATTGCTGGCCAAATTATAAGGCGGGGAGTTTTCCATGGATATAAAAACTATTACGATTATCGCACTTATTGCGCTGAGTGGCTGCAAATCGCAAAATGACGATGCCACTTCCTCTGCTGCTTATGCTCCTCAAGCTAGTGATTCTCCTGCAACGCGCTTTAGGCAAGAATGTTTGAATGGGGGGTACGATGAACAGTCCAAAGCGTTTTTTGACTGCATGGAAAGCCAATGGTTTGTATGGAGAAAATCTAACGGTTCTGATGTCGTTGCTAACAAAGAAACCCCAGTCGATAAAGACGGGACACTCTGGCTGGATGCGGTAGAGCGGTGTAAAAAGCTTTTTGAGTCCAAAAAACTGAAAACTAATTATGAACGTGGTCAATGCGTTGACAAAGCGAGTGTAAAATATCTCGCTCCTCATTTTAATAATCAGTCTGCCCTCAAGGAATTTCGGACTGATATACTACTTATTGCGGTAAAATTGGACAAGAAGGAAATCAGCACAGATGAAAAAAATGTTTTGGTAAAGCGAAGCTGGGATAAGCTGATGGAAGCCGAAAACACTACCATCGCACATATACAAGGTCAGAAAGCGGCATGGGCGCAACAGGCATACCAGAATCAGGTGCAGCAACAGCAGTACGAATCCGCCAGGTCGGCGGCAATGACACAGGGGGTGTTAGGTATTCTCCAAAATCACATGCAGGAACAACGCCAGCGACAGACCTATATTCCACTCTCGCAAGATATTAAAACCGAATGCAGTACCTATTACGGAAAAACAACATGCTACACAAACCGCTAGGAGAATGAAAATGAGCAAATATGAAATAATACAGAAACAAATAGTTATGAAAAAAGCTATCGCAACTATTTCCTGCCTTTGGTTGACAGCCTGTTCCCAAAGTTTACCAGTCAGCGGCTCGGTGCAGCAAACCAATGAGCGTTTCATCGGAACTGCTACTGGCGATATTTTCGGGCAAGGCAGCCTATCAATTACTATGGACAGTGCCGTTACCTGCACAAGCCAGTTTACGTCAAAGGTTGCCTTTGCATCATCTGGAGTATCCTCACAGGGCATTCTCAACTGTAGCGATGGCCGCAGCGGCAACTTTTTCTATAGTGGCACTGTCCATAATGGCAACGGCTTCGGCACACTGTCGGATGGACATAAATTTACCTTTATCTATGGTAGGTAAAGGTAGGTTAAGCTGCGCGGTATTGCGGGCAATTTATTTCCCGCTATACCTTTAGAGGATGGAGCTTTTGAAAGGCATATAATGGCACAGATACGCTAGCAGAAAGCTGGAGGTGCAACAGGCAAAGAGTAATTAATACAGTCTATTAAAGAAATATAAGTGCTATATCCTTAAAAAATCGTGACTAGAGATTCAATTGGAAGTAGTAATACTTTTTAATAATCAAATCCATGTCTGTTATGATGTATATCAAAAAAATAATAATAAATAATATTCGTTGCTTTGAAAAAGCTGAAATCGATTTTGGTCAGCCAGGCACTTCTTTGTTAATTGCAGGAAATAATGGTAGTGGGAAATCTGCTATTTTGCGCTCCATTGCTATGGGATTATGTGATCGTGATAGCGCGGCCTCTTTGCTTCGAGAATTAGAAGGTAATTTTGTAAGAAAAGGTGCCAAAAAACCAATTGCGCTTATTGATATTGAAATGCACGACGAGGAAACTCGAATCACTTGGACGATAAAAACCAAAGTTTCTGAATGGGAAAAATCTATTATTGAAAGCGTTGAGCAATTATGTGCAAAAGGACTTAAGAAAACACCAGTAAAGTATACACAATTTCCTTGGCATAAGATTTTTGTAGTAGCTTATGGGGCTGGGTTGCGCACAACAGCTACCGCAAAATTCTCAGAATATTTTGCACCAGATGCAGTTTATCCACTATTTAAATATGATGCTCCCTTGCAAGATCCAGAGCTTGCTTGGAGACGACTTATTGCTGCAGCTGAAAAAAAGGGTGGGAAGCGTTTAGCAAATAATATTAGTCAACGTATATCTAACTTGCTTAAGGGCGTTCTTGGGTTGAGTCCAAATGCCAAAATTATATTAGAGCCCAATGGAATTTTTTTAAAAGAGAAAAATAAATTTATTGAATTAAATGCATTAGGAGATGGACATAAAGCGGTAGCAAAAGTCGTCTTAGATCTGGTGGTATGGTACCTGTTATTGCAAAGTTATGATGCAAAAGGTCGTGGAGAAGAACGTGAATGGCGAGGTATACAGCTCGAAGAGGACGGCAAATTACAAACCATTTTTGGGATTGTTATTATTGACGAAATTGAGCAACATTTGCACCCCAAATTACAGCGTCAGATTATAAATAATCTAAGTGAAAAGTTTCCCAATATTCAATTTATTATGAGCACTCATTCTCCGTTGTGTGTAGCTGGTACGGCTGATGTTACCATTAATAGTAAGGAGGCTTATAAAATATATAGTGTTTATAAGGACAAAGATGAAAAACCATGCATTAAAGAAATGCCTGTGCCTCACGGTCTCCGCGCAGATCAAATTTTGGTAGATTATTTTGATTTAGAAACAACATTGCCCATTAGCCTTCAGGCCAAAGTGAATAAATATCGAACTCTGGTAATGAAAGAGATCGATGGAAAATTAAGTCCTCAAGATAAAAAAGAATATGTACGTTTAGAGCTAGAATTGAGACGTTCGGCACCTTTAGTGGCTGAAAGAGAAGATGACAGAAAAATTGAACTTCAAATGATGCAGACTACTAAAAAAATGGAAAAAATGCTTTTAACTAAGAAACCTATTTTATGATTCCTGTAAAAAAACTTAGTAAGCCAACAAAATTAGACAATGTTCAAACTGCTGCAAAAATTGAGGCAATTAAAAAGGCGGTTAGAAAAAAGGTGAGGGCAAAAGAGAAGCTGAATAGTGAATTAGATTTTCCAAATTTATGGACTGCGATTAAAGAAGATTTATTCGAACTTAATCATAAGAAATGTGCATATTGTGAAACAATTCATCGAGCTAAACGGTTATTAGATGTGGAGCATTTTCGCCCTAAGGCAGGAATAAAGGGCGAACTTCATACCGGATATTGGTGGTTAGCATATGACACAGATAATATGTTTTTAGCCTGTAAGGTATGCAATTCAGATCATAAAGGTACTCAATTTCCGCTAAAGAACAAAAAACGCGCAAAAAATGAGCGATCTAATTTAGCACACGAACAGCCTATGCTTATTGATCCTTCAGTTGAAGACCCATCAAATTTTATAGGGTATGTGTATAAAAACGGAACATATCCGGTTGTAATTGCCGTAGGTATTGATGCTGATGACAGAGGCTATAATACCATCAAAATTTGTGGCTTAAGAGATGACGATCTCAATGCATCGCGGGCAGAAAATATAAACTTATTAGAAAGTCTAAAAATTCGAATGATTTGCGCCAGAGAAAATGGGAATCAAGTCATTATTGATGAGCTTGCTAATCAGATTAAAGCCGCAACTCAGGCCAATAAACAGTATGCAGGTGCAAGAAGATGGTATTTTCAAGATGCGGGTTTAGGAATGTACGTTGCAAATGACTGATATAAACCAGTATTTTAATAGAAATCTAAATACTCCTGCTTTTATATATAATGAAGCAGCTATTTGCCAAAAAGCTGAATTCCTAAAAAAGGCAGCTCAAGAAGCTGAGGCATTGTTTTTTTACCCTCTCAAACCTTTTAGTATCCCCTCTGCTCTATTTATTTTAAAAGATCACACAGATGGCTTTGCAGTTAGCTCCTTATTTGAGGCACGGCTGGCTAGGGAGACACTCGGAAATAGTGGAAAAATACATTTAACGAGTCCTGGATTACGTGATGATGAAATAGATGCATTAGTTTCCTTGTGTGATGGCATTGCATTTAATTCTATTTCTCAGTGGCAACGAGCTAAAGAAAAGGTGCTAGGCAAAATAACTTGTGGTCTGCGCATAAACCCTCAAATTTCTATTGTAAAAGATAATCGCTATAATCCTTGTAGACCCAACTCAAGGTTAGATTGCTCAAGAATTATCATCGTAGATCCTGCAATGAGATTGATAACGGATCATTCGCCTTCCGGTCGTGCAATAGGACGGGTAGAAAATATAGAAGCGCTTTTTGAGCATTTAAGCG
>JBDHUC010000008.1:0-68943 GCA_039808985.1 Alphaproteobacteria bacterium | reverse complement strand
AACGGCTTTATAGGCCAGTTCTTTCGCTTCTTTTATGCTGCCAGCAAGGGCAGTGACCCCTAAAACCCTTCCGCCAACACTTATAATATTGCCATCTTTCTCAGAAGTTCCTGCATGGAATATTTTAACTCCGGGAATAGAGCCAGCCTTTTTAAGGCCGCTAATCACGCTGCCTTTTTCATAAGAGCCCGGATAGCCTTTTGCCGCCATGATAACGCAAACGGCGGCTTGTTTCGAAAGCGATATAAATTTTTCCTGAACATTTCCGCGAGCGCAGGAAAGCAACAACTGGAAGAGGTCGCCATCAAAGCGCAGCATCATTGACTGGGTTTCCGGGTCGCCAAAACGCACATTATATTCAAGAAGTTTCGCGCCGTCTTTTGTAAGCATCAGGCCTGCGAACAATACGCCGGAAAATGGGCAGCCTTCCTTTTCCATAGCCGCCATTGTAGGGCTTATAATTTTTTCCATCACTTCTTTGCGGATGGCATCAGTAACCAGCGGAGCGGGGCTGTAAGTCCCCATGCCGCCGGTATTGGGGCCTTTATCGCCATCATATGCGCGTTTATGGTCCTGCGCGAAGGCAAATTCCACCGCTTTTTTTCCGTCACATACCGCAAAGAAACTGGCCTCACGCCCTTCCAGGAATTCTTCGATAACAACCTGCGAACCGGCAGAGCCGAACTCGCCGGAGAACATATCCTCAACTGCCTGCTGTGCTTCTTTTTTGCTTTCGGCGATTATAACGCCTTTGCCTGCCGCCAGGCCATCAGCCTTTACCACAATCTTCTCGAAATCCCTGCTGTCCAGGAAAGCCAGCGCTTCTTGCTTATTCGAAAAGAAACCATAAGCGGCTGTTGGAATATTATATTTCCTGCACAGATCCTTCATAAAACCTTTGGAAGCCTCAAGCTGGGCTGCTGCTTTGCCTGGGCCGAAAACCGGGATGTTTTCACGTATAAGCCGGTCAGAAAGCCCATCCACCAGCGGTTGCTCGGGGCCGATAACCACAAGCGCGATATTTTCTGCGCGGCAGAAATCCACCACCGCATCTCCGCCTGCAAGATTTATACAGGTTACGTCCTGCGCGATCCCTGCATTGCCGGGGGCGCAAAACACAGAGGAAACACTTGGTGATTGCTTAAGACGCCAGCATAGCGCATGCTCACGCCCGCCGTTGCCAATTACCAGAACTTTGTTCATACTCTTCGTCTTTCAAAAATTAGCGTTGTTATCCTTCGGACTCACAGTACTCATTTACTAGATGTAAACTCCGTGCTGTTCGCCTCGGATGCCTAGCTAATTTCTGAAATACTTTGAGTATACTTTTTCTCATAATTTATGTTATTGCTATTCATATGCCGGAAAACATGCCCGACTTCAACCATAACCAGATAATCTATTCCATAAGCGAGGTGGCACAGTCCATCAAGCGCATGGTCGAGGACCGTTTTGGCCGGGTAACGCTACGCGGGGAGATTTCGGGCTGGAAGCCAGCATCCTCAGGACATATGTATTTTACTCTTAAAGATGATAAGGCAATTATAAAAGCCGTACGCTGGAAATGGGCAAAAGGCAAATTACCATTTCAGCCAGAGGATGGAATGGAGGTCATAGTAACAGGAAAATTATCTACCTATGAACTGGGATCATATTACCAAATTGCAGTAGAAACTATGCAGCTGGCAGGCGCTGGTGCGCTGATGGCACTTCTTGAAAAGCGCCGCAAAGTGCTGGAAGAAGAGGGGCTGTTTGCCGCAGCGCGTAAAAAGAAACTCCCGTTCATGCCGCAGGTGGTCGGGGTAATAACTTCGCCTACGGGTGCGGTGATTAGGGATATTCTGCACCGGATTTCTGAACGCCATCCTATACATGTACTGGTTTATCCGGTGGCAGTGCAGGGCGAGGGGGCGGCTGAGCAAATTGCGAGTGCAATAAACTTCTTTAATTCCCTGAATCCTGAATCAGGAATCCTGAAACCTGATCTTCTCATTGTCGCCCGTGGCGGCGGCTCAATCGAAGATCTATGGGCGTTTAATGAAGAGATAGTGGTGCGTGCGGCTGCTGCTTCGCGCATCCCGCTTATTTCCGCAGTGGGGCATGAAACTGATACCACCCTGATCGATTATGCATCTGATATGCGTGCGCCAACGCCAACCGCTGCTGCTGAGATGGCGGTTCCGGTGCTTGCGGAATTACTGTTAGCGGTAAAGCAATTAGGGCTGCGCCATGATGCAGCGATTTTACGATTAGTTACACAAATGAATGAGCAGCTCCAGGGGCTTGCAAGGGGACTTCCAAAGCCTGTGCAACTGCTGCAAATCGCAAGCCAGCGCCTTGATGATTGGGGTGAAAGGCTACAGGGGATTTTACCCGCATTCCTTGCCCGTAAGGAGCAGCAGCTTGTTATGCTTACCAATCATTTGAAACCGCAAGCCCTGCAACTGGAAATAAATAAAAAACAGGAACGGCTGATGGAATTGCAGGCGCGCCTGCAAGTTGCGGCAGGACGTAATATAGGGATGCGTAGCGAAAAACTTTCAAACCTCGCAAGCCTTCTGGAAAGCGTGAATTACAAAAAAATTCTGGCGCGTGGTTTTGCACTGGTGAAAAACCAGCAAGGGAATTTAGTTACAACTGCCGCCCAAGCTAAAAACAGTGAATCACTGAATATTATTTTTTCCGATGGTGAGATAACAGCAAAAATCTAAGGCTTCTTCGGCCAGCGCTTATGCACCCAGAACCATTGTTCGGGATGTTCACGTATCCATCCTTCAACTATGCAGTTTATAGCCAGCATTATATTTTCAACGTCTTTTTCCTTATTGCCAGTTTTAACATATTCAAGTGGTGGAAAAATTACACTTTCAAAATATGCGCCTTTCTTGCGGATAGCATAAGCAGGGATTATTGGTATATCATAGCGCAGTGCCAGCTCAGCAATGGCAGGAGCAGTCATAGCAGGAAAACCTAAAAACGGCACGGAAATCCCGTCATTCATTTTCTGGTCAACCAGCATGGCAAGTGCCTCGTTGTTTTTAATTGCCCTTGCTATTTTAACCGCGCCCTGCCTGCCTTTTGGTATCATGGCAAAATAGCGCGGCGCCCTTATCTTTTCGATCATAGCATCGACTATAGGATTATTGGCGCCGCGGTATATGCCGGTTACAGGCCTTCCGCTTTTTTGTGCAACACATGCAAGCAGCTCCCAGTTACCTATATGTCCGGAAAACATAAATCCGGGTTTGCCATGTGCAGGGAAATTCTCTGCGCCTTTAATATCAATTCTGTTTACGATTTTATCGCTCTGTATATGCGCAAGCTCGGCAGCAACCCGGCCCAGATTATCCCACATTTTATAAACTATTTTATTTATCTCGTTTTTCTTAAGTTTGGGGAAAATTTTTGTAAGATTTTCCTTAGCGGTTTTATGCGCAGAGAGATAAGGACCTATAGAACGTGCCATACAGCCCCCAATAAACGATGCAGCATCAAGTGGCAATAATTTTAGGGCGGTAAATAGCAGGTACAATGCACCAGCTTCTATATAGTGCTTAGCTTTTTTTAACATTAAGTGCCGTTCCAATTAATTCTTCCAGTTTGTTTTCATTGTCAAATACAAGGCTCATTTCTGCAATGGCTATATCACCGGTTTCCTGCTTGAAATCTTTGGCAAGCCGCGCTGCATCCTTGCTGGTTGTAACTAAAACGGCATTCTGTTCCCGGGATTTTTTATGCAGTAATTCCAGGTCGCTTTTCTTATAATAATAATGGTCGGGAAAAGAAACTTTCTCAATTATTTCCGCCCCGGAAGCGCTAAGCATATAATAAAATTTCTGTGGAACCGCGATCCCGCAGAAAGCTATAATCCTTTTGCCTTTAAGCGCAAGCATCGAAGGCTGTGGCCTGGAACGCGCAAGCAGGAAAGGAATATCCGGAAGCGCGGTAGGCATAAAATTAGCCGGGTTTATTATTACCACGGCATCAGCGCGCTTAAGGCCCTGCGATATTTTTTCCCGCAGCGGACCGGCAGGAAGCGCTCGTTCATTTCCAAAACTCAGGCGCCGGTCAACTACTATAAGCGATAGATCTTTAACCAGCGAAGGATTTTGGAAACCATCATCCATAATGATAGCCTGCGCCCCATTCGCAATGGCAAACCTTGCTGCCGATAAGCGATTTTTAGCAATTATTGTTGGAAGTATTTGCGCAAGTAAAAGCGGCTCGTCGCCCACATCTTTTGCCGAATGTTTTTCGTTGTCGACCAGGAGTGGTCCGGTTTCTTTGCCGCCGTAACCCCGGCTGATAAAAAACGCCTTGATGTTTTTATTTTTAAGTATCCCGCCTATATGCAGCGCAACAGGAGTTTTGCCAGCTCCACCAACGGTCAGGTTGCCAACGCAGATAACAGGTATCGGTAATTTTTCCGGTTTAATAATACAGCAATGGATTTTTCTTCCCAGCAAATAGATAAGGGAAAATGGTATCAGGCAGGTGGATAGAAGATTTTTAGAACCCCAGAAACGCGGCGCTTTCATAATTGTTCTGCCGTATCATTTTTTGTCGTGAAAATAGGGGCTATAGCGTTTACTATCCTTGCGCTTGCCCCGGTTTTTCCACGCAGCCATTCCTTGCCCCTTACCTGCGCGCTGGTAAGCAGGTCGGAATTGCCCATAAGCCTGTCAACTGCAGCAGCAAGTTCATCGGCGTTTTTTGCGCGGAAGCAGATTGATAATTTTTCCATCTCACCATATATTTCAGCAAAATTATTGGTATTCGGGCCTGTTATTATGCAGCAGCGAAGCCTGGCAGGCTCCAGTGGGTTCTGCCCCCCATGCTCTATAAGGGAGCCGCCCATGAATACGATTTCTGAAAGCCTGTAAAACAGCCCCAGCTCACCTAATGTATCGGCAATATAAATATTGGTTGATTCTGTTACCTTGTCGCCGTTTGAACGCAGCCCGACATTGCCGTAACCAGCAAGTTGTTTTGCTATCTCGGCTCCCCTTGCCGGATGCCTTGGAACAATTACGGTAAGCAGGTCGGGATGGGACTTCGCAAGAATGGAATGGGCCTTGGCCAGTATCTCTTCCTCGCCCGCATGGGTGCTGGCGGCAAGCCACATAGGGCGCAGGCCGATTGCCTGCTGCAAGGAAAACAGGTCGGCTTCATTACAGGAAAGGGGCAGGGCATCATATTTGAGATTTCCAAGGCAGCGTACATCCTGTGCCCCCAGTCCGCGGAAGCGTTGGGCATCACCCTCATTTTGCGCAAACACCAGCTCGAAGCAGTTAAGAATCTGGTATATCATAAGCAGCCCGAATTTCTGCCACCTATCATAAGACCGGACCGACATGCGCCCGTTCACAATCATCATAAAACAGCCGCGTGCCCTGGCATTTATCACCAGGTTCGGCCATAACTCCGATTCTACCCAGAAGCCGACATCAGGCCGCCAGTGACGAAGGAAACGGTTAGTAGCTTCAGGAGTGTCAACCGGCACAAACTGATGCAGGACATTTTTCAGGTTACGCTTTTCCATAAGCTTTGCCGAAGTAAGCGTGCCTGTGGTAATAAGGATATTTATGTCCTGAAAACGTGCCTGCAAAACATCGATCAATGGTAAAACCGAATTAGCTTCACCTACGCTTGCAGCATGTATCCACAGTAAAGTCCCTTTGGGCCTTGGTATATTCGAATATCCAAACCTTTCGGCAAAGCGCTTTTCGCTTTCGCGGCCGCGCAAGCGCCGGAAACGCAACCACAGGCCGATGGGACCAGAAAGGGCAGAAGTAATTATTTTATATGTTTTATAACGCATCCGCCTGTTCCACCAGATTATTCATGGCCGTTTCTATGGCAAGCCTTGCAGCCTCATCAGCCTCTTCTACCATAATCGGCTCGCCTATACAAAACACAATTCGCCCAAATGGCTTTGCTACCATGAACCTGTCCCAACTGCGCAGGCGCTTATGTTTGCTGGAGCAGAATGTAACCGGCATTACCGGTTTGCGCGCAAGCCTTGCAACGGTTGCTATGCCAATGGTTGCCTGCTGGTTGGGGCCGCGCGGCCCATCGGGGGTTATGCTGACATTGTCGCCTTTTTTAAGCAGGCGCACTATATTGCGCACGGCGTCAGTCCCGCCCTTGCTGGTTGAGCCAACAATTGTGTCCTGCCCGAAATGTCCGATGACCTGCGAGATTAGTTTCCCATCGCGGTGTTCGGAAATAAGGACGTGCATTTTACGCGGCGGGTTGATTGCAGGTAGGAGCATCATGCGCCCGTGCCAGAAAGCGAATATCGCATTGCCTTCGCCACGCATAAGCCCGGCGGATGCCGGATGGATATGGAATTCCTTGCGGCTGGTAAGCATGACCAGCCTTATGTAAAAAGCCAGCAGGTGGCTAAGCAGCGATTGCGTGAATTTCGATTTAAGCAGGCGTTTTGAAATGGACATGGCGGGTTATTATTTATCAAAATTATTGGCATAGAGCTGGAAATATTTACCGCGCTTTTCCAGCAGTTCGTCATGGTTACCGCTTTCTATCACCTTGCCGCTTTCTATAACATAAATTATATCGGCGCCTACTATTGTGCTTAGGCGGTGGGCGATAACAAGCGTGGTGCGGCCCCTCATAAGCTCCTGGAGCGAGAGCTGTATATTGCGCTCGGATTCATTGTCCAGAGAAGATGTGGCTTCATCAAGAAGTAATATAGGGGCGTTTTTCAGTATGGCGCGGGCAATGGCAATGCGCTGGCGCTGTCCGCCCGAAAGGCGTACGCCATGTGAGCCGATCATTGTGTCATAACCTTGCGGCATGGCGCGGATAAATTCATCGGCGGAAGCATTTTTTGCGGCGGTAAATATCTCGCTGTCGCTTGCACCTTCGCGCCCGTAAGCAATATTATTTTTTATGGTATCATCAAACAGCATGGATTCCTGCGGTACGAAGGCCATAGTTTCGCGCAGGCTGTTTATTGTAACGTTTTTAATGTCCTGTCCGTCAATAGTAATATTTCCCGATTCAACATCATAAAAACGCAGAAGCAGGTTTATGATAGTTGATTTGCCGCCGCCGGAAAGCCCCACCAGGGCAACAGTTTTTCCGGCAGGAACATCAATATTTATACAGTTAATTCCCGGTGACTGTGGGCTATAATTAAATACAACATTTTTAAATGTAATATTGCCGCTGCTAACAATAAGTGGTTTCGCATTAGGCGAATCAATTATTTTGGGCGGCGTATCTATAACGCTAAACAACCTCTCTGCTGCGGCAATGCCTTCCTGGAGCGTCCCGCCAGCGCCACTCATAGAGCGCACCGGTTTATAGGCTATTAAAAATGCGCCAATGAACGATAAGAATGCGTCAGGTGTAGTTGCGCCGCGCATAACTTCCCAGCCCCCGTACCATATAACCAGGGAGATTGATATGCCGCTTAATACCTCCATCATCGGCGAGGAGGCAGCCTGCATTCTTGCCGCCTTCATATATAGTGACGTGAGTTTTTCTATAAGGGTTCTGGCGCGCGCAGTTTCAAATTCCTCCCGGTTATAAGATTTTACCGTCCGCACGCCCTGGAATATTTCGTCAAGCGTTGCTGTGAAATCACCGAGCTGGTGCTGGGTTTTTCCAGAAACGCGGCGCATACGTTTGGCCAGTCTAATTAATGGATAAATTGCAAAAGGAAATACCGCCAGCGAGATTAGGGAAAGTTTCGGGTTTTCATAAAACATAACCCCTACTAAAAAAGCAGTTGTAAGGGAGCCTTTTACCATGGCCACAACTACATTGGTAAATGCAGACCGCAACAGATTTATATCATTGGTAAAACGCGAGATTAACCGGCTCGATGACTGGCTGTGGAACAAGCTTAAATCGCTTTTCATCAAATGCGAGAACAGGCGTATCTGCATATCGGCGACCAGGCGTTGTCCGATATAACGCATGGTGAGCATGCTGCCATAATTTGCTATTGCCCCTGTTGTGATTATGGCAAATACCGCCAGCGGGATTACCACCAGCATGGTTTCGTCCTTGTTTAAAAATATAAGTTTAAGCGTAGGGCCGATCATCTTTGCAGTAAGCGCCGTGGTCATAGCCACTATCACCATACAGCAGGCCGCGATAATAACCTGTTTCCGGTAAGGGCGTACATGCTCGCGCAACACGCGCCTGATTATTTTTTTTCCGCTTTGCGTAATGGCCATATGCTATACTCCGGCAATAGTCATATTCTCAACCCGCACTGTCGGGGCGTTGGTTGAATAGCGGAAAGCAAGGTCGTTAGCTGGCGTTAAACCACTGAACATTTCCTTTAAATACCCGGCTATGGTGATTTCCGAAACCGGATAGGCTATTTCGCCATTTTCTATCCAGAATCCGGCAGCACCCTGGCTGTAATCGCCGGTTATGATATTTATGCCCATTCCAAAAGTTTCGGTGAGGTAAAGGCCGCTTTTTATATCCTTAATTAATTCGGCGGGCGATAAAATGCCATTTTCCATATAAACGTTGGTTGAAGATGGGGAAGGCGGCGAAGCAAGGCCGCGTGAGGCATGGCCGGTGGTTTGCAGTTTTAGTTTATTGGCTGTGCGCATATCAAGGAGCCATGTTTTCAAAACCCCATTTTCCACCAGCGCCATTTTTTTATTGGCGACTCCCTCCATATCGAAAGGCTTTGAAGCTAATCCACGGACTATATGAGGGTTATCTATTATTGATATATTTTTAGGAAATATATCATCCCCCATTGAGTCTTTAAGGAATGATGAGCCTCGGGAAATGGCACTGCCGGAAATCGCAGAGGTTAATATGGAAAGCAATGACTTGCTTACCCTGGGATCAAAAACTACCGGTGCCTGGCAGCTATTTATTTTATGCGGGTTTAGCCTTTTTAATGCGCGGTTTGCTGCGCCAGACCCTATTTCTTCGGCTGATTTAAGGCCGCTTCTGTGCCTTGCGCTGGTAAAATCATAATCACGTTCCATTTTTGTCCCGCTTCCAGCAAGGACTGACACTGAAATAGAAAAACTGCTGCCCTCATAGTTTTTGCAAAAACCAATATTCCCATTTTCCATTATTGCCAGCCCAGCGCTTGCACGGCTATAACCAGCGTCAGCGCCTTCTGAGTTGGTTATGCCGGGGGTAGAACGCGCAGTATCCTCGGCGATAGCGCATTGCTCTAAAAGCCATGCTGGCGTTGGTTCTTCATTATCAAGCAGGTCAAGCTCCGGTATTGATTCCGGGTAAAGCACGGCAGGTGCAAGAATGCTGTTGCTATCTGCTGGTGCCAGCCTGGCCATGGCAATTGCCCTCTGTGCCATTTCAATCATTGCGTTATCGCTAATATCTGTTGATGAAACAGTCGCTTGTCCAATTTCTTTGCTGTCTTTTTCAACAAAAACCCTAAGGCCGACCGCAGAGCTTTCAGACCTCTCTATGCCTTCTGGTTTTCCCATGCGCTGCGCAATGCTGATATTAGTGTTTTCTATATGCAGCGCATCAGCACTTTTAGCGCCTTCCCGGCGTGCGATTTCCAGCAGTCTTAATAATGTTTCGGAATCAAGGCTCATTACAGTTTACATAGCTTTTATCTATAATTTATGATAAATTTAATACATAGTTACATTGTATTTAAAATAAATTGTATCTATACTTTGCTTGTTATGAATAGGGAAGCTATTATGCAGGATTTTGCGCCGAGGCCGAAGATAAACCGGCTTCCGCTTTCTCCTGCCGGAAATTCGGCGAAAGCGCATGGGATTAACCTGGTGCTTGTGAGGCAAATAGCCGTATTTTTTATTGTAATTGCTGCAATATTTGGAATATATCATTATAATATAGGCTTGCAAAAGGCGCCAGCCCCTGATGATGCCCATCTTTTTGACCTGGTAAATGCCTCCGGCGATACTGGCGTCAGGCAGGATGGTTCAGCCGTTTATTTTAAGGATGATGAAGGGGTTATTGTCGGCAGTATGGTTAAAATCGCTCCGTCTTCAGATAAAATGCACTATAATGCCAGCGTGGATCCGGATCAGAAGACGGGAAATGATCTGCTTGCTATAGTGAGCAAATATTAATACAAATTAAAAATTTATTTGACACTCGTTAACTTTTTGTGCTAGTAAAGCCTGAAACTAACTGGATGTGAAGAGTCTTTATGTTATTAAATTTACGCAGATATTTACCTGTATTATTATTCACCATTATATCGGTAACATCTGTTTTTGCCTATGCGCGCCAGGCTGTAGCCCCTATAAATATTGTAACTGGCCTTAAAACCGGAACTTATTATATTTTTGGCCGTGATTTATATGAATCTGCAAAGAGGGCTGGCATCGAAGTGGCTGTTAAACCTTCCGAAGGCTCAATTGATAATATCAAGATAATAAATAGTGATCCTAACGTAACCCTTGGCATTGTACAGTCTGATGTGCTGGGTTTTCTTGGGCGCTCTAAAAATCCTGATTCAATTAAAATGGCAAATAACCTGCGCATGGTTTTTCCTTTTTATAATGAGGAAATCCACGTTCTGGCGCGTAAGGAAATTAATGACTTCAAGGATCTGCAAGGCAAGAAAGTTGCAATTGGCGAAGAAGGAAGCGGCAATATGCTTACCGCTATCAACCTGTTTTCGATTATGAACATAACCCCTGCGGAAAGCCTGAAGATACCCTCGGCACAAGGTGTTGTAGAAGTGCTTAAAGGCGATATAGATGCGGTTATTTTTGTTGGCGGAAAGCCTGTAAGGCTATTTAAGAACCTCGAAGATCTGAGCCTGCCGGAAAACCAGAAATATGCGGCAATGCTTGATAAGGTTCATTTCCTGCCGATGAACGGCCCTAAAATGCTGGAAGAATATAAGCCTGCTGAGATAACCCCTAATGATTATAGTTTTGTGAAAGAGGCAATCCCTACCATTTCTGTGCAGGCAATTCTGATAAGCCGTGATTTCTCCCAGCCCGAAAATGCAAAGCGCTGTGAACAAATCGCAAAATTCGCAGATTTGATACGTGGCGATATTCAGGCGCTCAGGGAAAGTGGTCACCAGAAATGGAAGGAAGTGAATCTTGATGCAAATGTTGGAACCTGGAAAAGGGACAGTTGCGCCTGGGAAATAGCCAATAAGGCAAAGAGCCAGGAAACTTCCAAAGACCTGCTGAATATCCTTGATAAACGATAATCAGGCCTTATTTCAGGCCTTATCTTTTTTCATTAAATGCCCCGCCTTTTTTACTTTCGCTTCTATGTAGGCGCGGTTATACCTGCCTGGCTTCGCAACCAACGGCAGGCGTTTTACAATATTGATCCCATGTTTTTTTAGCTCAGAAACCTTGCGCGGATTATTTGAAAGAAGCTTTATCCGGCTGATGCCTAAATATTTGAGTATTGAGCCTGCGGCAGTAAAATCCCTCTCGTCATCCAGAAATCCCAGCGCATGGTTGGCAGCAAAAGTATCTATGCCTTCTTCTTGTAATTTATAGGCGCGAAGCTTGTTGTTTATGCCGATCCCGCGCCCTTCCTGGTTCATATACAGCAAAACCCCGTAACCGGATTTTTTTATGGCATCAAGGGCAAGCTTAAGCTGGCTTCCGCAATCACAGCGCAGGCTGCCAAGCAGGTCGCCGGTTACACAGGAAGAATGCACGCGTACCAGGGCAACAGCATTTTTTTGTGGCTTGCCGATGATAAGCGCAAGATGTGTTTCATCGCTCCCCTGCGCACGAAAGCTTATTATCGTTGAATCCTCAGCGTCTTCCAGCGGCAGTTTTGCGCGCGCAGTTTCAAATATTTCCCCTCCCGATTTTTCCAGGCCGTTTTCCAGTTCTTTTTCTGTAAAAACCGGCCAATCCTTTGTTATTTCACCTGCAGGAATCAGCGCAAGCGCAGGCAGCAGCCCGGCCCTTTTGGCAAGGCTTATGAGGACAGGGGATTTGCTGAGCTTGTAGATTTCCTGATTTTTACTCAGGAATTCAGCAGGATATATGGCTATATTTTTTCCATTTCCCTGCTTTATGATAATTCCATTCTGGCCACGAAGCAGGGAGATCGCTTTTTGCAGGGCAGCAACCTTATTATTGCCATCTTTACTATCTTTGTTTTTAGCAATCATTTATATTTCTTATTATGGATAAACAGCAGACTATATATATACTTAGCGATAACCGCGACTTTATAGAGCCGTTTTGCGCTCTTGTCACGCGAGAGTTGGGCTTTGGCTGCCTGGCGATTTCGCCACAGGATAATATTCAGGATAATATTCAGGCTTCCGGCGCCAGCTTAATTATAAGCGATAAGGAATATGACGCAAAAAATATCCCGTTGATTGTTATAACTTTGCCAATACACATCAATAGGTTGCTAAACGAAATAGAGCAGTGCTTTGCCCTGGGCGCATCGGCAAATAGCGATTTAGTATATATCGGTCCTGATTTGCAGCTTTCATTACAAAATAAAATAGTTAGCCATAAAATAAGCGCTGGCGAAGTGGTTTTGACCGATAAGGAAACGCAGCTTCTGCATATGATAGCTCAGGCTGGCGATAGCGGCGTTACCCGCGAGGCGCTTCTTAAGGAGGTGTGGGGTATTGATTCTACGCTGGATACGCACACGCTGGAAACACATATATACCGCCTGCGTAAAAAACTCCGCGATAGCTTCGATATGGAGATGATCAAAGCCTTTGAAGGTGGCTATAAGTTGTAATTATAGTTATCAAATTGTATTGGCAAAGATTGCCAATATTGCTATAATGATATATGTAAAAGGAGATTATATGCCAACACGTAATGTAAACCTGACCGAAGAACTTGACCGTTTTGTATTAGCGCGGGTAGAGAGTGGGCGCTACGAAAATGCAAGCGAAGTGGTGCGCTCGGCACTGCGCATTTTAGAGCGTGAAGAGCAGCAATACGAGATAAAGCTTGCCGCACTGCGCACTGCAATTGATGAAGGGGAAGCAAGTGGTGAAAGCGATCTAAGTGTGCCGCAAATTATGGCCGCAGTTGAGAATAGGCTAAAAACAAATGGTATCTTATAGCCTGACAAAAAAAGCTGAAGCTGATATTGCCGGAATTTATGAATATACAATTCTTAAATTTGGCTTGGAGCAAGCCAGAAAGTATTTTTTTGGTTTGCATGATTTATTTCAGAGTATTGCTGGGAATCCTATGATTGGACGTAGCGTAGGTGAAATTAATCAGGCATGGCGATGCTTGGAATATAATTCACATATAGTATTTTATATACCTAAGAGTAATGGTGTACGCATTATACGCATACTTCATCAAAGCATGGATGCCGGGAAGCATTTATAGTGTTTATAAATAATATTAAGGCCTGCAAGTGAAAGAAAAAACAGAGATTATAGGATTATCGCGTGATGAGCTGACGGCAAAACTTAAGGAAGTAGGTTTTGAAGCCTTCCGAGCCAAGCAGATATGGCATTGGATCTATGTAAAAGGCGTCACTGATTTTAAGCAGATGACAAGCATCGCCAAAAACCAGCATGGCCTGCTTGCGGAGCATTTTACGCTTACCCGCCCGAAAATATCGCGTGCCTTAACCTCGGTTGATGGAACGCGCAAGTGGCTTCTGGAAATGCCGGACGCTAATAAAATTGAAACAGTATTCATTCCCGAAGCTGACCGTGGCGCATTGTGTGTTTCCTCCCAGGTTGGCTGCACCCTTACCTGCACTTTCTGTCATACCGGCACTATGCCTCTGGTGCGTAATTTAACCACTGCCGATATTATCGGACAGGTGCTGATTGCGCGTGATGGGCTTGAAGAATGGAACAGGCGGCGCGAAGATTGCCTGTTTACCAATATAGTAATGATGGGCATGGGTGAGCCTCTATATAATTATGATAATGTGGCAAAGGCATTGCAGGTTATAATGGATGGCGAGGGTATCGCTATTTCCAAACGGCGCATAACGCTTTCGACCTCCGGGGTTGTTCCAATGATAGAGCGTTGCGGTAAAGAATTGGGAGTTAACCTTGCAATATCGCTGCATGCCGTGCACGATGAATTGCGTGATGAAATAGTCCCCATAAATAAAAAATATCCGATAGCAAAATTACTTAAAGCCTGCCGCGAATATCCGGCAGCAAATAATGCACGTCGCATAACCTTTGAATATGTGATGCTGAAGGGTGTGAATGATAGCGACGGGGATGCGCGTGAATTGGTAAAATTACTGGAGGGAATTCACGCCAAAGTAAATCTGATACCGTTTAACCCATGGCCCGGCGCGCCTTACGAATGTTCTTCTAAAAAACGCATTCGCGCATTCGCGGAAATAGTCAATAATGCAGGGTTTTCCTCACCTGTACGCGCTACCCGAGGGCAGGATATCTTTGCTGCTTGCGGCCAGTTGAAATCGGATAGCGAACGCAAAAAAGGCCAGAAAGTTATCCTGTAATTTTTTCGTGGCGAAAATAATCTTATCTAATTGCTCGGTTATTTTTCCAATATCACTTTTTTTAAAACTGTGACTTTTTTATCATAAATTTTTTTTATTTTTATTGGCCGATTTTGGGACAGAATCCTGCGAATGTATACCCGGTGTTTTTTGATTTTTTTGCATACAGCACAGCGAAATTTTTAAAGCACTTAATGGCTGAACAGGCTACAAAATTTAACTAATATTAATCTGGTAAATGTAGGAAGATAAGATATACCAAATAATGAAATTGCATATTTTCAATTTTTAGAAACTAAAACTTTACAACATAACACTTACACGGAGAGTAATATGAAATCTAAAAAGCAAATTCTTTTTGCAACCAGTGCACTGGTAATGATCCCTGCCATGGCAGGCCTCTTTGCAAGTGACGCAGAGGCAGCGACAAAAAAAGCCAAAAAGCAGGCCACCCCTGTTGCCGCAGATTCTGCCGCAATAGCCGCAGCTCCGGCGGTTAAACCTGCTGAGCCTAAATCTGAACTTGCAGAAGGCCTCGATAAATTCAGCACTGATAATTTTCCTGATGTGAAACCGGGAAGCCTCGGCTATGCCATTTTGCATGGCACCCCGTGGATCAATGCCCGTTACCGTTATGAAATGGTTGATCAGGATGGGTTCGCTGAGAATGCATATGCATCCACGCTGCGCACTAAAATTGGTTACAAAACAGGATTGTGGCAGGGATTCCAGGTTGCTGTGGAAGGCGAGAATGTTGTTGCGCTCGGTGTTGATCATTATAACAGCAGCACCAACGGCAAAACCCAGTTCCCAGGCGTTACCGATCCTGAGGATACTGACCTGAACCAGTTATATATCAGCTATCAGGGCTTACCAAAAACCAATATTACAATTGGGCGCCAGGTTGTGAATCTTGACAACCAGCGTTTCATAGGCTCAAGCGACTGGCGCCAGAATGACCAGACGCTCGATGCGGCCAGCATTTCAACCCAGTTCATAGACCATGCGAGCATTTATTATGCATATGTCAATAAAGTTAACCGCATAACCGGGCCTTATGCAACCAACGGCGCATATGATAGCGATTCACATTTGATCAATGCGTCATATGAATTTGATCCCGCCCTTAAGATAACCGCATATGATTATATGCTGGCTTTCGATGATGCGCGCTCATTATCTTCCATGACGTATGGCGCACGCTTGACCGGTAAATTAGGCCTGCCAAGTGATTTCGGTCTTATATACGCTGCTGAAATTGCGAACCAGTCTGATTATGGCGATAATACTGCCAATTACAGCGCCAATTACTATTTGGCTGAGCCGGGCTTAACCTGGAATGGCTTTACCGCAAAAGGCGGCTACGAAGTATTGGAAGGCGATGGTATCGCAACTCACGCGTTCCAGACCCCGCTTGCAACATTGCATGCTTTCAATGGTTGGGCTGATAAATTCACCACAACCCCTGCAAACGGCCTCGAAGACCGCTATGTGTCCCTTGGCTATAAAGTGCCATTTGGCGATCCTCTGGTAAAAGGAACCGACATAATGGTTGCTTATCATGATTATGAATCAAACCATACCAGCGTTCATTATGGCACTGAATGGGATGCCCAGATTCAGCAGACATTCTATAATCATTACACTCTTGGCCTGAAATTCGCTGATTATAACGCTGATAAGCTTTTCACGGATACAACCAAAGTTATGGCAACTGTGCAAATAAAATATTAATATACGGTTTAACAAAACAAAGGAGCAAGTATGAAGAAAATATATTTATATACTGCCGCAATATTTATGAGTGGATTGTTTGGTGCTTCAGCGGCCTATGCCAGTGAAGAAGATACTGCTAAGGAAATGGCGGCTCTGTTCTCTGCCGGTCGTGGGGTTATCTCTGATAATCAGGACAAGATTAACAATGCTGATCTTGGCGACAAGGGATTAACCGGCGATATTGTAATTGCTAAGGCCAAGGAAAAATATAAGGAAAAAATGGGTAAGGATGTTGTTGAAACCGACCCTTATCAGAAAGCCATCCTTGAAGCTATTGCTGATGTTATGAAAGATGCGCAGCCAGTTATTAATGAAAAGGGAAAAGGCTTTAAAGGCTTCCTTCCTGCGGTTTTTGCTGGCCAGGTCGCAACCAAGGCATCTGAAAAATTAGCCGGTAAGGCGGTTATTAAACTTACTGCTCCTAAAGAGCTGGTGCGTAACCGCAAGAACCGTCCTGACGAGTGGGAAAACAAGGCAATCGAAGAAACCTTCAAAAAAGCCGGTTACGAAAAAGGCAAGGCTTTTTCAGAAACATCGACTGTTGATGGAAAAAGCGCTTTCCGTTTTATCCAGCCTGAATATTACAAGCAATCATGCCTGAGCTGCCATGGTGGGCCAAAGGGTGAAACGGATATTTCCGGAGGTAAAAAAGAAGGTGCCAACCTGGATGATCTGGGCGGTGCTGTCAGTGTTACAATCTTTAAATAAAAACTAAAGATAATGTGCCAGCCTCAGGGCTGGCACATTAGTATTGAGGGATAAGTTATAGGGTAATCTTGGGTATCTATCCATTTCTGTTATAAAACATAATTAATATAAGGAGTCCATGTATGGGTATCGAAAACTCACAAGAGTCAGTTAAAGCAGGAAGCTTTCTGGATAATTTTACTATTCGCGCAAAATTACTTATGCTTGCAGGGTTCCTGTTGTTGGCCCTACTTGCGACTAACTTATACAGCTCTTTTATAACCTATAAGGTTTATGATGTATTGACCGGAACCCAGAAAAATATCACGGAAGTTAAAAATAAAGGCGATGAAGTTAAAGACACGCTTGATAAGCAGCAGGCAGCAAATGACAGGTTAACTGCTACACGTTCTGTTTTGCGCCATTTTAATATGCTGCGTTATTGGATTACAGATCTTTCAGCCAGTTGGTTAAATGAATCAGAAAAAAATGCTGATGCTGAAAAAGCAGAATTACTGACCGCCTTAAAAAAGGTTTCGGAGTTCGCGCCCGAAGAAGCAAAGAAAATAGAAGAACAGGCATCCAACTTTCAAACCATTTCCCTTAAAGCCGTGGATGCTTTTGTTGATGGTAACCGCGTTAAGGGTAATGCTCTGTTGTCTGATGCCAGGAAGGCCTCGCTGGAAGTAGGCTCTATCCTGGAAGCAATGCTTAAGAAACAGGAAGAAGAAGCAAAGCTTTTTAAAGAGAAGGCCGTTGCTGCTACGCAGGCTAATTCCGATTATGCGGTAAAGATACAAAATGATGTGGAAGCATCAATATCAAGCGCCCAGAATAATATGAGCATATTGGCTATTGTAGTGGCAATAGCAACTATAGTTTCCGTATTATTTACCATTGTAAGCATAAGGTCGCTGATAATGCCTATACGCAGCATTATAAAAGCTATGTCAGAACTGGCAGTTGGCAATACCGATATTGTCCTTCCTCCTGTGTCTAAAACCGAAATTGGCGAAATGGCCAGCTCGATGATGGTGTTTGTTGAAAACAAACGTAAAGGTGATGCTCTATCCCAGAATGAACAGATGGAGCAGGCGATAAAGCAAAGACGCGCCGAGAAAATGGACCAGGCTATCCGCGGGTTCGAAAAAGTTGCCGCTATTGCTGTTGAAGCCGTTTCGGGGGCCGCCCAGGAATTGCAGAATACTTCTGTAGGCATGGCTAAAACTGTAGGTGATGCCGATATGAAAGCTTCCGATGTTGCATCTATTGCTATGGAAACATCTTCTAACGTACAGACAGTTGCTTCCGCAGCCGAGGAGTTATCCGCTTCCATTAAGGAAATCGCAATGCAGGTTAGTAAGTCATCCAGCGGCGCAGGCGAAGCAATGCAGGAAGTAATGAAAGGCGAGCAATTCGCCGACAATCTTGCCAGCGCTGCTACCGAGATTGGCAATGTGAGCGATTTTATCGGCAACATAGCCTCGCAGATCAATCTGCTGGCGCTTAATGCCACTATTGAATCGGCGCGTGCAGGTGAAGCCGGGAAAGGCTTTGCGGTGGTTGCCTCTGAAGTTAAAAACCTGGCTACCCAAACCTCAAAAGCAACTGATGATATAGCAAGGCAGATTGGCAATGTGCAGGGCATAGCCAAGGAAATGGTCAGCATTATCAGCTCTATTAAACATGTGGTTAATAATGTAAATGAGTACTCGGCAACTATTGCAGCCGCAGTTGAAGAGCAAAGCGCCGTAACCAACGAAATATCCAAAAACATGGTGGTTGCTTCAAATGGCGTGAGCTCAATATCCAATAATATCGGTGATGTTAAATCGGCAACCAATAATGCCGAGCATGCCACCAAAGATGTTTTGGAATCGTCAAAACTGCTCAGTATGCAGGCAAATAACCTGAACAAGGAAATCAGTAAATTCTTAAGCAGCCTTCAGGCGGCATGATTTTTAAAAACATTCCTGTGGTTTTATGGTAAGGGCGTGCTTGAGTTTGCCAAGGTAGATGGCGCGAGGTATTTCCTCTATGCCAAACTGTATTAAATGCTCGTTGGTAAACTGCGCATCTAATAATTCATAGCCATGCTTCTTAAGCAGCCCTACCAGATGCACCAGCGCAACTTTGCTTGCGTTACTGCTTCTTGAAAACATGCTTTCCCCGAAGAAAGCACCGGCTATGGCAACCCCGTACAAGCCGCCAGCCATTACCATTGTGCCATCACCTGATTCCTGCCAGCATTCTACGCTATGCGCAAAGCCGTTTGTATGTAGCTGGCAGTATAGATCTATTATTTCATCATTTATCCACGTGCTTTCCCGGCCTCTGGTGTTATCAGCGCAAGCCCTGATTACCTGCTCGAAGGCCTTGTCAGTTGTAATTTTAAAAGGTGATTTACGCATGAATTTCACAAGGCTTTTAGGTATATGAAATTTATCAAGCGGCAACACCCCGCGCATCTCAGGATAGAACCATTCCAGCCCCTTGCTGCCCCTGCTTGCGGCCATGGGGAAGTAGCCCTGTGCATAGGCGGCAAGGAGAAGCTCCCACGTAACTTCCTGCCCACTACCTCTCATTTAAAGCCTGTCTGGAAAATTACTGAACAGGCCATCTATGCCAAGAGCATTTGCGCGTTCGATCTGTTCGGGACTGTCCGCTGTCCATGCCAGAACTTTAAGTCCGCGCTTATGCGCATCGTCTATGAATTCCCTGGTTACATGGTCGATTGCAGGGTTTAGTGACCACGCCCCGGCTTCAGCCGCGATTTGCGCCAGGCTTACCGGGATTCCAACCAGAAGGGCGCAGGTCTTTATCTGTGGTATAAGGCCGCTAATGAATTTTATCTGGTTATGGTTAAAAGAGCATATGTAAAAATGCTCATAATCCCAGCCAAGGTTATTCACCGCATGAGTAATAATTTCTGCAACCGGCTTTTCCGAATTCTCTGCCTTAAGTTCTATGAACAAACGGCATTTATTATCAATAAGCTCTATAACATCCATAAGTGAAGGGATTTTTTCACCCGGAAATCCAATGCCTCCTGCATCGAGTTTCTGCAACTCGGCAAACGTAAAATCGCTGACCAGCCCTTTGCCATTTGTGGTGCGCTCAAGCGTATCGTCATGTATAACAACCGGGATGTTATCCTTGCTTAACTGAATATCAAATTCAAACCCGTCAAGGTTTAATTCCAGTGCCCTGCGCATTGATATAAGGGTGTTTTCCGGTAGGTTGCCGCCAGCACCGCGATGTCCGATGCGCCACATGGCTATTTCCCGCTTTTCACCAGTTTTGCCACGGCTTCCAGCGCCAGCACGTAACTATCGCTGCCAAAGCCGCAGATAACGCCCTTTGCGGCCTTGGAAATAAACGATTCGTGCCGGAATGGCTCGCGCTTGAAAATATTGGAAAGATGCACCTCAATAACCGGGATTTTAAGCAAGAGCAAAGCGTCCATTATAGCAATGGAAGTGTGGGTATAAGCCCCGGCATTTATAAGAATGCCCTGATGGGATTTTGCCGCGCCCTGAATGGCAGTTACCAGTTCTCCTTCAATATTTGACTGTATAAAATCTATCTCCAGCCCAAGCTTTTTTGCATGAGTTTTGCATTTTGCTTCAATATCGGGCAATGTTTCATTGCCATAAATCTCTGGTTCGCGTGAACCAAGCATGTTTAAGTTGGGGCCATTGATGATTAGGATGCGCTGCATAAGATGACTAGATTATTTGATTATTAGATAATAAAGGATTAACATACCCCATTTATTCAGTCATCTAATAATCTGATTATTACATATGCAAATCACACTTAACGGCAAAATCCACATGGTAGAGCAGGGGACTACTATTGAAAACCTGGCGCAAACCCTGAATGTCGCACAGACACAGGTGGCGGTTGAGCGCAACCGTGAGATTGTGCCGCGCTCGCTTTATGGCAAATCTGTATTAAATGAAGGCGACCTGGTTGAAATAGTAACTTTTATCGGGGGCGGCTGATGCAGTCTGACAATGACCAATTTATTGTAGCCGGTCGTAGCTTCGGCTCGCGGCTTTTGGTTGGAACTGGAAAATACGCGGATATTGAGCAAACCAAAGAGGTTATACAGGCCAGTGGAGCTGAAATAATAACAGTTGCCCTGCGCCGCATTGATTTGTCGCAAAACGGGGGCGGCGGGTTGATGCAGGCGCTTCCGCCCTCGATATATACATATCTGCCCAATAGTGCCGGTTGCTATACAGCCGATGAGGCGGTAAGGACTTTGCGGCTTGCGCGTGAGCTTGGCGGGTGGGATCTGGTAAAGCTGGAAGTTATAGGTGATAAAAACAGCTTGTACCCAGATACGGAAGAAACCATAAAAGCCGCAAGGATACTGGTAAAAGAAGGGTTCCAGGTAATGGCCTACACCAGTGATGATCTGGTTGCCGCCAAAAAACTTGAAGATGCCGGTTGCTGCGCGGTAATGCCTTTAGCTGCGCCAATCGGCTCGGGGCTTGGCATTTTAAACCCTCTTAATATCCGCTTTATAATAAAAAGCCTGAAAGTTCCAGTGCTGGTGGATGCCGGTATCGGCACAGCTTCGGATGCCTGTATTGCCATGGAACTTGGCTGTGCTGGCGTATTGCTTAATACGGCACTATCCTCAGCCGGTAATCCGGTTCTTATGGCAAAGGCCATGAAAGGCGCGGTGGAAGCAGGCAGGCAGGCTTTCCTTGCCGGAAGGATGGCGAAACAGGAAAATGCCAGCCCCAGTTCACCTGTTGAGGGTGTTATTTAATCTCAAAAGTAGCGTCAACCTCGACTGCGCAGCCAAAAGGAAGCTCGCTTACCCCAACCGCAAAGCGCGCGTGTTTTCCAGCATCGCCGAAGATTTCCACCATCATGTCAGATACGCCGTTTGCGACTTTAGGCTGGTCGGTGAACCCGTTTGCGGAACCAACGAAAATACCCATGCGCACGCAGCGTACAACCCTGCTTAAATCACCACCACAGGCAGCCTTCAGATGGGCAAGTATATTGATGCCGCACAGCCTGGCAGTCGCCTGGCCTTGCTCTATGGTAAATTCCTTGCCAAGCTTGCCAATATCCTGCGGCTTGCCGTCCTTCATAGGTAAAGTGCCGGAAACAAACACTAAATTGCCGCTTATTGTATATGGCACATAATTAGCAGCAGGCATGACAGATGCAGGCAGGGTAATGCCCATTGATGAGATTTTCTGCTCAATTGCGTTCATAAATTATCCCTTCTTATTGGTTGGCTTATGGGTTGTATTATTTGGCTTTACCAGCGTTTACCCTACAGCCAATTTTATTGCAAACGGTATTTGCCTGGTGGTTTTTACGGCTTTTAAAGCAATGCTGGACAATATGGCTGTTTTTATTTAAACTTTATTAAGTATTGATGTTTACTATTATAGCTTAAGGAATTCGCTCATATTACAGTAAATTACAATAAAAATGAAAACTGTCAAAAAACTGTCACATATTTATGTTAGGCTTACCCTAGCATAAAACAACAAATGCTTCTTAAGATAACTAAATATTTAAACTGATTTTTAAAAATTTATACAATAAATAATAACGCCATATGGAGTAATTAATATGAAAAAACAGGGAGTTATAGCAATATCATTTGATTTTGGCGAAGTTAAGCGCCATGCTTTATTGCTGTTGGTTGCCATGGGCATGTATTTGCTGTTATGCGGCCATGCTTATGCTACCCCGATTGCGGATGTATTATGCAGCGTTGCATCAATGATATTCCTTGATGTGGGCCGTGGCATTGCAACACTTGCTATCGTATCGCTTGGCATTTCGGCGCTGCTTGGAAAAGCCACCTGGGCGCAGGCTCTGACTATCTGTACCGGTATCGGCATCATGGTTGGTGCCCCGTGGCTTATGATTAGCCTTACAGTGAATGCGGCATCTATTTTGTCTGTAATAGCCGCGAGCGCAGCGTCACCTTTTTCGACACTAAGCACTCCTATATCACTTGCTGGTTGCATGCGTTAATTTATAATATTAATTTAAAAATTAAATGTAACCCCTTATTTGGTTTCGCATTGGAATAAGCATGGCATCATCAGGTAAAGCATCGGCGACAAACAGGAAAAAAACTGCTGCTGGCAGCTCTGCCATTGATGACAGGTCTGAGTTCATACCTTACCATAGCCACTATAACCCACATACGGTTATAACTAAAAATGGCGAGCTGATGCAGGTTATCAAGGTGGAGGGAAACTTCCGTGGCGGTTTATGTGAAAACCTTGATGGTATACACGCTTCGCTTTGCGCTACTATCCGCCAGGTAATAATACAAAATGACGTAACCGAAAAAATTTCCTTCTGGCTGCACACTATTCGCAGGCGCAACCCTATGGTATCTTCATTTCCCGATGAGTCTTCGGGAAACGCAAAATTACCTGGTGAATTTGCCGATTATGTTAATTCCCAATGGAAAAAAGAAAATAGCTGGAATGATTTATTCAGGAACGATGTATATATCACTATATTATATGAAGGTCAGGCCATCCAGCTTTTGGATTTAAAAAAGATAAAATCATTTGCATTTCCCAAGGCAAATAGCCGGTTTTGTAATAAATATCTTGATGCTTCTTATGAATTTCTTGATAGTTTTGTCCTCTCGGTTCTAGACGGCGTAAAAAGCCAGTGCAACGCAAGAAGGCTTACCCTCGCGGAAAGGGTTATGCCTACTGCCGGAAAAGCAGTGCGCCAGCCTATATTTTATTCCGAAATAATGGAATTCCTGGGCAAGATAATAAATTTGCGTTCGGAATCCTTCCCTTTGCCTGACCTTGATTTAAGCGTTGCCTTGCAGACATCAGCGCTGACTTTTGGCTTTAATGCCATAGAGGCGCGCAGCAGGGAGATTGGCGATCGCCGTTTTGCGGCGATGCTTAGTATAAAACAATATATAGATATGCCGGTTGATGCGGTTGATTGCGTGCTACAGGCGCCAATAGAGCTGGTTGTGAGCCAGAGCTTTTCTTTCATACCAACGGATAAAGCGCTTAAATACGCTAAAGAGCAGAAGGCCTTATTTGGCATGAGTGGTGATATAAAGGCTAATGACAGCTTCGGTATAAACCAGGCATTAAGTTATGACCGCGGGAAACGTGTGGATTTTGGCGAACACCAGACCAGCGTAATGGTTATGGTAAGCGATTTGAAAAAGCTTGATGGGGAGGTTGGTAAGTTCCTGGATTTATTCGCCAGGCTTGGATTAATTACTGTACGCGAAGAAATATTTATGGAAGAATGTTTCTGGGCGCAGCTTCCGGGTAATTTTGAATTTGCGCGCCGCCGTGCGATATTGCCTACGGAGCTGGTGGCAGGTTTTTGCCGTTTCAACCGCTATCATACAGGCAGCGCGGCGGGTAATCATTGGGGAAGCTATCTTTCAATATTGCCAACCAGCGTTGGTTCGCCATATTTTTTTAATTTTCATGTCCAGGATAATGGCCATACGGTAATTTTCGATTTCAACTCTTTTGAAGACAGGGTCGGGAAGGTGCTTGAATATTTCCTTCTTACCCAAACCCGTAAGTTTGGTACGCGTATGTTTGTTTTTGACCGCAACCATTCAGCAAGGCTGCTCTTAAACAAAATGGGCGGCAAATATTTCCCCATGAGCCAGCTTGAAAAAGCGAATTCTGATTTAGCGGTTGACCGTTCCCCGCGCCTTGCCCTGAATCCTTTTTCCCTTGAAGCTTCTGCCTACAATATGTCTTTCCTTGCCGCATGGTGCAGCTTGCTTATTTCCCCTGATGTTGTGCTTGATGATAGGGCTCGTGAGATATTGCGTAGCGCTGTGGAACAGGTTTATTCAATGCCCCCTTCCGAGCGTAATTTGCCAAATATGGTAGCTTTGGTAACCCAGAAAGATACCACGCTTGCTGAATCTCTGGAGCGCTGGGTAGGGCAGGGAGTGTATTCCAAGCTCTTTGATTTTACGCAGGACTCTCTTGATATGGGAGCTGATATTATAGGCTTCGATATGACGTCAGCTCTGGCAAAACAGGCGTATATGCTGCCTTTATTCTCATATCTTATGCATAGGGTAATCGACACTATTGATGGCAAACCCACCATCATAGTTATTAATGAGGCCTGGGATTTACTGGAAAATGGCTTTTTCGCGCCGCGCCTTGAAAGCCTGCTGGAAATGCTAAGGCAGAAAAATGTGATGGTTATATTCACGACCAGCCAGGTCTCTAATTGTGGCGAAACTGCTACCCTTGCTGCGGTTACAGCGCAAGTTTCCACCAGGATTTATGTTCCGGATGAAATGCCGGTCCCATATCAATCCAAGGGGCTTGGCCTTAATGAAAAAGATTCTTTCATGCTCTCTAATATGAACAGGCAGAAGGGCGATTTCCTGCTTAAGCAGAATGGTGAAAGCATCGCGCTTAATGTCTTTTTAAAAGAAGCTGAAGACGTGCTGGCTATTTTCTCTAATGATGTAAAGGCACTTATTTCCGCACGCGGACGGTTTTCTGGTTTGCCAAAGGATTATTGATATGAAAACTATGCGCAAAGCTATGGGGTTTCTGGCGATTGCGTTGCTTCTTACAGTGTATCCTGCGCAAACTGTATATGCGGCCTTTACTATGGTTACCTGCGATGTGAAAACAGGCGCTGTTACCAGTGGTACCCTTTTTGACAGCCAGCAAATCAGCAACCAGAACTCTTGCGGCGTGATTACGGTAAAAAATATATTCAGCGGCATAGCCTGTAATTATTTTACCATTATCAATGATATATTCACCAAATTTTACTGCGCTCTGCAAGTGGGGCTGCTGGAAATAATAACGGGCGCTATTGTTATTTTTATAGCGTTATATGGCATAAGGCTCATGATTGGTTTGCAGAAATCAAACTCAGGCGCTGGAATTGCGGCTATAATGAAAATCGGCATTATAACCCTGTTTATAAACCAGGGTGCTCTGGGGGTGGGGCTTATACTGGGATTTTTCTTTGGCCTTATAATCCAGACAGTAAGCTGGGCTGTTAATGCTATCAATTGTAAAACAATAATATGCCTTACTGCCCCTAATGAGGGGGAAACCATTGTAAATATCTTTAAAGGGGTTGATGACCGGCTGAACATGTTGCTTACAGGCACGCAAAGCGGGGTTGCCTCAATTGCCGGGCTTTTTGACAACGAAGCCGTTTTTATTGCGCTGGTTATTGCCATGTTTTTTATCGCCTGGCCGCTTTTCCTGCTGGCATGGTGGCTGATAACAACAGTAGCAATGCTTTTTATCAGGTCGCTTATAACATTCATGCTGTCAATTACCGCAGTAGCTTTCCTGGTCGCACTTTCGCCTGTTTTTCTGAGTTTCATGCTTTTTGATTCAACCAGGATGCTTTTTGATAACTGGCTTAATTTCCTTGTTTCCTTCTCCTTGCAGCCTTTAATTATTTTTTCTGCCTTCTCTTTATGGCTGATTGCTAGTTCTGATTTTGTGGTGTTTGCCAAGCAGCTTAGCGATATTATGACTATAACTACAGATGCCAAGGATAAGGGGTCTGTATTAACGAAAACAGACATGTTGATGTTCTGTCCTTTTGTCGCGGCGCCTGCTCCAAGCAGTATTAAATCATCGGATTTCCTAGGAATAATACCAAATGCTACTTTTATTGATGATCTGCTTAATTCCGGCAATTCAGGGATTGCCTGTGTTGGTGGCGTAACCGCAAAACAACTGGCTGACACGAAAGCAAGAACCTGGAACGATCCAAATGGCCCTAATATAGAGCTTGTTGAGCCTAACGTAGCTTTGCATAATCCTATACTGATCGAGTTCCTGGTTTTTAATTTCCTGGAAATAACAGTAGTAGGATATACATTCCTCCAGTTTATCAAAGCAACCCCGCAAATTGCCCGTGTAATATCAAAATCACAGGTGGCAGCACCTTTAGGGGTCGGCTTTGCCGATGGCGGTATTAAAAGTTATGTAAGCAATTTAACCAACTCCGGAAGGTCGGCTGTTGGCAGGGTTGCAAGCAAGCAGATAGATGATATTACCTCAGGTTTAAAGAAAATGGCTACCACAAGGGCAAGGTAGCTTAATGCACAGCGGCAGTAAATTCTGCCTCGGTTTTAGCCTTAAGCTCATCCAGCGTCACGCCATCGGCTATTGCGATAAGTTTTAAACCGTCATTATCTATAGTGAATTCCCCAAGTTCGGTTATGACCTGATGCACAACTTTTTTCCCTGTTAAAGGTAATGTGCATTCTCTTACAAGCTTTGCCCCGCCGTCTTTAGAATTATGCTCCATTATTATGATGACTTTTTTCACACCGGCAACCAGGTCCATGGCGCCTCCCATACCCTTTACCATTTTTCCTGGAACCATCCAGTTGGCAAGGTCGCCATGCTGTGAAACCTGCAAGGCGCCAAGTATTGCAACGTCAATATGCCCACCACGGATCATTCCAAAAGAAGTGGCCGAATCAAAATAGCTGCTCTGTGGAAGCTGGGTTATGGTCTGCTTGCCAGCATTTATCAGATCAGCATCTATTTCGCTTTTAAGAGGGAATGGGCCCATTCCCAGCATTCCATTCTCGCTTTGCAATGTTATTTTAACATTGGTTGGGATGTAATTGGCAACCAGCGTCGGTATCCCGATGCCAAGATTCACATAAAACCCGTTTTTAAGTTCGCTGGCAGCGCGTCTGCACATGTCTTCCTTGCTCCAAACCATATGCTATGCCTCCCTTGTTGTTGCGAATTCAATTCGTTTTTCAAAATTAGTTCCTTTGAAAATACGCTGCACAAAAATTCCTGGTGTATGTATCATCTCTATTTCCAGCTCCCCCGGCTCAACCAGCTCTTCAACCTCTGCAATTGTGATTTTTCCTGCGCTTGCCATGATGGGGTTGAAATTGCGCGCTGTTTTCCGATAAATAAGATTTCCTTCCGTATCGCCCTTCCAGGCTTTTACAATCGCGAGATCTGCTCTAAGCCCCTTTTCCATTACATAGGTCTGGCCATCAAATTCCTTGGTTTCTTTGCCTTCTGAAATTACGGTCCCTACGCCGGTTTTTGTATAGAAAGCCGGGATGCCTGCCCCGCCTGCGCGGATGCGTTCAGCTAGTGTCCCCTGGGGATTGAATTCGACTTCAAGCTCGCCGGAGAGGAATTGTTTTTCAAAGGTCTTATTTTCTCCGACATATGACGCGATCATTTTTTTTATCTGGTGGCTATGGAGCAGAATACCGCTGCCAAAATCGTCTACCCCGCAATTATTCGCGATCCATGTAAGGTTTTTTACCCCCGAATCAGCAAGCGCACGGATGCAATGCTCGGGTATGCCGCACAAGCCAAAACCGCCTGACATTATGGTCATACCATCAAACAACAGCCCTTCAAGGGCTGAATCAGCATTTTTGTATGTTTTATTCATAGGCTTAATCCTGTAAAAAGAAGATAGGGTTATGGTAGGCCGATTGTAGTTTTAACAGAAAGCAGTTAATGATAGGTAAACGCACAATTTAATAAAATTTTAACTAAAAATTTACTAATTATGTGTTTTAATGTAGGTATATAGAGAAAACCAATTAACAGTTTATTTAACGATAATTAATAAATATATTTAGCAATGCTTTATAAATTATGTTTGTAGCAGGTATGAGGTTAAATATAAAAAATATTTGATAATTTACAATATGTAATTATGGGATAAATAGGGGAGCTTCTCTATTGCAATAGCGAAAATTTTTAGCTATCTTCAACTCAAGAAATTCCTCTGCCTTTAAACTTTTGGTTGCCTGAAATGCAGTTGACATCTATGGACGTACACCAGTTAATACAAAATCCTTCGAACGTAGCGCTTGATACGTTGGCATCGAAGGTTGTCCTTGCCTTTAATTCAGGAAGTTTTAATTTTAGTGAATCGGCGATTGCTGCCGATATTTTTCGCCTTCTTCTTAAAGATGCCGAAAAATCAATACGCAAAACCCTTGCCGAGAATCTTTGTAATAACCCTGACGCCCCGCATGACGTTATCTTAAAGCTCGCCTCTGATGAAACTGATATTGCAGAACGGGTGCTGCGCTACTCCCTGGTTCTTACCGATGATGATCTGGTATCAATTGTCGAAAGCACCAAGGATGTCCTTAATTTATGCGCTATAGCCAGCCGCGACAATATTACCGAGCGCTTGTCCGGCGCCTTGATAGATACCAGGCAGGAAATAGTACTGAAAGACCTGTTTAATAACAAAGGGGCAAAAATAAACGAAGGCGACCTGGAAAAAAGCTGGGGAATGATAGCCTCAAATACCTCGCTGCTGGAAGTGCTGGCCAAGAGGGGTAATTTGCCTCTAACCATCGCCGAAAAAATATTCGCTGTTGTGTCTGATGAGCTGAAAAACCACATTGCCCAGGAATATAAAATAGTTCCTGCGGCCCTGCAGAAGGTTGTAATAGACGCCAGGGAGTGGGAGCTGCTTGGTATAATGCCGGTAAATGACATATCGCACCCTGATATTGATGAACGTGTTGAAGATCTGGTTGAGCAGCTAAGGGCTACCGGCAGGCTCACTTATTCTTTGGTTATACGCGCACTGTGTATGGGGTTTTTAAATCTTTTCGAAGCGAGCCTTGCATGTATGGCGGAGATACCGCGCACTAACGCCAGGATACTTATGCTGGGAGGGCCGGAGGGATTCCGCGCCTTGTATAAGGCAGCCAATATGCCGGAAGGTTTTTGTGAGTCTGTTGAGAAGATATTGAGCATATCAAATATATTGACTCAATATGGCTATAAAAAGCCTGATGATTTCCGCAAGAAACTTATTGAGTATATATATGTTGGCGGGTACCACCGTTCAGTAGACGGTATGAGTTATCTGCTTTCTATAATTGATGGTAAAATATCCGGTAGCAACACTAAATATTCGGTTCATTAGCATTATGAATGTATCCGGGGGTTTTTCTGGTCCTATAAATATACCAATTATACTTACGGAAGAGGAGGTGCGTGGTCTTATTGAGGATAAGACCTCGGATACCAGGGCTGATATAACCGGAAGGATAGCGGCCTCCTACAGTAAAGTATTGTTGAATGATGAAGAGCGTAAAATAGCAGAGCAGATATTCCGCCTGCTGGTTCGTGATACTGAAATAAAAGTTCGCTCATCACTTGCGCAGAATCTCAAGGAAAGCGCTCTTATCCCCAAGGATATAGTTATGTCCATGGTTAATGACGTAAATGAAGTGGCGCTTCCGATCCTTGAATATTCCCAGGTCCTAAGCGATACCGATCTGCTGGATATTATGTATGCGACCAAGGAAAATTCAAGGTTCCTTGCGATCTCAAAGCGTGAAACCCTGTCTGAGGTGGTGTCTGATACGCTGGCCCATCGCGGCAATGAGGAGGTGCTTGGCTCGCTGCTAAATAATAAAGGCGCATCCATCTCCGAGAATATCTTTACCAAGATTATAGAAACCCATAAGGAAAATGCCTTTTTAATGGAGGCTATAACTAATAGGCCGCGCCTCCCTATGAGTTCGGTCGAAAAACTGGTTAATGTCGTTTCTGCTAATATTGGCGAATCACTTAAGAAAAAATACCAGCTTCCTGATGAGTCTATACAGAAAGAGATTGAGAAAAACCGCGAATCGGAAACGCTGAACCTGGTACGCAATGCCCATTCGCATGATGATGTTGGTGCGTTAATTAACCATCTGCGCGATGCCGACCGCCTAAGCCCATCCATGATATTAAGTGCTCTATGCCAGGGGAATTTTGATTTTTTCGAGTCCTCCCTTGCCCTGCTTTCCAATATCCATGTTGAAAATGCGCGCAAGCTTATCGCAGACCGCGGCGAGCTGGGTTTCAGGGCTATTTATAATAAATCAGGACTGCCTGATGCCATGTTCCCGGCTGTAAAACTATTGCTTCGGATAGTGCGTGAGCTTGATAGCGAGGGCTTAAGCAATAGCTCCCCGCAATATTCCAACCGTATTGTCGAGCGTATTTTGCAGTATTCCGAGGAAACCCCTGTAGAAAATCTTTCTTATATTATTGCATTAGTGCGCCGTGTTGCGCAATAATAGTCAGCGCAATAATATTTAATGGTGCAATTATGAAAAAGATCAAGATCGCCTGTGTTGCCGATAATTCGCCCAAAGCTCAGGCCGCTTTTAAGGAAATAAAGAAAGCTTACGATGTAGTGGAAATCAGCAAAAGGCGCACGGGCGCCGAGGCTATTGTTGTCCTTGGTGGCGATGGTTTTATGCTGCAAACCCTGCATGCCTACATGAAAATGAAATTGCCGTTTTATGGCATTAATTGCGGTACTGTCGGCTTCCTGATGAATGAAGCGGTACTTGAAAATCTTGAATATCGCATAAAGCATGCGCGCAGCACAGTCCTTTATCCATTGCATATGTATGCGCGCTGCCTTAATGGCAAGATAGTCCAGGCGCTTGCATTTAACGAGGTTTCCTTGTTCAGGCAGGGCAGGCAGGCGGCAAAAATACGCGTGGCGATTGACCATGTGGTGCGCCTGAATGAGCTTATCTGCGATGGTGTTATGATCTCAACCCCTGCTGGAAGCACCGCCTATAATTTTTCCGCCGGTGGCCCCATAATCCCCCTTGGCTCCAACGTAATAGCGCTTACGCCGCTGGTTCCTTTCCGCCCAAGGCGCTGGGGAGGGGCATTGCTTGCCCATGATTCGAGCATTATATTCAGTATTCTGGAGGCTAAAAAGCGCCCGGTTGCGGCTGTTGCTGATTTTACCGAGATAAAGGATGTGGGCGAGGTGATTATAAGCGAACAGCGTAAATCCGGGGTAACATTGTTGTTTGACCCCGAATATAACCTTGCTGAGCGTATCATAAAAGAGCAATTCACATATTAGCGGTGCTTTACCCGTTTAATTATAAGGGATATTCGCTATTCACTGCCTGATATTATAATCGGGCTTGCATAAACACCGGAATTAGGTTAATAGACGCGCTGGCGATGCCATGGTGGCGCCGCAGTTTTGCAAAACCCATTTCCTAAATTTTTATGAATGGGTGTTATTAGTTAGTTAAGGATAATAGTGTTATGGCTACAGGTGTTGTTAAATGGTTTAATCCAAATAAATCTTTCGGTTTTATTAAACCTGATGATGGTGGAAGCGATGTGTTCGTGCATATTTCTGCTCTTCAGGCAGCCGGTCTGCATACTCTTGATGATAACCAGAAAATTCAGTATGAACTGGAAAACAGCAAGGGCAAAACCTCTGCGGTTAATTTGAAGCTGCTTTAGTCTTTTAAGGCTTTTATCCTGAGAATGTGCGTGCGAGGAATAGCCGCAAAATAGAGATTCAGTCTATGGCTGTTTTTTCGAACGCACCTCAGAGTAATTTTTTATCAGGGTAATTTTTAATATATAACAGATATAATGGAGTCAGCCCGGCAGTGCTTAGGCTGGCTATAATTTTTTTAAGGAAATGAATTCATGAAAGATATTCGTAACGTTGCCATTATTGCCCACGTGGATCATGGCAAAACAACCCTGATTGACCAGATGTTGCGCCAAAGCGGCAGCTTCCGTGCCAACCAGTCGGTGGCTGAGCGCGTTATGGATTCTAATGACCTTGAAAAAGAGCGCGGCATTACCATTCTTGCAAAATGCACTTCGGTGGTGCGCGGAAATTTACGCATTAACATCATAGATACCCCAGGCCATGCTGATTTCGGGGGTGAGGTTGAGCGCGTGTTAAGCATGGTTGACGGTGTGATATTGCTGGTTGACGCTGCCGAAGGCGCGTTGCCGCAAACCAAGTTTGTCCTTACCAAGGCATTGAAGCTTGGCTTAAAACCAATTGTGGTTATCAATAAAGTGGATCGTGGCGATGCCCGTCCGGAACAGGTTGTAAACGAAGTATTCGACCTTTTTGCGGCGCTTGATGCTTCCGAAGAACAGCTCGATTTCCCAACTTTTTACGCTTCTGGCCGCGATGGCTGGGCGGCTGAAAGCCTGACTGCCGAGCGCAAGGATTTGTCGCCGCTATTTACCTGCATAGCTAACCATGTTCCTGCCCCGGATGTTGATTCGGATGCTGATTTTGCGATGCTTGTGTCTATCCTGGAGTATGATTCGTTCCTGGGGCGCATCCTGACTGGCCGCATATATAGCGGTACCGCTAAAGTCGGAATGCCGATCCGGTCAATGGATATTAATGGCAACATACTTGAGCAGGGCCGCCTTACCAAGCTGCTTTCTTTCGATGGCATCAAGCGTGTGCCGGTTGAAGAGGCGCAGGCTGGCGATATAGTGGCGATAGCTGGTCTGGCGAATACTTCGGTTGCTGATACTATAGGTGATTTGACTCTTTCCAGCCCGGTTCCTTCCACCCCGATTGACCCGCCGACCATGGCGATTACCTTGTCGGTTAATGATTCCCCGCTTGCCGGGCAGGAAGGAAGCAAAGTTACCAGCCGTATGATACGCGAACGCCTGCTGCGCGAGGCGGAGGGCAATGTTGCGATACGTGTAAAGGAAACTGATGCAAAGGATGCGTTTGAAGTTGCCGGGCGTGGCGAATTGCAGCTTGGCGTTTTGATAGAAACCATGCGCCGCGAAGGTTTTGAGCTTTCTGTGTCGCGTCCGCGTGTTCTGTTCCGTGAAGATGAATCCGGCGTTAAAATGGAGCCAATCGAAGAAGTGGTTATCGATGTTGATGAAGAGCATACCGGCGTGGTTGTTGAAAAAATTTCCCTGCGTAAGGGCGAAATGACTGATATGCGTCCATCAGGAGGCGGCAAAACCCGTATTATTTTCCTTGTGCCATCGCGTGGGCTTATTGGTTATCAGGGCGAGTTTTTGACCGATACCCGAGGAACCGGCATGATGAACCGCCTGTTCCATTCATATGCCCCATATAAGGGCGATATAGCTGGCCGTCGCAATGGCGCTCTGATTTCCATGGAAAATGGCGAGGCAGTGCCATATGCCATCTGGAATTTACAGGACAGGGGCATAATGTTTATTGATCCGGGCGCGAAAATTTATGAAGGGATGATTGTGGGCGAGCATAGCCGTGATAATGACCTGGAAATAAATTTGATAAAAAACAAGCAGTTAACCAATATACGTACTACCAGTAAAGACGAGGCTATAAGGCTGGTTCCTCCGCTTAAAATGACGCTGGAGCAGATGATTTCCTATATAGAATACGATGAGTTGGTTGAGGTTACGCCTAAATCCCTGAGGCTGAGAAAGATTGCCCTGGATTCTAATGAGCGCAAAAAAGCCACAAGGGCCAAGAAAACAGCATAAATGATAAAAATTCCTGTTTACAGTTGCGTGCGGATGTGTTTCTAATGATTAACGTTATTTATAAATCTTAATACATTAAGATACTACTTAGAGGCAAAGATTTAGATGAAATTTATATTTTTCAGTATCATTGCGGTTCTTGCGCTTGTTGCCTCTGTTGTGGCATTCCGTATAACCGATTCTTCAACGCCTGCCGTTGTTGGTCAGGCTGAAGCCCCTTCAAAGGAAATCAATGTTAAAACGATTGATGTGTTGATGGCAAGGAATAACATCCCTGTCGGAACCATCATCACCAGCTCTATGATTGACAAGCAGCCTTGGCCGGAAAACCTGGTTATGGATAATTTTGTTCTTGGTGACAAAGGTGGCCAGGATATTATAGGGACGGTGGCGCGCTCAGCGATTAATGCGCATGAACCCTTCATGAAAAGCAAGCTTGCCAATCCTAATGACCCTGGGTTCCTGGCTGCCGGGCTCCCTCCTGGTATGCGCGCTATAACTGTTGCTACCGATGTGGTAACCGGTATAGCTGGTTTCATATTCCCGGGTGATAGGGTTGATCTTCTCTATACCCACGATTCTTCTATAAACGGCGCTGGCAATGTATCGGCGGCCCGTGCGGCTGGAAAGCCGGAAGTTACCGAGGTCCTTGGTGCCAATGTGCGTGTTCTGGCGGTGAACTTGCGTGAAGGTGATCCTTCCAAGCCGGCGCCTGTCGCCCCAAGCAGTCTTACCCTTGAAGTTACCGAGCCTATGGCGCAGTTAATCCGCCTTGCTGAGAAAAATGGCACGCTTTCTTTCTCTCTGCGCTCTATCCATGATGATAACGCTAATTCGGTTGATCCTTCAAATCTTGGCGATCTTTCCCATTCTTCAGAGCTTATGGTAATTCGTGGCCCGGGAAGTGTTGGTGGAAAAATAACTGTATCGAGTGCTTTGGGTGGCGATATGCGTGGTGCTTCTGATGCTGGCGGTGATGCTATCGGTACCCCTCCTGCTGCGGTTCCTCCTACCGTGCGTGCTGATACCCCGATGGATAACAGGATTAATACTCGTATTAATAATACTAACAAGTAATGCTGATAGGCAAATAATATTATAAATAGGATTGACATGGTATTTTTTAAAAATCGCTTCAGAATGAAATATATGTGCTTATGCGCATGTGCGTTATCATCTTTTGCAGCATATGTGCCCACGGCATCTGCAAATCCTGCAATTTCTGGCCTTTTTTTGCCTGTAAACCGTTCATCGCTTGTTGAGATGCCGGATGCAGTAAAGGAAATAGTTATTGCAAATCCTGATATTGCTGATGTGCATGTAAATAGCGCTAAGAACCTGACCTTCATCGGTAAAAATGTAGGTTCTACCAATGTCCGTATTTTTGATAGCGCTGGAAAGCTTGTAAAGACGCTTGATGTAAGCGTTGGCTATGATCTCCCGGCTATACGCAGGGCGCTTAAAAACCTGATACCTGATGAAACCATCGGTGTTGAAATGGTAAATACCAGCGTTGCCCTTACCGGGCAGGTGCATAATAACAGTTCTATTGACCGGGCGCTGAAAGTTACACAGGAATATCTGGGTAATGCTGCTGGGGAATCACGCGCGGAAGCAATGTCCATGGCAAAAGCTGGTGTTGGGGTTGAGTTTAACCCATATCCTAAAATCCTGAATATGATGAAGTTGGTTTCAGGGCAGCAGGTTATGCTGCGTGTGCGCGTATCTGAAGTTAACCGTGACGCTTTGAAGCGTTTGGGGGTTGACCCGTCTTTCGTGCTTAGTGGTGGTAATTTTGGCATGAATGGTGCCTTAGGAAGTGCTATATCCGGCCTTGCTGTTGGTGCCGCAGGCCCGAATACCCTTCCTAGTCCTGATGATTTTCGTGGTACATCGGGCTTTTCCTGGTCCAGCAATAGCAATCATCGCGTAGGCGCTGTTATCAACGCACTTGAGCGTGATGGCCTGATCAAAACCCTTGCTGAGCCTAATCTGGTTGCTGTTTCCGGCGAGCAGGCGGATTTCCTGGCGGGAGGTGAAATTCCAGTGGTTACACCTAGCGTTGCCACAACTGGAGCAGCTAGCAGCGCAACGGTTGAATATAAACCTTTTGGGGTTTCAGTGAAGTTTACCCCTGACGTCTTGTCGGAAAACCGCATCCGTATGTTGGTCCAGCCTGAGGTTTCAGAAATCTCTACTGCTAACTCTGTGGTTATGAGTGGCTTTACCATCCCAAGTATCACTACCCGCCGTGCAAGGACGACAGTTGAGCTTGCCCCAGGCGAAAGCTTCATGATAGCTGGGTTGATCAAGGATAATACCAAAGCCAGTATCGACCAGCTTCCAGGCCTTAAAGAGCTTCCGGTTTTAGGTGCGTTATTTAGGAGCACTGAGTTCCAGCGTAATGAATCTGAGCTGGTTATTACAGTAACCCCTTATATTGTTGACCCGCTTAAGGCTTCGGAAGTTAAAGCTCCTACTGATGATTTCCGTCCGGCGAGCCAGATGGAAATGTTCTTCTACGGAGCGTTAGGTGCGATTACAACTGATGAACATTCTGCGAAAGTTCCTCAATTAGAGGGGCCAACCGGCTTTATGGTGGATTAATTATGAAACAGTCACTTAAAAAATACAGTTTGCTTGCTTGCCTTTTATCAGTTGCTGCCTGCGACAGGACGCCAAACGAAGTTTATGTTAACCGTGGTGATCCTGAGCGCTTTATAGATCGTTCTTCTGAAACTGTTACCTTCAGCCTGAAGCCTAAGAACTCTTTGACCAAGCTTGCGGAAATGGTTGCTGAAGACCGCCCTTCCAGCGCCCAGCTTAAATGTTCTTTCAAAAGCGCCCGCTGCACCCAGGCAAAAGAAATATTTGAGCGCAATTCAGTGCCTATTCGTTTGAGCAACGAACAGAATAACCGTGTTGTGCTTACATATGAAAGGGTGGTTGCCCGTGATTGTAACCCGCATTTCATAGATAATATGGAAGGGAACCGCAGCTTTAACCATCCATCTTTCGGATGTGCGGTTGCTGGTAATATAGTTCAGATGGTCAGTGATAAGCATGAATTTACTAATCCTGCCCTGTTAGACTTGCCGGATGCTGAAAAGGCTAACCAGTCTTACCGTTCATATATGCAGAATATGGCTGTGCGTCAGGTTAAAAGCACTGATTGGAGTCCGTCCCTGGGTGGAAAATAGTCAATAAATGCATTACATAATTTTTCAGGAATTATACCTGCGTATCAATTCTTAAAGGGATAATCCATGAGTGCTTTAAGTCCTCTTTTAATTATATGTTATGATCCGGAAGAGAGACTAAACCTTAGCACATTGGCGAACGGACTCGGTTATCCGGATGCGCAGATGGTTGTTGGCGGCATTAATGATGCCGTGGCGGCGCTCAATGCCCGTTCGGTTTCTCCTGATTACCTGATAATTGATATTGCAGATAAGAGCACTGAAATATTTGCTGATCTTGATGAGCTTTCATTGCATTGCGAGCCTAAGGTGCGTGTGGTTGTTATCGGCTCTGTCAATGATATAAATTTTTACCGTGAACTGCGCGCTCGTGGCGTTTCTGAATATTGCGCAAGGCCAGCCAAGGTTAGTGACCTGCGCAATGTATTGTTGCAAAGCGGTTATGAAAGCAGCGTAGTTTCTGCATCATCGAAAAAAGGCACGGTTATATCCTGCATGAGCGCTGCATCTGGCGATGGAGCGAGCACGATGGCGGTTAACCTGGCTTATTGCCTTGCTGAGGAATTTGACCAGCCAACAGTGCTTATTGATATGGATTATCAATTCGGGCTTATAGCAAAAAGCCTGGATCTTACAGCGCCTTTTGGTATCCGTGAATTGTTTGATTTCCCGGAGCGCGGCGTTGATGACCTGCTTGTCGAAAAAATGCTGGTAAGGTATGGCAGGAATCTAAGCATCATAGGCTCTCCGCATGAGCTTAGGCAGCTTCCCATGATCCGCCCGGAGTTGATCCGCGACCTGATAAGCCTGCTTAGAACCAAATTCAGCTACGTAATACTTGATATTCCACATATCTGGACAGGGTGGACAGCGGCCTCGGTAACATATTCAGACCATGTTGTAATTGTGGCCCAGCTCTGGTTGCGTTCTCTTACGCATTCCTCAAGGCTTCTTGCCATATGGCAGGCCATGGGTATTTCTGAAAAATCAATTTCTCTTGTTATCAACCGTAGTGGTGCGAAATTTAAAGAAGGGATTACAGTTCAGGATTTTGAACGCATAACCCACAATAAGATAGAGGCTTTCCTGAGCAATGATATTAAGTCGGTGGTTAGCGCTGAATCCAAAGGAAAAACCCTTTTTGAAATAGGGCAGAACATACTTCTCCAGCAGCAGATACGCCAGTTCACACAAAGCATACTGGCAAGTAAAGGCTCAGATGGCAAAAAATCAGGTAATTCGCAGCTAGGCAGCGGCGGACGTATCAACCTGCTTACCTTTTTAGGCAAAAAGAGCGGATAGCATATGTTTGGTAAAAAACATTCCGAAGGAACCGAGCTTGTCGATACCAAGCAATTCCGTAATATAGAGAAAATAACCCTTAAAAACCGCTTTAATGACAATGGTATTTTCTCCTCTAAGCATGAAGATAACGACTGGTATAAAATAGAGCTTTTTTTTAAAGATAAAAGCCTGGAAAATGATGAGTATCTTTTAGCTAAGTCATATCTTACGGAAAAAATCCTCGACCGCATAGAATTCGGTCTTTTAGAGCAGATGACCGATGAGATGAAGCGGTCGCGGGTGGGGGAGATAGCCTCTCAGATAATCCGCGAAGAAATCTCAATTCCCCTCACCACCGGACAGGTCAGCCTGCTGGTCGAGCAGGCAATTGATGACCTGCTGGGATTTGGCCCTTTGGAAGTGTTAATGGCCGATCCTGATGTTTCCGATATTATGATTAACGGCAGTAAGCGCGTATTTGTTGAGAAAAATGGCAAAATTGCCTTAACTGACATAAATTTTACCAGCGAAAAGCATTTGTTGAACGTTATCCAGAAAATTGTGTCAATCGTGGGAAGGCGCGTAGACGAGTCCAGCCCTATGGTGGATGCGAGAATGCCTGATGGCTCGCGTTTTAATGCTATAATTCCGCCGCTTGCACTTGATGGCTCACTGGTTTCAATCCGTAAGTTCCGCCGTCAGAAAATAGCCCTCAAGGAATATGTGGATTTTGGCTCAATGAATAAGCAAATGGTAGATTTTTTGTCAATTTGTGGACATATTCGTTTAAATATATTAATATCTGGCGGTACTGGTAGCGGTAAAACAACTTTGCTTAATGCATTATCGGGAAGTATTGAGCATAAAGAGCGTGTTATAACCGTTGAGGATACAGCCGAGCTGCAGCTTCAGCAGCCGCACGTATTGCGTATGGAAACCCGTCCGCCTAATATGCAGGGGGCAGGTGAGATTACGGCCCGCCAGTTGGTTAAAAACGCGCTTCGCATGCGCCCTGACCGTATTATTATCGGGGAAATACGAAGTGATGAGGTAATCGACGTATTGTCAGCGATGAATACAGGTCATGATGGTTCAATGGCCACAATCCATGCCAATACGCCGCGCGATGCCTTGAGCCGAATAGAGAACCTGGTTGGCATGTCGAAGGTTAATATGTCTTCGGGGTCGCTTAAGAGCCAGATAGCAAGCGCGCTGCATCTGATAGTGCAGGTGGCAAGGCAAAGGGATGGTAAGCGCCGTATTACCCATGTTGAAGAGGTGATTGGTATGGAAGGTGGCGAAATAGCGACGCAGCTCCTGTTCGGGTTCAGGTCGGGGCATATGGGTGAAGATGGCATACTTACCGGTGAATTTTACTGCACCGGTGTTAAACCGGTATTTCTGTCCCAGGCATCGTATTTTGGCTTTGAAAAAGAAATGTTGGCTAGCCTTGGTTTAACTGATAATAGCTAGGATATATAAAATATAAATATGGATAAAATATGAGTTCATTTCCGATAGTTATAGCCTTTTTTGTTGGCGTTCTGGTATATGTAATCGGCGTTTTGCTGCTTCCTAAAAGCTTTACTGATGATTCCACAACTTTTACCCGCAAGCAGTTAAAGGATCTTGAGCAATCCGGGGAAGAAGAAAGCGATGGCAGCGAGCTGGAAGCTGACCTGCGCAGCGATCGTATGCAATCAACCGGGGTTTTGGCGCGTATATATTATTCGATGCCGCTTGGCAAATTTTCCCATAAATACCTGGTGCGAGCCGGTATGGCCAGTTCTGTTGACCGTTTCTTCGTAACCTGTGTCGGCATATTTTTTGCCATTATGATGCTCCTTCCCCTCATGCATATAACAAAAAATGGAATTGTAATCCTGTTGTGCGCAATAGCAGGGACATATCTTGCGGCGTGGCGCATTATTGAAAGCAACAGGCAGAGCCGTATCCGCAAATTCATCGACCAGTTCCCTGATGCGCTTGATATTATTGTACGCAGCGTTAAGTCAGGTTTCCCCCTTAATGCCGCAGTTAACATGGTTGCAGAAAGCATGCAGGCGCCAACCAGCGAAGAATTTAAAAAAATGTCCACTGAAGTGGTCCATGGCAGCACCCTGGTTGACGCACTGGTGCGCCTTGGCAAAAGGATGCATACGCCGGATATAAACTTCTTCGTAGTAGTTCTTACCTTGCAGCAGGAAGTTGGCGGAAGCCTTGCTGAAGTGCTTGGCAACCTCTCATCTCTTATCCGTAAGCGCAAAATGATGGCCAAGAAGATTTTTGCCATTACTTCCGAAGGCAGGTTTACCGGCTGGGTGCTTGGTGCTTTGCCTTTGATTGTAGCGCTTGCTATCCATATTGTTGACCCTAATTACCTTGTTCCCCTCTTTGTTACAAAGCTTGGCCATATGATTATCGCCGCCACGATAATTACAATAGGGATTGGTGTATGGATCATCCGCAATATGGTTAATATGGAGATATAGTATATGGATTATTCACAATATTTAAGCTACGCGTTAATAGCTGTAGGCATTTTTACTGCTTACATGGCTATGGTCAGCTTATTCAGCAAAGACCGCAATAAAGCGCGGGCCGAGCAGGTAGCTGAGGTGCTTCCGGAGCAGGAAGGGCACGGCCTTACCGCTACTGCTATAGTGCTTAAACAGCTTCTTACGATTTTTGGCGTTAATCTGCAGCACCAGCGCAGCAGCTCTATCATGCTTGCAAAGGCTGGTTACAACAGCCAGAAAGCGCTTATTTATTTTATCTTCTTCAAGCGCGTCGTCCAGCCGGTTGTCCTGGTTATAGGTGTTTATATTTTGTTCCAGTTGTTTTTTGTGAACCGCGAAAGCTACAAGGAGCATCTGGCATTATTTATAACCTCGCTGCTACTGGTAGTTGTTGGTTCGTTCGGCAGCAGCCTTTTTTTAAAGAATAGCGAACAAAAAAGGATACAGGAGCTTACCAAAACTTTCCCGGATGCTCTGGATATGATACTTATATGCGTTGAATCCGGACTTGGTATTGATGCTGCCTTTGCCCGTGTGTGCAAAGAAATGAAGGACTCGCACCCTATTGTTGCTGCTGAATTCGAGCGTACCCGCTTTGAAATGACCATGATGAGTGATCGTGTTCAGGCATTGCAGAATTTTGGTGATCGTGCTGCTACCGGGGCCGTACGCACACTTGTTTCTTCTCTCATTCAAGCGGAAAGATTCGGAACCAGCCTGGTAGATACCATGCGCATGATCGCTGAAGAGCAGCGTACCGACCGTATGTTAAAAGCTGAAGAGCGCGCGGCACGCCTTCCGGCATTAATCACCCTGCCTTTGATTTTATTTATCCTTCCGGCATTATTCATGATAATACTTGGGCCTGCGGTTATAAAATTAAATGAACAGGGCGGCATATTTGGTAATCATAAATAATAGCCAGATATATCGCTGTGTTTAATATGGAATTTTAATTCCCGGCGTAATACCAGTATCAATATGGCAAACTTCCAGCTAGTTTCTGATTATAAACCGGCAGGCGATCAGCCTGCGGCGATTGCAGGCCTGGTTTCCGGACTTGGTAAACATGAGCACGACCAGGTATTGCTCGGCGTTACCGGTTCGGGAAAAACTTTTACCATGGCGCATGTCATCCAGCAAACCCAGCGCCCGGCGCTCATAATGGCGCATAATAAAACCCTTGCTGCCCAGCTTTATTCAGAGATGAAAAGTTTTTTTCCGCATAATGCCGTTGAATATTTTGTTTCCTATTATGATTATTACCAGCCCGAAGCCTACGTCCCCAAGAGCGATACTTTTATTGAAAAAGACTCCTCGGTTAATGAGCAGATAGACCGGATGCGCCATTCCGCAACCCGCGCCATGCTTGAGCGCAAGGATGTAATAGTTGTTGCCTCGGTTTCCTGCATTTATGGTATCGGCTCGGTGGAAATGTATTCGCAGATGACGCAGACCATAAGGCGTGGTGAAACAAAAACCCAGCGTGAGTTTATAAAAAGCCTTGTCGAGCTGCAATATAAGCGTAATGACATGGATTTTTCCCGTGGCACTTTCCGTGTACGTGGCGATACGATAGATTTATTTCCCGCGCATTATGAAGACACCGCATGGCGCATTTCCTTTTTTGGCGATGAGGTGGAGATAATCAATGAATTTGATCCGCTTACCGGAGAGGTAAAAGTAAAGCTTGATGAAATAACTATCTATGCCAACAGCCATTACGTAACCCCGCGCCCGACTGTAGAAAAGGCGATAATCCAGATAAAAAGCGAACTTAAAACCCGATTAGATCAGTTTTACAATACTGGGAAATTGCTGGAGGCCCAGCGCCTGGAACAGCGCACAACTTATGACCTGGAAATGCTTATGGAAACAGGCTCCTGCCGCGGGATCGAGAATTACTCACGTTACCTTGCCGGAACCGGGACGGGTGAACCGCCGCCAACGTTATTCCAGTACCTGCCAAAAAATGCATTGTTATTTGTAGATGAAAGCCATGTCACTGTGCCGCAGATAGGCGGCATGTCCAGCGGTGACAGGGCGCGGAAAAATACTTTGGTGGAATATGGGTTCCGCCTGCCTTCTGCATTGGACAACCGCCCTTTGACCTTTGAAGAATGGGATGCGCGCCGCCCTGATTCCGTATTTGTTTCAGCGACTCCTGGCAAGTGGGAGCTGGAAGCAACCGGCGGCGCATTTATTGAGCAGATAATCCGTCCAACCGGGCTTATAGACCCGCCTTGCGATATACGTCCGGTTGCCTCGCAGGTTGATGACCTGCTGGCTGAATGCCATATCCGAATTAAAAAGAAACAACGTGTCCTGGTCACAACCCTTACCAAGCGCATGGCCGAAGAGCTTACCGATTATATGAATGAGGCAGGTATAGGTGTGCGCTACCTGCATTCGGATGTGGAAACGCTGGAGCGCATAGAGATCATCCGCGATCTGCGCCTTGGCAAATTCGATGTTCTGATTGGTGTAAATCTGCTGCGTGAAGGGCTCGATATACCCGAATGCGGCCTGGTGGCCATCCTCGATGCTGACAAGGAAGGTTTCCTGCGTTCGGCAACATCGCTTATCCAGACCATAGGCCGGGCGGCACGCAATGTTGATAGCCTCGTGATTCTATATGCCGATAAAATAACCAACTCCATGCGTATAGCGCTGGATGAAACCGATCGCCGCCGTAAGGTTCAGATGGCTTATAATGAAGCCAATGGCATAACACCTGCTTCAGTAAGCAAGAAAATCGGAGAAATTATCGAATCGGTTTATGAGCAGGATCATTATACCGTTGCTACCACCCTCAAGAAATATGATGTGAAAGATGACGGCAAGGATAAGGATAAATATATCGCCAAGCTGCGCGGCAAAATGCTTGAAGCCGCTTCCGATCTTGAATTTGAAGAAGCCGCCCGCCTGCGCAATATAATAGACAAGCTGGAAAATTCCGAAAAGAAAACCGGTAAGGCGAATAAAAAGCAATAATATCACAGCATATTACGCTGTAATATTATCCAACGATTTCTGTTCCGCTGAAGAAGAAGCTGATCTCGGTTGCTGCGTTTTCTGCGCTGTCGGAGCCATGTACAGAATTGCGCTCAATATTTTCGCCAAATTCCTTGCGTATAGTACCGGCATCAGCCTTTGACGGGTCGGTTGCGCCCATTATCTCGCGGTTTTTAAGGACAGCGTTTTCGCCCTCTAAAACCTGCACCACAACCGGGCCGGAAACCATATACTCAACCAGTTCTTCATAGAACGGGCGTTCCTTGTGCACAGCATAAAACTCGCGAGCCTGAAGGCGGGACATGCGCAGGCGTTTCTGTGCAACGATACGCAGGCCTTGTCCTTCAAATTTGGCGTTGATTTTCCCGGTAAGGTTGCGCTGGGTAGCGTCAGGTTTGATTATCGAGAAAGTGCGTTGCTTAGCCATTTTAGTTACTCCTTGGAATTTAAACTTGGTGGCTATATAGGGGCAAATCCCACCTAATGCAATAGTAAATTAAAATTACCAATAATAGACTATACAAATTCAATAAAATCGCTATGTTATGCACTAATTAGTCATAATTAACTTATACTTGCAGCATATGCGTTTTCACCTTTGTCCATTTATAATGCGCCTGGTACCTGTGATTTTACTTGCAGGATGTACATCCAATTTGCAGCAGCTAAAGGAAATAAATCCCAAGGAAAAAGATTTTAATGGCTCGCTGGCGGCTGAATATTTAGCTTATAGCGAATCAGAAATAGAGCAGGACCGCAGCCATTCGGCTGACTATTACGCGGCTAAGGGCGTAAGGGCTGCAAAGGGCGAGGAAGTGGAGCCAGACAAGGTTAATCCTTCTTCTGCTGATGTAAAAAAGCTGGCGTCGGCGCGTTACGGGCTTGTTGAATTGCTGGATGATGAAGTGAAAAAAACTGAGCCGCAAAGGGCTGCGCGGATGCAGTTGTTGTTCGATTGCTGGAATGGTCAGGAAAATAAAAAAGCGCAGCCTGATATTAAAAATTCATGTGCCAGCGAGTTTGCAACTTCTTACAATGAAATGCGTATGATTGCTGACCATATGGAATTTGGCGATGCCAGCGATAACCGCATAGAATTTGTACCGGGAAGCGCAGAGCTTGGTGGTGAGGAAGTTGACGTTATCAGGGAGATCGTGCAGGAATTGAAAGGCAGGAAAGATTATATTGTCCAGCTTGTTTCCGATATGGATGCAAAGGATATGAAAAGTAAATATCTTACAGACAGGCGCCTGAAAAATATTCGCAGTGAGTTGGTTAAGGCGCGTATCCCTAAGAAAAAGATAGTGTTTGGCAAGCTGGATGCTGAAAAATTATCGGCTGATGCAGTTCATTTAAGCAATGATGATGAGCAAAGCAGCGATGGGGTTGAGATTCTTGTAACTTCTTCCCGCCACCTGCTGGCGGTTTCCGCTAATGATTAAACCGGCTGCTATAAGCTTGCTTACCCTTATTTTGCTTGCTGGCTGCTCGGATGATTTTGCTGAAAAGCCTGCCCAGGAAGTGTTGCCTGTTGTAAGCCACCAATCCGCTGTAAGTCATCATAAAATAATTAAAAAAACTGTGCATAAGCCGCAGGCTAAAAAACAAAAGAAAATTGCCAGGAAGCCCCAAATTGATAGCTGTAAAAAAATAGATAGAAATATCCGCAAAAAAAGCATAAATAAAAAGCCGATTCAAACTATGGCGGCAACAACAACTTCTTTTGTTGTTTTCTTTGAGCCTGAAACAGTTAAGATAACTCCCGCTTCAAATGCCGTATTAAAAGGTATGCTGGAAAAACTGGCAGGAATTAGTGATTATGAGGTTGCTATTATAGATAAATCGGCATCAAGAAAAACAGATGCAGGATTATCTCATAAGAGGATGGAACTGGTGAAGGAGCAGCTTATAAAAACTGGCATAAAGGAAGATTTGATAAGAGATGGTGATGAAAAAGCCGCTAACAATAAAATTAAACATAAAGTAGAAGTTTTTTTAAATGACTGATTGTATTTTAATATTGGATTTTGGTTCTCAGGTTACGCAGTTGATTGCAAGGCGGGTCCGCGAATGCGGTGTGTATTGCGAGATACGCCCGTTCAATACCGCGCCTGAAGAAATAGCGGCATTTGCGCCGAAGGGAATTATTTTTTCAGGCGGCCCGGCTTCGGTGCATGAAGATTTTTCGCCAAAAGTAAGCGAGCGTATCTTTGACATGCGTGTGCCGATGCTTGGTATTTGTTACGGGGAGCAGCTTATCTGCCAGCAGCTAGGCGGTAAGGTTGAGCCAAGTTCGCACCGGGAATTCGGGCGTGCGGTTATTGATATTGAAGAGGATTGTGCTTTATTTTCCCGCGTCTGGGAAAAAGGAACGAAGCAGGAAGTATGGATGAGCCATGGCGACCGCGTCGCTGCCTTGCCGCCTGGGTTCAAGGTTGTGGCTACCACCCCTTCTGCGCCATTTGCTGCGATCGCTGATGAATCCCGTAATTATTACGCGGTACAGTTCCACCCGGAAGTGGTGCATACCAAAGACGGAGCGAAACTGCTTAGAAATTTTGTCCTGGGTATTTGCGGCTGCAAAGGTGACTGGACAATGGCAGCTTTCCGCCATAATGCGATTGAACGCGTGCGTGCGCAGGTTGGAAACAAAAAAGTTTTATGCGCTGTATCGGGCGGCGTTGATTCCTCTGTTGTTGCCGCGCTATTGCATGAGGCAATAGGCAAGCAGCTTATCTGTATTTTTATCAATAATGGTTTGCTGCGCGAAGGCGAGCCCGAGCAGGTGGAAAAACTATTCAAGGATCATTTCCATATCCCGCTTATACATGTTGATGCGAGCATGTTGTTTTTAAACCGCCTGAATGGAGTTAAAGACCCCGAGCAGAAACGCAAGATAATAGGTAATACTTTCATTGAAGTATTCGAGATGGAGGCTAAAAATGCGGGCGGGGCCGATTTCCTAGCGCAGGGGACGCTTTATCCGGATGTGATTGAGTCGGTATCATTCACAGGTGGCCCAAGCGTTACCATTAAGTCGCATCATAATGTCGGTGGCCTGCCTGCCCATATGAAAATGGAGCTTGTAGAGCCATTGCGCGAATTATTTAAAGATGAGGTGCGGGTACTGGGGCGCGAGCTTGGCATGCCTGCCGATATGGTCGGGCGCCATCCATTCCCTGGCCCTGGCCTTGCGATACGCATTCCCGGTGAATTAAGCGCGGAAAAAATTGAACTGCTGCGCAAGGCTGATTCTGTGTATATTGATGAGATACGCAAATCAGGTTTGTATAATGAGATATGGCAGGCTTTCGCTGTTCTCCTCCCCATACGCACAGTAGGGGTGATGGGAGATGCAAGAAGCTACGATTATGTATGTGCGCTGCGTGCCGTTACTTCAACCGATGGCATGACCGCTGATTATTATTATTTCAACCATGATTTTTTAAGTCGTGTTTCCAACCGCATCACTAATGAAGTAAAGGGTATTAACCGCGTAGTTTATGATATAACCAGCAAGCCACCGGGAACTATCGAATGGGAATAAAATCCTATTATTATGGGCAAACGCTTTGTTTGCTGCGCTTGTTGCCACATAATAATAGGATTTGGAGCTAGGGTTAGATATTTAATTGATAAAATATTAGAAAGTACACTGAGCGGAGCGAAGGACTTCTAATAACTAGGAGTAGAATATGAGTGAACTATTCAGGGAAATTGAGGAAGAAGTAAAACGCGAACGTCTGGAAAATATCTGGAAAAGTTTTGGCCGTTTTGCGATATGGGGAAGCGTTGCCATAATTGCGTTTACCGCAATATACGTGGCCTGGGATGATTACAGCCAGCGTCAGGCGGAGGCAAAAACCGCGCAGTTGCTAAGCGGTTCCGAGCATATGAATACGGGTGATTATAAAGGCGCTGTAAGCATATTCTCAAATGTTGCAGATGACACATCATCACCATATTATGTGATTGCGATGTTGCAAAAGGCGATTGCGCAATATCAGGCAGGCGATGATGAAGGCGTTAAAAAAACTTATGAGTCCCTCGCAAAAAATGATAATGGCTCAAGCCTTGGCGCCCTTGTAAAAGTAAAGGCAATCGGTGATGGCGAGGCAATAGACGCCCCGCAATCTTCCCCATTTTATCATACGCTTGCCGAGCAGAAGGCATGGCAGTTGTTGGGTCGTGGAAAAAATGCGGAAGCGGCTGATATATTCGCTGCGCTGGCCAATGATGAAAAAACCCCAATATCTCTTGCCAGTCGCGCGAAGGAAGTTTTGCGTATGATTGCGCCGGAAAAATTAGCAGCTAAACCAGCAGAAAAGAAGGTATCCAATGAATAAGCGTATAGCCTTGTTATTTGTTATGTCCGGTATGCTTGGCGCCTGTAGCCATATGCCGTCATGGATGGGAGGGGCAACCGAAGAAAAGGCCAAGCTTCCCGGCGAACGCAGGGTTGCCCTTCCGGTTGAAAGCAAACTGAAAATAGATGATGCCCTTAGAAACAGCCCGCCGGTATTGCCTGCCGAAACGGCAAATACCAATTGGTTGCAGGGCAATGGTATGTTCACATCCCAGCTTGCCAATCTGGCTGGTGGGAAATTTGAAAATAAAAATTCTGCTAAAGTTGGCAGTGGTAACGATTTCTCGCATAGCCTTGTGCCGCATCCGGTTGTTTCAGGCGGGGTAGTTTTTGTTATGGATTCTGCCGGTATTATTTCTGCCCATGATGCTGCTGATATAAGCAAGGTGCGCTGGAAATCCAAAGTTGTTGCCGATAAGGACGAGCATGAAGTGATAGGCGGCGGCCTGGCGGTTGATGGCGCTGTTCTTTACGCAACTACCGGACAGGGGCAGGTGGCTGCCATAAGTGTTGAGAACGGCGCTAAAATATGGAGCAGGGATTTTACTTCGCCATTACGTGGTTCTCCCGCTGTTTCTGGCACTAAAATTGTTATAATGACTATTGATAACCAGACTTATGCCCTATCAGCAAGGACAGGTGATATATTATGGGACCACCGTGGTATTGATGAAACCGCAGCGGTTATGAACAGCGTATCCCCAACGATTGCAGGAGATGATGTTATTGTCCCTTATTCTTCCGGCGAATTATTTGCGCTTTCTCTTGCTGATGGAAAGGAGCTATGGAGCGACAGCCTGATGCAAAGCAAACATACGCAGGCATCTGGTTTGTTCTCAGGCATTGGCGGAAGCCCGGTTGTTGATAACGGCATCGCTTTTGCATGCAGCAATAATGGCCTTACAACTGCAATAAACATAGCCCTTGGCCAGCGTGTATGGCAGCAGCAGGTGGCATCATTGAACACGCCATGGCTTGCTGGTGATGATTTATTCCTGCTTACAACTGATAACGTGCTGGTGGATTTTGTAAAAAATACCGGCAAGATACGCTGGATTTCGCAACTGGACAGCTATGAGAATGCCAAGGAAAAAACCAAGCCTATAACCTGGCGTGGCCCGGTCATGGTCAGCGGCAGGCTGCTGCTGGTAAGCTCAAATGGGAAAATGGTGATGGTAGCGGCGGTAAGTGGTAAGGTTCTGGAAACAAAGTCTATACCGGGCAATATCGTAACCAGGCCGGTTGTTGCAGGCGGCAGGCTGTATCTTGTAAGCCAGGACGCAACATTATATTCATTCCAGTAGCGATATGACTTTTACAGTTGTGGTTGCGGGGCGGCCCAATGTCGGGAAATCGACTTTGTTTAACCGCTTAACCGGAAAGCAGCATGCCCTGGTAGATGATATGCCGGGAGTAACGCGTGACCGGCGCGAGGGAGCCGCAAGCCTTGGCGGTATGGAATTCACCATTATTGACACGGCAGGGCTGGAAGATGCGCCTGAAGGAAGCCTGGCTGCACGCATGACAGCGCAGACGGAAAAAGCGATAGATGAAGCTGATGTTACCTTGCTGGTGGTTGACGGGCGTACAGGAATAACCCCGATTGACAAGCATTTTGCCCAACTGGTGCGCAGGAAAAAAACAAAAACCATACTGGTTGTGAACAAGTCCGAAGGCGGGAGGGCCAGTGACACCATATCTGAAAGTTACCGCCTGGGTTTTGGCGAGCCGGTTGCAATTTCTGCGGCGCATGGCGAAGGGCTTTCGGAATTGTATGATGCGCTCGCGCCATTTTCTAAGGAGCAAAGTGAACATACCGAAGTAATAGAAGATATAAATACTCCAATGCAGATAGCTGTTGTTGGCCGCCCCAATGTAGGAAAGTCAACCCTGGTAAATAAAATATTGGGTGAAGACCGGGTGCTTACCGGCCCTGAAGCTGGTATAACCCGCGATGCCATAGCAGTGGATTTTGAATTTGGCGGCAGGGCTGTTAAGCTGGTTGATACGGCAGGTATGCGCCGCAAAAGTAATGTCACTGCTAAAGTGGAAAGGCTTGCTGTTGCTGATACGCTCCGCGCTGTGCAGTATGCGCATGTTGTGATATTGGTGATTGACGCACAGGCTCCGATGGAGAAGCAGGAAAATACTATAGCTTCGCTGGTGGAACAGGAAGGGCGCGCAATGGTGGTTGCCATAAATAAATGGGATACTGTGTCTGATAAGCCGGCTTATCTGAAAGCAATAAATGAGATACTGGAAAAAACCCTGCCGCAACTAAAAGGTGTGGAGGTTGTTCCAATCTCAGCAGAAACCGGGTTCCAGATACCAAAGCTTCTTAAGACCTGTTTTAATTTATATGAGCTTTGGAATAAAGAGATTGGAACAGGTGCGCTTAACCGCTGGCTGGAATCAGCACTGGAGATACATGCTCCGCCTTTGGTGCGTTCGCGGCGTATCAAGATACGCTACATGACGCAAAAATCATCGCGTCCACCGAGCTTTATTTTATTTTCCAACACCAGTGAAATACCCGATAGCTATATACGCTACCTGACCAACAGCCTGCGCGAAACTTTCAAGCTGCCATCTGTCCCGATAAGAATAAAAATAAAAAAGAATAAAAATCCTTACGCTGAAACTGAAGATTAATAGCAGATAATAAGGCGTAAATTATAGCCTGCAATAAAGTTGACTGTTTTAATAAGGTACAACATATTGATAACTTAAATTATTTATAGAAAATAATTTTTTTTATGCTATTGTCGCTATCGCAAGTAGCAAATAAATATAACCATTATTGAGGCAATGTATGCGCATAAACCAACCCATTACCAGTAATGAAATACTATTAAATGATAAAGACCTGATTGTTTCCAGGACTGACGCAAAGGGTAGGTTGACCTTTGTAAATAAGGCGTTCATAGACATCTCCGGATTTACCAAGGAAGAACTTATAGGGCAGCCTCATAATATAGTGCGCCATCCAGAAATGCCTACTGAGGCTTTTGAAGATTTATGGGCTGACCTGAAAGCTGGTATACCTTGGGGAGGCTATGTAAAAAACCGCTGCAAAAATGGGGATTACTATTGGGTTTACGCTAATGCTGCGCCTTCTGTCGAAAATGGGAAATTCACCGGCTATATATCAATCCGCACCAAGCCAGAAAGGCAGGTTGTTGCTGAAGTAGATAGTATTTACAGGAAATTCAGGGAAAAGAACGCCAAAGGCCTGTGTATAAAGCATGGGCGTATATTGAGTACGGCGTTTGTGGCGCGCATGTCCAGGAAGTTTGAATTGCTTGATGTGAAAATATCATCGGTTGCCGCTGCATTATGTTTCATGATGGTTTTGATTGGCGGCTCGGGTTTATTCCTTAGTAATGAGATGAAGAATTCCCTGCGTACTGTATATGAGGACCGAACCGTTACCGCTGGGCAACTTTCGGGTATAAATTCTTTAATGGATCAAAGCATGCTGAGCATCTCGGCCATGGCGGCTGGCTATGCGCAGGATGGTGGGGCATCGCTCGAACAAATAGATAAAAATACCCGCAAGATAACAGAAACCTGGGATGCTTATATGGCAACCTACCTTACGCCTGAAGAGGAAATTTTAGCGAAAAAATATGCTGCTGAACGAAAAGATTTTTTTGATAATGGCCTTACCCCTGCAATTTCTTTGGCTAAAGCCGGGAAAACCAGCGAGCTTGCGCAATTTCTGCCAAAATCAATGGAGTTATTTAAAAAAGCATCTGCTACCAACTCCGAGCTGATTGATTTACAGCTTTCCGTTGCCGAACAGGAATATAAAATCGGGCGGGATAATTTCACAATAGGGGTTTGGGTGTCTTTGTGTGTGATTGTATTTGGCGTAGGATTTGCGTTTTTATCATCACGCTACCTGCATAAGTTTTTCAGCAATAAATTATCGTATCTTGGTTCACGCCTTACTTCGATTCTAGGCGGCAATTTAAATACGGAAATAGAAGCAACCGAAGATGAGCTGGGCAATATACTGGTAACTCTAAAGGCTATTCAGTCCAAGCTTGCTTATGCTGATTATGAAAAAGCAGAGGTTGAGCAAAACAAGAAGGAAATGCAGGAAAAGCTGGCAAACGATTTTGAAAATAGTGTAAAAGGAATTGTAAATATTGTGGCGGCGGCATCAACCGAGCTTTCACAAACAGCCCAGAATATGATGATGGCGATAAATGGAAGCGTGGCTAAAACAAGCGATGCGGCCAGCGCAGCTACCCTTACTATGTCGAATGTACAGGCTGTGGCCGCGGCAACAGAAGAGCTGTCTGCATCAGTTAAGGAAATATCAAGCCAGTTCCATAAAACTACCAGCCTTGTTACCCAGTCAGGAGAAAAAACATCTAATGCGGATGCCCTTGCCAATGCGCTTACGCAATCGTCTGATAAGGTAAGCAGTGCCATGGAAATGATTTCTGAAATTTCCGGGCAGATAAATTTGCTGGCGCTTAACGCAACAATTGAATCAGCGCGGGCAGGGGAGGCAGGAAAAGGCTTTGCGGTTGTTGCCAATGAAGTCAAGAATCTCGCTGGCCAGACTGATAAATCTGTTATTGAAATAAAAGTTGTGGTTGAAGAAATGCGCGCCGCTTCGCACGCTATTGTGAGTGCTTTAAATGAAATCAAAGCATCGGTTGATTCAATTTCCGAAGCTGCCTCCAGTGTTGCTTCGGCGGTAGAGGAGCAGTCTGCTACAACTAATGATATTGCAAAAAGCATGCAGAGCGCAGCATCAGGAACGCAGACTATATCGCAGAACCTTAATGATGTAAGCAGCTCTGCTGCCCAGTCAGGCAATGCTGCAGAGCAGATGTTTAGCGCTTCGCAGGAGCTTTCCAAGCATGCTGAAGGGTTAAATACCCAGGTTGATGCGTTCCTGAGCAAGATACGCGCAGCATAAATCGGCTTGAGTCTGGAGTTTTAACTGCTAATCTGCGGTTATGAACCAGGGAGCACTCGCAGGAAAAATCGTACCGGCTGATGCGCAGGAGGGCGTAACTCCTGCCATGCAGCAGTTTCTTGCTATCAAAGCGAAACACGCCGATTGCATGCTTTTTTACCGCATGGGCGATTTCTATGAGCTGTTTTTTGACGATGCCATAAAGGCCGCAAACATACTCGACATTGCCCTTACCAAGCGTGGCAGGCATAATGGCGAGGATATTCCTATGTGCGGCGTTCCCGTCCATTCGCATGAATATTATCTGGAAAAGCTCATCCGCGCCGGGGTGCGTGTTGCGATTTGTGAGCAGCTTGAGGACCCGGCTGAGGCTAAAAAACGTGGCTATAAGGCAATAATCCAGCGTGATGTAGTGCGTATAGTAACCCCCGGAACCATCACCGAAGAAAGCCTGCTGGATGCGCGCCAGGCGAATTATCTTGCGGCCCTGGTCAGGGTGCCAGCTAGCGATTATGTAATTGCCTGGCTGGATATTTCCACCGGGGAGTTCCATGTTATAAGCGCACTCAGGCAGACAATCGCAATGGAACTTTCACGCATCAACCCGCGCGAATTGCTGCTTCCCGAAAGCCTTACCGCAATTGACGAAATAAAGGATTTCAGGCCCATATTCGCCCCCCTTGCCGATAATCTTTTTGATTCAAGAAGGGGCGAGAGGATACTGAAAGAAGCCTATAACCTTGCAAGCCTTGAGGTGTTTGGGGAATTCTCAGCTCAGGAGTTTTCCGCGTGTGGCGCGTTGCTTGATTATGTAAAACTTACCCAGAAAGAAAATCTGCCGAGGCTCGATGCACCGCGCCGGGAAATAAGCGGCGGACACCTGCTTATCGACGCAGCCAGCCAGCGCAATTTAGAGCTGATGCAGACATTATCTGGCAGGCGTAAGGGAAGTTTGTTTTCTGTGATTGATGAAACCATAACTTCGGCAGGGGCGCGGCTGCTTTGCGCGCAGCTTTCCGCACCGCTTACCGACATAAAAAAAATAAATGAACGGCTTGATAATGTGCAGCTATTTGCCGAGAAATCTGATTTGCGCAACTCAATACGGGCTTACCTGAAAGAATGCCCGGATGTGGAGCGCGCCCTTTCGCGCCTGTGCTTAAACCGTGGCGGACCGCGTGATGCACTGGTGATAGCTGCTGGCCTTAATGCCGCGCAATCGGTGCGCGTGGCACTTGAGTTTATAAGCAAATCGCTACCCGAAAATCTTTATGAAATGCTGCCGGTCCTTGGTGGGCATGAAACGCTTAGTGAAAATATCCGCAATATTTTAAAACCTGAATGCCCGATGTTCGCACGGGATGGGAATTTTGTGAAGAATGGCTATTCTGCGGCCCTTGATGAGTTGCGCAACCTGCGCGATGAAAGCCAGAAATCGATACTTGCTCTCCAGCAGCGCTATATTGAAATGACCGGTATTTCTACCCTTAAAATCCGCTTCAATAATATGCTTGGCTATTTTGTGGAGATAACACAGGCCCACCAGGGCAAGATAACCAATGATTTTATCCACCGCCAGACATTGGCTAATAACCTGCGCTACAGCACGGTGGAGCTTTCTGGCCTTGAACGCAGGATAAATGAAGCTGCCGGTAATGCGCTTAAGCTTGAGCAGGAGATATTTGCAGGGTTGCTGGAGCAGATAACAGTGGCTGGCACAAAAATAATAACCACCGCCCGTGCAGTAGCGCAGGTGGATGTAAGCACTGCACTTGCTCATCTTGCTATCGGCAGAAACTATATTCGCCCACAGGTTTCAAACGACCTGGCCTTCGACATTAAAGGCGGCAGGCATCCGGTGGTTGAAGATAGCCTGAAAAAAGATGGTGTGGCATTTATGGGAAATGGCTGCAACCTTGAAAACATGCAGCGCCTGTGGCTGCTTACCGGGCCAAATATGGCAGGTAAAAGCACTTTCCTGCGCCAGAATGCACTTATCGTCATACTTGCGCAGACCGGGGCTTTTGTGCCTGCGCAGTCGGCAACTATCGGTATTGTGGACAGGCTTTTCAGCCGCGTAGGGGCAGCCGACGATCTCGCACGCGGCCATTCAACCTTCATGGTGGAGATGGTGGAAACCGCAACCATACTTCACCAGGCGACCAGCCGTTCATTAGTGATACTTGATGAAATCGGGCGCGGCACCGCAACCTTCGATGGGCTTTCCATAGCCTGGGCGGTGGTTGAGCATCTCCATAATACAATAAAATGCCGTGGCCTTTTCGCCACCCACTATCACGAACTTACCGAGCTTACTTCCAGCCTTAATTCCCTTTCCTGCCACACGATGAAAGTGAAGGAATGGAAAGGTGAACTGGTGTTTTTGCATGAGGTTGCAAATGGCGCGGCTGACAGGTCTTACGGTATTCATGTTGCGCGTCTGGCCGGTCTTCCCGCATCGGTTCTAACCCGCGCTTCTGATATTTTGCACCAGTTGGAGCAGGATCAGAGAGCCGCGCCGCGCCTTGGCGGCAGCCTGCCGCTTTTTTCTTATGAACAGCAGCCGCAAATACCATCAAAATTCTCTGAATTAGTGCAGGAAATAAATAATATTTCGCCAGATAATCTTTCCCCGCGTGAGGCGTTGGATTTGCTCTATAAGCTTAAAAATAAGGCAGAAACTCTTGCTTAATTAGCTATAATATGCTAGTTACATAAAATATCCGTAAATTAAAATAAATTACATATCCCCATGCAGAAATCTGTTTTGCTTATCATTACCGGCAGTATTGCCGCCTATAAGTCATTGGAGCTTATCAGGCGACTGCGCGAGCGTGGTATTATGGTGCGTTGCGTGCTTACGAAGTCGGGCGAGCGTTTCGTAACCCCGCTGGCTGTTGCGGCCCTTACCGAGAACACGGTTTATAATGACCTGTGGTCGCTTAAAGACGAAACCGAGATGGGGCATATACGGCTTTCGCGGGAGGCTGATATTGTTGTCGTTGCTCCCGCATCAGCCGATATTATCGCTAAAATGGCGGCAGGACTTGCAAGTGACCTTGCCAGCGCAACATTGCTTGCCAGCAATAAACCGCTGCTTGTAGCTCCTGCTATGAATAGCTATATGTGGAGCAATCCTGCAACCAGGCGTAATTTGGCGCAGATAAAAGCTGATGGCGCAGAAATTATCGAGCCGGGTTCCGGTATGCTGGCCTGCGGCGAAACAGGGCAGGGGCGTATGGCTGAAGTCGATGTTATTGCCGAAAAGATTTTTTCAAAACTCACCACTCGCCACTCACTGCTAAGTAATTTTAAAGCCATCGTAACTGCCGGGGCAACCATAGAGGCCATCGATCCTGTGCGCTTCATAAGCAACAGGTCGTCAGGAAAACAAGGCTATGCCATAGCCGAAGCCCTGGCTGGGGCAGGCGCCCAGGTTACGCTTATAAGCGGCGCTGCATTGCCAGCTCCTGCTAATGTAAAGCTGCTAAGAATCACCAGCGCGCAGGAAATGCTGGAGGCCTGTGAAAAATCACTGCCCGCCGATATAGCGGTTTTCACTGCTGCGGTTTCTGATTTCCGCCCCGAATCCACTGCCGGAAATAAAATAAAGAAAAAACCCGGCGCGGCTGCCCCGGTTTTAAAACTTGCTGAAAATCCTGATATACTTAAAACAATTTCCAACCACAAAAAGCGCCCGAATCTGGTTATTGGTTTCGCAGCCGAAACGGAAAATCTGGAAAAGAATGCCAAAGAAAAACTGGCTCGCAAAAATTGTGACTGGATACTGGCTAACGATGTTTCCGACGGTAAGGTTTTCGATTCTGATATGAATGAGATATTATTCGTAAGCGCTAAAGAAAATGAAAGTTGGGGCAGCATGAGCAAGCAATCCGTTGCGCAGAAGCTGGTGGAAAAAATTAGTGATCAATTTGAAAACAGGAAGAAAAAATAATGACCGGTGTAAAAATTATAAAGCTTGCCAATGGCGGGGATCTACCTCTTCCGGCCTATGCAACTGAGCATGCCGCCGGGGCCGACCTGATGGCTGCTATTGACAACGATATAACCCTTGCTCCATTTGCGCGTGCCCTTGTCCCGGCTGGTATTGCAATAGCCCTTCCAGAAGGGTATGAAGCGCAGATCCGCCCACGCTCCGGCCTTGCCCTGAAAAATGGTATTACCCTTTTAAATACACCGGGGACTATTGATGCTGATTACCGTGGTGAAATAAAAGTCCTGATGATAAATCTGGGGCAGGAAGATTTCGTGATTACGCGGGGTATGCGCATCGCCCAGATGGTGATCGCCCCGGTAGCACAGGTTAAATGGCAGGAAGTCGAATCGCTGGATGATACGCAGCGCAGTGCAGGTGGCTTTGGTTCTACGGGGGTAAAAAAACTGGCATGATTTCCCCATCGCGCAAATTATTTTATGTTGTCGAGGCTATGGTTACGATAGCCTATAATGCCGGGCATGGCGCGATTTCCAGCCGTGATATAGCCCAGCGCCAAGGCCTGCCCCCACGCTACCTGGAGCAGCTTATGCAGAAGCTTGTGCGCGGCGGTTTGCTGCGCGGGGTGCGCGGTCCGCATGGCGGTTATGTGCTGGCGCGTGAGCGCAGAAGAATAACCATCGCCGATATTTATACTACGCTTGGGGTGGAAAAAGAAGACGACCATAATGGCTATAAACCGACCCAGGTTGGTGAGCTTATCGTGCAGCCTCTATGGCGCAACCTCGATAATGCAATGATGAACCATATGAAAGAAATAAGCCTGGCGGAATTATGTGAGCAGGCGGAACAAAAACATATTCGCAAAACCTCGGAAGAAAAATCAGATTTCACAATTTAACAGTCAAGGAGCAAAAAAATGAAAGCTAAACTAGATAAACCGGGCCGTGGCCATATATATGACAATATCATCGAAACCGTTGGCAATACGCCTCTTATCCGCCTGCACCGCCTTGCAAAAGAAGCTGGTGTGGTTGCAGACATTGTGGTTAAGGCCGAATTTTATAATCCGCTTTCTTCGGTTAAGGATCGTATCGCGCTTTCGATGGTAGAAGCCGGTGAAGCCAGCGGCAAAATAAACAAGGATACAATCCTTGTTGAATCCACTTCCGGCAATACTGGCATCGCCCTGGCGTTTGTATGCGCTGCTAAAGGCTACCGTCTTATACTAACCATGCCAGAAAGCATGTCGCTTGAGCGCCGCAAGATACTTAAGCATTTAGGCGCAGAGCTGGAGCTTACCCCGGCGGCAAAAGGCATGCGCGGTGCTATAGAGCGCGCCGAAGCTATTGTTGCCGAAAACAAAAACGCGATCATGGTGCAGCAGTTCAAAAACCCTGCCAACCCCGAGATACACCGCCTTACTACCGCCGAAGAAGTCTGGGCTGATACTGATGGAAAAGTGGATGTATTCATAACCGGAATTGGAACTGGTGGAACAATAACCGGCGTTGCACAGGTGCTTAAAAAACGCAAACCCGGCGTGAAAATTATCGCTGTGGAACCCGAAGACAGCGCCATACTCTCTGGCGGCAAGCCCGGCCCACATAAGATACAGGGCCTTGGCGCTGGTTTCATACCCGATGTGCTGGACAAAGAACTTATAGATGAAGTAGTGACCATAGGAAATGAAACCGCATTTGCCACTGCGCGTAAAACTGCGAAGCTCGAAGGTATCCCGGTTGGTATTTCTTCTGGCGCAACGATTGCTGCGGCGCTTGAAGTTGGCGCGCGCCCGGAAATGAAAGGCAAGCTCATTGTGGTAATTGCCGCTTCGTCTGCTGAGCGTTATCTTTCTACCGATTTGTTTGCGGAGTAAAATGGCACTGAACTCCGAGCAGGAACGCCGCTACGCCCGTCATGTTGTGCTGCCTGAAATAGGGCAGGAAGGGCAGGAAAAACTGCTGGCGTCAAAAGTTCTGGTTATCGGTGCCGGTGGGCTGGGTAGTGCGGTTATAGCCTATCTCTCTGCCGCCGGTATCGGCCATATCGGAATTATAGAGCCTGACCGGGTGGAACTTTCCAACCTGCAAAGGCAGGTGTTATTTGAAACTGCCGATATAGGAAGGGGCAAGGCGCAGGCGGCGCGCGACAGGATTCACGAAGTAAATCCAGATTGCAAGGTAGAGATTTTTGAAGAAAAAATAACTGCGCAGAATGCTAAAAAATTTATAAGCGGTTTTGATATTGTAGCCGATGGCTGCGATAATTTTGAAACGCGCTTTGCAGTAAGCGATGGATGTATGGCCGCGAAAAAAACGCTTGTTTCTGCTGCCATAAGCGGGTTTTCGGCACAGATTTCTACTTTTAAACCTTATCTGGGCAACCAGCATCCCTGTTACCGTTGTTTAGTGCCGCAGATGCCTGCGCGCGAAATTTCCTGTGCGCAGGAGGGTATAATCGGGCCGCTTGCTGGCATAATGGGGAGCATGCAGGCGCTGGAAGTTATTAAGGAGCTTCTTGGAAGCGGCAGGTCGCTATCGGGCAGTTTATTTATTATGGATGCCCTTAGTATGGATATAAGGAAGGTTGCGTTACTTCCCGACCCGTTTTGTAGCTTTTGCCTCAAAGGCGATCAGGTTTCGCCAGTTGGAAGTTGAAGCCAGGGCAAGATAGATAAACGGTATCCATCCTTTTTCGCGGAATAAGAGGTAGGTTTTATTAGGCAGTGCGTTGAGCGCTTTTTCGTCGATCATCTGGAATCCGGAAATCTGTGCCTTCCTGCCCGATGCCAGGGTTATCTGGGACTGGTAGGGCTGTAATAATTTATGTTCTTTCAGGTCGGCGCAGAAATTGCGTGAAATTAAATGATGCTGATAAAATGTTGTGCAGAATTTAAGGGCATTATTAGTAAATACGCTGGGGCTTCCATTTTTTTCGTATAGCGCTTTGGAGCCGGCATCTTTGGTTGGTTCTTTATTAAAATGCGTGGCGGCTTCATCCACGCATAGGTAGAATCTTTCCTGTTCTTTATTTTCAAACAATATGAACGGGTATTGGCGTACATAGCCGGGTATATACGCATTTTCCTGCCATGTATTATCGGGCTTCACAAAATAATTATATTTCTCTATGCCGACTATGGCAACAGGCAGCGGATTCTCATCAACTGTAAAAACTATCGGGTAGGTTTTTGCCGCCTCGATAAACTCTATGGTGTTTATTGGCAGGGAATTAGTTTTTTTAGCGAAGCTGAAATTATCCCTGGTGCTTACGGAAGACTGCGCATGGCGCTTGCTATCCAGCATATGCGGCTTGCTGTATAAAAGTGGCAAGCCAGACGAGGGATCCCCGCCTGGCTTGCTGTTAGTCGTAGTTTTCTTTGACATTATTTACTGCTGTTGAATAGAGCAGCTAGCATTGTCAAACTTATTGCTGAATCCTGAACCAAGGAAGTTGTTTCCGCAATTCTGCTGGTTTCCACCGGCAGATGGTTCAAGGGAAGCCAGCGCCTGTCCGTTTGCATTATTGCCACCGGCAGATGGTTCAAGCGAGCCAAGATTCTGCGGGTTGCCACCTGCTGCCGGAGCCAGGTTTCCAAGCTGGCCAGGGTTGAAGTTGGTGGTAGTTCCAGGAGCTCCCTGGCTCAGCAAGCTCAGGTTAAGGCTTGGAATATCAAACGTAGGCGAGGTTACGCTTGGGTCATTGGTTATTGTGCGGCCAGCGTAAGAGAACAGGCCAGGGGTGAAAGGGAATTCCTGGAACTGTAGCAGGCTATCAGTGCCAGCAAACGCTATGATTGGGAACACTTTGTAGAATACGTTACCTATGGTTGGGATACCGTCTTCAACGTCAGTGGTTATGAATTCCGCATCAGCAAGCTGCGATTCGGTGAAATCGCTTGCGCGGGTTCCATCAAAAGTCTGCTGGCTTGCATCAAGTGAATCAGCCTGTGCGGTAGAGCCACTTGCAAACATTGCGTTGTTCTTGAGCACGAAATATTTGCCCTGACCGGTAAATACGCTGGTGTCACTTTCAAACTGCATAGAGCTGCCTGCGCCGTCTAAGGTAATGCCAACATCGCCGCCGGTGATTTTTAAGCCACGAACCAGTGTGCCACCGGAGCCGTTTACAATAAATATGCCATTATCGCCAGCGGATGAGGTTATGGTAGCTTCATGGATCTTGGTGTTCTGGCTGTTATCAAGGTTGATGCCAAGATTATTTCCGGTGAATATATCGCCAGTCAGTATCGCATTATTGCTATCGAAGAACGAAGCGCCTGTACCGTTATCAGTGTATATATTGTTGGTGTGCAATATATTATCGGTGCTGAAAACTTTTAAGCCGTCATCGTTATCATGAAGCTTATTGGCTATGATATAGGTTTTGCCATTATTTTCTACCAGAACACCAGTATCTGTATCACTTACATCATTTGCTTCAATATCGGTATTGTTATTGTTAACAGCATGTATGCCGTTAGTAGCATTAGTTACCGTGTTGCCGTAAACAAAGTTATTGCTGCTGCCATTTACGTAAATAGCGTCATCAATAATATTTTGTACAGTATTACGGGAAACAGTGCTGCTGCTGCTGTTTTCAACGCCAATTCCAGTATAGAAATTATCAACAGTGTTACGGGTTATAGCGCTGTTAAGGCCACCGGTTACATGTATGCCGTACGAGCCAATGCCATAGCCTTCACCTTCGCCATCATCATATTTTGCAAATGTTAATTCGCAGTCACACTCATAGCTGCCAAAGCCGCCATAGAGATAGTTGCGGTTAATTGAGATGCCAATTGAATCAACGCCTGTGATACCGTAATTAACGTAATACATATTGTTATCGTTAATCACAATTGACCGGCCACCGTTAGCGTAAATACCGTATTGAGTATAATACATTTCGTTGCCGGTTATTGGAGAGCCAATTACATTATTGAGATAAATTCCTGTGAAATTGCTGTCGAAATGATTGTTTTTGATAGTAAGGTTGGTATCACCATCAAAACTCATCCCTAAAAGATTATCATAAAATGAATTATTGTTGATATTCGCAAAATCGGTGCCTGAACCACTAATCCCTGCAAAGCTATTATGGAAAACGCTTCCTGAAACTGAAGATTTTACAGTGGAATCAAGGAGTAATCCGATAGTTGAACCGGAGACATCTGCATTTTGTAGTTTAAATTTAGAGTTGTTCGATACATCTATTCCAACATCACCGCCAGAAACAGCCAGGTCGGAAACAGTAACATTGTTAATCCCTGCGCCTACTTTAACCACATGTGCGGCTGGGCCGGTTGCCTGGATAAAGCTGCTGCCAGAACCGTTACCTTTAAGGGTGAAATTCCCCTGGTTAATGTTCACATTTTCAACCCATGTTCCATCCCCAAGCTGCAGCAATGCGCCGCCAGATCCGGTTGGGCCAACAGCGTTTATAGCATTCTGTATGCTTCCGTTCTGGCTCTGGTGCAGGGTTACTGATTTACCTTCGATAACATTAGCCAGGCTGCTTGAGAACTTGCCGCTGTTATTGATGTTTACATTTGCATTGCTTTTAAGGGTGCTGCCACTCATGGACATAATAACACTGTTCGTATTTATATCACCCTTATTAGTTGCGACATCGGCATTACCCAAATATATGCCATTGCCTGCATTAACAGTTATTGCGCCCTGAGTGTTTGTTCCGCCAAAAGATGACTTGATGTCAGATTCGATATGTACATCATGACCCGCATCTATTGTGTAAGAGCCTGAACCTGACCAGATAAGGTCAGCAAGTACTGTTACATTGTTTGTCGCAGTTGATATTACATTGGTTCCGCCATTAAGTGACGATACAATCGGTGCATAATTTACGAAATGGTCGGTGCCGATAAAATGGTCGCCCCATGTACCGATAAAAAGGCTGTTAGGATCCAGGAGCAAGGTGCCAGCATCGCCATTATAAGCATGCAGGTCCGCTGCGCCATTATAGCCCAGTTCACCTTTCGAGGAAACTTCAGCAAGTCCGCCATTGCCGCCATTTACACCGCCGGTTCCTTTGATTGAACCGTTGAAATCGGTAACCTCATCCGACCATACAACTGCTGTTCCGCCATTGCCTTTATCGGTTGCGCTTACGTCGATTTTAGAAGCTGAGTCAACGCTTACAGTTTTAGCATGCTTCAAAGAGCCTTTGCCCTGATAGTCGCCGCCAATTTTAACTGACCCGCCACCATTTGTTCCGCTGGCATTAACATCAGCATTTGCAAGCTGTATATTGCCGCCGGTTACTGTCACGCTGCCGCCGGTTTTGCCGCTTGCATCAATCTTGCCGGAGAGGTTTACATTGCCTTCACCACCATCAAGCACAACTGTGCCGCCTTCCATGTGGGCAGAATTCGCTTCGATGATGCCGGTATTGTTGATTACGTTGTCAACTACGCCTTTAGCAACTTTAGCTGTAAGCAGCACTTTGCCGCCGCCTACTGAAATTATACCGTTATTTTCAACAGCAGCTTTCGCGCCGGTTGCGGCAGCGGTGGTTTCCTTGTCAAGGGCAAAGCTGTAGAGGTTGTCGCCATACATATCAATGCTTGCGGTCTGCGCGCTGGCAAGGGCTACGGTGCCAAGGTTGGCCTGGATTATGCCGTCATTGCGTACGTTTGGAGCAACAAGCGCTACAAGGCCACCATCAGCAGCAGTGATATTGCCTTTGTTAATTATGCTGGCGTCTGCTTTACCAGCTATCGAAAAATTATTTTTACCGGCCAGGAAATCTTCATTCTTAATGTCAGCAGTGCTGGCTATAAGGCCTGCTGCGTCAACGGTTGAATTAGCGCCAAAGAACACGCCATTAGGGTTAACTACCATCAGCTTGCCATTGGCAGAGAGTTTACCAAGTATTTCGGTTGGGTTGCCATCTGTTACGCGGTTGAGGGCAACAGAATTGCTGCCAGGCTGTACGAATTGGGTCCATTCATTTGTGCCAATGTCAAAATTGTTCCAGTTTATAATTGCCTTGTCAGACGCTTGGTTCACAACCAGCTTGTTTGCGCTTGGGCTGTTTATAGTGGCGCTGCCGGAAACAACGGTGCCGCCAGTAGGATTAGCGCTTGCGTTGCTTGCCGAAACAAGAACGAAGGCAGCCGAGGCTGATAAAAGGAGGGAGAGATTAGCGTGCCTCTTGGTAGGGGTAGGCAGTAAGCTCTGAGCATTTTCCGTAGATGAGTGACGCATAATCTTAACCTTTTTTTAACTTATTTATAAAATATGAACAAAATCCAAACTTTTGTTTGCTTTAGCTCCTGGTTTTACAGAAAAACGTCTGCTTGGTCAAGAGTTATTAACAAAAAAGTAACAATTAACTAATTTTATTAAACAATCGTTAGTTTTTGCCACAGCAAAACTGGGGCTTTTCGCAAAAATTAATACCTATATTGTAAATTTAAGAAAATCCTTAATGAGTCCCCGTCCTGTCCGGCGGTTGCCACTTTATGGTTGATAGGGAAGGCAACTTCTCCGCTGCCAGTTACTGAATCAGCTACGTTAAAACGCATACCCGCGCCAGTTGAGGAGAGGGAGGCAGTTTTACGCTCTGATGCACCTATTACGTCCTGGTTCCATACCCTGCCCAAATCATAGAATACGTAAGGCTGGTAAGATGGGAAGTATTTGATGTCGGAAGTTCCGTTATATTGCAGCTCCATGCGGCCAGCAACACCCGAATCACCGCTTACTTCAGCAGGGTCGAAAGCGGTAAGGAACTGTTGTCCGCCAAGGGTATACTCAGCGGCGGCAAAAAGCGGGTTATTGGAATATTGACCGTCAACCGCAAGCTGTGCCGACCATTTTCCATAAATAGGCTGGATGCGGGTAGCGTTGGCAGTAGCTTTCCAGAAGCTCTGCTTGCCGTTGGCGCGTGAGTGGGCCAGGCCATCATTGCCTGCATCCCAGTCAAATCCCTTGGACACAGCGCCCTCAATGCGGTTAACTGCCGTTGTGGAGTCAATAAAATCATAAGAGCTGCCGACCGTCCAGACGCGGAGGTTGTCGAGATACAGGTTGGAATCCAGGGCGCTCAGGCTTGCGCGCTGCACTGAGAAATCAGTATTTACAAACCAGTTGCTCTGGCGGCTGCGCAGGACAGGGTGCACAAGCTGGGCGTCTACAGTATAGTTTTCACCGCGAACGTCAAATGGCTCAAGAGTATATCCCGGCTTGGTTGCAACGAAATTACCATCAAGAACCAGCTTGGTTCCCTCGCTGCCAAGCTGCATTTCATGGCGCGCGCCAATATATTTAAGCTCGTCAGGGTAGAAAATAGAGTTTATGCCACGGATAGAGGTCTGTTCATCCATATTCATCAGGTTGTTGCCTGCAAGAATAGCGGTTCCCTGCACTGGGCCCATAAAGCGTGTGCCCCGGTTATTTACCTGAACGGTGCTGCCTTCAAGCGTCCTGCGGGTGATATTAACTACAATCTGCGATGCGCCAGGTGTATTTGGGGATGGCTGTAGAACCGCACGCGCCTGCACCCCTGGGAGATCTTCCATTAGAAGCAGGTAACGCTCAAGGGCTTCTGCGTTAAGCGGCTTTGACTGCTTGATTTTTTCTGCATATTTGTAAAGCACGCTGTTTGCGCTGCCTACATCGCCTTTTAGCTGCACATCGCTCACATAGCCTTCTATTATGCGAATTTTAACAGCGCCGCTATTGATACGCTGTGGCGGCACCACTGCGCGGGTCAGGATGAAGCCTTTGTTACGGTAATAGGTGGTTATGTTAGAAGCCACCTGGTTAAGTTCGCCAAGGGTGATGCTTTTACCGATCTTGCCCTGGTAGAACTGGCCCAGTTCACTTACATTCAGCTCTTTTCCGCCGTCAAACTGGACTGATTTAAGGGTAAAAGTAACATTGCCTTTTATTTCTTTGCCATTTTGATCCTGGACTGAAATAATTGGCGCGCCGCTTACGTCAGGGCGCTTGTCTTCATATTGCAATTGGCGCTGTACGTTTTCAGGGCGTGCGGTATTTGGAACTGAAACCACAACTGCATTAGCAGCTACAGGGAGCATAACCAGGGCGGATGTAGACAACGCCAGCAAAAGTGTATTACGTGTAAATCTGTCAGGTTTATGCATATTTTATTCCCTTATTTTGCAAAATAATTGTTATAGTGACAATCTTCGCCTGTATCACGAAAGTTAAAAAAGCGCAAATAGTTATTAATTAAACTACAATAAACTACCATCTTTTCAAAAAAGTGTGATATTGATATGACAGTTTTTATGAGCACTAAACCCATAATTTTTGCGATTATCAGCATTTTATCATTATTTCCCATGCGGTTATATGCGGCTGGGGTCAGCAATAGTGGTTTGCCGGTTCCCCGCTTTGTTTCCCTTAAATCTGATGAGGTGAATGTACGCACCGGCCCCGGAACGCGTTATCCTATATCCTGGGTGTACAGGCGTGCAGAAATGCCGGTTGAAGTTATTGAAGAATTTGATATGTGGCGCAAGATCCGAGATGTTGAAGGAACAACCGGCTGGGTTCATAAAACCATGCTGGCAGGCAAGCGCAATATAATCATCAAGGGAAAAACAGCAAGGATAGTGCGCATCGACCATGAAAAAGATGCAAAGCCGCTGCTAAAAGTCGAGCCATCCGTTGTTGCGCGGCTGGTTGAATGTAATAAGCAATGGTGCCGCATACAGGTAAGTGGGCGCAAAGGATGGATTGAAAAAGCCGTTATCTGGGGCGTTTACCCGGATGAGATAATGGAATAATGGCATAATTAAAGCGAAAACGCTCTAGCCTTGCCTACGCCTTTTTATCTTGCGCGGGAACCTGTTTTTTCTGGAACATTGCAAGCATGCGCTGGGTTACGACAAATCCACCGAAAATATTAACCGATGCAATCACAACCGCGATGAATCCCGCAAGATGTGAAAATCCATAACCTTCAGGGCCAAGCGCTATAATGGCGCCAACTATTATGATCCCGGAAATCGCATTGGTAACAGCCATAAGCGGAGTATGCAGCGCCGGAGTAACTTTCCATACAACATAATACCCAACAAAACATGCAAGCACAAAAACGGTAAGGCCGAAAATGAAAGGGTCAATACTGTCCTGATGCTGAAGCTTAAGGTTGAGCGCATTTATATCTTCGGCAAGTTCTGCTGCCTGTTGCGCCAGGTTCTGGGCCTTCTGGTTTACCATTTCACTATCAAACATATATCCTCGCTATTTTGTAAATACAGGGTTCACTGTTGCGCCTTCATGGGTAAGAAGGGTACCTTTAACAAGCTCGTCATCCCATTTTACATTCAGTGTGTTTTTTTCCATAAGCAAAGTCGAAACAAAATTATAAATATTGCGCGCATAGAGCTGGCTGGCATCTATTGCAACGCGTGAAGGCATGTTGCTGTAGCCGATAAGCATAACGCCGTTTTTGATAACAGTTTTGTCCATCTCCGTAAGCGGGCAGTTGCCGCCGCTTGCTGCCGCCAGATCAACTATGACTGAGCCATGTTTCATTCTGGCAACCATTTCCGGAGTGATAAGGACCGGGGCAGGGCGCCCAGGGATCAGCGCCGTGGAAATTACTATATCCTGCTTAACTATGGTTTCGGCTATAAGCTCGCTTTGTTTGCGCTTGTAATCTTCGCTCATTTCCCTGGCGTAGCCGCCGCTGGTTTCGGCGGATTCCTGCGCTGCCACCTCAATAAATTTTGCGCCTAAACTTTCAACCTGTTCCTTGGCAACCGGGCGCACGTCAAAGGCCGAAACCACAGCACCCAGGCGCTTGGCCGTTGCTATTGCCTGAAGACCGGCAACACCGGCCCCCAGAACCAGCACCTTGGCCGGGGCCACTGTTCCTGCCGCAGTCATCATCATGGGGACTGCCTTGCCCAGTGTTGCAACGGCATCTATCACAGCGCGGTAGCCAGCCAGATTGCTTTGCGATGAAAGTACATCCATTGATTGGGCGCGGGAAATACGGGGTAAAAGTTCCAGCGAAAAAGCTGAGATTTTCTGCTGGTTATATAATTCCAGGGCATCGCGTCCACTATAGGGATCAAGCATGCCAACAAGTATCGCGCCAGGTTTTATGCCGGAAATTATTTTAGGGCTGGGGGCGCGCACGCATAAAACTATATCGGCATCGCTGAAGCCATCGGATATTTCTGCTCCGGCTGCAGTATAATCGGCATCGGTTAAAGATATTCCGGAGCCGGAATTGCTTTGTATGCTTAAGGCAGCGTCAAGCGCTATGTATTTTTTTACCGAATCGGGCGTTGCCGCAACCCGTTTTTCACCTTCTGCCTGTTCACGAAGCACAGCAATTTTCATATGCTAAACCTGTCACTATCCAATTATTATTTGAAATGACTATATGTAATGGTTTTATTTAAAAACTGCAAAGGAGAATTTCAGGCTTTTTATAATGGGC